>NZ_JAUNTO010000009.1 GCF_030538655.1 Paracoccus sp. (in: a-proteobacteria)
ACCTCGACATGATCCCCTTCGACAAGCTGCAAAGCTATTTCGAAGAGCATCTGGCAGCCTGATCGCCTGCCTTGCAACCGGCGCTGCGGCAATTCGCGGCGCCGATCACGTAAACGGGCTTTGCAATCACGGCCCCGACACCCTAAAAACGATGCGTCGGGCGGATTGTCCGCCTGCAAAGGGGTAAAGTCATGCTGAATAACATCGGCCTTCCCGGCCTTCTGCTGATTGCGGTGATCGTGCTGGTCCTGTTCGGACGGGGCAAGGTCAGTTCGCTTATGGGCGAGGTGGGCAAGGGAATCACCGCCTTCAAAAAGGGCATCAAGGACGGCAATGACGAAATCGAAAAGGCCGCCGCCGAACCCAAGGACGTGCCGGGCGAAAAGGCCCGCGATGTGACGCCGCACACCAACGATCGCGTCTGAACGGGGCCGCGCCGCCATGCTGGACATCGGCTGGAGCGAGCTTTTGGTGATCGGCGTCGTCGCGCTGATCGTCATCGGCCCCGAGGATTTACCACGGCTGTTTCGCGCCCTTGGCCGGTTTACCGCCAAGGCGCGTGGCATGGCGCGCGAATTTTCGCAGGCCATGGACGATGCCGCGAAATCGTCGGGTCTGGATGACGCGGCCTCGACGCTGCGTGATGTCAAAGGCATCGCCTCGAAAAAGAACCTCGGGCTGGATGCACTGGATCGCGCCGCCGAACGATTCGAGAAATGGGACCCCACAGTGCCGTCATCGCGTGCCGCCCAGCCCGATCCGGCTGCCCCGACGCCCGCCGCTGTCCCCGACCCGGCCGCCGGTTCAACGATCAGGACGGCCGATCTGCCCGATCCCGCATTCACGACTCCGGCACGGGGCACCCGCCGACTGCGCGCCGTGCGCCGCAGCGACATGAACGAGGGCTGACGTGGCCGGACAGACCAAACGACCCGATGAGATCGACGATTCCTCGGCCCCGCTGATCGAGCATCTGAAAGAACTGCGCACCCGGATCATCTGGTCGCTGCTGGCCTTCGTCGTGGCCATGCTGCTCTGCTATATGGTGTGGAACCCGATCTATAACTTTCTGACCCGCCCGATCTGTGCCGCGCTGGAAAATCGCGGGCAGGAATGCGGGCTGATTTTGCTGAAATTGCAGGAAGGCTTTATCGTCGCGATCCAGATCAGCTTTCTGGGCGGCTTTATCTTGGCTTTTCCCATCATTGCCTATCAATTGTGGCGGTTCGTCGCGCCGGGCCTGTATCGCAGCGAAAAGCAGGCCTTTCTGCCCTTCCTGATTGCATCGCCCGCGATGTTCTTTCTGGGCGCGGCCTTCGCCTATTACGTCATCTTGCCGATGGCCTACAGTTTCTTCCTGGGCTTTCAGCAAGGCCCGATGACCCTGCCGGATGAGGTGACGGGCACACCCAACCCGATGGCAGGCATCGTCTTTCAGGGATCGGTCAGCGAATATCTGACCTTGACGACCAAATTCATTCTGGCCTTCGGCCTGTCGTTTCAATTGCCCGTGGCGCTGACCCTGATGGGCAAGGCGGGTCTGGTCGAATCTGCCGGTCTGGCCAGCGTGCGCCGCTATGCCATCCTTGGTATCATGGTGCTGGCCGCCATTGTCACACCGCCCGATGTGGTGTCGCAAATCGTCCTGTTCACCGTGATCTATGGCCTTTACGAAATCTCGATCCAACTGGTCAAACGCATCGAAAAGCGGCGCGAGGCCGAACTGCGCGCGCAGGGCCTGTGGGTGGAAGACGACGAAAAAGCATGACCACCGATCCGCTGATCCGCATCGCCGAGGCGCTGGAACGTCTGGCCCCCGCGCCCGTGCCCGCCCCGGATTTCACCGGCGCATCCGCCTATGTCTGGCACCCCGACCCCGACCGGCTTGATCCGGTTGAAACCGTGGCCCGCGTCGATCTGGTGCAACTGATCGGCATCGACCGTGCGCGCGATACCCTGCTGGCCAATACGCTGCAATTCGCGTGCGGCCATGGCGCGAATAACGCACTGCTGTGGGGGGCGCGGGGCATGGGTAAATCCTCGCTGGTCAAGGCGGTTCACGCGGCGGCCCGCGCGCAGGGCCTGCCCTTGGTGCTGGTGGAAATCAGCCGCGAGGATCTGGCCTCGGTCAGCCGCCTGCTGTCCCTGCTGGGCCGCGCCAAGGACCACCGCTTCCTGCTGTTCGCCGACGATCTGTCCTTCAGCCACGACGATGCCACTTATAAATCGCTCAAGGCCGTGCTGGACGGCGGCATTGCTGGCCGCCCCGAAAACGTGGTGCTTTACGCCACCTCGAACCGCCGCCACCTGATGCCACGCGACATGATCGACAACGAACGCGCCACCGCCATCCACCCCGGCGAGGCGGTCGAGGAAAAAGTCTCGCTGTCAGACCGCTTCGGCCTCTGGCTGGGCTTTCACCCCTGCGGCCAAGACGAATATCTGGCGATGATCGACGGCTATTGCCGCGCGGCGGGCCTGACCATCGCCCCCGAAACCCTGCGCGCCGAGGCGATCGAGTGGCAAGCCACAAGGGGCGCCCGTTCCGGCCGCGTCGCATGGCAGTTCTTCACCGATCTGGCCGGGCGGCATGGGATGGCGGTTTAGGCTGCGGACGCAAGCCGTATCTTCTGTCCAGAAATATCCCGGGGGTCCGGGGGCTGGCCCCCGGCCATCGCGGGACGCAAACCCTAGCTCCACATCAGATCGCTTTCTGCCAGCATGGTCATGCGCGGTATCCGCGCGGGACAATTGCCATAAACCTGCTGCACCGCCACCTCGACCATCGCCTGCGCGCCGGGCCAGATGTCGCGATCCGGCGCGACGATTCGCGCCGTGCCGTTCACCCGCGCCCGTTGTTGTCGGTGGAAATCCATGAACAGCATCCCGATCTGCGGGTTCACGCAAAGATTCCCCAGCGATTGAAACAGCCCGTTGCCGCGAAAATCGGGGAATGCCAGCCGTCGGTCATCCAGCACCACCAGCGCGGGCAGGGGCTGCCCGTCCGCACCGTAATCGCGCCCGCGAAAGCTGCAATCGCAGCTGCCCGTGGCGCTGGCGGTGGCGATGAAAAAGAACGGCTGCGCGGCGATAAAGCGCGCCATGCCGGGGCGGATCACATCGGCGATCATGACCCGCAGCCCGGTCTCATCCCATGGTGCGCCCATCAGTCCGCGCATCTGAACCTCGCCCGGATGGGGCCGCCAATCCTCTGTCATGCTTTACCTTTCTGCCAATCCGCCCTAAAAGCGACCGATAGGTAGTTTAAGGCGCGATCCATGACCAAGACAAGCCGCGAGACCCTGATCGCGCTGGCCCGCGACATATTCCGCGATCACGGCTATGCCGGGTTTTCCATGGGCGATCTGGCCGCACAGGCGGGGCTGCGTAAGGCCAGCCTTTACAGCCGTTTTTCCGGCAAGGATGAACTGGCTGTCGCGGCATTGGGCCTGACCCTGACACAGCTTCAGGCGCTGACGGTAACCGGCGACGATCTGCCCGCCCGCTATCGTGCGCTGCTGGACGGGATTGCCGGGCATCTGACAGCGGGGCGGCGCTGCGTTGGGCTGCATCTGCTTTACGGCGATGTGCCGCCCCCGGTGGCGGATGCAAACCGGCAGTTCTTCAATGGGCTGTTGACGCTCTGCACTGATCTGCTGGCTCAGGCGCTGCCCGCCGATCTGGCCCGCAGCATGGCGCAAGACAGCATCGCCGCGCTGCAAGGCGCGACCGTCTGGCTGCTGCTGGAAAACGATGCCGCACCGATGGGCCGTGCCATTGACGCGCTGATGGTCACAGTGGAAACGCTGACAGGCGATGACCCGCAGGCCGCCGAAATCGCTGCGCTGAACGATCAGGTGCTGCCCCTGCGCACTGCCCTTGCCGGGCAGATCAAGGCAGAGGCCGGTTCCCGATGATGCTCAGGGCAGGTCGCGCAGAAACCCCACCATCTCATCCATCACCAGCCCCAGGGCCTCGCGATGCGGCAGATGGCCCGCGCCCGGCACGATCACCAGTCGCGCGCCGGTTGCCGTTGCGATCCGGCGCGGGTGTTCTTCGGTGCCATATTCATCGGCCTCGCCATGGATGACCAGTGCCGGGCAGCGCACCTGCCGCAAGGCCGTATTCAGCGACCAATCGGCGAAATCAGGGTGCAGCCAGGTTTCCGTCCAGGCGTCCACCACCCACCGCGCCTTATCGCCGTGATAGCGGGCCACACGGGCCAGCGCGTCCGCATCGGCATAAAACGCGCGGGCCTGTTCGATGCCGCGCCGGGTCGCATCCTCAAGGAAAGCCTGCGCCGAAATCGTCAGCAGCCCCACCACGCGATCCGGGTGCTGCGCCGCTGTTTCCACCGCCATGCCACCGCCGACGCTGTGGCCCGCGATGACCAGGCGATCCAACCCCAGCCCATCGGCCACGCGCCGTGCCATATCCGCCTCGCGCGTGATGAAGTCCAGCGGTTGCCGGTCATGGCGCGGCGATGACAGCCCGTATCCCACCCGGTCATAGGCCGCGATCACACGGCCCGACTGTCGTGCCAGTTCCTTGGGCAGATCGCGCCACAGCGCCACCGACCCCAGCGAATCGTGCAGCAACAGCACTGGCAGACGGGTGGCGGCATCCGGGTGCCAGACACGCGCCGCAACTGTGGCGCCGCCCATGTCCAGCGCGTGATCGGTGATCCGCATCGCAATCCCCCTTGCCGCGCCGCCCGCCCGGCCTAAGCTGACCCGTCAGCGAAAGGAGAACAAGATGCGACTGCAAGGCAAGACCGCAATCGTCACCGGGGGGGCCTCGGGCTTTGGTGCAGGGATCGCGCGGAAATTCGCGGCCGAGGGGGCGCGGGTGATGATCGCCGATCTGAACGGCGATGCTGCCGTCAGCATGGCCGCTGAAATCGGCGGTGTCGCACAGCAGGTGGATGTGGCCGACGGCGCGTCGGTGTCGGCCATGGCGCAGGCGGCGATCAGCACGCTGTCGCGCATCGACATTCTGGTGAACAACGCCGGAATCACCCATCTGCCCACCCCTCTGGAGGAAGTGGCCGAAGATGAATTTGACCGCGTGTTCGCGGTGAACTGTAAATCCGTCTATCTGACCGCCCGCGCGCTGGTGCCGCCGATGAAGGCCGCCGGGGCGGGGTCGATCATCAATGTGGCCTCGACCGCCGGTATCTCGCCGCGCCCGCGCCTGAACTGGTATAATGCGTCAAAGGGGTGGATGATTACCGCCTCCCGCGCCATGGCGGTGGAACTGGCCCCCGCAGGTATTCGCGTGAACGCGCTGTGCCCGGTGGCGGGCGAAACGCCCCTGCTGGCCAGCTTTATGGGTGAGGACACCCCCGAGATGCGGGCCAAGTTCCTGTCCACCATCCCGATCGGCCGCTTTTCCACGCCCGAGGATCTGGGCAACGCCGCCTGTTTCCTTGCCTCGGACGAGGCCGGGATGATTACCGGCGCGGCCCTGACCGTTGATGGCGGGCGCTGTATCTGATCTGTCCATCCCCCGCCAAAGGACGGCGGGGGATCGCCCCATCAGCCATTCTTCCACAGCGGCGCGTGGCGGTTGACATCCTTATACAGCAGATAACGGAACCGCCCCGGCCCGCCAGCGTAACACGCTTGCGGGCAAAAGGCGCGCAGCCACATGAAATCGCCCGGCCCGACCTCGACCCAATCGCGGTTGAGGCGATAGACGGCCTTGCCTTCCAGCACGAACAGGCCGTGCTCCATGACGTGGGTTTCAGCAAAGGGGATCGAGCCGCCGGGCAGGAACGTCACCACGGTGATGTGCATGTCGTGGCGCAGATCGGCCGGGTCCATGAACCGCGTCGTGGCCCAAGCGCCATCGGTATCGGCCATGGGGGACGGCGCAACGTCTTGTTCCTGCACCACAATCGGGTCGGGCTTATCCACCCCTGCCGCCGGTTGCCAGCGTTTGCGCCACCAGTGAAAGCCGCAGTTGCCGGGCGTGGCGTTGCGCACGGACCATGCCGCACCGGGCGGGATATAGGCAAAGCCGCCGGGGTGCAGGTTGTGGGTCTGCCCGTCGATGGTTACGTCCAGATCTCCGCCGGTGACGAAGATGGCGGATTGCACCTCGGGGTCATCCTCGGGGGCGTCGCAGCCGCCGCCTTCGGCCAGTTCGACGATATATTGCGAAAAGGTTTCGGCAAAGCCCGACAGCGGGCGGGCGATCATCCACATGCGCATTCCGGTCCAACCGGGCAGATAGCTGGTCACAATGTCGCGCATGACGGTGCGGGGGATGACGGCGTAAGCCTCGGTAAAGACGGCGGTATCGGTGGTCAGCCCGGTCTGCGGCGGCAGGCCCGCGACGGGGCCGGCATAGGGGCTGGGCGCGACGGGCTGGGTGATGCGGATCGGATCGCCGGTCGGCGCGCCTGCGGGCGGCTGATCTGCCGCGCCGCCGGTGCCGGTGATCTGGTCGCTGTCGGGGTCGCGGTCGGTCATTTCAACATCTCTTTCAGTCGCAATTCGCCGATGCGGGTGACTTGGCGTTCCGCCTCGGCGCGTTCGGTCTGGGTGTCGTTATCGACGCGGCGCTTCATCGCGGCGATGATGCCGGGTTTGTCGTGGTCGCGCACGGCGATGATAAAGGGAAAGCCGTGCTTTGCCATATAGGTTTCGTTCAGCGCGGTGATGTCGGCGCGTTCGGCATCGGTCAGCGCGTCAAGGCCCGCGCTGGCCTGTTCGGCGGTCGAATCGGCGGTCAGACGTTTGGCCTGCGCCAACTTGCCCGCCAGATCGGGGTGGGCGTTCAGCACGCCCAGCCGTTCGTCGTCGCTGGCGGTGCGAAAAATCTGCGCCATCCGGGCGGCGAGGCCCGCTGCGCTGTCGTGGATCGCGCCCATTTCCGCGTCAAAGGTGCGTGCGGCGATGAAGGGGGAGTGTTCATAGATGCCGCCGAATTTTTCGACAAAGGCAGTGCGGTCCATTTCCGACGGGCGCAGGCGGGGCTGGAACGGATGCGTCTCGGCCCAGTGGCGGGCGATGTCGAGGCGGGTGGCAAACCAGACGCCATCATGGGCGCGGGCGTGGTCGATGAACCGCTGCACCGCCAGCGCGCGGCCCGGTCGCCCGGCAAGACGGCAGTGCAGGCCGATGCTCATCATCTTGGGGGCGCCTGCGGTGCCTTCGGCATAGAGCATGTCGAAGCTGTCGCGCAGGTAGTCAAAGAAATCGGTGCCGGTGCCGAACCCTTGACCCGAGGAAAACCGCATGTCGTTGGCGTCCATCGTGTAAGGCACCATCAGTTGCGGTTTGCCGTCGTGGACATGCCAATAGGGCAGGTCATCGGCGATGGTGTCGGCCAGATATTCAAAACCGCCTTCCTCGCAGCCAAGCGCAACCGTGTTCATGCTGGTGCGGCCTTGGTAAAAGCCGCGCGGGCGCTGGCCGGTGACGGCGGTGTGCAGCCGGATCGCCTCGGCGATGTGGTCTGCCTCGACCTCGCGCGGGATGTTGCGATAGTCGATCCATTTCAGCCCGTGGGTGGCGATTTCCCAGCCTGCGGCCTGCATGGCGGCGACCTGTTCGGGTGCGCGTTCCAAGGCGGTGGCGACACCATAGACGGTGATCGGCAGGTCTTTCAGCATCCGGTGCAGCCGCCAGAAGCCCGCGCGCGCGCCGTAATCATAGATGGATTCCATGTTCCAGTGCCGCTGGCCGGGCCAGGGCTGGGCGCCGATGATTTCGGACAGGAACGCCTCGGATGCGGCATCGCCATGCTCAACGCTGTTTTCGCCGCCTTCTTCGTAGTTCATCACGATCTGCACGGCGATCTTTGCGCCGCCGGGCCATTGCGGGTCGGGGGTCTGGGGGCCATAGCCTCGCATATCGCGGCTGTAGCGCATCTTGGTTCCTTTCGGTTCGTTGGCGTCAGCAAAGCCGGTTGCAAGGACAAGGGCAAGGGGGCGGCGCGGTCTGGCTTGACCTGTGCTGTCCGTTGGTCAATCCTTAGACGCAGCCGGAGAAGCGAGGATATGATGCGCCTGCCGACCGACATCTTCACCGAACCCGACGCCAGCCCCGATACCTTGGCCAACCTTGGCCCACTGCGCCCGCTGGCCGGGACGTGGCAGACCGCCACCGGGCAGGATACCAGCCCCAAGGCCGACGGGCCGCAGCAAAAGCCCTATACCGAAACCATCACCATGCAGCCCATCGACCCGCAGACGAACGGGCCGCAGTTGTTTTACGGGCTGCGCTATCACATCCATATCACCACGCCGGGCGAAGCGGCGACGTTTCACGATCAGGTTGGCTATTGGCTGTGGGAGCCGGCGACCGGGCTGATCTTGCAGACGCTGGCGATCCCGCGCGGGCAATCGTTGCTGGCGGCGGGCAAAGCGGCGGCGGATGCGCGCAGTTTCGCGGTCGAGGCACGGCGGGGCGAGGTGACATATGGCATCACCACGAACGAATATCTGGATCAGGCATTCCGCACCGAACGCTATCGCATCGCGATCACCTGCCATGATGATGCAAGCTGGTCCTATCAGATCGAAACCGACCTGATCGTTCAGGGCAAGCCGTTTAACCATCACGACACCAATCGCCTGTATCGCATTGCCCCGCCGCAGCCCAATCCGATGATGCTGAATGCCGGGCAGGGCTGAAGGGACAGTTTGTGCCGCTTATTGATGCTGGGTTAGCGCAAAAGATCCGTTTTCAAGGTCTCGCCTGATCTCCTCATCGGCCTGGCTAAGCAGATCGTAAAACTTATCGACAGTTTGCCGGACCTGATCGCCGGGGATGAGGTCTTGGTCATAATCTTCACCACCAGTTTCAACGGCAGTCATAAAAACACCCTCAGTCGCGGTTTCTTGCGCACGCTCCAGATTTTTTCTGACCTTTAAGCTGACAGAGGCGGCATGTTGCCGAAGAAATTTCTGTAACTCTGTGGCATGTTTGTGAAAGTTATTGGCAATATCTGCCTGCGCATCGCTCCAATCCAGGTCGGGCGCCCAGGGTTCGGGACGGATGCCAGAAAACAGTCTGTAGAATTCAGATGCGGCGGCGTATTCTTTTTCGAACATCAGCTCTTGCCGTTTCAGTAAAAGCCGCTGCCTGTCGGCTGTTCTGCCAAGCTCGCTTTTATAGGTTTCAAGATCATGCGTAAGCTTGGCCTTGTGCTTTTCGATGATGCGAGATGAGATCAGGTTCGTGACAAGCGCCGAGACTGTTGCTGATATAGCCCCGATACCGCCGAGAGCACCGATTATTTCCACCCACTCCATTGCTTTACCTGTCTGACCTGTTCTGTTGCATGATGCTGCAACCTAATCCTGCGCCACGCTGCCCATGGCCTGCGACAACTGCCGGGCGGCCTCGGTTACGGCGGCGCCAAGGGTTTTCAGATGTTCGGGGCCGACGCGATGGGTCGGGCCGCTGATAGAGATTGCGGCGATGGGGGTGCCTTGCGCATCCAGAACCGGGGCGGCGACGCAGTGCATTCCCGGCTCGACCTCTTCGCGGTCAAGGGCAAAGCCGCGTGTCCGGGCGGCGATCAGTTCCGGGTCTTCGCCGCCAAGCGGTGCGCAAAGCGCCCGCCCCAGCCCCGAGGTCGCCAGCGGCAGCCGGGTGCCGGGCGGAAACAAGGCGCGAATCGGGCGGGGCGTTTCCGCCTGTGCCACGATCAGCACGGCATCGCCGTCGCGGATGCCCAGATTGGCGGTTTCCGAGGTCGCCTGCATCAGCCGCCGCAGAATCGGCGCGGCGCGTTCGGCCAGCCCGCCCCGGCGCAGAAAGGCCGCACCCATGCGATAGGTTTCCGGCCCGATATACCAGACCTGCGTGGCCGGGTCGGTATCCACCATGCCGCGCCGCTCAAGCGAGGTCAGCAGCCGATGCGTGGTCGAGGCGGCTTGCCCCGTCTGGGCCGCGATCTCGGTCAGGGTCAGTCCTGCGGCCCCGGCCTCGGCGATGCGGTTCAGCAGGTCCAGTGCCCGATCCAGCACCTGGATGGTTGCGGGGGCGGTGGGCTTGGCTTTGGGCGGGCGACCCCGGCGGCGCGGCTGTTCGGCCATCTTTCTGCTCCTGTCAGGGATGCGCAGGATAGGGGATTGTCCGGGGATGCCAAGGGGTTGCTGGCGTTTCGGCAATCATATGCCCGCGATTGCGGCCTGTGCCGCTTTTTGCTGCCTGATTTCCGGTCAGAGCCGGAACCGGCAGTGCTGCGGTGCGGAATTTCATTCCATCCGCCGCGCGCCCGGCATTGGCTGACGCGATCCGTCAAGGAAGGACCGACCGACATGCGTCTGCACAAACCTGCATATGGCCGCCGACCGCGCGCTGCCCTTATCATGGCCCTGATATGCACAGGAGTTACCCATGACTGAGCCGGTCCATCCCGTTGATGAAATTCTGCCCGCACCGCGCCTGTTCACGCTGGGGATGCAGCATGTGCTGGTGATGTATGCCGGTGCCATCGCTGTGCCGCTGATCGTGGGGCGGGCGCTGAATTTGGCCCCGCACGAGGTGGCCTTCCTGATTTCGGCCGATCTGTTCGTGTGCGGCATCGCCTCGATTATCCAGAGCCTTGGCGCGACGCAATATTTCGGCATCCGTCTGCCGGTGATGATGGGTGTGACCTTTGCCGCCGTGGGACCGATGGTGGCGATTGCCGGTCAGACCGGCGGCACCGATGGCGCGCGGGCGTTGTTCGGGGCGGTGATCGCCGCAGGGGTGATCGCGATACTGCTGGCACCGATGGTCAGCCGGATGTTGCGGTTTTTCCCGCCGGTTGTGACAGGGACGGTGATTCTGGCCATCGGAATCAGCCTGATGCCCATCGGGATCAACTGGATCTTTGGCCTGCAAGCCGGGCCGACCGCGCCGATGCTGGTCGATCCGGCGCAGCAGGCGATGCTGGATCAGGCGATTGCCGCCGGGGCCATGCCACAAGGCGCGCGGCTGGCCGCGACAGTGCCGAACCCGGCCTATGCGACGCCCGGAAACCTGCTGATCGCCGCGCTGGTGTTGGGCACGATCCTGATCGTATCGCGCTTTGCCAAGGGGTTTTGGGCCAATATCGCCGTGCTGATCGGTATCGTGGTGGGCGGCGGCGTCGCCGCCATGCTGGGCATGATGGATTTCGCCAAGGTGGGTCAGGCGGCATGGTTCGGCCCGATTATCCCGTTCCATTTCGGCATGCCGACCTTTGACCCGGTGATGATCCTGACCATGGTTCTGGTGATGATCGTGGTCATGATCGAATCGACCGGCATGTTTCTGGCTTTGTCCGAGATGTGCGACCGCCCCATTGGTCGGCGCGAACTGGCTGCCGGGTTGCGCGTCGATGGGCTGGGCACGCTGCTGGGCGGGATTTTCAACACCTTTCCCTATACCTCGTTCAGCCAGAACGTGGGGCTGGTGGGCGTGACGGGCATCCGGTCGCGGTTCGTCTGCGTGGCGGGTGGGGCGATCATGATCGTGCTGGGGCTGATTCCAAAGATGGGCGCGCTGGTCGAATCGCTGCCGACCACGGTTCTGGGCGGGGCCGGGCTGGTGATGTTCGGTATGGTCGCGGCGACCGGGGTGCGCATTCTGGGCCGCGTCGATTTTGCGGGCAACCGGCACAACCTGTTCATTGTGGCGATTTCCGTCGGCATGGCGATGATCCCGCTGGTCGCGCCGAATTTCAAACAATGGTTGCCCCATGTCATCCATCCGCTGATCCATTCCGGCATTCTGCTGGCGGCGATCAGCGCGGTGCTGCTGAACTGGTTCTATAACGGTGCCCAAGCAGAGGACGAGGCCGAGATTCGTGTCGCGGGTGGCATGGCCGACCACTAGCCCCCGGCGCGCAGGCGCGGCACTATCCCCCAAAGGGAAGGAGATGACATGCCCGGCTATCTGACGACTCATGTTCTGGACACCGCGCGCGGGCGACCCGCCGCAGGGATGGAGGTGGTGCTGTTCCGCCTGAACGGCACCGTCCGCACCGAACTGGCGCGGCTGCGCACCAATGCCGACGGGCGCACCGACCGGCAGATCCTGCCCGAAGGCGATTTCGCCACCGGCACCTATGAGCTGGAATTCCACGCCGGCGCATGGATGGATGACACCGGGATCGCGCCGGAAAGCCCGCGCTTTCTGGATGTTATCCCGATCCGCTTTGGCATGTCGCAGGACGACCACTATCATGTGCCGCTGCTGGTGTCGCCCTTTGGCTATTCGACCTATCGGGGCAGCTAGGATGATACCGGACAGCATCATCATCTGGGAATGGGCGCAGTTCGCGATCCGCTGGGTGCATGTCATCACCGCGATTGCATGGATCGGATCGTCCTTCTATTTCATCGCGCTGGATCTGGGGCTGCAAAAGGCCCCGCATCTGCCCAAGGGCGCGCATGGCGAGGAATGGCAGGTCCATGGCGGTGGGTTTTATCACGTCCAGAAATACCTGGTCGCGCCTGAACGGATGCCTGCGCATCTGACCTGGTTCAAATGGGAAAGCTATTCGACGTGGTTGTCGGGCTTTGCGCTGTTGGCGGTGCTGTATTGGGCGGGGGCGCATCTGTATCTGATCGACCCGGCCAAGGCTGATCTGGCCGTCTGGCAGGCGATCCTGATCTCGGCCGGGTCGCTGGCGGTGGGCTGGCTGATTTATGACACGCTGTGCAAATCCCCCTTGGGCGAGCGTCCGACCGTGCTGATGTTGCTGCTGTTCGCGGCACTGGTGGTGATGGGTTGGGCTTACGATCAGGTGTTCACGGGCCGCGCCGCGCTGTTGCATCTGGGGGCGTTCACGGCGACGATCATGACCGCGAATGTGTTCCTGATTATCATGCCGAACCAGCGGATCGTCGTGGCCGACCTCAAGGCCGGGCGCACGCCTGATCCGAAATATGGCAAGATCGCCAAGCTGCGGTCCACGCATAACAACTATCTGACGTTGCCGGTCATCTTTCTGATGCTGTCGAACCATTATCCGCTTGCCTTTGCCAGTGAATACAACTGGTTGATTGCGGCGCTGGTGTTTCTGATGGGGGTGACGATCCGGCATTTTTTCAACACCATGCACGCCCGCAAGGGGCTGTTGTGGTGGACATGGGCCGTTACCGCGATGCTGTTTGTGGCGATCATGGCGCTGTCATCTGCCGGGCTGCGGCAGGAAAGCTATGATGCGTCGGCGGCCCGCGCGATGACGGCGGTCGAGGCGCGCTTTGCCGCGGCAGCGGGCTTTGACGATGCGGCGGCGGCGGTGATGGGACGCTGTTCGATGTGCCATGCGCGCGAAACCGGCTATCCCGGCATTCATCACGCGCCCAAGGGGGTGTTTCTGGAAACCCCCGCCGATGTCGCCCGCCATGCCCGCGCGATTTACCTGCAATCCGGCGTGACCGAGGCCATGCCCCCTGCCAACCTGTCCTTTATGGAGCCGGATGAGCGGGACGCGATCATCCGCTGGTATCGTGCGGCCATGCGGGGATGATCCGCCCTAAGGCCGGGGGTCACACCCCCATTCGTCGGGGAAAAGGTCCACTGGATCTTTTCCTGACCCTCCTCATCCCGTGGGATATTTAAGGACAGAAGATGCGGCAGGTTGTGTTCGGGGGGCGATGCGGCAAAGCTGGGCAGGTGATGGAAAGAAGCAGGTCATGGGCGCGCTGAGATTTGTTCTGAATGATGATGACGTGGTGCTGGATCAGGTCGGCGCGCGCGACATGCTGCTGGATTTTTTGCGGCTGGACCGACGGCTGACCGGCACCAAAGAGGGCTGCGCCGAGGGGGACTGTGGCGCCTGCACCGTGCTGGTGGGGCGGATCACCGGCGCGGGGCTGGTTTACGAGCCGGTGAACGCCTGCATCCGGCTGCTGGCATCCTGCCATGGCTGCCATATCGTGACGGTTGAACATCTGCGTGGTGCGGGCGGCGGGCTGCATCCGGTGCAGCAGGCGCTGGTGGATCATCATGGCAGTCAGTGCGGGTTTTGCACGCCGGGCTTTGTCATGGCGCTGTATGCTTGGTGGCTGAGCGGCGCGGGTGGCGGTGAAACCGGGGTCGAGACCGCCTTGCAGGGCAATCTGTGCCGCTGCACCGGCTATGCGCCGATCATCCGCGCGGCGCTGACTGTCGCGGCGGCGTGCGGGCAGGATGCGGATGCGCTGGCCAAGGGCCGCGAGTCGATGGCGGCGCGGCTGGCGGCGATCCCGCGCGGGCGGGTGGATGTGTCGCGCGGTGACGACCGGGCGATCATTCCCGCCGATACCGACGATCTGGCTGCGCTGTTGCTGGATCATCCGCAGGCGACCATCGTTGCGGGGGCCACCGATGTCGGGCTGTGGGTGACGAAATTCCTGCGCGACATTTCCCCCGCCATTCTGATCGGCCATCTGCTGAAGGACATCGAGGTCGGTCCCGACAGTCCCGAGATCCGGCTTGGCGCGGGCGTCACCTATGCCGAGGCGCTGCCGCTGATCCTGCGCGACTTTCCCATGCTGCGGGATTACTGGCTGCGGATCGGCGGGGCGCAGGTGCGCGCCATGGGCACCATCGGTGGCAATATCGCCAATGGCTCGCCCATTGGTGACACGCCGCCGCTGCTGATGGCGCTTGGCGCGCAGATCGTGTTGCGGCGGGGTGATATGCGGCGGCGGGTGGCGGTGACGGATTTCTTTATCGACTATGGTCAGCAGGACCGTGCACCGGGCGAGTTTGTGGAACAGATCATCATCCCCCGGCCCGGCCCGGACGCGCGGCTGGCGGCCTATAAGGTCAGCAAGCGGTCGCATTCGGACATCACCTCGGTTGCGGCGGGGTTCCGGGTGGATGTGCAGGATGGTGTTGTGACCGATGCCGTGCTGGCCTTTGGCGGCATGGCGGGGGTGCCGAAACGCGCCGCGGCGGCCGAGGCGGCCCTGCGCGGCCAGCCCTTTGCCGAGGCCGCGTTTCTTGCCGCCGCCGCTGCCATCGCGGGCGATTTCACCCCGATGACCGACATGCGTGCCAGTGCCGCCTATCGCGCGCAGGTGGCGGCCAATCTGATCCGGCGGTTCTGGCTGGAGCAGTCGGGGCAAGCCATGCCGCCGGTGCGGCTGGAGGAGGTGTTGCCATGATCGGGCGCGATCTGCCGCATGAATCCGCCGCCCTGCATGTGACGGGCCGGGCCGGATATACCGACGATCTGCCGCTGCCCGCCGATGCGCTGCACGCCTGCCTGGGGCTGTCGGATTGCGCGCATGGCCGGATCACCCGGCTTGATCTGGAGGCGGTGCGGGCTGCGCCGGGGGTGGTCGGCGTGCTGACGGCGGCGGATGTGCCGGGTGTCAATGACGTGTCACCGGGCGGACAGGGCGACGACCCGATCTTTGCCGATGGGGTGGTGCAGTTCTGGGGGCAGCCGCTGTTTGCCGTCATCGCGCAGACCCGCGATCAGGCCCGCCGCGCGGCGCGTCTGGCGCAGGTGGATTACGACCCGCTGCCACATGTGCTGACCGCGCAAGCGGCTCGGACGGCGGATGCCGACTATGTCACCGCGCCGCTGACCCTGCGGCGCGGGAACGCCGAGACCGACATGGCCCGCGCCCCGCATCGCATATCCGGGCGCATGGAAATCGGCGGGCAGGATCACTTTTATCTGGAAGGGCAGATCGCCCTTGCCCTGCCGGGTGAGGGGGACGAGGTATCCCTGCATGTGTCCACCCAGCACCCCAGCGAGGTGCAGCATATGGTCGCCCATGCGCTGAACGTGGCCAGCCATGCGGTAACGGTCTCGGTGCGGCGGATGGGGGGCGGCTTTGGCGGCAAGGAAACGCAGATGAACCTGTTCGCCTGCGTTGCGGCCATTGCCGCGAAGCGGTTTGGCCGGGCGGTGAAAATTCGCCCCGACCGTGACGATGACATGACCGCCACCGGCAAACGGCATGATTTCGTGGTGGATTATCAGATAGGCTTTGACGATCAGGGCCGGATTGCCGCCGTTCAGGCCGATCTGGCCGCGCGCTGTGGCTTTTCGGCGGATCTGTCGGGGCCGGTGACGGATCGGGCGCTGTTTCATGTGGATAACGCCTATTTCTATCCCTCGGTTCGGCTGTCCAGCCATCCGATGCGCACGAATACGGTCAGCAACACCGCCTTTCGCGGCTTTGGCGGCCCGCAAGGCGTGCTGACCGCCGAACGCATGATCGAGGAAATCGCCTATGCCACGGGCCGTGACACGCTGGCGGTGCGGCGCGCCAACCTGTATCGCCCCGGCGACCTGACCCCCTATCACCAGCAGATCGAGGATGACCTGCTGCCCGGCCTGTTCGATCAGCTGGAACAGGGCTGCGATTACGCCGCCCGGCGGCAGGCGGTGCTGGACTGGAATTCACGGGGCGGAGTGATCCGGCGCGGTATCGCGCTGACTCCGGTCAAGTTCGGGATCAGCTTTACCGCGACGCATTTCAATCAGGCCGGGGCCTTGGTGCATGTCTATGCCGACGGGTCCATCGCGCTGAACCACGGTGGCACGGAAATGGGGCAGGGGCTGCACACCAAGGTGGCGCAGGTGGTGGCCGATGCGTTCCAATGCCCGCTGGACCGGGTGCGGATCACCGCCACATCCACCGGCAAGGTGCCCAATACCTCGGCCACGGCGGCGTCCAGTGGCACCGACCTGAACGGCATGGCGGCGTTGGATGCCGCTGACCAGATCAAGGCGCGGCTGGTGGCCTTTGTCGCCGAGCGCTGGCAGTGCCCGCCGGATCAGGTGCGCTTTGCGCCGGGGCAGATCATGGCGGGCGATACGGCGATTCCGTGGGAACAGGCGATCCGCGCCGCCTATATGGCGCGGGTGCATCTGTCGGCGGCGGGGTTTTACAAGACGCCAAAGATCCACTGGGACCGGGCCACGGGCAAGGGGCGTCCGTTCTATTACTTTGCCTGCGGTGTCGCCTGTTCCGAAGTGGCGGTGGATACGCTGACCGGCGAATATCGTATCCTGCGCGCCGACATTCTGCATGATGTGGGCCGCAGCCTGAACCCGGCGCTGGACATCGGCCAGATCGAAGGGGCCTTTGTGCAGGGCGCGGGCTGGCTGACCAGCGAGGAACTGTGGTGGTCTGATGACGGACGGCTGCGCACGCATGCGCCTTCGACCTACAAGATACCGCTGGCATCCGACCGCCCGCGCGTCTTTAACGTGATGCTGGCCGATACCGTCAATGCCGAACCGACCGTGGGCCGGTCCAAGGCGGTGGGCGAGCCGCCCTTCATGCTGGGTATTTCCGTGTTCGAGGCGATCGGCCATGCTGTGGCTTCGGTTGCGGATTACCGCCGCGCGCCGCGTCTGGATGCGCCCGCCACGCCGGAACGGGTGCTGATGGCCATCGAACGGTTGCGCCGATGATCCGGGTGCGGATCGAGACGGCGCAGGGGTCCACCCCGCGCGAGGCGGGGGCGGTGATGATCGTCACCACCGATGCCACGCAGGGCAGCATTGGCGGTGGCGCGCTGGAATATATGGCCATCGACCGCGCCCGGCAGATGCTGGGACAAGGCGAAACCCGCGCCCGGATGGATGTGCCGTTGGGGCCAGAGATCGGCCAGTGCTGTGGCGGCCGCCTCACCCTGTCGCTGACCGCCGTCGATGTGATGCCGCCCGAACCGCCGCGCCCCGAGGTGCTGATCTTTGGCGCCGGGCATGTGGGCCGTGCCCTGGCCCGCGCGCTGGCGCTGTTGCCGCTGGCCCCGGTGTTGATCGACAGCCGCGCCGATGAGTTGGCGCTTGCGCCCGGTCTGCCCGCGCGGCTGACCCCCTTGCCCGAGGCCGAGATCCGCGCCGCCCGCCCCGGCAGCGCCGTGGTGATCGCCACCCACGGTCACGCGCTGGATTTTCTGCTGGCGGCCGAGGCGCTGGCCCGTGCCGACCTGCCTTATATCGGCATGATCGGCAGCGCCACGAAACGCGCCCAGTTCCACCGCTTTGCCCGCGCGCGCGGCATCGACCCGGCCCAACTGACCTGCCCCATCGGCGCGGGCGGGTCGCCTGACAAACGGCCGGCAGTCATTGCCGCGATGACCGCCGCTGAAATCATCACCACCCTGAACGCGTCTTGCCTGAAGAAATACCCATGCGACATCTGATCCGGGGCCGAGTCCTTGGCTTTCACGCCGACCCCGCCGATACGGCGGATAACCACCGTTACCACCCCGACGGGGCGGTGATCCTTGCCGATGGCCGGATCGAGGCCGTGGGTGATTACGCCGATCTGCGCGCTGACGGTCTGCCCGAAACCGATCATCGGCCGCATCTGATCCTGCCGGGCTTTATCGACCCGCATATCCATTTCCCGCAGATTCAGGTGATCGCCAGTTGGGCGCGGCAATTGCTGGACTGGCTGAACGATTACACTTTTCCGGCGGAATCGGAATATGCCGATCCGGTCCATGCGACGCGGATGGCGGGGCTGTTTCTGGATCAGATGATCGCCCATGGCACCACCAGCGCCGCCGCCTTTTGTTCCGTCCACAAAACCAGCGCCGAGGCGCTGTTCACCGCCGCCGAGGCGCGCAATATGGCGATGATCGCCGGTAAGGTGATGATGGACCGCAACGCCATCCCCGCCGTTCACGACACCGCGCAAGCCAGCTATGACGACAGTGCCGCGCTGATCCGTGACTGGCACGGGCGCGGGCGGCTGCGCTATGCGATCACACCGCGCTTTGCGATCACCTCGACCCCGGAACAGCTTGACGCGGCGGGGGCCTTGGCGCGGGAAAACCCCGCTTGCCATATCCAGACGCATCTGTCTGAAAATCACGACGAAATCGCCTATACCCTGTCGCTGTATCCGCAGGCGCGGGATTATCTGGACATCTATGACCAGTATGGCCTGCTGGGGCCGCGCAGCCTGATGGGCCATTGCCTGCATCTGACCCCGCGTGAAATCGCCCGGATGGCTGAAACCGGCTGCCGGGCGATTTTCTGCCCGACCTCGAATCTGTTTCTGGGGTCGGGCCTGTTCGATCAGGCGGGCCTGCGTGCGGCGGGAATCACCACCGGCATTGCCAGTGATGTCGGCGGCGGCACCAGCTTTTCCATGCTGCAAACCATGGCCGAGGGTTACAAGGTGCAGCAGATGCACCGCCACCGGATGCACCCCTTTGCGACCTTCCACTGGGCCACGCGCGGCAATGCCATCGCCCTTGGGATCGAGGATCGTATCGGCACGCTGGCCCCCGGCAGCGACGCCGATCTGGTGGTGCTGAATGCCCGCGCCACCCCCGCCATGGCGCTGCGGATGGAACGGGCCGAAACGCTGGCCGAGGAATTATTCGTTCTGCAAACCATGGGCGATGATCGTGCGGTGGCGGAAACCTATGTTGCGGGCCGGGCGATGAAGCGCTGAGGGCGCGTCGGAAAGAGGCTGCTGATCGCCGGAGTGTTCGTTGTCGCTGTCGGCTGGCCTGCGCGTGGATACCGGCGACCCGATCAGCGGGATGACCGATCCCCCACCCGCGCGATTGCGACGGTCTGCCTGGCGGGGCGCGGGCCTTGCCGCAGACGGCTTGACGGATCGCCGCTGGACCCGGACGCGTCATTGCGTCTGTATCGGGCGGGGAAATACCCGCTCTATCATCCGCGGGGCGCACATGGGGATCCTGTCATCATTATGGGCCACCCGAGCGTGCCGAGGATGTGGCGCCGGTGGTCTGGCAATGTTACGACAGCATCACCCCGGCCAGATCGCGCGTCATCTCATGCCGCCCTGATCCGCGCCCCTTGGCCTGCGCGGTGTTTTCCGTTATCGCCACCAGCGGACAATCAAAGGGCTGACCGTGTTCTATCCGCTGGCCACAACCACATGGGATCAGGCCGAAACCGACGCGTTGCACGACGTGATCGGCTCGGGCCGGTTCACCATGGGCGAGCGTGTCGCCGCCTTCGAGGCGGGTTTTGCCGCGCATTTCGGGGCGCGGTTCGCGGTGATGGTGTCATCCGGGTCGGCGGCCAATCTGCTGGGGCTGGCGGCGGCGTTTTATCACCCCGATCTGGGCTGGCGGACGGGGGATGAGGTGATCGTTCCGGCGGTCAGCTGGTCCACCACCTATTTCCCGGTCAGTCAGATGGGGCTGCGGCTGCGGTTTGTGGATGTGCAGCCCGATACGCTGAATATCGATGCGGATCAGGTGGCAGCGGCGATCACCCCGCGCACCCGCGCCGTGCTGGCGGTGAACCTGCTGGGCAACCCCGCCGCACTGACCCGGCTGCGCGCGATCTGCGACGATGCGGGGCTGGTGCTGATCGAGGATAATTGCGAATCCATGGGTGCGCGGCTGGACGGGCGCGCGGCGGGGACGTTCGGGCTGTTCGGCACGTTTTCGATGTTTTTCTCGCATCATATCTGCACGATGGAAGGGGGAGTTGTGCTGACCGATGACCGCCGCCTGTATGACAATATGCTGTCCCTGCGTGCCCACGGCTGGACGCGCGGCCTGCCAGCTGACACGCATCTGCCCGTTGATCCCGACCCGTTCGCGGCGCAGTTCCGCTTTGTGCTGCCCGGCTGGAACCTGCGCCCGCTGGAAATGTCGGGCGCGGTGGGGCTGACACAACTGGCCAAGCTGGATGGCTTCGTGGCGGCGCGGCGCGCGAATGCCGCGCAGTTTCAGCGCCTGTTCGCCGGGCATCCTGATGTGGATATTCAGGTCGAAACCGGCGAATCGTCGTGGTTCGGCTTTGCCCTGTTGCTGAAGGGCGCGCTGGCCGGGCGGCGGGCGGAACTGGTTGGGGCGCTGACAGCAGCGGGCATCGAATCGCGGCCCATTGTCGCCGGAAATTTCCTGAAAAACCCGGTGATCGCGTATCTGGATCACATCGCAGCCCCTGCCCCCGTTGCCGACCGGATCGACAGCGACGGGTTGTTCACCGGCAATCACCATTACCCGATTACCGCACAGCTTGACCGGCTGGCGCAGGTGATCGACGCCGTGGCAATGGGCAGGGCATGACGAAACGCGCGCTGATAACCGGCATCACCGGGCAGGACGGCAGCTATCTGGCCGAACTGCTGCTGGCCAAGGGATACGAGGTTCACGGGATCAAGCGCCGGTCCTCCAGCTTTAACACCGGGCGGATCGACCATCTGTCGATTGATCCGCATTCCGGCAGCCGCCTGCATCTGCATTACGGCGATATGGTTGACGCCACGACGCTGACCCGCATCATCGCCGACACCCGCCCGGACGAGATCTATAACCTTGCCGCGCAAAGCCATGTCCGCGTCAGCTTTGATCAGCCCGAATATACCGCCGAGGTGGATGCCATCGGCCCCCTGCGGATGCTGGAGGCGATCCGCCTGCTGGGGATGGCGGATCAGGTGCGGTTTTATCAGGCGTCCACATCCGAACTGTATGGCGGGCAACAGGGCGGCGCGCTGGACGAGGACACGCCCTTTGCCCCCCGGTCCCCTTATGCGGCGGCCAAGCTGTATGCGTTCTGGACCGTGCGGAATTACCGCGAGGGCTATGGGATGCACGCCAGTAACGGCATCCTGTTCAACCACGAAAGCCCGCGCCGCGGCGAAACCTTTGTCACCCGCAAGATCAGCCGGGCGGTGGCGGCGATTTCTCTGGGTCTGCAAGATACGCTGTATCTGGGCAATCTGGATGCGCTGCGCGACTGGGGCCATGCCCGCGATTATGCCGAAGGAATGTGGCTGATGTTGCAGCAAGATCAGCCCGGAGATTATGTTCTGGCCACCGGGGAATGTCATTCGGTGCGCGATTTCTGCCGCCTTGCTTTTGCGCAGGTGGGCATCTCGCTGGACTGGCGCGGGCAGGGCGTGGACGAGACGGGCCATGACGCCGACACCGGCGAAACCCTGATCCGCATTGATCCGGTTTACTTCCGCCCGACCGAGGTGCCACGGCTTTTAGGCAATCCGTCGCGCGCACGGGAACGTCTGGGCTGGACGCACCGCACCGATTTTGCGAATTTGGTCGCCGAAATGGTGGCCGAGGACCGGCGCCTGCTGGAATCAGAGCGGCTGGCACGCCGCACATTCGGAGTTCTGGAATGAGTAACGATATTATCCCCGTGTTGTTGGCGGGCGGGTCTGGCACCCGTCTTTGGCCGGTGTCGCGCAAAAGTTTCCCCAAACAATTCGCCCATCTGACCGGCGATTTTTCGCTGTTTCAGGATTCGGCGCGGCGGTTGTCGGGCGTGGGCTATGCCGCGCCGGTGGTGATGACCGGGGCTGATTTCCGCTTTATCGTGGCGGAACAGCTGGATCAGATCGGCATGACGCCCGACGCCATCGTGATCGAACCCTCGCCCCGCAACACCGCCCCGGCGGTTCTGGCGGCGGCGCTGATGGCGGCGCGGCGTGACCCCAAGGCGCTGTTGCTGGTCGCGCCAAGCGATCACGTGATCCCTGATGCGGCGGCCTTTCGCGCGGCGGTGGAAACCGGCGCGGTGGCGGCGCGGGATGGCAAGATCGTCACCTTTGGCATCACCCCGACCCGGCCCGAGACGGGTTACGGTTATCTTGAGGTTGCAGGTTCTGGCGATGGCGCGCTGCCGCTGCGGCGGTTCGTGGAAAAGCCCGATGCGGCGCGCGCGGCGGAAATGCTGGCCGAGGGCAATTACCTGTGGAACGCGGGGATTTTCCTGTTTGCGGCCGATACGATGATTCAGGCCTTCCGCGACCATGCGCCTGCCTATCTGGAACCCGTGCAGGCAGCCGTGGATCAGGCGCAGACGGACTTGGGCTTTTTGCGGCTGGCGGCGGACCCGTGGAACGGGCTGGGCGATGAATCCATCGACTATGCGGTGATGGAAAAGGCCGGGAATCTGGCCGTGGTCGCCTATTCCGCGCATTGGTCGGACTTGGGCGGCTGGGATGCCGTCTGGCGCGAGGAGCAGGGCGATACCCCCGCCGAACGCGGTGTGGTGACGGATGACCAATCGACCGCGATTGACTGTGACAATGTGCTGCTGCGCTGTGAGCATGACGATTTTCAGGTCGTCGGCATCGGTCTGCGCGATGTGATGGTCGTCGCCACCAATGACGCCGTTCTGGTCGCCGACATGAACCGCGCGCAGGATGTGCGGCAGGCGGTATCGGCACTCAAGGCCAAGGGCGCTAAACAGGCTGAATCATTCCGCCGTGATCATCGCCCCTGGGGCTGGTTCGAAACGCTGGCGCTGGACGACCGTTTTCAGGTCAAGCGCATCGTGGTCAAACCCGGCGCGGCGCTGTCGCTGCAAAGCCATGTTCACCGCGCCGAACATTGGGTCGTCGTCAGCGGCACCGCGCGGGTGACGGTCGATGACAAGGTGACGCTGGTGACGGAAAACCAGTCGATTTATGTGCCGCTTGGCTCGGTCCACCGGATGGAAAACCCCGGCAAGGTGCCGATGGTGCTGATCGAGGTGCAGACCGGCGCCTATCTGGGCGAGGATGACATCATTCGCTACGAAGACGTTTACGCGCGCAGCTGATGCGGGTCTGGCTGACCGGCGGGAACGGGCTTTTGGGCCGCGCGATCCGGCGGCAGGCGGGCGGCGTGACCTTGCTGGCCCCAAGCCGGGCGGAGCTGGACCTGACCGACCGCGCGGCGGTGGCGGCGTGGCTGGCGGCGAACCCGGTCGATGCGGTGATCCACGCCGCCGCGCGCGTGGGCGGGATCGCAGCCAATATCGCTGATCCGGCGGGGTTTCTGACCGATAACCTGCGCATGAACGATGCCGTCATCACCGGCGCCGATGCTGCGGGGGTGGGGCGGCTGCTGTTCATCGGGTCAAGCTGCGTCTATCCACGCGATTACCGGCAGCCGCTGGGTGAAACCGACCTGATGGCCGCCCCGCTGGAACCCACGAACGAGGGTTACGCGCTGGCCAAGCTGGCCGGGATGCGGCTGTGCGATTACATCTCGGGGTCGGGGTCGGGGCGGGCCTATCGCAGCCTGATCCCCTGCAACCTGTTTGGCGTGGACGATCACTTTGGCACGGCAGGCGCGCATCTGCTGGCGGCGGCGATCCATAAGATCGTCGCGGCGCAGACCGCCGGGGCCGATACGGTCGAGATCTGGGGCAGCGGCACGGCCCGGCGCGAGTTTCTGGAGGCCGACCATCTGGCCCGCTTTGTGCTGGACGCCTTGCCCCGGCTGGCCGATCTGCCGTCGGTGCTGAACATCGGCGCGGGCGTGGATCGCAGCGTGGCCGAATGGTATGGGCTGATCGCGGAACTGGCGGGTTGGCATGGGCGCTTTACCTTTGATCTGACCCGGCCCGAGGGGATGCGGGCCAAGCTGCTGTCCAGCGCGCGGGCCGCGCAGCACGGTTACGCCCCGCCCGCCGACATCCGCCCGGCGCTGTCGCGCGCCATTGCCGCCTGCCGTGAAAAGATGACATGAGCACGGTTCTGATTCTTGGGGCCGGCATGGTCGGCGTGTCCAGCGCGCTGGCCTTGCAGGAATGCGGGCATGAGGTCACGCTGATCGACCGGCGCGGGCCGGGGCAGGAAACCAGCTTTGGCAATGCCGGGTTCATTCAGACCGAGGCGGTGGAGCCCTACGCCATGCCGCTGGCCCTGCGCGATCTGGCGCGCATCGGCTTGGGGCGCAGCGGCGATGTGCGCTGGACGCCTGGCGGTGTGCTGGCGCAGGCGCGTGCGTTGTTGGCCTATGCCGGGCATTCGCGATCTGCGCAATTCGCCCGCGCCGTGGCGACCTATCGCCGCCTGATCCCCGCATCCGCCACGGCCCATGCCCCATGGATTGCGGCGGCGGGGGCCGATAATCTGATCCGGCGTGACGGTTATCTGGAAATCCACCGCACCCCGGCCGGAATGGCGCGGGCGGCGGTGATGGCGGATCGGTTCTCCCGCGATTACGACGTTCCCGCCGAGGTGATGGACGCCGATGCGCTGGCTGCGGCCGAGCCGG
Organism: Paracoccus sp. (in: a-proteobacteria); assembly: GCF_030538655.1. Classification (GTDB taxonomy): domain Bacteria; phylum Pseudomonadota; class Alphaproteobacteria; order Rhodobacterales; family Rhodobacteraceae; genus Paracoccus. The sequence goes on from NZ_JAUNTO010000009.1 coordinate 24,906, forward strand.
ACTTGCGCCAGCGGCTGGCCGGGGCGGTGCTGTGGGGCGGCACATGGACCTGTGCCGATCCGGGCGGGCTGGTGGCGGCCTATGCGGCGCTGTTCGTGGCGCGCGGCGGGCAGATCGTGCAGGGCGATGCCGGTGATCTGGCGCGCGACGGTGCGGGGTGGCGCGCGGCGGGTGTTTCGGCGCAGCACGCGGTGATCGCGCTTGGCCCATGGTCGCCCGGCCTTTGCGCCCGGTTCGGGCTGCGGGTGCCGATGATCCTGAAACGCGGCTATCACCAGCATTTTCAGGGCGCTGCACCGTTGAACCGTCCGCTGGTGGATGCCGATCATGGTGTGGTGCTGACGCCGATGCGGGCGGGGCTGCGCATCTGCACCGCCGCCGATCTGCGCCGCACGCCGCACCCCGCGCCGCCGCAACTGGCGCGCGGGCTGTCGGCGGCGCGGGGGCTGTTGGGGGTGGGTGATCCGGCTGGCCCGGTCTGGTCGGGACAGCGCCCTTGTATGCCCGACATGCTGCCGGTTGTGGGCGCGGTGCCCGGCCAGCCGGGCCTTTGGGCGCATTTCGGGCACGGGCATCAGGGCTTTACCCTTGGTCCGGTCACAGCGGCGATTCTGGCCGAGGCGATGGACGGTGGCGGCTGGCCCGAACTTGCGCCCGCGCGGCTGGGCTGATAACCGGCGCGCATCTTGTGACGCGGGCGTATCCCGCGACAGCCAACCGAGGACATCATGGCCACCGAACGCACCCTTTCCATCATCAAACCCGACGCCACCAAGCGCAACCTGACCGGCAAGATCGTTGCCAAATTCGAGGACGCCGGCCTGCGCGTCGTCGCGTCCAAGCGCATCCACCTGTCGCCCGCTCAGGCTGGTGCGTTCTATGCCGAACACAAAGAGCGCCCCTTCTACGGCGAACTGGTTGATTTCATGGCCTCGGAACCCGTCGTCGTGCAGGTTCTGGAAGGCGAAGGCGCCATTGCCAAGAACCGCGAAGTGATGGGCGCGACCGATCCGGCGCAGGCCGATGCGGGCACCATCCGCAAGGATTTCGCGCTGTCCAAGGGCGAAAACTCGGTCCACGGGTCGGACAGCCCGGAATCGGCAGCGCGCGAGATCGCGTTCTTTTTCTCGGGTCTGGAACTGGTCGGCTAAGCCCGCCTAACCCCTGAAATCTTCTGGAAAGGGGCCATTTGGGCCCCTTTTTACATGCCCGACCGGACATCCTGAAGATACTGGCCGATCATATCACGGCTTTGCTGTAATTCGGCCATGCGGTCATCCAGCCGCGCGGCCTCTTGTGTCAGGGCGGCCAACAGGTCGGGGCAGGGATCGAAATCCGGTTTGCTGGTTTTGACGCAGGGCAGAAAGCGGCGGATCAGCTCAAGCCTTAACCCTGCTTCGTTAAGGGTGCGGATGCGGCGCACGGTGTCTTCGTCTTCTGGCCCGTAATCACGATAGCCCGAGGCGCGGCGGGATGGGCAAAGCAACCCTTCAGCCTCGTAATAACGCAGCATCCTGACACTGATGCCGGTGCGTTTGGATAATGTGCCGATCTGCATGTTCAGCCCTTGACCCTGACAGCGGTGTCAGACCTTAGCTTGCCAGGCGAATCGTGCAAGCAGAAGGATAGGACATGCCGTTCGCAAGTTTCAAAAATGCTGAAATATCATGGAAAATTGATGGCAGCGGCCCGCCTTTGGTATTGGTTCACGGCACCGGCGGCGATGCAGACAGCAATTGGGGCGCAATCGTTGGCCAATTGTCCCGACACTGGACGGTGATCCGGCCGGAATATTCCGGCTCGGGCGCGACGAAGGACGGGGGCGGGGTTCTGAGGGCAGATGATCTGGCCGGGCAGATTCTTGCGGTTGCGGATGCCGCAGGGGCGCAGAGCTTTCATCTGATGGGGTTTTCTCTGGGTGCGGCACTTGCGGCCAAGCTTGCGGGCGATGCGCCAGACCGTGTGCTGTCGCTGATCTTGCTGGCGGGGTTTCAGAATACGAAAGACCCGCGCATGCAATTGCAATTCCGCCTTTGGGCCGATCTTGCTGCGCGGGATCGGGTGACGCTGGCCCGGTTGATCCTGCTGACAGGGTTCAGCCCGGATGCGCTGGCGGCATGGACAGCACCGATGGTCGATGAGGCTGTGGCCGGGATTGTGGCGAATACGGATTGGCGGGGGCTGGCACGGCAGGTGGCGCTGGACCTGGATATCGACGTGTCGGCCAGCATTCCGGGGATCACCGCCCCCGCATTGGTGATCGGCTGTCAATATGACCACATGGTGCCGGTTTCGCAGTCGCGTTCCCTGGCCGCGCGGATTGCCGGGGCGGACTATCAGGAACTGCCGACGGGTCATCTGGCACCGGCAGAGCGGCCCGACGATCTGGCTGCCTTAATCAAAGCGTTTTTGAAACGGCAACCATAACGGTTGGTTACAGAGATCCGGGCTGTCCTGTCGGGGCAGTCTTTTCATTTGCTTGTCCTACAGGTTGCGGCGGGCCTGTGCGATGCGCTAATGCTGTGTCAAACAAGTGAAAAGGACAAGGCGATGCGGGCATTCGTTTTTCCGGGCCAAGGCGCACAGACCATCGGCATGGGGCGCGATCTGGCCACCGCCTATCCGGCGGCAAAGGCAGTGTTTGACGAGGTGGACGAGGCTTTGGGGGAAAGCCTGTCGGCGATAATCTGGGACGGCGATGCCGAAACGCTGACGCTGACCCGTAATGCCCAGCCCGCGCTGATGGCCACATCCATCGCCGCGATGCGCGCGCTGGAAGCCGAAGGCTTTGCCGTGACCGATGCCGCCTTTGTGGCCGGGCATTCGCTGGGGGAATATTCTGCGCTGTGCGCAGCTGGCGCGCTGACGCTGGCCGATACGGCGCGGCTGCTGCGCCTGCGCGGTCAGGCCATGCAAGAGGCGGTGCCGGTGGGGCAGGGCGCGATGGCGGCCATTTTGGGGCTGGATTTCGATGCCGTCGATCAACTGGCCCGCGATGCGGCGGGGGACGAGGTGTGTCAGGCCGCCAATGACAATGACCCGGCGCAGGTGGTGATTTCGGGCCACAAGGATGCGGTGGAACGCGCCGCCGCGCTGGCCAGGGAACGCGGGGCCAAGCGGGCGCTGATGCTGCCGGTGTCGGCACCGTTCCATTGCGCGCTGATGCAGCCGGCGGCGGCGGTGATGGCCGAGGCACTGTCGGCGGTCGAGATTGCGGCGCCCGCGGTGCCTTTGGTCGCCAATGTGCGGGCGGAAGGTGTGGTGGAACCCGGCGCGATCCGCCGCCTGTTGGTCGAGCAGGTGACGGGCGTGGTCCGCTGGCGCGAGTCGGTGGCGAATATGGCCAACGGCGGCGTGACCGAGTTCTGGGAAATCGGGGCGGGCAAGGCCCTGTCGGGGATGATCCGGCGGATCGCCCCGAATGTCGCGGTTCGCAACTTTGGTGTGTCGGGCGATCTGACGGCGCTGAAGGCGTAAGGCCGGACCGGGGGTTTCACACCCCCGGACCCCCGTGGGATATTTGGAAACGAAAGACGAGGCAGGGATGTTCGATCTGACAGGTAAGGCGGCGCTGGTAACGGGCGCTTCGGGTGGGATCGGTGGCGCGATTGCCGAGGCGCTGCATGGGGCCGGAGCGAGCGTGGGCCTGTCGGGCACGCGCGAGGCATCGCTGCGGGAACTGGCGGATCGGCTGGGCGAGCGGGCCTTTGTGCTGCCCTGCGATCTGTCCGATGCGGCGGCGGTGGATGCGCTGCCCAAGGCGGCGGCCGAGGCCATGGGCTCGGTCGATATTCTGGTGAACAACGCCGGGATCACCCGCGACAACCTGTTCATGCGCATGTCCGACGAGGAATGGCAGCAGGTTCTGGATATGAACCTGACCAGTTCTTTCCGGCTGTGCCGCGCCGTTCTGAAGGGGATGATGCGTGCCCGCTGGGGGCGGATCGTCAATATCACCTCGATCGTGGGGGCGCGCGGCAATCCGGGGCAGGCGAACTATGCGGCGGCCAAGGCGGCGTTGCTGGGCATGTCGAAATCACTGGCGGGTGAGGTGGCCAGCCGCAATATCACCGTGAACTGCGTGGCCCCCGGTTTTATCGGCACCGCCATGACCGACAAGCTGACCGACGATCAGAAGAACAAGATTCTGGTGCAGATCCCTTCGGGCCGGATGGGGACGCCCGCGGAAATCGCCGCCGCCGTTCTGTTCCTGTCCAGCCCCGAGGCGGGGTATGTTACCGGCACCACGCTGCATGTGAATGGCGGCATGGCGATGATCTGAGCAAAGACCGGCATTCCGCCTAAAGGGTGAACTGCTTGTCTGAATTGCTTTGTTTAAGGTTGCATGGGGGGCTTGGCTTGCTATATCCCCCGCGTAAGGCCGAAGGGAAACCGCCCTCGGCTGTCGTTGCTCCGCCGGAGTCCCATGATGGGCAAAGGGGCGGCGCTGTTGGGCGGATGCCCGCGAACATGAGGAAGTGACATGAGCGATATCGCTGATCGCGTGAAGAAGATCGTGGTGGAACACCTGGGCGTTGACGAAGACAAGGTGGTTGAAACCGCCTCGTTCATCGATGATCTGGGTGCGGACAGCCTCGACACGGTTGAGCTGGTCATGGCTTTTGAAGAAGAATTCGGCATCGAGATCCCGGACGATGCAGCCGAGACCATCCAGACCTTTGGTGATGCGGTGAACTTTATCAAAGGCGCGGTCTGATTTCAGACCCGGCCTTTGGGCAAGATCGCGGCGCTTCCGGTAACGGGGGCGCCGTTTTCATTTGGCGCGGCGGTTTGCGGCCAGCTGCCAGATCAGCCGCAGGGCAAGCGGTGACAGCGCGGCACTGGCGGCAGCTGGCCAAACTGGCCAGTCCAGCGCGGCGAACAGCCAGATCGCTGCGGGCAGCATCAGTATCAGCCCCGGCGTGGTTCCCGGCAGGCGATGACCTGCCCGGATCAAGGCGGAGACCTGTGCCAGCGCCCCGGCAATAGCTGCCGTGGCGATAGGGGCGACTGACAAGGGAAAGAGCATTGCCGCCAGAATCAGTAACGCAGGCAGCAAACGCGACACGGACAGCACGGCGCGCAGCCTTGTGCGACGATCCGGCGACGGAACCACGACGCCAGAGACTGCGGCCCGCCACCACGCCATTCTGCGGTGTTCTGGATCAAGAGGGCCGCGATCAATGTGATGAGCGGCAGCCACATCGCCTTATCGGCCCAGTTTTGCGTGAACCTCGTCCAGATCAACCTCGTCCTTGGGCATCTTGTTGTCGGGGTTGTCGAAATCATAGCGGAACAGCTGGAAATCCTTTTTGTAGATTTCCCAGACAAGATGCTGTGACAGGTCGTCGAAATATTCGCTGACCTTATATGCCCGCTTTGGCCCGTGCCCTTCAGATTCGTTGAACTTGGGCACTTGTTCCACGTCCATGGTTACGGGGGTATCGGCGGCATCCAGAACGCGCTGCATCCCTTCGTTGAACTTTTCGGTGAAGAAAATCTGATCGTAGCGACCGCCATTCACAATGAACGTGGCGATATGGCCCGACATGGCCGACCAGTGGATGTCGGGTTCCATCGGGCGGCGCCAGCGGATGGTGTCGCGCGCGAACAGCAGAAAGCGGCGGAAGGATTTGATCTGATCAAAGTCAAAGCCGTCATCCGGGCTGCCCACCTCGACCCCGTAGCGCTGGATCAGTTGCGGCACCAGATTGCCGCGATAGCGGCGGCCGTTGCGCTGAATCCCGGCGATCTTGTCGAAGAACGATGACAGGATGCGGCTGTAGGGGTTGCGCACGCAGGTGAACACCACGGCGTCATGTGCGCGCACGGCGCGTTCGATCGGCGCTTCGCTTTCGCGGCGTGCCCATTTGTGCAGCCCCTCCCTGGCATCGTGAATGTCGCCATCAAAATAGCTGCCATGATCGGAGTGGAACATGATTTGACCGATGGACGAACAGGCACATTTCGGGACCACGCGATAGATCAGGCTTTCGCTTTCGGTCATCCAGACGCCGGGAAATCCCATGTTATTCTGCCTTTTCTGGCTGTTATGCCTGCCGGTGCTTGCCGAGACGGCCAAAATCATTCACAGACACAAAGCAAATCGGACCGGAATTTTCAACGGGTTCGGTCAAAAGCGGCTCATATTCTTGCGGATGGACCCCTATGGCGCGGATTGCCTTTATCCTGCTGTGTCACAAGGACCCCGAAGGTATCGTGGCGCAGGCTCGCCGACTGACCGAGACGGGTGATTTTGTTGCGATCCATTTCGACGCTCATGCAAAACCGGCGGATTACGCCCATATCCGCGCTGAACTGGCCGATAACCCGCGTGTGACATTCGCGCGCAAGCGGGTGCGCTGTGGCTGGGGCGAATGGTCGCTGGTTGCCGCCACGATCGAGGCGGTGCGCGTGGCGGCGGCTCATTTTCCGCAGGCCACGCATTTTTATATGCTGTCGGGCGATTGCATGCCGGTGAAATCAGCCGGGTTCGCCCGCGATCTGCTGGATCGGGATGATTGCGATTATATTGAATCTTTTGACTTTTTCGAAAGCGACTGGATCAAGACCGGGATCAAGGAAGAACGGTTGATCTATCGCCACTGGTTCAACGAGCGTCGCCAGAAAACCTGGTTCTATCGCAGCATGGAATGGCAGCAGCGCATGGGCTGGTCGCGGCCCATCCCCGAGGGTTTGCGGATGATGATCGGCAGCCAATGGTGGTGCCTGCGCCGCGAAACGATCGAGAAAATCCTGACCTTCTGCGACAGCCGCCGCGACATCCTGCGGTTTTTCGCGACCACATGGATTCCGGACGAGACGTTCTTTCAGACGCTGGTGCCGCATCTGGTGCCGCGCGATCAGATCCGCACCCGGACGCTGACCTTTCTGATGTTTACCGATTACGGAATGCCGGTGACGTTTTATAACGATCACTATGACCTGCTGCTGGGGCAGGATTATCTGTTCGCGCGCAAGATCAGCCCCGAGGCGCTGGACCTGAAGGAACGGTTGGGCCAGTTATGGCAATCGGGGCGGCGCGACTTTGCCATCTCGGGCGAGGGGCGGGAATTGCACGGCTTTCTGACCCGGCAGGGGCGGATCGGTCTGCGCTTTGGTCGCCGCGCGTGGGAGGCGTCGGCGCAGGTGGGCAGCGGTAACGTGCTGCATGTCATCCTGTGCAAAAAATGGCATTTCGCTAAACGGCTGACGCAGGCAATCCGCGACCGGACCGGGATTCCGGCGGTGGATTATCTGTTCAACGAATCCGAGGCGCATCTGCCTGATCTGGGCGGGCTGGAACAGGGCTGGGACAAGCGCAACCACCATCGCCGCGCCATGATCGCGATGCTGATGCAGCATTTTGGTGCCGGGCGGCTGGTGATGTGTCTGGACCCGGCGAATGCGGGGCTTCTGGCCGATCTGGCGGCCGACCGCGCCGATCTGCGGGTGCTGCATATCGACTGTGATTTCAGCGACGATTACCTGCGCGGCCATGTGGCCCGCATTGGTCTGGTCGGCCCCGACACCTCGACCGAGCGGATTGATTCGCTGATCCCGGTCATGCGCCGCGATCTGGCGCATGAGGTCGAAACCCTGCGCGACATGACCTTGCCCCGGTTCGGGATGATTCGCGTAGATGCCGACAGTCAGGCCAATGCCGCCGCACTGGCGCGGTTTCTGGATGTTTCCGACGAACTGGCGCATGATCTGGCCGAAACGCCGCATCTGTTTGCCGATTGAAAGGACAGCCTATGACCCCGGCTTATGACGATCAGAACATCTTTGCCCGTATCCTGCGTGGCGAGATTCCCTGCGACAAGGTGGCTGAAAATGACCACGCACTGGCGTTTCGCGACATCAACCCCGCTGCGCCGGTGCATGTTCTGGTAATCCCCAAGGGGGCTTATGTCAGCTTTGACGATTTCTGCGCCCGCGCCAGCGAGGCGGAACTGGCCGGTTTTCTGCGCCTCAGCGGTCAGGTTGCCGAGGCCGAGGGCGTCGCGCTGAAACGCGGCGCGGGTTTTCGCGCGATCACCAACGCCGGGGAACACGGTGTTCAGGAAGTGCCGCATTTCCATCTGCATATTCTGGGCGGGCGCGGCATGGGGCCGATGTTGACGCGCCGCGACTGATTGCGTCCCGCGATGCCGGGGGGGCATTCTGCCCCCCCGGCCCCTGAGGGCGGTTCAGGTCGCAGCAGTGATCCACCATGGATTGCGCTTGCACTCCAATTTGGTTGCAAACGCGCGGTTTTGGTCCGGCATACTGGCCCCCGGTTGCCCATGCGTCCGGGGGCGGTCCTGTGCAGATCAGCGCCGTTTCAGCATTCTGCCCAACGCCCGCACCGGCGCGGTCAGACGCCACGAGGTGCTGGCCTGCACTTCTGTCTTATAGGCGGTCAGAGCGCGTTCCTGATCGGCCAGCCGCTTGGTCAGGGTGGCGATGGTCGCGCTGCTGGTTGCACTGTCGCGCTGATGTGCGCTTTCCGCCTCGGTCATTTGTTTGCGGATCTGCGCCAGAGTATCGGCTGACTGGCCCTCGATCTGCGCCCTTACCCGCTCCAGCTCTGCTGTCAGCGCGGCGGTTTCGAAAAAGCGGCTCTGCCGTTCCTGCGCCGCCTGTGCTTTGGCCAGATCTTGATCGGCGCGCGCCTCGTCCAGCGCGGCGGCCAGTTCGGCCAGCCGTGGATGCGGGTTTCCGGCGGCATAAAGCGCCGCCTGCGCGCGCGCCAGTTCCAGCCCGCGCGCATCCCATGACTGGCGCAGTTGGGTCAGCTCCTTGCCCATGGCCCGCGCCTTGTCGGCCTGTGTGGTTGCCCGTCGTTCGGCAATTGCGACACGGCGCGCGGTTTCCGTGGCGCTGCCCAGTTGCTGAAACATCCAGCAGATCGCCCCGGCGGCCTGACCGTCCTGCGCATTCGCCGCCAGATCGGCCACCGCCGCAGGCAGATCGTCGCCTGCCCCCAACAGCGTCAGCCCCGCGCCGACATCCAGCCACAGCCCGGCACCCATCTGCGCCGTCAGCCCGCGCGGTGCGCCGACCAGCACCAGCAGCCCGCCGCCGACCAATCCCGCGCGCCAGTCGCGGATCCGCGCCGCAAGCGCGTCGTTGCTGGCATCGGCATCCAGCGTCACCAGCATCAGATCGGGGCGATCCGGCGCGGGGGCGGGGGCATCGCCAACCTGAAGCCGCAGCATCGCGGGATACATCTGTTCGGCGTGGCGCAGCAGCCGGTCGGGCGCGGCGGTCAGCGCGCGGCCCGTGGCCGGGTCGGTCCAGTGGCCACAGCCGATCACCTGCGCGCCCGCTTCGGCACCCGACGCCTTGTCCATCGCTTGACAGACCGCAAACAGCGCCGCCCCATCGCCGACGTTCAGCGCCAGCACCCGCCGGGGCCGCAGCCGGTCGGCCAGCCAGAACAGTGTCGGGATCAGCGGCGTGGTTGTGCTGTCGCCCACAAGGCGGGGCTGCCACAGCAGGGCCGGGGTCCACAGGGCGGCAAGGCCATTCGAGGCGTCGTGATGGTCGGGTTCAAATATGGTCGTCATGAGGCGCGGGCCTTTTGCGGGTCAGAAGGGGCGGGCAGGGATATGGCAGCAGCGCCGTGACGTTCCAGCAGGATCAGCCGCCCGGTCATGCGCGGGTGATAGCCGGGGGGCAGCGCCCCGGCCGGCTGGGTCGGTGTGGCGCGGGTCAGCAGGATACGGTGGGGCGACAGGGCGGTGACAAGCGCCGCGAAGGCCGCCTCATCAGACGCCTGCGCGGGCGCGGTCAGCAGCAGCGGGCCAAGCCTGTTCATCTGGTCCCACAGGGATGCATCGGGCTGATCCTGCGCCAGAACCGTGATGGGCGATGCACTGGCCAGATCGTCATAAGACAGCGCCTGTTCGATCAGCGTCGCATCGTCAGGCAGCAGCAACAGCGACCAGCGCCCTGCCGCACAGGCAAACAGCCGCGCCAGCCCCGGATCGCGCAGATGCACCGACACGCCGCTGTCCGACCACCAGGGCATCAGCGCCTCTAGCTCGGCCTCGGTCAGCGACAGCGCGGTATCGGCGAAACGCGCCGGTTCCCCGGTGCGGGCGGCGACGCCAGCGGCCTGCCGCAGCGCGGTGGCGAACAGCGCCTGCACCGCCGGTTCGATCTGATCCGCCAGATCAGCCGCCGGTTCCGTCCCGGCATCGCCCAGGGGCAGGGGCGCATCCAGAATGCCCGCTTGCATCAGCGCCGCATTGCCCTGCGCCATCGCCTGCATCTGCCATTGCGGCATCAAAACCGGCGGCAGGGCGGTGGCCAGCATATCGGCGGGCAGGGCCTTGGCGGTCTGGCGCAGGTGGTGTTCGACCTCCAGCCGCTCGGGCGGGGTCATGTCGCGCATCAGCGCGTTCAGGCGGCGCTTGGTCTCGATCAGGACCAGCGATTTTTCGCGTTGGTTGGCGTGGATCGCATCGGCCAGTTGCGGGTCGGTGACAGGTGTCCCGATCTCATCCAGAAAGCGGCGGACCAGCGGCGCGGCGGGATCGTGAAACGGAAGCGCCCGGACCGAGCGCGCCTCCATGATCCGCGCCAGATGCGCCAGCCGCGCATCATAGCAAACGGCACCGCGTGTGAACTCGGTATTCAGGAAGTCGTGGAAGGGCTGAACACTGGCGCGATAGCCGCCAAGCACTTCCTCGATATAGCGCGATTTCAGCCAGTCGAACTGCGGGCGCAGCACCGCGACAATCTCTACCTGCCACCCGGCAAAATGATCGCGCAGCCATTGCAGCCGGGTGTCGGACACATCGGCAATCAGGTTTTCCGCGCTGAGGATCACCGCCGTATCCGGGTGCGCGGCCAGTTCGGCGTCGAAATCCGCCGTCGCTCCGTCCTCTCGCAGACTGAGCAGCGACAGATGCCCCGGTGTCCGTTCCTGATCCCAGCGGTTCTGCCGCGACAGCACCGAGCGCGGAAACAGGAAACCATGGTCAATCAGCACATCGGCCTGCGCCTCCAGATAGTTCTGGATCGAGGTGCTGCCAGCCTTGGTCTGGCCCACATGCAAAATCAGCCGGCGCGGGGCGGGATTATCGGTTATTGTCGCTGTCCAAGCGGGATTCGTCGCAGATCAGGTCGGGTTCGGCCTCGTCCGCGGTATGTGCAGGATCGCCGAATTCCGTCGCCAGATCGCCCGAAAAGAAATGCGACATCACCAAAGATACGCCGAACGGGTTCACATTGCGCAGGTCCGGTTCATAAAACATCGCCCGCGACGGATGGGCCGAGATGATCTCGTATGAGGGGAAATAGGCCACATCATCCAGCGTCGAGGCCAGATCGCCCGCCACCGCCCGCAGCACCGATTTGGAATAGCTGGTCGCCACCATGACATGATCGCGCGAAGCCGTCGCCGCCAGTGGAACCGGCGAGACGGTCAGCAGCATCCGCGCCGACGGATTGACCGACCGCAGCCGGTCCCAGAACCCGCGCATATCGCGATCCACCCCGCCATAACGCAGATTGCGGAACCGATAGCGCGCCTTGTCATATGTGCCTGCCACGGTGCCGGGGGCCATCGGGAACATGGTGCCGTCCTCGATCAGTTCCCAGCCTTCGGTCAGGCCCATGGTGAACACGAACACGTCCAGTTCCGCGAACATCCGCCGCACCGCCGCCAGATGGGCTGCGCGCAATGCGATCACGTCTTCGGACGTGGCCTGCCCTACCGGGTCGATCCCCGGCCGCAGCGCATCGAAAAACCGCCCGTCGCGTTCCCACACCGTTTCGGCGGGGCTGCGGTTGCCATGCGCTTCGTCAAACAGCTGGATCAACTGGCGCGAGGTATAGATGTTGCCATAGCGACAGGAAAACACGCCATAGCCCCAGCGGCGAGCCTCGTTTTCCGATGCAAACACAGGCGGGGCGGGTTCCATATCCATGAATGCCGCGCCGCGGCGGGCCAGATTGTTGCCGATATGCTGGGCAAAGCAACTGCCCGCCGTCGCCACCCGGTCGGTGCGGCGCAGGGGCATCGGCTGCCACAAATCCGTCAGATCGGCGTAATGGCGGCTGCCGACGGCGGCTTTCCAGAAGGCCTTTTCCGGCTTGTTCTGATAGGGGTGACGGGTCATTGCGCACCTTTGGGCAGAGGGGGCAGTTGCGCGTTGCGCAGCAGTGCAGCCAGTTCCAGATCAGCCGGGGCAAAGCCCGCAGCCATGTGCTGTTTCGGTGCGGCGGTGGCCGGGGCGGGGCTGGCCTTTTGCGAAAGACGGTGGCGGGTTTCGATCAGGTCGATGGCCGACCAGGATGGCGCCGTCAATGCCGCCATCAGCCATGGCGCGATGGCGGACCAAACCGGCCCATGCCCCGTTTTGCCGGGATAGACCATCTCGGTTGTGATTTTCGCCCGGTCATCATGGTTGGTGATTGCGCCCAGAAACGGGATCGCATGGTTGAACAGGTGGAACGTGTCGGTGTTGTTTTGAATAAAGACGACGTTGTTTGGCACCTGCTTGCCATAAAGCGTCCGCAGATCGGTAACCGTGCCGGGCAGGTCGCGCACGTCATCATGCCCCGGCCAGCAGAGTGCAACATAATCTGAAACGTGACCAGAATAATAGTTTGCAATATTGGTATGCGCGTTTGAAACGAGTGCAAGGCTTCCCGCGTGATGCCAAGAATAAAGCAGCGCCGGAAAGCCACCCGCGCTGCTGCCGAAATAGATTGCGCGATCGACTTTCAAAACTTGAGTAGCTTGCTGGCAAAATACGGAGATCAACCGTTGAGCTGCGAAATTACTATTGCCTGCATACCATCCTATGCGCAGTTTGTCGTGCTGATTCAGGCTTGGGTCGGCCAGCATCAGGCTATGCAGGTTTTGAGTGCTGCTGGACGGCAATCCAGCAAAAGACGGCACAGTCCGCTTTTCGCGGTCAATGGCCCCGTGAAAGCCAAAGATGATCCGGCGCGCCCCCGGCGCGGGGCGCCAGTCAAGGTGAATATCGGTGCCGTCCAGATTCAGCACCAGCCGCCCTTGTGTCTGCGCCAGATCCTCGGGCGATGAAATGCGGGTGAAATCGGTCATGGGGCCTCGGTCGCGGTTGGGGCAGGGGATGCCTGCACTGGCAGCGCCGCCACCTTTGGCGCGGTCTGGGTGCTGTAGGCTAGATCAAGCCTCAGGCCATCGGCGACATGGGTTGTCGGACGCAGGAATTCCTCGGTCGATACTTGCCAGCTGTGCTGGGCAATTTGGCTGTAACGAACGGCGATATGATCATAGGGATCGGCAGAAAAGGTAAGACCGCCTCGCTCTCTCGCGTCGTTATAGAACGCGATATCTACAGCCTTGGGCAAATCCTGAAAGCGTAAGTCATCGAGTTTGCTGCGTGACCAGAAAATCGTGCTGCCGAAGACACGCTCCACAATCTGGTTCGCTTTCCTTTCAGAAAAACGCAGCACCAGCGCATCCGTATCCTGCGCATAGCAATAGGCCCGTGCCCGTCCGGTTATGGCGATGTTGTCATGCCCCGACCAGGTCAAGGCCGCGATGCTGCTGCGGATATAGTCGGGACCATAAAAATCGTCGTCGTCGATCTTGGTCACAAGATCGGTATGACAGGCATCCAGCCCAAGGTTCAGCGCCCGGCCCAGTGAAACCGCCGGGTCAGGCAGATCAATCACGGTCAGTGAGGTCACACCGTCAAATGCCGCCTCGATCCTGGCGCGATCATGGCCCGCCCCCTGCGCGACATAGACGACATGCAGGGGCCGGTGGCTTTGTGCCACCAGTTGCGCGGCGATGCGATCCAGACGGTCAGGGCGTTTTGAACAGACAATCGCTGTGACCGGCTGCTGGCAGGCGGGATCAAGCCCGGTCATGGCGGCAAAATTGCGCCGCACGACGTGATCGGGCACCACGCCGCCTTGCGGGGCGGCGAACGGGCGGGGCGCGCCGGGTTGTGGCGGGAAATGCAGCCGGGCTGCATCGGGTTGACCGGGGGACAGGGTTGCGTGCCACTGCCGCCAACCGGCTGCGTAATCTTTGCGTGTCTGGGAAAGGCCGGTTTCTGCGTTGATGCCCGATTCGGGGTGGTTGGTCAGGCTGCCCTCCATCTCGATGGCAAACATCGCCATCAGAGGAAGGCGGGTGAATTCATCGCTGATCAGGGTTTCGGTCCGGGCGATCAACTCGCTGTCGGCACCAAAGCGGGCGCAATCCCATCCGCCCAAGGTGTCGCGCAGGAAATCGGCGCGAAAAGTCGTTGCGATGGGGCAAAGCCGGGTCACGCCATCGGTGCTGTAGCTGGATTCGACCGCAAACCGCACCACCGCGCCATCCGGGTTCATCCGTGCCATCTGCGGCACACTGGCGCGCGGCGGGGTTGGTGCGGACAGGATCGCGCCGATATGCTGTTCGATCCGCTGCGGATGCGCCCAGTCGTCGGCATCATGGCCGGTGATCCAGTCACCCCGCGCCATGGTCAGCGCGATGTTCTTGGCCACATACGGCCCCGCATTCACCCGCCCGCGCAAAATGCGCACGCGGCTGTCGCTGGCCGCGATCTGCTGCATCTCGCCCCAGGTGCCGTCGGTGCTGGCATCATCGACGATCAGCAGTTCCAGATTGCGCCATGTCTGGTTCAGGATCGAGCGCGCTGAGGCGGTGATGGTGCCTTGGGCATTCCACGCAGGCATGATGACCGACACCAGCGGCCCGCCTGTTACCGGCGTCAGCCCTTGCGCGCCAAAACGGTCGATCAGATGCGTGCCCGCGTCCTTGGCCCATGTCACCGGGGCCGCGCCGAAATGGCCGATATAGCGGTTCAGATGCGCCAGCCAGCCCACCCGGTCGCCCGCCGCCAGCGCCCGGTTGGCGCGCAGGGTTTCAATCGTATAGGCCGTTTCCACCGGCACATGCGCCGCAGCATAGCGCACCGCCACGTCATAGCCATAGTCCTCGGCGATCCGTGCCGCCATGCGCAGCGATTGCCGCGTGCGCGGCGGCGGCAGATAGTCGGCCAGCCGGGCGGGGTTTTCGGCCAGCCCCGGCCCCGCCGCCCGCCGCATCAGCACGCCATAGCGGCGATAATGCAGCGCCGGGTCCAGCCCCGACATATCCACATCGGGATAGCGGCGGCGATAAAACTCGGCGTCGAAGGCCTGGCCTTTCAGAATGGCGTCCGCCAGCTTGGCACGGGTTTCAGGCATCGAACGGCTCCTGTCGGTCAGGGCAAGTGGCGGGGATCAGCGAAGCGGGCACGATCATCGCATCCGGCGCGGGAAAGCGGCGTATCCGTTGGGGAAACCCAAGCCGTTTGTCATCGGCCCCGGCGCGGCTGTGCCAGTCGCGCCAGCTTTCGTTATAGGCTTGGCGCGGCCCCTTGGCCCCGCCCGTCTGGCGCAAGGCGCTGGCCGGGGCGTTGGTCAGGTTATCGGCCCCATCAAGGCACAGCATGGCAAAAACATCCAGATTGCGCCATGCCGGGCCAAGCAGGCTTTGGGCGCGGGCCACCATCTCGCCATCGGCACCAAAGCGCACACAGTCGAAATAGCCCAGCCGGTCGCGCAGCGTATCGGCATGAAACAGCGTCGAAACAAAGGCCCGCCGCCGGAAACCGTCGGGCGCATGGTGCAGGCTGGCCGGGATCACATTGCCGAAATGCCCCGCCGCCCCCATACGCAGCATCATCGCCGTGCTGGCCAGAATCGCGCCCTCGCTGCGTAGAACGTCGGACATGTGCCGCTCGATCCACTGTGGATGCGCCCAGTCGTCGGCGTCGTGTCCGGTGATCCATGCGCCGCGGGCCATCTGGCTGATGGCGATATTCTTGGACACGAACGGGCCAAGGTTGCGGCTGTTGCGGATCACCCGCACGCGGTCATCGGATGCCGCGATCTGCCGCAACGCGGCGGTGGTGCCATCGGTGCTGGCATCATCGACGATCAGCAGTTCCAGATTGCGCCACGTCTGGTTCAGGATCGAGCGCGCGGCGGCGGTGATCGTATCGGCGGCGTTAAAGGCTGCCATGATGACGCTGACCAAAGGCCCGCCGGTGCAGGGCGGCAGCGTTTCGGTTGTCAGCCGGTCCAACAACCGCGCGGGCTGCGGGGCAAGCCGCAGCGGTGCGATGCCCCAGGGTGACAGGTAGGCGTTCAGATGATCCAGCCACGCCAGCCGCCCGTTAACCTTGTCCCGCAAGGCCAGATCGGCGGCGATCAGATGCAGCGGGCGCAGCGCCTTGTGGCCCAGATGCGCGCGCGCCATCTGTGCGGCCTGATCCAGCCCTTCGGTCGCGGCAATCTTGCGCGCGGCGATCATCACCCGCCGCCACAGATCATCGGGCGGGCCATCCCGCAGCCAGCGGTCCAGCGTGCCCTGCGCATCATCCGTGCCATCGGCCAACAAATCCGCGCGCAGCCCCGGCCCCGGATCGCGCCCCATCAGGTGGCCCACGCGTTTGTAATGCTCCAGCGGCGACAGGCCCGAGCGCGCAACATCGGGATAGCGTGCGGCATACCAGCCCGCATCGAACAGAGCCAGCCCGTCCAGATCCCGCCCAAGCTGATCGCTGTTCGCCATAACCCGGCCTTACAGGCGCAGATCGGATTGATCGGTCGGAAAGGCGGCCTTCATGTCAAAGAAAACCCCGCCGGGACGCAGGTAATCGCGCAGGGGTTGCGGCCCGTCAGAGACAAAGTGATTGTGTGCAACCGCCAGAATGATTGCATCATAAACGCCCCGCTGCGGATCAGTCAGCGTGACGCCATATTCATGCGCCAATTCGCTGGGGTCTGCCTCGGGGTCGGTCAGATCGACCTCCAGCCCCCAGTCACGCAGCGTGGCGATCAGATCGACAACCTTGGTGTTGCGAATGTCGGGGCAGTTTTCCTTGAAGGTCGCCCCCAGCACCAGCACATGCGCGCCACGGATCTGCATATCGCGCGCAATCATCGCCTGCACCAGCCGCCGCGCCACCTCGCGCGGCATCCCGTTGTTGATCTCGCGCGCGATGCGGATGATGTCGGGGATATGGCCTGCCTTTTCGGCACGGTGCAGCAGATAATACGGGTCAACCCCGATACAATGCCCGCCGACCAGACCGGGCTTGAGCCGCATGAAGTTCCACTTGGTCGCGGCTGCGTCGATCACCTCGGATGTGTCGATGCCAAGGCGGGCAAAGACCATCGCCAGTTTGTTAATCAGGGCGATGTTCACATCACGCTGGGTGTTTTCAATCACCTTCGCCGCCTCGGCCACGCGGATCGAACTGGCCTTAAAGGTGCCCGCCGTGATGATCGTGCGATACAGCCCATCGACAAAATCGGCCACGGCCGGGGTGGACCCGGACGTTACCTTGACGATCATCGGCAAAGGCCGCGCCTTGTCGCCGGGGTTGATCCGTTCGGGACTGTAACCGACATGGAAATCCTCGTTGAACCGCAGGCCGGACACCCGTTCCAGAACCGGAACGCAATCTTCCTCGGTCGCACCGGGATAGACGGTGGATTCAAAGATCACCACATCGCCTTTGCCCAAAACCTGCCCCACCGTTTCCGATGCGCGGATCAGCGGCGTCAGATCGGGACGATGATTGCCGTCAATCGGGGTCGGCACGGCGATGATATAAACCGAACGGTCGCGAATTTCATCAACTGCACTGGCGAAACGCAGATGTGGCGACTGGCTCAGATCATCCACCTCGCCAGTGCGGTCGGTGCCGGCGCGCAACTCGGCCACACGGAGTTCCGATATGTCAAAGCCGATGGTGTCGAAATGTTTCCCGAATTCGACAGCCAGCGGCAAGCCCACATAGCCCAATCCGATAATGGCGATGCGCGGCGCCTCATTCATCTTGATTACCCTCGGCCTGATGGCGATCCGATACAGTTAAACCACTGGTGGTGCAAGGCACGGGCGCATAAGGCACCCGCTGAAACCCGCCCCCGCCCCCGCCTCTGCGTGATGCGCAAAAGCCAACGTCGGTTCACCCCCATATGCATCAGATACCGCGACATGCGACCACCCTCAGGCCGCAGCGCCCTGTCTTTCGTTTATAAATATCCCGGGGGTGCGGGGGCTGGCCCCCGCTTTTCAGGCGTGGCATGTCAGTCGAACAGGTCCAGTTGGTCATCTGGTTCCGGCACCCGAAGATGCTCAAACCCCGATAATGTAACGCCCAGCAGGCGCACCCCCTGCGGCCCCGGCAGGGCGGCGTGGATCAGCTCGCTGGTGATGTGCTGCATCTCGCCTGCGCTGACAAGGGGGCGGGGCAGGCTGCGGGCGCGGGTGATCTGGTGGAAATCCGCAAACCTGATCTTGACCGTCACGGTGCGGGCGTGCAGCCCGGCGTGGGCGGCCTGATCCCAGACCTTTCGCACCAAAGGCATCAGCGCGGCCAGGGCCGCCTCGCTGCCGTGAATATCTTCGGCAAAGGTGGTCTCGGAACCCAGCGATTTGCGGATGCGGTCGGGGCGCACCTGCCGGTGATCCACCCCGCGTGCGATGTCATAGTAATATCGCCCCGCCTTGCCGAAATGTATGGTCAGAAAGGCGGCACCCTGCGCGCGCAGATCGGCGCCGGTGCGAATCCCCAGTCGCTCCATTTTGGCCGCCGTCGCGGGGCCGATGCCGTGGAACCGGCCCACCGGCAGGCCCAGAACGAATTCTGGCCCCTCGGAGGGGGTGATGACGCACAACCCGTCGGGCTTGTTGCGATCCGAGGCCAGCTTGGCCAGAAACTTGTTATAGCTGACCCCGGCACTGGCGGTCAGGCTGGTTTCCGCACGGATCAGGGCGCGGATATCGCGCGCAATCGCGGTGGCGCTGCTGCCGGGGGGCAGGTGATCGGTGACGTCCAGATAGGCCTCGTCCAGCGACAGCGGCTCGATCAGCGGGGTAAAGCGCGCGAAAATCGCCCGGATTTGCTGGCTGATGGCGCGGTAAACCTCGAATCGGGGGCGCACAAAGATCAGGTCCGGGCAGCGCCGCAGCGCCGTGACCGAGGGCATGGCCGAACGCACCCCAAAGGTCCGCGCCTCATAGCTGGCGGCGGCGACCACGCCGCGGCGGCTGGCCCCGCCCACGGCGACCGGACGACCGCGCAGATCAGGGTTATCGCGCTGTTCAACCGAGGCATAAAACGCATCCATGTCGATATGGATGATCTTGCGGATGCGCTCCGCCGGGCTGGCCGGATTGTCCGGCCCCGCCGTCATGCCGCGGCATAGATGCGCGCGTTGCCCGCTGACATGCCTGTGCCCATCTTGTCCAGCCGCATCAGAGCGATGGCGCGGGTGCCGCTTTGGGTGAACAGGGTGCCGATCTCGCGCCCGTCGCGCATCACCGGGGTGCCGACCGGGGCCGCGCCGTCGATGCGCACCGGCACCAGACCCCGGCGCAGTTCGGTCTTGTGCTTCATCCGGGCCGTGACCTCTTGCCCGACGTAACAGCCCTTGCGGAAATCGACGCCGTGCAGCCGCTCGAACCCGACTTCCAGGATATAGGTTTCGTTCGGGATCAGTTCGACCAGCGTTTCGGGGATGCAATGCGCCACGCGCAGCGCGTCCCAATTGGTGCCGTCGCTGCCGCTGCTGCCATATTTCCGCCAGCCCAGACCGTAATGGCGCGGGTCCGGGATGGCACCTTCGGGAATATGGCCGCTGCCGATACCGACGGTCAGGTCGGTCATGGTGATCTCGGCATTGCTGCGCAGCCGATACATGGTCAGCCGCCGCAGCAGATCACCGGCCAGCCGCGCATCGACGTCGATCAGCAGGTTGTCGTCATCGGGGATAATCAGGAAATCGGCCAGATACTTGCCCTGCGGTGACAGCAAGGCGGCCCAGCAGGGCGCATGGCGCACGTCATTCGTGACCAGACCTTGCAGGAACGTTTCCCGATCAGGGCCTGAGACACGGATAATCTTGCGCGACATGTTGTCTTATTCCTCTCCAAACTGAAGGGCGACCAAACGGGCATAGGCCCCGCCCTGTGCCATCAGGTCGTCATGGCTGCCCTGTTCGACAACCTGACCATTGGCAATAACGATGATTTTGTCGGCTTTTCGGATCGTGGACAAGCGGTGTGCGATCACCAGAGTGGTGCGACCTTGCGCCAATTCGTCCAGCGCCTGCTGCACCAACCGCTCGCTGGCGGTGTCCAGCGCGCTGGTCGCCTCGTCCAGCAGCAAAATGGGGGCGTTGCGCAGCACGGCGCGGGCGATGGCGATGCGCTGACGCTGCCCCCCCGACAGGTTCGAGCCGCGCGGCCCCGCCGGGCTGTCCAGCCCCTGCGGCAAAAGATCGGTGAATTCTGCCACATGCGCCGCCTGCACCGCCCGATCCAGTTCCGCCGCATCGGCGCCGGGGCGGCCCATCAGGATATTTTCGCGCAATGAATCATCAAACAGCGCCGGTTCCTGCGCCACGGTGGAAAACTGATCGCGCAGGGTGCCCAGATCGAAATCGCGCACCGGCACATCCCCCAGCGTGACCTGCCCCCGTTCGGGGTCGATCATCCGCGTGACCAGATTGAACACGGTTGATTTACCCGCGCCGGACGGCCCGACCAGGGCAGTGGTCTGCCCGGCCTCGGCGGTGAATGTCAGCCCGCGCAGCACCGGGGTGCCGTCATAGGACAGCCACACGTCATCCAGCCGCAGCGTGGTATCGGCGGGGGCGTCGTGGCGCGGGCCGGAATGCACGGTCGGGCGGGTGTCGAACACCTGATAGATCCGTTCCAGCGAGGCGGCGGCGATCTGCCAGCTGCCCGCCAGCATCCCCAGCCGCCGCAGCGGCTGAAAGGCCAGCGACAGGGCGGTGAAAAAGGCCATGAACTCGCCCACGGTGCGTTCGCCGCGCGTCACCTCGGCCCCGCCAAGCGCCAGCACGCCGACAAAGCCAAGCCCGGTCACGATGTCGATCATCGCCGGGATGGTGGCGCCGGTGGCGGACATCTTGATTTCATAGCGGCGGATACGATTGACGATGGCGGCATAGCGGCTGGTCTGTTCGGCCTCCATCCGGTTCAGGCGGATGGTGCGGATGCCGTGCATCACCTCGTCCAGACGGGTGGCGCGGGCGCTGGCCTGCGCGCGGCTGTCGCGCATCTTGCGGCGGATATAACGCTGCACCAGAACGGTGGGCAGGATCAGCAGCGGTGCGCCCACCAGCGCCGCCAGCGTCCACCACGGGTCAATGGCGATGGCCACCCCGAACAGCGACAGCAGCGCCACCACATCGCGCCCGGCCCCGGTTATCAGCGTGGACCAGATGCCCTGCACCGCGATGGTGTCGCCCTGCACCCGCTCGATTACCGCGCCGGGCGGGTTTTCCTGGAAGAAGCGTTGGTCCAGCGTCAGGATGTGGCGCAGAAGGTCGGTCTGCATCCGCGTGGACACCGCCATCGACACGCGCGTTATCAGCGATTTGTTGATGACCAGCGTTATGGCGCGGATCACGAACAGGCTGAAGATGATGCCGCCGACCCACCAGATCGCCCCGGTGTCACCGCCGACGAACACCCGGTCGAACAGCGGTTGCAGCATCCATGACAGGACCGCCAGCGTCGATCCTTCGATGGTCATAAAGAGGAAGGCCACGGCCATGGTGGGCCAGTGGCCGCGCAGGTAATCGCGCCACATGCGTCTGAACAGGTTCTGGCGCGGGATCTGGTTCTGGCTCATGCTACTGTCCTTGCCCGAAAAATTGCCAGCCTTGCAAGGGGTGGCGAGGGAGTCAGCCTCCGGCGGGGATATTTATCGGACAGAAGATGCGGGCGTCTTGACCTTGGATTGCGGTGGCGGGATGACGGAGCGTGTTATCAGGAGACCGCCATGAGCCTTGCCGGAAGCCGCCCGATTGTTGCCATCCCCGGACCCTCGCCCGTGCCCGACCGGGTGCTGCGCGCGATGCACCGGGTTTCGCCCGACATCTATGGCGAGGATCTGGCGTCGGCGAATGCGGCATTGATGGACGGGCTGCGCTGGCTGGCAGGAACCCGCGGCAAGGTGGCGGCCTTTATCGGCAATGGTCATGCCGCGTGGGAGGCGGCCTCGGCCAATCTGTTGTCGCCTGGCGATGCGGTTCTGGTGCTGGTGTCGGGCCGTTTTGGCGAGGGCTGGGCCGAATTGCTGCGGGCGCAGGGGATCGCGGTCGAGGTGATGGATTGCGAAGCCGATGCGCCCGATCCGTCGCGGCTGGCGGCACGGCTGGCAGAGGACCGCGCGCGGGCGATCCGTGCGGTGTGCGTCTGTCAGATCGACACGGCCAGTTCGGTGCAGGCCGATATTGCCGCGCTGCGACAGGCGATGGGCGATCATCCGGCGCTGTTGATGGTGGATGCTATTGCATCCTTGGGCTGTGCGCCGATGCGGATGGATGACTGGGGTGTGGATGTCTTGCTGGCCGCCAGCCAAAAGGGGCTGATGTGCCCGCCCGGCTGTTGTTTTCTGTGGCTGTCGGATCGTGCGGCGGCGATGCCCGCGACGCCGCTGACCTCGCCCTGGTGGGATATGCGGCCGCGTCTGAGGGCCGATCAGCTGTGGCAGTTCTGGGGTGGCACCCCGCCGGTGCAGCATATCTTTGGCCTGACCGAAGCCCTTGCGATCATGCGCGAGGAGGGGTTGGAGCAGGTCTGGGCGCGGCACCGGGCGCTGGCCGATTGTGTGGCGGCGGCCTTTGAATGCTGGGCGGCGGGCGGCGACATTGCGCTGAGCGTGGTGCGACCGCAGGCGCGGGCAGCCTCGGTGACGGCGGTGCGGCTGGCGGGGGCGGATGCGCTGCGCGGCTGGCTGGAGCTGCGGGCCGGGTTGACGCTGGGCATCGGTCTGGGCGCGGCAGACCCGGCCAATGCGCTGCGCGTGGCGCATATGGGCGATGCCGGGGCGGTGCAGGTGCTGGGTGTGCTGGCGGCGATGCAGGCCGGGATGGCGGCTTTGGGCATCGCGCATGGGCCGGGGGCGCTGGATGCGGCAGCGGCGGTGGTGGCGGTGCGGGCCTGATCGGCCCGCCGCCGCCGGTTTAATGCGCGGCGTGACCGTGATCGGCCAGCCATTGCTGCATCCGGGCGATTTCCTGGGTTTGCGCCGTGATGACGTTTTCCGCCAGCGCCCGGATTTCCGGGTTCTGGCCATATTCCTGCACGACGCGCGCCATGTCGATGGCGCCCTGATGATGCGGGATCATGCCGCGCAGGAAATCGGCGTCGGCATCGCCGGTATAGTCGATCATCATATCCTGATGCATCGTCTCGTTTGCGGCCATATAGGCGGCGGTCGAGGGCGCGGCATCGGCGGGGCCGGGCCGATGGGCAGAATGGTTGGTTTGCGCAAAGGCCGGCAGGGCCAGCATTATCGCAACAGCGGCAAGCAGGGGGCGGGTCATCGGCGGCTCTTTTGGGTTTGCTCAGTGTGCGGCTGTGTGGGGCCGGGGGCAAATCACGCTGTTGGCATCACCAGCAGCGTGACCAGCGTGTCGCCATAGCGGCGCTGGTCGATCCGGGTCAGCGGTGCGGGCGGGGCAGGGGGACGGCTTTCTTCCCAGACGATGGTTGCGCCGGGGGCGATCCAGCCACCATCCAGCGCCGATTGCAGCGCGGCTTCGCCCAAGGTTCTGCCATAGGGCGGGTCGAGGAAGATCAGATCGTAAGGCGCGCCCCGGTTCGGGCCAAGCCGGGTGGCGTCGCGCCGCCACAGGTCAGTGGTGCCCATGGCGCGGGCGCGTTCGATATTGGCGCGGATCAGGGCGCGGCCTGCGGCCCCGTCCTCGACAAAGGCTGCGCGGATAGCGCCTCGGGACAGGGCCTCTAACCCCAAGGCACCGGTGCCTGCGAACAGATCCAGCACCCGCGCGCCCGGCACCGGGTCGGGGCGTGGGCTGTTGGTCAGCAGGTTGAAGATCGACTCGCGCACGCGGTCGGTGGTGGGGCGCAGATGCCCCGCCGCATCGCCCGCGCCGACCTCGGCCAGTTTCAGGCCGCGCAGATTGCCGCCGACGATCCTCATGGCCGTGCCAAAAGAGCGGGGGCCAGCCCCCGCACCCCCGGGATATTTGGAAACGAAAGACAGAGCATCACATCAGCGCCTTGAGATCGGGGGTTGTCGGGATCAGGTCGGGGTCGGCGGTGCGCCCTGCCTCGATCAGCCGTTTGCCGATCATATAGGCGCGGGGTTCATTCAGGGCATCGACGGCGATCAATTGCGGGCCGCGGAAATACCAGACCGAGCCGTGCCCCGGCTGATCGCCCGCGCGGGTCACGATACGGTCGGCCCCGGTGCCCAGCCCGGCGATTTGCAGTTTGGCGTCGTATTGATCGGACCAGAACCACGGTTTCGGGGTATAGGGCGTGTCAGCGCCCATGATGTTCGCCGCCACCGCCTCGGCCATGTCGATGGCGTTGCCGACGCTTTCCAGCCGCATCCAGCCGGTGTCGGTCAGCATGCTGGCGCAATCGCCCGCCGCCCAGATGGCCGGGTCGCTGCTGCGGCCATAGCTGTCGGTGGCGATGCCGTTGTCCGTGGCCAGACCGGCGGTTTCGGCAAGGTCGGTGACGGGCGTGACGCCGATCCCGGTGACGATCACATCGGCGGGGATCATATCGCCGCTGGTCAGCTCCACGCCGGTGGCGCGGTCGGTGCCGGTGATGCGGGTGATCGCCTCGCCCTCGCGGATGGTGGTGCCGTGGCGGCGGTGCAGGTCGCGGATCAGATCGGCGGTTTCGCTTGCTGCGACGCGGCCAAGGATGCGCGGGGCGGATTCGATCAGCGTGACCGCAAGCCCCAGTTTGCGGGCAACCGCCGCCGCCTCAAGCCCGATATAGCCGCCGCCGATCACCACCAGCCGCGCGCCGGGCCTTAGCTCGGGGCGCAGCCGGTCCACATCGGACAGATCGCGGATGGTGTGGACGCCGGGCAGGTGGCCACCGATCCTGGCAGGCAGGCGGCGAGGTCGTGCGCCAAGGCACAGCGCCAGTGCGTCATAAGCGACCGGCCCGGCATCGGTTGCCACCATGCGGGCGGCGGTGTCGATGGCGGTGGCGCGGGTGCCGGTGCGCAGGTCGATGCCGTTTTCCGCCCACCATTCGGGCGCCCGCAGGGTCAGCCGGTCCAGCCCCATGTCGCCCAGCAGATAGGCCTTGGACAGCGGCGGGCGCTGATAGGGGGGCGCGGCTTCATCGCCGATCACGGTCAGTGGCCCGTCGTGCCCCAGCCCCCGCAGCTTTGCCGCCATCGAGGCCGCCGCCTGTCCTGCCCCCGCAATCACGATACGCATCTGTGCCCCACTGGTCTGGTCCTGCCCGGCAGCCTATATTCGCCGCCAAGCCGTTTCAATCGCAGGAGGATGCGCAATGACGATCAAGGCGAATGACAAGCTGCCGCAGGGCAAGGTTCTGGTTCTTGGCGAGGATGGCCCGAAAGAGGTCGCGCTGGCTGATCTGACCAAGGGCCGCGTGGCGATCTTTGGCCTGCCGGGCGCGTTTACCGGCACCTGCACCAACGCGCATATGCCCAGCTTTATCCGCACTGCCGATGCGTTCCGCGCCAAGGGCATCGACGCGATCCTGTGCCTGACGGTGAACGACCCCTTCGTGGCCGGCGCATGGGCCAGGGAAACCGGCGCGGATGCAGCCGGTATTCAGGTGCTGGCCGATGCCGACGGCAGCGTAACCAAGGCGATGGGTCTGAATTTCGACGCCCCGCCTGCCGGTCTGTATGGCCGCTGCAAACGCTTTGCCGCACTGGCCCGCGACGGCGTGTTCGAGGTGGTGCAGATCGAAGACAGCCCCGGCACCTGTTCCGTCTCGGCGGGCGAGGCGTTGCTGGAAAATGCCTAATGTCCCCGTGGCTTGGCCCGCATCGTCGGGTCGGCCACGGTCGGGTCTTCGGGCCAGGGGTGGCGCGGGTAACGCCCGCGCATATCCTTGCGCACATCGGCATAGGATGTGGCCCAAAAGCCCGGCAGATCCATTGTGACCTGCACTGGACGTCCCGCCGGGGACAGCAGGCTGATCCGCAGGGGGCGCCCACCCACCACCGGATGCCGGGTGACGCCGAACAGTTCCTGCAAACGCACCTCGATCGAGGGATCGGCGTGATCGTAATCAATCGGCACCTGCCGCCCCAGAGGCGTGGTAAAGGTTGCCGGAACCTCTGATTTCAGCCGCTGTTGCCCGTCCCAGCCGATGCGCGCCAGCAGTGGCTCGGTCAGGTCCAGCGCGCGCAGATCGGCCCGCGTCCGCGCCTTGCCCAGCCATGGCAGCAGCCAGTCCGCATCAGCCAGCAGACTGTCATCGTCGCAGGGCGGCAGCCCGTCCGCCAAACCAATCCGTGCCCGCAAACGCGCAGCGCGCGGAATCCAGGGCAGCCCCTCGGCCCGCAAGCCCTCAAACGCCGCCAAAGCCACCACATCTTCGGGCGCATCCCAGATGCGATCCGACAAGACCAGCGCCCCCAGCCGTTCCCGCACACGGGCCAGAACGCGCCCCTCGCGCCGGGACCATTCGCAGACCTCGACCATTTCGATCTGATCTGCAAACAAGGCCCGCAGATCCGCTTCGGCCACAGGCGTCGCCATCCTGACCCGCGCCTCGCGCGCATCGCCGTCCAGATCAACCGCCACGATAAACCGCTGCCCGGCCAGCGGATCGGCAGCATCCAGAACCGCCCCCTTGCCCCCCGACAGCACAAAGCGGGGATCGTCCCCCTTGCGCCGCATCCCGATCCGATCCGGATAAGCAAGCGCTGCCATCGTGCCTGCATCTTTTGTCCCTAAATATCCCGCGACAGCCGGGGGGCTGGCCCCCCGGCTGTCGCGGGACGCAATCAATCGCCGCAGCCGCCGCGCTTCGTCCCGCGCCTGTGCCAATGCGCCATGATCGACGGTCCAGGGATGACGATCCGCAAAAGCGCGCGCATCGCGCAGCGCCATCAACCGCAAGCCCAGATCGGCGGGCGTGCCGCGCAAAGGGTCGCGCCCCGCCAGCAATGCCGCCAGATCAGCCGCCCCGGCACCCGCCAGCATCAGCATATGCGCCAGACGCGGATGCAGCGGCAGCCGCGCCATCGCCCGCCCGTGTTCGGTTATCCGCCCGCCCTCGCCCAAGGCCCCCAGCCCGGCCAGCAACGCGCGCGCCTCGGCCAAAGCTCCTTCGGGCGGTGGGGTCAACAGCGCCAGATCGCCCGGCTCGGCCCCCCACAGCGCCAGTTCCAGCGCCAGCCCGGCCAGATCGGCCACAGCGATTTCGGGCGGGGCAAAGGCGGGCAGGGCACCTTCCTCGGCCCGTGCCCACATCCGATAGCACACCCCTTCGGCCACACGCCCGGCCCGGCCGCGCCGCTGATCCGCCTCGGCCCGGCTGACCCGCTCGGTTACCAACCGCGACATGCCCGAACCGGGGTCGAACCGCGCCCGCCGCGCGCGGCCTGCGTCCACCACCACCCGCACGCCCGGAATGGTCAGCGAGGTTTCCGCAATCGCCGTCGCCAGCACGATCCGTCGCCGCGAACCCGGCGGTGCAAGCGCCGCCCGCTGCGCCCGACCGTCCAGCGCGCCATACAGCGGCAGCACCTCGCAGCCCGTGCCGCCCAGCATCCCGGCCACACGGCGGATTTCGCCTTCGCCCGGCAGAAACACCAGCACGGTTCCGCCCATATCGGCTGTTTCGGCCACGGCACGGATCACCAGCCGCGCCGCCTCGTCCGGCAGCCGCGCCCCGGCGTGCAAGGGGCGGTCCAGCCAGCGCGTCTCCACCGGAAAAGCCCGCCCCTGAGACCGCACCACCGGCGCATCATCCAGCAGCGCGGCGACGGGTTCGGCATCCAGCGTGGCCGACATCACCAGCACCGCCAGATCGGGCCGCAACAAAGCCCGCGCCTGCCAGACCAGCGCCAGCCCCAGATCGGCATTCAGGCTGCGTTCGTGAAACTCGTCGAAAATGACGCAGCCCACCCCTTCCAGCGCCGGGTCAGACTGGATCATCCGCGTCAGGATGCCTTCGGTGACCACCTCGATCCGTGACCCCGCCACCGTCTCGCCGCGCATCCGATAGCCGACACGACCGCCCACCGCTTCGCCCAGACTCTCGGCCAGACGCTCGGCTGCGGCCCGCGCGGCCAGACGGCGCGGCTCTAGCATGATGATCCGCCCCGGCACCTGATCCAGCAAGGCCAGAGGCACCCGCGTCGTTTTCCCCGCGCCCGGCGGGGCCACCAGCACGGCACGCCCTGCCGCCGCCACGGCATTGCGCAGCGCGGGCAGAATGTCGTCGATGGGCAGGCGATCCGTCATCGCCCGCTTATCCCCGATCCGCGCGGTCGCGAAAAGCCCCGGCCCGCCGCTTGCTGCTTGTCCAAATACGCTGCTTGGGGCGGCCCCCTACACATCGGGGCCGCGCCTGCCTATCTTGCCCTTGCCGTAATGAAGGAAAAAAGATGAGCATTGGCAGCGATCTGATGCAGGGGCTTGGCCTTGCCGATCCGGTGATCCGTCTGGGTGTCACCGGCCTGTCCCGCGCGGGCAAGACGGTGTTCATTACCTCGCTGGTCGCCAACCTTCTGGACCGGGGGCGGATGCATGCGCTGCGCGCTGCGGCAGATGGCTCGATCAAGGCGGCGTGGCTGCAACCGCAGCCTGACGACACCGTGCCGCGTTTCGATTACGAACGCCATCTGGCCGCGATGACCGGCCCCGACCCGCACTGGCCCGAGGGCACGCGCCACGTCAGCCAGCTGCGCCTGTCGCTGCGGGTGCAGTCGCGCGGGCTGTTGTCGGGGCTGCGCGGGATGCAGACGGTGCATCTGGATATTGTCGATTACCCCGGCGAATGGCTGCTGGACCTGCGGCTGATGGACCGCGATTTTGCCGCCTGGTCGGCGGAAACGCTGGCGCGGATGCAGGGCCGCCCCGGTGCCGATGTGTTTCTGGCGGCGGTGGATGCGCTGTCGGGCAGCGCGCCGTTTGACGAAACCTCGGCGCAGGCACTGGCCGCCACCTATACGGATCATCTGCGCGCGGCGCGTAATGCGGGTTGGTCGGATTGCACGCCGGGGCGGTTCCTGCTGCCCGGCGAGATGGCCGGATCGCCCGCGCTGACCTTTGCGCCGCTGCCCGACGGCCTGTCCGCCGCGCCGCTCTATCGTGAATTCCGGCGCCGTTTTGATGCCTATAAATCCCGTGTCGTGCGCCCGTTCTTTCGCGACCATTTCGCCCGGATCGACCGGCAAGTGGTGCTGGCCGATGTGTTGGGTGCGATCCATTCCGGCCCGCAGGCGGTCGAGGATATGCGCCGCGCCATGGCCGATATTCTGACCGCCTTTCGCCCCGGTCGCGCCGGTTGGCTGGCGCAATTGCTGGGCACGCGACGGGTGGATCGCATCCTGTTCGCCGCGACCAAGGCCGATCACCTGAACCACGTTCAGCACCCCCGTCTGGCCGCGATCCTGTCGGCCATGCTGCGCGAGGCGCGCGACCGTGCCGATTTTTCCGGTGCCCGGACCGAGGCGATGGCGATTGCCGCCCTGCGCACCACGACCGAGGATGTGATCCATCAGGATGGTGTCGATCTGCCCGCCGTGCGCGGCACCTTGATGGACGGGCGGCAGGCGGCGTTTTATCCGGGCGATCTGCCCGCCGATCCCTCGGTTCTGCTGTCGCCCGCGCGGCAGGGGGCGGAACGCTGGCTGGATGGCGATTACGGGGTGATGAACTTTGCCCCGGCAGCGGGGACTTTGCGCCCCGGCGATGGCCCGCCACATATCCGGCTGGACCGGGCGGCGGAGTTTCTGATCGGGGATCGGTTGTGAGCGGCGGTGTCGCGCCCAAAGCCGCGTATTCGGGCAAACAGCAAGCAGGGAAGGCGTTTCAATGACCGATGACAAGCGGCGCGGGCCGGTGTTGCTTGACCTTGGCCCGGCTGAACGCGCGCCACGCCCCGACCCCCGCCCCTTTGCCGGCGAGGAGGCGGACGAACCGCCCCGCCCGCAGCCCGGCCCAGCAGTGCAGGCCGGGGCGCAGCAGGACCGTGCCGGTCCTGCCCCCAACCCCGCCGATGCGCCGCCCGTTGGCGATGCGCCCGGTCCCTTGCCGCAGCCGCGCACGATGGAGATGGTGATGCGGTTGACCTCGGGCGGGCCGTCGCGGCTGACGCGGTTCTTTTTGCAGGCCGGGGGCGCGCTGCTGACCTTTCTGCTGTCGGTGGCGGCGCTGCAATATATCAGCAATCTGCTGACCCGTTATCCTTTGCTGGGCTGGATCGGGGTGGTGCTGTTTGCGGCATTCACGCTGGCGGCCTTGGGGATGGCGTTGCGGGAATGGCTGGCCTGGCGGCGCTTTGCCCGTATCGACGGCATTCAGCGCGAGGCAGGCGCAGCCTTGGCGGCGGCTGATCTGGGCGCCGCGCGCAAGGTTGCCGACCGGCTGCAATCGCTGTTTGCCGGGCGCGACGGGATGGATTGGGGCCGCACCCGCCTGCGCGAACGGCAGGATGAGGCGCTGGATGCCGAAACCCTGCTGGCGCTGGCCGAAGCCGAGTTGCTGGCGCCGCTGGATCAGGCCGCCCGGCGCGAGATCGAGGCGGCGGCCCGCACCGTGGCCGCCACCACCGCGCTGGTGCCGCTGGCCTTTGCCGATGTGGCGGCGGCCTTGGCGGCCAATCTGCGGATGATCCGGCGCATTGCCGAAATCTATGGTGGCCGGGCGGGCACCGTGGGCGGCTGGCGGCTGGCGCGCATGGTGATGACGCATCTGGTTGCCACCGGCGCGGTGGCGGCGGGCGACGATCTGATCCACACCGTCGCCGGGGGCGGCATTCTGGCGCGACTGTCGAAACGCTTTGGCGAAGGCGTGGTGAACGGCGCGCTGACCGCGCGTGTCGGCATTGCCGCGATGGAGGTCTGCCGCCCGCTGCCCTTCATGCACCAGCCCCGGCCCAAGGTCGGCAATCTGCTGACGCGCGGCCTGAAGGGCCTGTTCGGAGAGGATGATTCGCCGCGTCAGGGGGCGTGATTCGCGGCAGTCCGCCCGCAAGAGGGGTGATGATGTTCTGATCCTGTGCAGGCAGGGCGGAAGAATTTCCCCGCATTCCCGCGTTTCGCAAAACCCCATTGGCATAGTCGAGATTTTTCTCGACAAACACGATTTTATCTGTCGTCATTATAACGAACGTGTCGCCTGAGGGAGAACGACGAAGATGACGATCAAGACTTTTGCCGCCGTGCTGACGCGCCGGATTTCGGTGCAGACTGGGGCGGCTGCCCTTGGGTTTGTGGTGGCCATGGGTGGCGTGCTGCCTGCCTCCGCGCAAGAGCTGTTGAACGTCAGCTATGATCCGACGCGCGAATTTTATCGTGATTACAACGCATTGTTTTCCCAGCACTGGCAGGAGCTGGGCCATGCCGCGCCCACCATCGACACCTCGCACGGTGGGTCGGGCGCGCAGGCGCGGTCGGTGATCGACGGGTTGAACGCGCAGGTTGTCACGCTGGCACTGGCATCCGACATCGACCAGATCGCCGCCGTGGGCAAGCTGCCCGAGGATTGGCAGACGCGGCTGCCGCATAACAGTTCACCCTATACCTCGACCATCGTGTTTCTGGTGCGTGAGGGGAACCCCAAGGGTATCGAGGACTGGGGCGATCTGACGCATGAGAACGTGCAGGTCATCACGCCGAACCCCAAAACCTCGGGCGGGGCGCGCTGGAATTATCTGGCGGCCTGGGCCTGGGCGGAAAAGAACGGCCATGACCCGCGCGAATTTGTCGGCGCGCTGTATCGTAACGTGCCGGTTCTGGATACCGGCGCGCGCGGATCGACCACTACCTTTACCCAGCGGGGCATCGGTGACGTGCTGCTGGCCTGGGAAAACGAAGCGCATCTGGCGCTGAAGGAACTGGGTGAAGGCACGTTCGACATCGTGGTGCCTTCGGTATCCATTCTGGCCGAACCGCCGGTTGCGCTGGTCGATTCTGGCCAGTCGGGCGACGATCAAAAGGCGCTGTCGGATGAATACCTGAACTTTTTGTATTCGCCGCAGGCGCAGGCGCTGGCTTACAAGCACTTTTACCGGGCATGGGATGCTTCGGCGGCCGATCCGGCCGATGTGGCCCGCTTCCCCGAGGTGGATCTGGTGACGATCGCCGATTTCGGCGGCTGGCCCAAAGTGCAGCCCGAACATTTCGGCGACGGCGGCGTCTTTGACCAGATTTATTCGCGGCGCTGACGATGGCAGGCGCGGCAATCTTTCAGCCCTCGCCCATGCCGGGCCGGGGCCTTTCCATGGGGATCACGCTGACCATGCTGTCGCTGATCGTGCTGCTGCCGATCTTTGCGCTGCTGGCGCATGGGGCGGCGGCGGGACCGGCGGCGGTGTGGGATGCGATCAACCGTGAACGGGTCTGGGCGGCGCTGTTCTTGTCGTTCCGGTTGTCGGCGCTGGCGGCGCTGGTCAATCTGGTGATCGGGCTGTTGCTGGCCTGGGTGCTGGTGCGCTATCGCTTTCCGGGGCGGCGGCTGCTGGATGCCGCCGTTGACCTGCCCTTTGCGCTGCCGACCGCCGTGGCGGGGATCGCGCTGACCGCGCTTTATGCGCCGAACGGGTTTTTCGGCCAGATCGCCGCCGATTTCGGGGTGCGTATCGCCTATACGCAATGGGGCATTCTGATCGCGCTGATCTTTGTCGGCCTGCCCTTTGTCACCCGCACCGTGCAGCCCGTGGTCGAGGAAATCGACCGCGAGGTCGAAGAGGCATCGGCCACGCTGGGCGCCTCGCGTTTGCGGACGGTCACGCATGTGATCCTGCCGATGCTGATGCCCGCTGCGCTGACCGGCTTTGCGCTGTCGCTGGCGCGGGCGGTGGGGGAATACGGTTCGGTCATCTTCATCGCCGGGAACATCCCGATGCAGACGGAAATCGCGCCCTTGCTGATCGTGATCCGGCTGGAGGAATACGATTACGACGGCGCGGCAGCCATCGGCATCGCCATGCTGACCATTTCGTTCATCATGCTGCTGGTCATCAACCTGATCCAGGTCTGGAGCCGGAGGAGGATCGGCCTTGTCTGACACAACCCTGCACACATCCGCCCGCGACTGGCGCGCCCCCACCACCGAAGCGGGCTGGCTGCGCTGGACCCTGATCGGGCTGGCCTTTGCGGCCATGACGCTGCTGGTGTTCGCGCCGCTGGCGGTCATCTTTGCCGAGGCCCTGGCGCGCGGTTTTGCCGCCGCCGTGGCCAGCCTTGGCAACCGCGATGCGCAACAGGCGATCCGGCTGACGCTGCTGGTCGCGGCCATATCGGTGCCGCTGAATATCGTGTTCGGTCTGGCGGCGGCGTGGTTCATCACCAAGTTCGATTTCCGTGGCAAGGCCGTTCTGATAACCCTGATCGACCTGCCGTTTTCGGTGTCGCCCGTGGTGGCGGGCCTGTGCCTTGTGCTGCTGTTCGGGGCGAATACGACGCTGGGTGCGTGGCTGGTGGCTTCGGGCTATCCCATCGTCTTTGCCCTGCCGGGGATCGTGCTGGCGACGATGTTCGTCACCTTCCCCTTTGTCGCGCGCGAACTGATCCCGGTGATGATCGAACAGGGCCGGGCCGAGGAAGAAGCGGCGCTGACCCTGGGTGCATCGGGCTGGCGCACCTTCATGACCGTGACCCTGCCGAATATCCGCTGGGCGCTGCTTTACGGTGTGCTGCTGGCCAATGCCCGCGCGATGGGGGAATTCGGCGCGGTGGCGGTGGTGTCGGGCAAGATCCGGGGCAAGACCGCGACCATGCCGATCACCATCGAGATGCTGTATAACGAATATCTGTCGGTCGCGGCCTTTTCGATGGCCGCCGTCCTTGCCGGGCTGGCGCTG
Source organism: Paracoccus sp. (in: a-proteobacteria) (assembly GCF_030538655.1). GTDB lineage: Bacteria > Pseudomonadota > Alphaproteobacteria > Rhodobacterales > Rhodobacteraceae > Paracoccus. The sequence goes on from NZ_JAUNTO010000009.1 coordinate 58,741, forward strand.
CTGACGCTTGCCCTGAAAACCGCGCTGGAAATCCGCCATGCGGATCAGCTTGCCGCAACCCGCCGTCACTAAGGGGAAACCGATGCAGATCGAGATCGACGAAATCGCCAAGGAATTCGGGTCCACCACCGCGCTGCACCCGGTGTCGCTGTCCATCCCCTCGGGGGCGCTGGTGGCGCTGCTGGGGCCGTCGGGTTCGGGCAAAACCACGCTGCTGCGGATCTTGGGCGGGCTTGAATACCCGACCTCGGGCCGGGTGCTGTTCAACGGCACCGACGCCACCGGCCTCAGCGTGCAGGACCGGCGTGCCGGGTTCGTGTTTCAGTCCTATGCGCTGTTTCGGCACATGACCGTGTTCGACAACATCGCCTACGGCCTGCGCGCCCGCCCGCGCAAATCCCGCCCGCCCGAGGCCGAGATCGCGCGCCGGGTGTCGCGCCTGCTGGCGCTGATCCAGCTGCCCGACATCGGTGGGCGCTATCCCAGCCAGCTGTCCGGCGGTCAGCGGCAGCGGGTTGCCCTCGCCCGTGCTCTGGCGATCGAGCCGCAGATGCTGCTTTTGGACGAGCCCTTCGGCGCGCTGGATGCCCGCGTGCGCAAGGAACTGCGGCAGGGCCTGCGCGACATCCACGATCAGACCGGGCTGTCCACCGTTTTCGTGACCCACGATCAGGACGAAGCGATGGAACTGGCCGATCTGGTGGTGGTCATGTCGATGGGCCGCATCGAACAGATCGGCCAGCCGCACGAGATCAGATCGCGCCCCGCCACCGCTTTCGTGCGCGAATTCGTCAGCGGTTAGGCCGTCGGGGCGGGGTTGAACGGCTGCGTTACCACCCTATATGCAACAGGGGCCATGTCGGCGACGGCATGGCCTGCGTGTGTTGTCAAGGCGACGAATCAGCCAAGGGGCCAGTATTCCCCCCTTTGATAACCGTGCGAAACCCGGCTGTGATTGCCATGCGTTTTTTGCATGGCAGGCTTGCATTCGGGCACATACCGAATCACGACATGCGGCGGTATCCCGTCTGCACTGTCGAACAGACAAAAAATACCTGATCCGGGATCGGCATTTCGCATTCCCGGCCCGCCCCCGACTCACCGGGCAAAGACAAGAACAGGACATGACAGATGCGCGATTTCGTTGATGGTTCCGCATTCAACTTTGAACAGGGGCAGCGCGCCCGTAAGCTGTTTGCAGCCGTGGTTCTGGCTGCGCTGGATGATGCCATCGCTGATGACAAGAAATACGGCAACGGCCCCGAACAGATCGCCCGCTGGGCGCGGTCACGCGACGGGCGCGAGGTGTTGTCCTGCGCCGGGATCGACCCGAATGAACGGGTGGTCAAAGGGCTGATGGAATTCGTTTCCAAGGGCGTGCGCACCTCGGTCGCGCTGTCGCGCGAAGAAAGCGAACGCCGCATGGCCGCCGAAGAGGCCGAGGCAGCCTGATCCGCCCTCGCCCCAACGAATGCATGGCCGTCCTTGGGGGCGGCCATTTTCATTGCCGCAACCCGGCCTCATCTTTGGTCTGGAAATATCCTCAGGGGGTCCGGGGGCAGAATGCCCCGGTGTCGCGGGATGCAACCCATCATGGCGGGCTGGCATCGGTCCGTCACCGCCCCCCTCATGCCGCGATGCCGCACATTGGCTGCGGTCTCGGCAGTCGCCCTTACAGCCGCATCACCACCCGTTCCTCATACAGCCGCTGCACGTCGGCGGCGCGGCACAGTTCGGTCGCCGGCGTCATCACCGCGGCCGAGGCTGCCGCCGCGCCCAGGGCCAGTGCCTCGGGCACGGCCCATCCGCGCGCGGTGGCCAGCGTGAAACCGGCCACAAAGCTGTCGCCCGCGCCGACCTTGCTGCGCACCGGAACCAGCGCCGCTTCGGCGTGCCAGGCACCGTCGGGCCCCGCAATGACCGAGCCATCCTTGCCGCGCGCCACGATCACCGATCTTGCCGCGCCGTCGCGAACCAGACCGGCGGCGAATGCGGCGCTGTCGCTGCGCAGGGGCAAGGTGTGCCCGGCCAGTGTCTCGGCCTCGAAACTGTCCATGCGCAGAACGTCAACCGGGGTTGACGATCCTGCAACGGTGCGCAGGGCCTCGCCCGAGGTATCGACGACCAGCCGGGCGGAACTGTCTTTCAGCCGCACCGCCAGCATCTGTGCGAAACCGGCCGGAACGCCGGGCGGGTTCGACCCCGACAGCACCACCCAGCCACCCGCCCGCGCGGCCTCGGCGATGGCGGACATGGCGTCGGCCACCTGCGTCTTGTGCCATTCCGGCCCCGGCATCACGAAACGGTATTGCGCGCCGCTGCTGCGGTCGGTGACGGCCAGCGATTGCCGGGTTTCGCCCGGCGCTGTCAGCCGCAGCACGTTCAGCCCGCCCGCGCGCAGCAGATCGGCGATACGCGTGCCCGTGGCCCCGCCCAAGGCGACCAGAGCGGTGGATTTGCCGTCCATCACCTTGATCGCGCGGCTGACATTGATGCCGCCGCCGCCGGGATCGACCACCGGCTTGTCGCAGCGCAGCTTGAGTTCGGGTTCCACCGTATCGGCGGCGCTGGACAGATCCAGTGCGGGATTCAGGGTAATCGTCAGGATCGGCGCCTGTTGGGTCATGTCTCGATCCTCTTATTCCCACCACTTGTCGATGCGGGCGATGTCATCGTCGGACCAGCCGAAATGATGCGCCAGTTCATGCGTGACGACATGGCCGACCAGATCGCCAAGGCTGACATCGCTGCGGCTGGCCCATTCATCCAGAATCGGGCGGCGGAACAGCCAGATCGTATCCGGCCCGCCCGGCTGATCGCTGACCGATTTTTCCGTCAGCGGGATGCCGTCATACAGTCCGGTCAGTTCGAACGCATCGTCGATTTCCAACTCGTCCAGCATGTCTTCGGATGCGAATTCATCGACGCGCAACGCCACATCGGCCGCGCCCGGCAGGAATTGTGGCGGCAAAGCGGCCAGCGCCTTGCGGGCCATCTCTTCGATCTCGGCGGCAGAGGGGGCGCGGGTCTCGGTCCAGTCGCTCATCTCGGTCCCTTTCGGTTTCGGCACCTCATATGGACAAAATCCGCAGCGTATGAAAGAGCGAAGCGGACAGGAGACGCCCATGACCACCACTCGTTTCGCCCCTTCGCCCACCGGATACCTGCATATCGGCAACCTCCGGGCGGCGATGTTCAACTATCTGATCGCCCGCAAGGCTGGCGGCACCTTCATCCTGCGGCTGGACGATACCGACCGCGAAAGGTCCAAACAGGAATATTCCGACGGAATCATGCGCGATCTGGAATGGCTGGGCCTGACCTGGGACCGGGTTGAGCGGCAATCCGACCGGCTGGATCGTTATGCCGCCGTGGCCGACGACCTGCGTGTCTCGGGCCGGCTGTATGAGGTGTTCGAGACCCCGACCGAACTGGACCTGAAACGGAAAAAGCTGCTGAATATGGGCCGCCCGCCGGTTTACGACCGTGCCGGGTTGGGCCTGCCCGATGAGGAAAAGGCCCGGCTGCGCGCCGAGGGGCGCGAAGGATACTGGCGCTTTCTGCTGGATCAGCAGCGGATCGAATGGGCCGATGGCATCCTGGGCGATATTTCGATTGATGCGGCCTCGGTCAGCGACCCGGTGCTGATCCGCGCCGACGGGCAGGTGCTGTATACCTTTGCCAGTTCGGTCGATGATGTGGATATGGGGGTGACCGACATCGTGCGCGGTGCCGACCATGTGACCAACACCGCCACGCAGATTCAGATCATTCAGGCCATCGGCGGCGGCTTGCCGAATTTCGCCCACCATTCATTGCTGACCGGCGCGCAGGGCGAAGAACTGTCGAAACGTCTTGGCACCCTGTCCTTGCGCGATCTGCGCGCCAATGGCGTCGCACCCGAGGCGCTGTTGTCGCTGATGGCGCGGCTTGGGTCCAGCCAGCCGGTGGAGTTGCGGATGTCTCTGGAAGAGATCGCCGAAGGCTTTGATCTGTCGCAATTCGGTGCCTCGCCGACGAAATTCGACGCCGAAGACCTGTGGCCGCTGACCCGCGAACGCAATCAGCGCCTGCCGTTCGAGGCTGTGCGTGATCGCGTGGCCGAACTGGGCGTGCCGGCTGATCTGGCCGAACGGTTCTGGCGCGTGGCCAGCCACAACATCACCAGGCTGGACGATCTGGCGGGCTGGTGGGAAATCTTCAGCAAGGGCGCCGATCCGGTGATCGACCCCGAAGATGCTGATTTCGTGGCGCAGGCAATGGCGCTGTTGCCCCAAGGGCCGTTCACCGATGCGACCTGGGGCGAATGGACCGCTGCCGTCAAAGAGGCGACGGGCCGCAAGGGCAAGGGCCTGTTCATGCCGCTGCGCAAGGCGCTGACGGGGCAGGCACATGGGCCGGAAATGGCCGATGTCATGCCACTGTTGCAGGTGGTGCGGGCGCGCGGCTGACCGCACCCGCTGCGCCGGATTGCCCTGCCGGAGCCTCCGGCGGGGATATTTTACGACAGAAGATGCCTGCTAGCTGCCGGTGATGCCGAGGGCGGGCTCCATCGCCTCCCACGTCATATCCATGGGCCAGGCGTGGCTGAGCCATGGGATGCCGACATGGCCATAGCGCGGCGACAGTTGCCATTCAGCGGCAAATTCGCTGTGTTTTGCGATGCCCGCGACATAGAGGGCGGCGGCCAGCCCGGTGCGGTCGGCGCCGCTTTTGCAGTGGATCAGCAGCGGTTTGGGGGCGTCGCGCATCAGGGCGAGCAGGCGGTGTGCCTCGTCCGCGGTCAGTTCGCTGGCGGCTGACATGCGGAAATCGTAATGCGTGATGCTCAGGTCGGCACTGGCGCGGATTTCATCCTGATACCACGCCGTATCGGGGTTTGCGCCGCGCAGGTTGATGATGCTGGCGATACCGTGATCGCGCTGCATCTGCGCCAGATCGGCGGTGTCGGGCTGGGCCGAGCGATACAGTTCGCCCAGGATAACCGGGTGGGTATTGCCGCTGGCCAGCAGAAAGCCGAGCCAGCCGATTGCCACGGTCAATAATGCGAGCGCCACCAAGCCCGCCCGCCGTGCCATCCGTTTCATCCTGATTTGCCTTTCGCTGCCGTGGCCGGTTTATCGCGCCGTGTGGCTGTGGCGCAAAGTCACGATTGCGTCGCCAGAATGGTCAGAAATGCCCTTGACGCCCCCCGCCGCTCGCCTTACATCCGCCGTCACCCGTGGCGGAGTAGCTCAGTTGGTTAGAGCAGAGGAATCATAATCCTTGTGTCGGGGGTTCAAATCCCTCCTCCGCTACCATTTTCCTCAATATACGATGATGTGTTCTGGCCGGGACTGTGTGACGCAGGGGCCGGGGTTTTCAGGCGGTGTGGCTGTGCCTATCTTTTCCTGAAAAGGAGACGCCCATGCTGACACGTCGTAACCTGATGATGGCCGGTGCCGTGGCGGTGCTGATTCCTGCCGCGGCCCGTGCGCAAGTGCCTGCCGTTCATGTGCTGAAGGATCGCAATTGTGGCTGTTGCGGCGACTGGATCGCGGTGCTGCGACGCGATGGGTTCCACGTCACGGCCGAGGATGTCGCCCCCGAGGAGCTGGCGCGGTTCAAGGTTGCGGGCGGGATTCCGGCGCAGCTGACCTCGTGTCACACCGCGCGGGTGGGCGGTTATCTGATCGAGGGCCATGTGCCACCCGCCGATATTCGCCGCCTGCTGGATCAGCGCCCCGATGCCGTCGGGCTGGCGGTGCCGGGGATGCCCTATGGTTCGCCGGGTATGGGGCCGGAAAACCAGCGCGAGGCGTATGACGTCTTGCTGGTCCGCCGCGATGGTCAGGCTGAGGTATTCAACAGCTATCCCGCCGCGTAATCCGTGGCGCGTGACATATCGTGTTTACGGGAATGTCACGAAATTTTTCTATGGAATCAGAGCAGTTCATCGTCGAAGGCCAGTCATGACCCCACAGGACAGTCCGCAAACCCCGGCCCCGCAAGAGGTGTTCGACGATCTGGACCGGCTGGCCATGGCGGCGCTGGGGCGGTTGTCGGGCGGGCTGTCGGCTCCGGCGTTTCAGGCGGCGCTGGCCGACTGGATCACCCATCTGGCGATGTCGCCGGGCAAGCAGATGTCGCTTCAGTGGAAGGCGATGCGCAAGGCGCGGCGGCTGCTGGCGGGGCTGAACGACCCCATGGGCACCGAAGGCCAGCGGATCGAACCGTTGCCGCAGGACCACCGCTTTACCGCGCCGGAATGGCAAGAAATGCCGTTCAACGCCATCTGGCAATCGTTTCTGCTGACTCAGCAATGGTGGCACAACGCGACGACCGGGGTCAAAGGCGTGTCGCGCGAACATGAACGCATCGTGGAATTTGCCAGCCGACAGTGGCTGGATATGCTGTCGCCGTCGAATTTCCCCTGGCTGAACCCGGTGGTGCTGAAACGTGCCCGCGAAACGCGGGGGCAAAGCCTGATGGACGGCTATGGCTTTTGGCTGCGCGATCTGGTCGGGCTGCTGACACCGCAGCGCGGCGGCCCCTTGCCGGGGTTCGAGCCGGGCAAACGGGTGGCGCTGACCCCCGGTCGCGTGGTGCTGCGCACCCGCATGATGGAGCTGATCCAATACGCGCCGACGACCGGGCAGGTGCACGCCACGCCGATCCTGCTGGTTCCGGCATGGATCATGAAATATTATATCCTTGATCTGTCACCTGAAAATTCGCTGATCCGTTGGCTGGTGGGGCAGGGGTTCACGGTGTTCTGCATCTCATGGCGCAACCCGACCGAAAAGGATCGCGACACCGGGTTCGACGATTATCGTCAGGATGTGATGGCGGCGCTGGATGCCGTTCTGGCCACCACCGGCGCGGCCAAGGCGCATGGGCTGGGCTATTGCCTTGGCGGCACCTTGCTGACCGTGGCGGCGGCGGCGATGGCGCGTGATGGCGACGACCGACTGGCCTCGATGACGATTCTGGCCGGGCAGGCCGATTTTTCCGAAGCGGGTGAACTGACGCTGCTGACAACCGAAGCGCAGGTCGCGCTGCTTGAGGCGATGATGTTCGAACGCGGCTATCTGGATCAGCGCGCCATGGCCGGGACGTTTTCCATGCTGCGGTCGCAGGATCTGATCTGGTCGCGTATCACCCGCGAATATCTGCTGGGCGAACGCGAAGACCCGTCCGACATCGCGGCGTGGAGCAAGGACACCACCCGGATGCCCTACCGGATGCATTCGGAATACCTGCGCCGCCTGTTCATCGGCAACGATCTGTCCGAGGGGCGGTTTGACGCGGGCGGCAAGCCGGTATTCCCCAATGACATCCGCATCCCCGCCTTTCTGGTTGGCACCGAACATGACCATATCGCGCCGTGGCGCTCGGTCTGGAAGCTGATGTATCTGCTGTCGGGGGATGTGCAGTTCGCGCTGGCCTCGGGCGGGCATAACACCGGGATCGTGGCCGCGCCGACGAATCCGCGCGCCAAATACCGGCTGGTCGGGCGCAAGGCTGGCGATCTGCAACCCGACCCGGATCAGTTTATCGCCAACATGCCCAAGCAGCCCGGATCATGGTGGCAGGCATGGGCCGACTGGTTGTCTGCGCTGGACCCGGCGATGGGGGCGCCCCCGCCGATGGGGGGTGGAAAACTGCGCATGATGCAGCGCCGGGCCGTTATGTGCATGAATAAGTTGCGCTTTTGTCACGGCTTATGTGAAACTGTATCCGGCATGCGTTCTGTCGGGTGATAGACCGAAAGGTCTGGTTTACTGATTGGCGAGGCAATCTGTGCGAGGGACGAAAAAGATGGATGACGGCGGCTTTGACAGACCGGCAACACCAGCCCGGTCCGCCGCGCATTTTCGCACGCTGTTTTTGTCCGACCTGCATCTGGGCGCGCTGGGCTGCAAGGCCGGGGGGCTGCTGGATTTCCTGAATGCCCACGACGCCGAGACGATCTATCTGGTTGGTGACATCATCGACACATGGCGCCCGCTGGGGGCCAACTGGCCCGAGGCGCATCATCAGGTGCTGCGCCTGCTGACGCGCCGTGCGCAGGCGGGGCGGCGGGTGGTGTATATTCCCGGCAACCACGACGCTTTTTTCCGGCATCATACCGGCACCACGATGCTTGGCTTTGACATCCTGCCGCATGACACGCACCGCACCGCCGATGGTGTGCGCCTGCTGGTGACGCATGGCGATTGCTGCGACATCTTTTCTGATCGGCTCAGCATGTTGTCCAAGGCCGGCAGTTGGCTCGAGGCCGGTATCCGCCGCCTTGGTCATGGCATCAACGTCGTGCGTGAACGTCTGGGCCGCGATGGCTGGGACGGGCTGGAATCGGCGCTGGCGCGGTTTAACCGGCTGATCCGGTCGGGCGACAGGTTTCAGGACCGGCTGACCGACATGGCCCGTGCGCGTGGCTTTGACGGCATCGTCTGCGGCCATTTCCATAAACCGGCGCTGCACCGCAATCACGACATGCTGTATGTGAACTGCGGCGATTGGATCGAACATTGTTCCGCTGTCACCGAAAGCTTTGATGGCACCTTGCGCCTGATCCGTTGGACTCCGCGACCCCGCCCCGAAAGCCAGACTGCGCAGGCAGAGGCCGTGGCATGACCATTCTGACAATCGTTCTGCTGCTGGTGGTTCTGGGCGCGCTGGGGCTGCATCTTTACAATGTTTATATGGTCGCGGACCGCCTGTCTTATCCGCCGGAAACGGTTGCGCCACAGGATATGCCGCCGGTGACGCTGCTGCGCCCGGTCTGCGGGCTGGAATATGCGCTGGAACGCAATCTGGAATCGGCCTTTCAACAGGATACGCCGGGATATGAGCTGATCCACTGCGTCGATGATCCCGACGACGCTGCCATTCCGGTGCTGCGCCACCTGATGGAGACGTATCCGCACGTCAATGCCCGGCTGCTGATCGGGCGCAATCCGGTCTGCGGTAATCCCAAGCTGAACAATCTGGTCAAGGGCTGGGCGGAATGCACCGGCGACTGGGTGGTGATCGCGGACAGCAACCTGTTGCTGCCGCCCGATTATTTGCGGCAGGTGCTGGCCTGCCGGGGGCCGGGGGTGGGCATGGTGTCCTCGCCCGGTGTCGGGATGGACGCGCATAACTTTTGGGCGCGGGTCGAGGCGGCCTTTCTGAACAGTTTTCAGGCCCGCTGGCTGCTAGGTGCCGACAGCATCGGCATCGGCTTTGCGCAGGGCAAGACGCTGGCCTATCCGCGCGCATGGCTGAGCGACCGGGGCGGCATGATGGCGCTGGCTGGCAAAAAGGCCGAGGACATCGCCTCGACCCACCTGGTCCGGGGCGAAGGCTTGCGCGTGCGCACCGTGCGCCGTCCCTTTGCGCAACTGCTGGGGCCGCGCACGGCGGGCGAGGTGTGGAACCGTCAGGCCCGTTGGGCGCAATTGCGGCGCGAGGGGTTTCCGGCGATCTACCCCTTGGAACCGCTTGGCGGGCCGGTGGCCAATGTGCTGATCCTGGCCTTTGCCTGGCCCGCCGCGATCCTGCCGTTTCTGCTGTTGTGGTATGGCGGCGAATGGTATCTGGCCCGGCGCGCGGGCTGGGGGCACGGCGCGGCTGATCTGCTGGCGTGGATCATGCGCGATCTGTGGCAAGTGCCGATGTGGGCCATGGGCTGGCGGGATGCCCCCATCGTCTGGCGCGGCAATGCCGTGACCGAAACGCCCGGCGGCGGCGGCGCGCAAGGGGGCAAGGGGCAGGACTGATGGATCTGGAAACGATCCGCGCCGTCATCCAAAGCTATGGCTTGGCGGTGCTGTTTCCCGTCGCCATTCTGGAAGGCCCGATCGTCACCGTCATTGCCGCATGGTTCGCCCGGCAGGGCCTGATGAACATCGTCGGCGTCTATATCGTCTGCGTGGTGGCCGATGTGGTGGGCGATGCCGGGTTCTATTGGCTGGGCCGCCACGGGCTGCCGCCGCGCTGGCAGCGGCGGCTTGGCCTGACGCCGGAACGCCGCCGAGTGCTGAAACAGGTCTTTCGCGATCACGGTGCCCGCGCGCTGGTCATCGGCAAGCTGACTCACTCGGCCGGGGCGGCGGTGCTGCTGGCGGCGGGGGCCTCGCGCATGGGGTTCTGGCGCTTTGTGTGGTGGAACACGGTGGCGACCATCCCCAAGACGCTGCTGTTCACGGTGATCGGCTGGTCCTTTGGCTGGGCTGCCGAACAGGTGAACGGCTGGATCGCGGGCATATCGCTGGCCATGCTGGTGGTGATACTGCTGGCGGGCGGCTGGTGGCTGGCGCGGCGCTATGGCTCGGGCAGCGGGCTGGCGTGATGCGGCTGACCTGCATCATCCCCGCCTATAACGAAGGCCCCCGCATCGCCTGTGTGGCCCATGTCGCCGCCACCCATCCCGGCATCGCGGAAACGCTGATCGTCGATGACGGTTCAACCGACGACACAGCGGCGCAGGCGGCAACCGTTCCCGGCGCACGCCTGATCCGCCGGCCGCGCAACGGCGGGAAAACCGCCGCGCTGGCCGCCGGTCTGGCACAGGCGCAGGGCAGCCATATCCTGCTGCTGGATGCCGACCTGACCGGCCTGACCCATAATCACCTGACCGCGCTGATGACCCCGGTCCTACAGGGCAGGGCGCAGGTCGCCATCAGCCTGCGCGGCAATGCCCCGGCGCTGTGGCGGCTGATCGGGCTGGATTATATCTCGGGCGAACGGGTGCTGCCGCGCGGCCTGATCGCCCCCCACATCCCGCATCTGAGCAGCCTGCCGCCCTTTGGGTTCGAGGTGTTCCTGAACAGCCTCATCCTCTGCGAAAGCCTGCCGCTGACGGTTATCCGCTGGCCCGATGTCACCAGCCCGCTGAAGCATCGCAAATACGGGCTGTGGCGCGGCCTGCGCGGCGATGCCGGGATGATCGCCGACATGTTGCGCACCCACGGTCCCGCCACATTGCTGAACCAGATCAGGCAGATGCGCCGCCTGCGCCGTTGATCCCCCGCGTCCTGTTTGCCCGACTGCGCGACTTGCGGCGCGACCGCGCGACCGCCTATCCCAGCCGCAGCAGATAGGCCAACAGATCGGCGCGCAGCAAAAGCCCGGCCAACTGCCCGTCGCGCATCACCGGAAAGCTGCGGTGCGGGTGGTCCAGAAACGCCTCGGCGGCGGTGACGGGATCGGTGGCGGCGTCCAGCGTGACGGGATTGCGGCTCATCTGATCGGCGACGGTGCCGGACCATTGCCGGTAATAGCTGGCGTTCAGCGCCGGGCGGAAACAATCCTTCTGCGTCAGCACGCCCACCAAGGCACCTGCGTCATCCACCACCGGCGCTGCGGCATAACCCTGATCCAGCAGGGTCGCGGCGGCATCGCGGATCGGCATGTTGGCGGTCAGGCGCGGGAAATCGCGGCGCATGATGGTGCCGATGCTCTCGCTGCCGGTCGTCGTGGTCATGGGCTGTCCTTTGCGCGGTTGGGGCAGTCGGTGCAGCGCACTCCGGGCACGCAGTCCATGCTGCCGCAGGATGTGCTGACCGGGCGGCGGCCAAAGATCAGCCCAAGCGCCAGCCCGCCAGCGGCAAGACAGATGACAAGAATGGCGAACAGAAACTCCATCCCGTCAGGCCCGGTGCGCGGCCAGATCGCCGGTTTCAAGGCGGCGGCCATCAGAGGTCAGCATCAGCGACGTCAGCCCATGCTGCCGGGCCAGTGCCATCGCCCGTGCCTCACCCGCCGCGAACAGGGCGGTGGCCCAGCCATCGGCGCTGCGGCCCGATGGCGCGATGACGCTGACCTGCGCCAGCCCGCCCTGCGCGGGCGCGCCACGGGCCGGGTCGATGATATGGCCCACGCGCTGCCCACCCAGATCATAGCCGTTCACGCCGCTGCCGGATGTGGCCACGCTCAGCCCGCCGCGCAGCGCCAGAACCTCGGTCGCGCCGGTGGGGCCTTCAACCGCGACCTGCCATGCCCGGCCCGAGGGGTGATGCCCGCCTGCCGCCAGCTCTCCGCCAAGGTCGATCAGCCAATGCGCGCCGCGCCCGGCCAGCAGCGCGGCCAGACGATCCAGCGCGTGCCCCTTGGCGATGCCGCACAGATCGGCGGTGGCGCCGGGGGTGGCCTTGGTCACGGTCCGGCCCGCCACCGTCAGGTGCCGCCAGTCGGGGCGGTCGTCGCCCTGCCGGATCGGGCCAAAGCCCCACCGCGCGACCAAAGGCCCGACCGTCGGATCAAAGGCCCCGCCGCTGTCGCGCGCCAGCCGCAGCGCGGCGGCCAGCACCTGCGCCGCTTCATCGGGCAGATCGCGCGGGCCAGCCCCGGCCCTGTTCAGCGCGGTGATGTCGCTGTCGGCGCGCCAGGGCGACATCTGCCGGTCGATCCCGGCCAGCAGATCATCCACCGCCGCGCGCAGCCCGGCCACGGGGGCGGCATCGGGCAGGGTGATCGCCCAGCCGGTGCCAAAGGCCCACCCGGTCAGCCGCTGCGTCGCGGGGGCACCGGCCAGCACCGCAGGCGCGGCCAGCATGACGCCCGCACCAGCGATCAGCGCGCGGCGGCTTAGCAGGGATGCGGTCTGTGTCATGGTCTCACGCTCCGAAATCGTCGTTAAAGATCGAGTGCGGCTCGACCCCCAGCCGGGTGAGGGTCGCGAGCACGGCGGAAATCATCACCGGCGGCCCGCAGAGGTAGTATTCGCAATCCTCGGGTGCCGGATGGCTGGCCAGCGCGCGGCGCACGGTTTCGTGGATAAAGCCGGTCGGCCCGTCCCATTTGTCGCCCGGTGCCGGTTCGGTCAGCGCCGCCACCCAGCCAAAGTTCGGATGCGCGGCGGCCAGTGCCTGAAACTCGTCCACATAGAACAGATCGGCGGCGGTGCGCGCGCCATAGAAATAGCGGATCTTGCGCGTCGTGCCCTGCCCAAGCTGTTCGTGGATCATCGCCCGCAAGGGGGCCATGCCCACGCCGCCGCCGATAAAGATCATCTCGCGGTCGGTCGGCTGAACGTGGAATTCGCCGAACGGGCCAGATACGCCCGCCTTGTCGCCGGGTTTCAGCGCGAACAGCCAGGACGAGACGATGCCGGGCGGGATCACGCGCTCTTGCCCGGCGGGGGGCACGGCCAGACGGATGTTGAACACGGCGCGGCCTTGATCGGCGGGGCGGTTGGCGATGGAATAGGCACGCGTCACCGGGGCGGCGGACTGGCCGCGCAGCCGGTCCCACCCGGCGGCGGCCCATGCGTCGCGGTGTTCGGGGGCAACCTCGATGGTGGTGAAATCCAGATCATAGGGCGGCGCGGTCAGTTGCATAAAGCCGCCGGCACGGAAATCGAACGGATAGCCGGGCGGCAGTTCCAGCACCAGTTCACGGATCAGCGGGGCCAGCATCCGGTTCGACAGCACCCGGCATTCGGCGCTGCCTGCCGACAACACGTCGCCGCTGACCTGCACATCCACCGGCCCGCGCAGGCTCAACTGGCAGGCCAGCCGCACATGATCGCGCCGTTCCGCCCCCGACAGAATGCCGCGTTCCGTGGCCAGAGGTTCGCCCGCGCCCTCGCCTGTGGCGGTGACGCGGCACAGCCCGCAGGTGCCCGCGCCGCCGCAGCCCGCCGGAATGGCGATCCCGGCATCATGCAGCACCGCCAACAGCTTGTCGCCGCGCGCGGCGGTCAGGTGGTGGCTGTCGTTGACGGTGACGGTCACGGCCCCTTGCGGCACCAGCCGCCTGCGCGCCGCCAGCAGACCCAGCGTCAGCGCCAGCAGCAGCGCGATGACGATCAGCGTGCCAAGGACGATCTCGGTCATGGCATCACCACCTGCGCAAAGGAAGAAAAGCCCAGTGACATCAGCCCGGTGATGAAAAAGGCGATGCCCAGCCCGCGCAGCCCGCCGGGCAGGTCGGCATAGGCCAGCCGCGACCGGATCGCCGCCAGCATGATAACCGCCAGCGCAAAACCCGCGCCGCTGCCCAGCCCGAACACCGCGCTTTCGGCCAGGCTATAGCGGCGTTCGACCATGAACAGGCTGCCCGCCAGAATCGCGCATTGCACCGCCAGCAGCGGCAGGAACACCCCGAACGAGGCATGGATGGCGGGAAACCAGCGGTCCAGCACCATTTCCAGCAATTGCACGCAGGCTGCGACCGTGCCGATAAAGGCGATCAGCGCCAGATAGGACAGGTCCAGATCGGGCATCCCGGCCCATCCCCATGCACCCGGCGCCAGCACGGCGGTATAGATCAGGTGGTTCAGCGGCACCGTGACGGCCAGCACGAACATCACCGCCAACCCCAGCCCGACCGCCGATTCCGGCCGCCGCGACAGGGCGATAAAGGTGCACAGCCCCAGAAACAGCGTCAGCGGCATATTATCGACCAGTGCCGCGCGCAGGAACAGGGCGAACAGATCGCTCATCTGCGGACCTCGCCGGGTTGCGGGGCGATGGCCTCGGGCGGTTCGATCTGTTCGGGGCGCAGGCTGCGGATGGCCCAGACCAGCCCGCCCAGCAGGAAAAAGCCGCTGGGGGCCAGCAGCATCAGGTTCAGCGGCGTGAACCAGCCACCGGCTTCGGTCGTGACCAGCACCTGCCAGCCCAGCAGATGCCCGGTGCCGAACAGTTCGCGCAACGCGCCGATGGTTATCAGCACCAGCGAATAGCCCAACCCGCTGCCAAGCGCATCGACGGCGGAGGGCAGGGGCGGGTTGTGCAGCGCGAAGCCCTCGGTCCGGCCAAGAACAAGGCAGTTGGTGGCGATCAGGCTGACAAAGACCGACAGTTGCTGGCTGACATCATACAGCCATGCCTGCAACATCTGGTCGATCACGATCACCAGTGATGCAACGATGACGATCTGCACAATCAGCCGGATCGAGCCGGGCACATGCCGCCGGATCGTGCTGATGATGACCGCCGCCAGCACCAGCACCACCGTCAGCGAGGCCGACATGGTTAACGCGGTCGCGACCGAGGTTGTGACCGCCAGTGCCGAACAAATACCCAGAATTTGCAGGGTGATCGGATTTCGGGCGATCAGCGGCTCGGTCAGGATATGCAGCAGGGGGCGGGACATGGATCAGAACTCTCCCCGCCGGATGGCGTCCAGCAGCGGGCCATAGCCATCGGGACCAAGCCAGAAGCGCATCATATTGGTGATCGCGTTCGAGGTGCGGGTGGCGCCGGTAATGCCGTCCACCTCGTATTCGGTGGCGGCGCGGCCGCGTGCCACGGCAAAGCGCACCGTGCCCCGGTCGTCCAGTGCGGGCAGGCCCGCGAATTGCGCCTGCCATGCCGGTTCGGTGATCCGCGCGCCAAGGCCGGGGGTTTCCGACTGGCTGGTGACGGTCATGCCCGCGATGCTGCGCGTGTCGCCGCGCAGGGCGACCATAGCCTGAATCACGCCGTCATAGCCCGCGCCCGCGACCGGCAGGATCACCAGATCAACCGGCCCGCTGTCGCCCCGACGGAGAATGAAGATCTGCGCGTAATCCGGGCGGCTGCCCAGATCGGCCAGATCCTGCGCCGGGGTCAGCGCGCTGTGACTGGCAGGGTTGGCCAGCGTCTCGGGCAGGGTTTCGGGGGTGATGTCGGCGGCGGCGCGGCCGGTGGTCAGATCAACGACGACGGTGGACAGCGCCGCATCGCCCGATTGCGCCAGCAGGTCGGACATGCCGGGGATGGCGGCGATCAGCGATTCCAGCCGCGCCTGTTGTTCGGCGGCGCGGTTGGCCGTCTGAATAGGGCGCAGCGTGACGGTGGCCGCCGTCACCAGCAGCGCGCAGACAGCGGCGGTGACAAAGGCCACGGCGATGGTTTTGCCCCGGCTGTCATTGGGCTGCGCCAGCATTCGCCGCCACGCGCTGATCGGGTTGAGATCAAAGGCCAAGGCGTTTCCTCCGGGCGATGCGCCAGAACAGCAGCGCGGTTTCATCCAGCAGCGGCGCGGCCAGCGACGTCAGCAGCGCCGCCGACACCGCCACCTGCACCGGGTTGCCCCCCATCCAATGCGCGGCAAAGCCCGCCATCAGCAGCGCGAACAGCCCGCCGGTCAGCCAGCGGCCCAGCCGGGTGGCGGCGCTGGCCACCGGATCGGCGACCAGCATCACCAGCACCACCAGCGCCGCGGTGGCAAAGCCGCCTGTCAGCGGCCAGCCCGCCAGCGCGGCCAGCCCCGCCCCGATCAGCGCGCCGCCGATCAGCCGGGCGCTGATGACGCCAAAGCCCATGCCGATCAGCGCCGCCGGGATCGCGGCCCAGCCGATCTGCGGGTCGGGCGTGGCCCAAGGCTCGGCCGGAAAGCCAAAGCTGACAAAGGCCAGCGTCACCGTGGCCGGGTTCAGGATGTTGCGGCCCCAGCCGCCAAAGATCAGCTCCGCCACCACCACGCCAAAGCTAACCGACAGCAGCAGCGCGACCGGCCCGATCTGCGGCGGTGCCAGCAGCGCGATGGCAATGGCCGACAGTGCCCCAGCGAACGAAGGCGGCTGCGCCCGCGCCAGCATGAAGGCCAGATGCCACAGCCCCGCCAGCACCAGCACAAAGACCAGACGCGACAGCACCGCAGGCCCCGCGGCCAGCAGCCATGTGATGACGATGGGCAGCATCGCCGCGATCAGGATCAGCGCCACGGTTTCGCGCGACCAGATGCCCTTGGTTGCGGTCATGGCGTGCCCCCCTCGGTTGCGATGCGGTCCAGCATTCCGCGCAGCATGGCGGCCAGCGGCGGGTCGGCCTGCGTGACGTAATCGGCCAGTGCAAGGTCTGCTTCCAGCAGCGACAGCACGCCAAAGCGTTGCGCGGCATCGTCATCGCCGGCCGACAGGGCGCGCAGAAACGGGATGGCGGGCAGGCTGGGGGCCAGCGCCTGTTCCAGCGCGGCGGTCGGGATCAGCGGCGCGGGGCGCGACATGCGGGCCAGCGCGGCGCGGAACCAGTGCGGCTGCGTTGCCGGGGCAGGGCGGGGCATCACCGTCACCTGACGGTCGCGCAGAAACAGAAACCGCCCCTCGGCCCCGTCCAGCGCCGAACCGGACAGGATCATCGCCGGGCCGGGCTGCATCACCGGCTGCGCCAGGCCGTGCAGATCGGCCCCCGGCTGACAGCGCAGCGCCCGCTGCGCTGACGCCGCAGGTCCGCCCACCGCCACCATGCGCGTTTCGGGCAGATAGCCGCTGGCCAGCAGGGTGCCGATGGCCGCGACCTCTTGCGCGTCGATTTCCCACAGCGGGGCGTCGAGGCGGGCGGGGAACAGGGCGTGGATATGCGTTCCGGCCAGCCCCTGCGGATGCAGCGTCCCGGCGGGCACCACGCGCAGGCGCGGCGCATCGGCCAGCGGCGGGCCGGGCGGCTGCACCAGCAACAGCGGGCCATCGGTCAGCGAGGCGAGGGCGTGCAGGCCACGGGCAAAGTCATCCTCGGCCCCGCGCAGTGCCATGGCCGGGGGCAGCGCGCCGGGGCGGGTGTCATGCGCCATCACGCAGATCGCGGCGGGGCGGGTGCCGGGCGCGGGAAAGCCGCCAAAGGGCCGCTGCCGCAGCCCCGTCCACAGCCCCGAGGCCAGCATCAGCGCCGCAACATCGCCGGTGGTGTCAAAGCGGTGCCGGTCGGCACCCTGATCGCGAAAGAACAGCACATAGCGCAGCACCCGCCCCGGCCCGGTGTCGATCCGCGCCACGCGCCCGCCCATCGGCGCGGTCACACACAGATCGGGGTGGCGGCGGTCGCGCAGAACCGGCTGCCCCTGCGCCACCATATCACCCTGTTTTACCAGCGGATCGACACGGAAATCGGGTGGAAAGCCGGGGCCAAGCGCGGCCTCTTCGGTCAGGGCCGGATCGGGTTCCGGCATGGCCGTGGCTGGCCCGCCAAAAGGCAAGGGCAGGCCGCTGCGGAAGATCTGCGTCACGGGCGTTTCCCTTGGGTCAGGGTTGTTCGGGCTGGCATTCTCCGTTACCGTCAAGGCTAGCAAGTTCGGTCTGGCGCATCAACCTTTGGAGGCGAGCCGTGATGACCTTTCCAGCCAAATACATGATTTATCAGGCAATCGCGATCACCGTGGCGGCGTGGCTGCCTGTCGCGGCACTTGCGCAGGATGCGGCGACGGAACAGGCGACGGATGCCGAACCCGCCCCGGCCTATACGCTGCCCAGCGTGGCCCCGCTGAACCCCGAACAGATCAGGATCGGCAATGCCGCCGAAATCGCCGCATGGGCGCGGTCGGGCCATGCGGATGCGGCGTCGCGGTCATTTACCTATTGGAACGAGGCGGGCACCATTCCCCCCGTCTGCGCCGCCTGCCATTCGGGTGCCGGGTTTCGCGCCTATCACGGGCTGGACGGCAGCCCCGGCGGCGAGGTGCCGCCGGTTCCGGTCGGCGGCGTGGTTGACTGCGACACCTGCCACAACCCCGGCATCGGCGCAATCCGCGAGGTGCGCCTGCCCACCGGCATGATGCACCCTGTCGGCGGCGGCGAGGCATCTTGTGTGACCTGCCATCAGGGCCGTGCCTCGGGGTCTGCCATCGCCGAGGCCGTGGCCCAAAAGGCCGAGGATCTGCCGAATGCCGACCTGTCCTTTATCAACCCGCATTACGGCACTGCGGCGGCGATGGCCCTGGGGGGCTATGCCGGGCTGGGCTATGAATATGAGGGCAAGACCTATGACGGTCGCTTTACCCACGCCCCGCCGGTGCAGACCTGCGCCGCCTGCCATGATCCGCACAGTCTTGAGGTGGCGACCGACAGTTGCCAGACCTGCCACGGCGCCGCCGATGCCATGACGATCCGCCTGTCGCGGCAAAGCCATGACGGCAGCGGTGACGTTACCAAGGGCATCGGCCATGACATCGCGGCCAATGCCTTTACGCTGAAACAGGTGATCTTTGATTATGCGCGCGAGGTGGCGGGCATGCCGATGATCTATGATGCCGGGCGGCACCCGTATTTCTTTGCCGATGCCAATGATGACGGCGTGATCGACGAGGCAGACGGGGCGCGCGTGGCCTATAACGCCTGGACGCCGCGTTTGCTGAAGGCGGCCTATAACTGGAAATTCGTCACCTCGGACAAGGGGGCGCATGTGCATAACCCGCATTACGCCCTGCAATTGCTGTATGATTCAACCGAGGATCTAACCACTGCCATGGGCCGCGATTTTGCCAGGCTGGGCTGGGCGCGCTGAGGGCCGATGTTTCGGGCCGCGCTGTCGCGGCCTGCCCCTGCTGGCTGATCCGATCCGCCGCGCCTAGATTACGGCGACCGAAAAGGGGGCCAAGATGCGCGATATTCCGGCGATGATTCTGGCAGGCGGCAAATCCAGCCGCATGGGCGGGGGCGACAAGGGGCTGCGGCTGCTGGCGGGGCAGCCGATGCTGGCCCATGTCGCGGCGCGGCTGCGCGGGCAATGCGGGCCGCTGGCGCTGAATGCCAATGGCGATCCGGCGCGCTTTGCCGGGCTGGGGCTGCCGGTGCTGGCCGATCCGGTGGCCGATCAGCCCGGCCCGTTGGCCGGGGTGCTGGCGGCGATGGACTGGGCCGCCGGGCTGGGTGCCACGCAGGTGCTGACCGCTGCCGGGGATACGCCGTTTCTGCCCGACGATCTGGTGCAGCGGCTGGCGGGTGCCGGCGGGCTGACGCTGGCCGCCAGCCGTGACGGTGGGCAGGTTCGGGCGCATCCGGTGTTCGGTCTGTGGCCGGTGCTGCTGCGTGATGATCTGCGCGCGGCGATCGGGGCGGGTCAGCGGCGGGTGCAGCTCTGGGCCGAATCGCAGGGCGCGCGGCTGGTGATTTGGGATGTGGCGCCGGGTCAGGCCGACCCGTTTTTCAACGTGAACCGGGTCGAGGATCTGGAGTTGGCCGAGGGGCAGTTAAATTAACGCGGGAACGTAGGGGAAACATTAACTGATTCGACCCATCCGAACCCGTTGCGCATATTTATTTATCGTTGGCTTTCAATATTGCGCAACGCACGCTCTCTTTTCCGGTTGATAATCTTTTAAAAACAAAACCGCTCTCCTGCTTGAAATGCGCAGGCTGTCCGCACGGGCAACCATAACAGGAGACTGCGATGCTTACCACCGTTGAACTCAAGGGTAATTTTGACCGTCAGGACGGGGTGTCCTCTGTTTCGGGGACGCTGATCTTTACCCTTTCTCAACGTGATTTCGATGGCTCGACCGTGATTGAACCGGCGGCACAGACTGTGCCCCTGGACGGCGAGGGAGAGTTTACAGGGGTCAGGTTGTGGCCCAATGAACGGGGGCGCATGGGCAGCACCTATCGCGTGGAATATCAAAAAGCCGGTGCCGCCAAGCCCGACCTGATCGAACCGGCGCTGTTCGTGCCTGACAGCGCGGCGCCGCTGGATCTGGCCGATCTGCTGTTGATGAACACCGTCGCCCGCGAAACCCGCCTGAGCCGGATCATCCCGATCAGTGCCGATGTCTTTGCCCAACGGCAACAGGCCGGCACGTTGGTCGAGGCGCTGTATCTGGTCGAAGGGGAAGCGGCATGAGCCTGGAACGCTTTTTCGGACAATTCGACCGTGCCGTGATCGTGCGCGGCGGGGTGGCGGCGGATGTGGCGCTGCTGCGTCGTGACGGCAGTTCGGCGCTGCGGCGCGCGGTGGTGCCGTCGGCCCCGGTGGCCGAGGTCGGCGTGGCGCTGTCTGGCGCAGCGCTGCCCGGCGAGACGATCACCGTGGTGCCGGGCGTCTATGCCGGGTTCCCCGATGTCACGCTTAGCTATCGTCTGATCCGCGATGGCGTTTCCGAACCGCTGGAGGTGCTGGAATTCGCCCTGACCGAGACCGATCTGGACCGCAGCATCGAGGTGATCGAACAGGCGGAAAACCCGCTGGGCACGGCGCAGACCAGCGCGTCGGTGACGGTGGCGCGGCTGGCCCCGTCGCTGGTCACGCTGAGCCATGGCGGCGCGGATGTGGCGACCGATGCCGGGCTGCCGCTGGTTCTGGCGGAACTGTCCGCCGATGGCACCCGCCCGCTGAACTGGGTGGCCGAGGGGCTGGGCGCGCATGTGGCGATTGCCACCGATGGCGCGGTGCCGGTGCTGCAACTGGTTTCCATGCCGGACGAGGGCAGCCATGACGTGACCATCCGCGCGGTGAACGCGGCGGGTGCGGCAGAGGCGGGCTTTGTGCTGACCGTGGCGCAGCCGGAAATCCGTGCGCCGGGTCATGTCACCCTGACGGCGGCGGATGCGGTGGTGCCGGCGGATGCCGGACTGCCGCGTGTTCTGGCCGTGGTGTCGGCGGATGGCTCGGCCCCGCTGGACTGGGCGCTGGAGCAGTCGGGCGATGCCTTTGCGCTGGAACAGGGCGAGGGTGGGCTGGAACTGCGGCTGATCGCCATGCCCGATCCGGGCGTGACGACGGTGGCGGTCAGCGCAGCCAACGCGGCGGGAACGGCGCGCGTGGTGTTTGACCTGATCGTGACCGAAGCCACCATCGCGCCGGGGCCGGTGGTGTTGTCGGCGCAGGCCGTGCGGGTGGTGCCGGATCAGGCGCTGCCTTTGGTGCTGGCGAATGTGGCGGCGGATGGTTCGTCGCCGATGGACTGGGCCGTGACCGGCAGCGAGGCGCTGACCCTGACCGAAGAAGACGGCGTGGTGCAACTGGTTCTGGTTGCGATGCCGGAACCGGGCGATCATTCGGCACAGATCATCGCGACCAATGCAGCGGGCACGGCGCAGGCCGGGTTCACGCTGACGGTGGCGGGTGACCTGAATCCGCCCACGACCCTGACGCTGGACGCGGTTGCGACCGAAGTGCAGCCCGACGCGGACCTGCCGCTGTTGTTGACCACGCTGGTCAGCGATGGCACCGCGCCGCTGGACTGGTCTCTGGTGGGGGCAGACGGGTTCTGCGCGCTGGAACCGGCGGGCATGGGCGCGCGGCTGATGCTGATTGCGATGCCTGGCCCCGGCGATCATGCGGTGCGGATTCAGGTGCGCAACCCGGCTGGCGTGGCCGAGGCGGGCTTTGTGCTGACCGTCGCCGAGACGGTCGAGGCGACCCCGCTGCTGCTGTCGCAGGCCGAAGCCGGGATTGCCACGGATGCCGATCTGCCGCTGCGGCTGGCGCTGGTGTCTGGCGGGACGGGTGCCGACTGGATGCTGAGCGGCGGCGACGGCTTTGCCGAACTGATCGCCCGTGACGGTGGTGCCGAACTGGTGCTGGTGGCAATGCCGCAGGCGGGCGTCTGGCCGCTGCGGGTGCAGTCGGGCACGGCGGGTGCCGATTTCGCGCTGACCGTGACGGAGGCGATTGTTCAGCCCCCCGTGGTCATGCCGCTGAAGCTGAGCGCGGGTCAGGCGCATGACGTGCGGCAACTGGACGGCGGCGCCATCGGCTTTTCGCTGAGCGGGACGGATCATGACGGCGAATATTCCATCGCCAGCCATCAGATCGAGGCCGGTCATCCGGTGGTCTTGCGCCTGCCGCAAGTGGTGGAAGCGCCCGCTGGCACGTTCACGTTGATGGGCGATGGCCTTTATGCCTGGCCCGAGGCTGATCCGGTGTCGGTCTTTGTCGATTGGGAAGTGGACGGAGTCGTGGCCGGTTCGGGTGCCAGCTTTACCCGCGATCCGTTGCAGATTGATGCAAGGATCGACATGGCGCTGCGGCTGGTCAATCTGGCCAGCGTGCGGCAGCAGGCTGACCTGACGCAGCGGGTTATGGTGCAGGCGCAGACGCTGTTCGCGCCCAAGACGATGCGCTTTAATGCGAGCGAGGGCGACATGATGCGCTGGGACCGCAGCTTTGCCGATGTGCAGCAGGCGCTGGTGATGACGCGGTTCCGCTTTGACCCCGAGGCGGGCACGGCCGATTGGCGCGACAGCGTTTTCCAGTTCAGCAACAGGTTCCAGATCACCGTGTCCAGCGCCACGGGTTCGCTGCGCGCCTTCCTGCGCGCCGATGCGCCGGCCGACAGCGCCAGCACCGGCTATATACAGACCTTGCCGGCGAATATGGTGCTGGCCCCCGGCGATCTGGTCGATGTGATCCTTGGGATCGGGGCGTTTGGCGCCAATGGCACACCGGCGGCCTATTCTACGGCGCGGATCAATAACGGCGAATGGCGAAACGGTGCCGTGGTCAGTGCAAGCGATCGCGTGATCCGGGGCGAATATTCAACCGGGGTGCGTCTGGGCTATGGCGTTGTCAGTGCGCTGGCCCGTGGCAGCCATAATCTGCATCGCACCGCGCTGTGGCTGGGCAATGCGATAGACCGCGAGACGGCGCGCGAGCTGTTTTTCCGGCCTGACGGCGGGCTTAAGCAGCCCGAGGTATCCCGGACGATTCTGGGGCAACCGCTGATCGACGTTTACGACGGTGCCAATCACGGAACCGCCGGGGCGCCCGATTTCATCACCGATCTGGCATAAGGGGACGGCCAGTGACCTATCACATTTCGACCAAAGGGCTGGAAACAGCCCGCAATCTGATCTTTGTCCGCGATGATAAGGGGGCCGAACCCGAGGCGCATACGGCAACGGTGGATGTTCTGGGCAATGCGTTCACCCGCCATGCAAGGGTCATGCAGGGGCGGCTGGTGCCGCCGCTGATGGTGCAGCAGTTTCAGCCCGACTCGATCGACCATGCATCGAACACGCTGCATTTCCCGCGCAATACCGTCGCAGGCTGGGATTCGTGGAAAAGCGGCTGGCTGGATGGTGCCGAAGTGGTCGTGTTCCGTTACGAAAACGGTCGCGCCATTCAGGCGGGCACGACCACCGTCACGCAAAGCGTAGCGCGACAGGTCAACCCGCTTCACGGTGACAAGCTGGCGATTCCGCCAGGTGTCAGCAGCTATCGCTGGTCGCCCGAAGACTGGTGGCGGCGCGGCGGCGTGGTCTGGATCGCGGTTGCGGCGGTGGATGAACAGGGCCGTCGCGGGCCGTGGTCGGCGCCGGTGGCCTTTACCGTCGGTGAGGGGCGCGGTGTGAATGACACGACCGACGCAGGCACGCTGATCGAGAGCGGCAACTTTCACCAGCACATGCCGGACGCGACGCTTCCGGTGCCTGCGGCTGTGTCGGTCGCGCCGCAGAATGGCAACCGCACCGCCGAAATCACATGGACTCCGGTGCCGGGGATGCGCCATGTCATCGGCCGGTCCTATGAACCCGAGTTCGCGCAGGTTGAAACGCTGACGGTCGCCGACGCCTCTTTCATGCGTGAAACCGATGTGCTGACCGTCCGCAAGCGGTTCGACCATCGCTATCAATTCGGGGATCTGATTACCGATCGCCTGTGGGGGGCATCGACCGTTGGCCGGTTCGGGGTTTCGGGGATCGGCGCTTTTGCCGATATGATGCCCGAAGGCGTCCGCTTTGAGTTCATGTCCGACGAAGCCGGTCCTTTCGTGCGCCTGCACGTGGCCGAGGGGCGCAGCCACACCATTCAAAGCGCGACCCATTCGGGCACGGCTGCATCGTGGTATCATGTGCTTGACCCGGCGCGGTCGTATAACCTGCATACGGTCATGCGCGCGTCCGCGCCCGCCTCGCTGACGATGCGGGTTACCGATGCCGGGATCAGCAATATGACGCGTCATGTCACGACGGATTGGACCGCGCAGGACAACATCTTTACCCCGGCCAGCCTGTTGCGTTCGGCCGGGGCACGGATGACGCAGATCATCGTGCGTGGGCCGGTGCAACTGGACATCCGCCAGATCACCTTTTGCGAAGCCGGGACCACGCCCTTTGCCGCCACGCCCGAGGAACGCAAGGTTCTGCTGGCCAGCGCCAGCAGTCACATCCGCTTTCATGCGTTCTGCAAGACCAATCCCTGGACCTATAGCATGGAGGATTTTCTGGCCGAGATCGGCGTGCCCGCCACCAAGGGTTGCTCTCTGCCACAGCATTTACGCATTCTCAGAGACTTGCGCGACAGCCCTGAAGGGCGCGAGATGGCGGCGCGTGTCGGCCATTCGATCCTGAACCCGTGGATTCAGGTCGAACCGCCATGGTCGCGGGACGAGGACTGGCAGATGCTGGCCGGGTATCTTTGCACCACCTACGATGCGGGTGCGCCAGACAGCCCCGAACAACGCGGTGCCGCGCTGCGCGTCAGTCAGGGCCAGATCAGGCCGTGGCAGGATGAATTCGACAGCATCCGTATCGAGGTCGGCAACGAACCGTGGAACAGGATGGGCGCATTCTATACCCTGACCGAAGTGGGCGGCGTCGGTGGCGGCACATGGAATGGTGCGCTGCTGGATCGCGCGGCCGAAGCGATCATGGCGGCGCCCGGCTATGACGGCGACAAGTTCAGCTATTATCTGGGCGGCTGGTCGGTCAGCCAAGCGTGGAACTCTGCCAGTATCGCCGCGTCAAAGCACGCCGATTTCATTGGTTATGCCGATTATAACGGCGGTTGGGACAGCGGACTGAACGAGGCGTTGTCGGTCGATGATCCTGCTGCGGTGCTCAAGACGCTGGCCAATACGGGCGTGCAGTCGGGCACGGTGACGCCGCGGCTGCATAACATGCCGCGGCTGGTGGAACTGTGCCGTGTCGCCTCGGAAGGCCGGGCCAAGCCGATCCGCGCCATGCATTACGAGGCCGGGCCGGGCTATGTGATGAACGGGCTGAACGGGCATTCGGTGACGCCGGAACAGCACGCCGGGCAGGAACGGCTGATGAAATCCGTGGCGGCGGGCACGGCGACGCTGGATGCGTTTCTGTTTAACGCCAGCGCGGGCATCCACAGCACCAACTTTTTCACCTTGAACGAAGGCGAGCATTGGAAGGCGCGGGCAAGCTGGGATCGCGGCGGGGCGTTCAACCCGCCCTATCAATGGTTCTGCTTTGCCAACCAGTATCTGACCGGGCGCATCAGGCTGTTGCCGCCGCAGGTCGTGCATGTGCTGAACGATGGTGGTGGCAAGGCGCATGGCGATGCGGTGCGTGTCTATATGGTGGAACGCCGCAACGGCGAACGGGCACTGGCATTTGTCAACGTCGATTCGCTGAACGCGCATGAGGTCAAGGTGCGGATGCCGCAGGGGAGCTGGCGCTGGACGCGGCATTACATGACCGGGGATATGCTGGACAGCAACATCACCGCCGAAACGGCGGACAAGGTGGCGATCCTGTCCGAGCAGATGCCCGATGGTTGGGGCGGTGCGATGCTGGATGTCACCCTGCCGCCCGGCAAGGCCGAGGTCTATATCGCCGCGGCATAACCATGTGCCAACAGAAACGCCCCGCGACAGCGGGGCGTTTTTCTTTTGGGAGGGCTGCGGGGGCGGGCCGGATGGTCGATGTTGGCGGCGCAACTGTTTGTGACGTGCAGGAGGCCCCGCGAATATTTCTGTGTGCAGTGTATTCTGGGATGACACTTGTTGCGATGCTGCCGGTATGAGGGCAGCCAGCCAGTCGCCCCAGCCTTATATCCGAACCTGCGCCACCTGCGCGCGAACCTGTCGGATCAGGCTACCGCCAGCGGGCGCGGCGACCTCCGCTGCCATCGGCTGTATCTGACCCGACCGTGCCTCTGCCGCCTAAAGGATCAGCGCGTCGTCGGGCAGGGTGGTCAGGTTGCGCAGCAGGATGGCGAAATCGGCGCGGCTGTCACCGTTGAAATCCGCTGTCAGACGCAGATCTGCGTCTTCTCTTACAACGCGCAACTGGCGCAGCCCGCCGGAAAACGGATCTTCCCCGATCAGGGTCAGCCGCAGGGCTGACAGATCCAGCCTGTCCTGCGCGGGGTTGAAATCGGTGATGACATCGGGCGCATCACTGCTGGCATCGGTGCGGGCGCGGAACAAGAATATATCCGCCCCTGCGCCGCCCGTCAGCGTATCGGCCCCGGCACCGCCGTTCAGCGTATCGTTGCCCGCGCCGCCGTTCAGCACATCATTGCCGTTGCCGCCGCTCAGGCTGTCATGCCCGCTGCTGCCCATCAGCGTGTCGTTGCCATCTCCGCCGGTCAGCGTGTCATTACCCAACCCGCCGAAAAGCTGGTCGTCGCCGGCATGGCCGTGCAGCCAGTCGTTGCCGTCATCGCCATAAAGGCTGTCGTTGCCGTTGCCGCCGCTTAGCCGGTCGTCGCCCGCTCCGCCGCGCAGGGTGTCATGGCCGGGACCGCCGTTCAGCGTATCGTTGCCCACCCCGCCCAGCAGCGTGTCATTGCCCGCCCCCCCGTTCAGCAGGTCGTCGCCGCCGCCCCCGTCCAGCCAGTCGTCGTTATTGCCGCCCCACAGCACGTCATTGCCATTGCCGCCATAAAGATGGTCAGCATGATCCCCCCCGTGCAGCGTGTCGTTGCCGTTGCCGCCGAACAATGTGTCGCGCCCACCCTCGCCATACAGCAGATCGTTGCCCGCGCCGCCCTCGATCCGGTCCCAGCCCGCGCCGCCGCGGATGGTATCATTGCCAGCCAGCCCAAGGATGGTGTCATTGCCCGCCCCGCCCCGGATCAGGTTGGCCGCACCGTTGGCGGTGATGTGGTCATTGCCGCTGCCCGCGACATAATTCTCGATCACGGTGTCATAGGCGATGCCCATGATGCCCTTGTGGCCCAGGATGTCGGAAAACTGGTTCTGTCCCAGACGCACCACCTGATCCCTGGTATCGCCTGACAGGTTGATCGTATCCCGCCCGCCCTGATCGTAGATGGTGAACATGATCGGCGTGCCGTAATCGCCCGCCCTGATCCAGTTGCCCACAGCCTTGTGAATGCCGGTCGCGTTGCTGCCCCAGCCATAGGTGGTGTTGCCCGTCGCCACGCCGGTCGGTTTGCCGTAAATCTGATGGATCGCGATGATGTCGGCGGGCATCGGCGTGACCGCATAGGCGTAGGATGCGTTGACGGTGGGGTTATCATCGGGCGCGAAATAGGACATGACCGACAATTGCCAACTGTCGTTTGCAAACCAGTTGTCGCGGCCATAGCGGGCAGTGCCATTATACAGCCCGGCGTGCCCCAGCCCAAGGGCGTGGCCGATCTCATGAACCCAGGTCTGCATGTAATAGCTGTTCAGGCGGGTGCCGTAATCCAGCGACCACCAGTAATCGACATTGATCGTGGCCTGGGTCAGCCGCCCCGTCGCCGTCATCGTGGATTCGGTATAGGCCCCGCCACTCCAACTGGTCAGCTGTATATCTGTGCGGCCAAAATCCTCGAACTGAAATTTGATCCCGGAAACATCGGTCCAGGCTTGCAGCGCCAGTTTGATGGTGGACAGTTGGTCGCTGAAACTGATCCAATTGTCCACCTTCAGCGTCTTTGATGCGTCCAGATACCATTTGCGCGAAATCTGGCCGGTTTCCGCCCAATAGGTCGAGGTCAGATAGGTCGCAAGCTGTTGTGCGGTCAGTGTTTTCATATCGTGCAAAACTCGGTCTTTGGGCGGCAGATCAGAGACTTGGCCTTAACATGTGGCCCCTCGCGGGGCAACATTGCATAACCGGCGAATTTGACACGACATTGAGCCGTGCCTTGCGATCCAGAGGGGTGACTTGAGCGTGAACCGGCACTATAAGCGCGGGCAATTGTGACGAGTAAAGGCGATCATGCGTATAGAACCCACCGCCATCCCCGATGTTCTGGTCATCACCCCGGCACGCCACGGCGACGCACGCGGCTTTTTTTCCGAAAGCTGGAACCGCCGCGCGCTGGAACAGGCCGGCGTGAGCCTGCCGGAATTCGTGCAGGACAACCATTCGATGTCATCGGCCATCGGCACGCTGCGCGGGCTGCATTATCAGGCCCCGCCCCATGCGCAGGGCAAGCTGGTGCGCTGTGGTCGTGGGCGGCTGTTCGATGTCGCGGTCGATGCACGCATCGGCAGCCCGACCTATGGGCAATGGGTGGGCGAGGAGTTGTCGTTCGATAACGGGCGGCAGTTGTGGATTCCCGCCGGGTTTCTGCACGGCTTCGTGACCCGCGAACCCGATACCGAAATCGTCTATAAATGCACCGATCATTACAACCGCGATGCGGATGGCGCGGTGCGGTGGGATTCGCTGGGCATCGACTGGGGCGTCGATGCGCCGGTGCTGTCGGAAAAGGATGCGCTTGCGCCTGCCTTTGCTGACTGGACTTCTCCGTTCGGGGGGCAGGCATGAAGATTCTGGTAACAGGTGGGGCAGGGTTCATCGGCTCGGCCGTGGTGCGGCTGGCGATTGCGCGCGGCCATCAGGTGGTGAATCTCGATGCGCTGACCTATGCGGCCAATCTGGAAAACGTCGCCAGCGTGGCGGATGACCCCGGCTATGCCTTTGAACAGGTCGACATCCGCGACCGTGCGGCACTGGACCGGGTGTTTCAGACCCACCGCCCCGATGCGGTGATGCACCTTGCCGCCGAAAGCCATGTGGACCGTTCCATCGACGGGCCGGGTGCCTTTATCGAAACCAACGTGACCGGCACCTATAACCTGCTGGAAGCGGCGCGGGATTACTGGACGCGCGAGGGGCGGCCCGAGGGCTTTCGCTTTCACCATATTTCCACCGACGAGGTGTTCGGATCTCTTGGGCCGACCGGGCAGTTCATGGAAACGACGCCCTATGACCCGCGCTCGCCCTATTCCGCGTCCAAGGCGGCCAGCGATCATCTGGTGCGCGCGTGGCATGAGACCTATGGCCTGCCGGTGGTGCTGACCAATTGTTCCAACAATTATGGGCCGTTCCATTTCCCCGAAAAGCTGGTGCCGGTGGTGATCCTGAACGCGCTGCATGGCCGCCCGATCCCGGTTTACGGCGATGGCGGCAATGTGCGCGACTGGCTGTATGTCGAGGATCACGCCGACGCGCTGCTGCTGGTGCTGGAAAAGGGCGAGTTGGGCCGCAGCTATAACATCGGCGGCGAGAATGAGGCGAAGAACATCGACCTCGTGCGCACCATCTGCGCCCATATGGACGAACTGCACCCCGAAGGCGCCCCCCACGCCGACCTGATCCAGTTTGTCGCCGACCGCCCCGGTCACGACCGCCGCTATGCCATCGACCCGACCCGGATTCGCGAGGAACTGGGCTGGCGGCCCTCGGTCACGGTGGAACAGGGGCTGCGCAAGACGGTGGAATGGTATCTGGCCAACCGCGGCTGGTGGGAACCGCTGCTGTCGCGCGAGGGTGTGGGCCAGCGGCTGGGCAAGGCATGATGCTGGTTTTCGGCAAAACCGGGCAGGTGGCGCGCGAACTGGCGCGGCTTGCGCCTGATGCACGGTTTCTGGGGCGTGAAGATGCCGATCTGACCCGCCCGGACGCCTGCCGCGATGCGATCATGGATCTGTCGCCCGCAGTGGTGGTCAACGCGGCCGCCTATACCGCCGTGGATCGCGCGGAAAGCGATGCCGATACCGCGATGCTGGTCAACGGCGAGGCGCCGGGCGCAATGGCCCGTGCCTGCGCCGCGCTGGGGGTGCCGTTTCTGCATGTGTCCACCGATTACGTCTTTGACGGCTCGGGCGACTGGCCTTGGCAGCCCGGCGATGCGACCGGGCCGCTGGGTGTTTACGGCGCGACGAAGCTGGCGGGTGAAGATGCTGTGCGCGCCAGCCGCGCCCGCGCCGCGATCCTGCGCACAAGCTGGGTGTTTTCCGCCCATGGCGCGAACTTCGTCAAAACCATGCTGCGGCTGGGGGCGGAACGCGACCGGCTGACCATCGTGGCCGACCAGATCGGCGGGCCGACCCCGGCGGCGGCAATTGCCGATGCGTTGGTGTCGATGGCCGGGCAGATGCAGGCGGGCAAGGACGGCGGCGTTTACCACTTCTCGGGTGCGCCGGATGTGTCATGGGCCGATTTCGCGCGCGAGATTTTCGCGCAGGCCGGGCTTTCCCCGGTGGTCGAGGATATTCCGACCAGCGCCTATCCCACGCCCGCACGCCGTCCGGGCAATTCGCGGATGAATTGCGACAGTCTGCTGGCCGATTTTGGTGTTGCGCGCCCCGACTGGCGCGCTGGTCTGGCCAAGGTTCTGGCCGAGTTGAAAGGTTAACACATGCAGCGCAAGGGCATTATTCTGGCAGGCGGTTCGGGCACGCGGCTGTATCCGATCACCATGGGCGTGTCGAAACAACTGCTGCCGATCTATGACAAGCCGATGATCTACTATCCGATCTCGGTGCTGATGCTGGCCGGCATCCGCGAGATCGCGATCATCACCACGCCCGAGGATCAGGCCCAGTTCCAGCGCCTGTTGGGCGATGGCAGCCAGTGGGGGCTGCGGTTCGAATGGATTGTGCAGCCCAGCCCCGATGGGCTGGCGCAGGCCTATCTGCTGGCGCGCGATTTTCTGGACGGTGCGCCTTCGGCCATGGTTCTGGGCGACAACATCTTTTTCGGCGTCGGTCTGGGCAAGATGCTGAGCGAGGCCAGCGCGCAGACCTTGGGCGGCAAGGTCTTCGGCTATCACGTCGTTGACCCGGAACGTTACGGCGTCGTCGATTTCGACGCCGATGGCACGGTGCGCTCGATCATCGAAAAGCCGCCGGTGCCGCCGTCGAACTATGCCGTGACCGGCCTGTATTTCCTCGACGGCACCGCGCCGGAACGCGCCGCACAGGTGCAACCGTCCGAAAGGGGCGAGCTGGAAATCACCACCTTGCTGGAAAGCTATCTGGCGGATGGCTCGCTGACGGTTGAACTGATGGGGCGTGGTTATGCCTGGCTGGACACCGGCACCCACGCCAGCCTGCTGGATGCGGGGAATTTCGTGCGCACGCTGGAAAACCGGCAGGGCCTGCAAACCGGCAGCCCGGACGAGATCGCTTATCAACAGGGCTGGATCAGCGCCGATCAGTTGCGCGACCGGGCGGCGAAATTCGCCAAGAACGATTATGGCCGTTATCTGAGCGGGCTGCTGGGCTAGGCTCTGATCCGTTGATTTCCCATTGCAGCCGGATATGTTGGGCGGTGCGCCCGCAATATCCGGTCTTTGGGAACGCATGAAGGGTCAAATGGACCAGCATGGGCCGCTTGGCCGTGGGGGCACTACGTCCCGCACGGTCCATTTTGGGTGCTCGGACGCCCCACAAGCGAGAAATGAATGGGGTCATCTCCATCAGGCACGCAGGTCGGCGGTCAGGGGTGGACCAGCCTGCCCGCCTGATCTGTTGTTGGCAGGGCATCGGTCAGCCGCAGATACCACAGCATCGCGATCAGCCGCTGTGCCGCCTGTCGTCGAGACAGCGCCGGGTTCGGTTCGCCCCTTTGTTGCCATGCTTGAAGATATGGCCTTGGTGCTACCGGCTTTCCTGCCGCTGCTGTTTGCATACCTGCCGGACGGTGGCGTCGGGCAGTGGGGCGGTAATCCATCGCAGCAACGGGACCAGCGGTTCCTGCCTGTCGTTACCGTTCAAGTGCCGTATCATGTCGGTCACATGCCGAGTCATATCGCCACTGCCGGGTTCGGGCAGTGCTGATTTGGCCCGCGCGGACAGCGCCAACATCAGCCGTTCCCGGCTGGGCCATCCACAGTAAAGCGCGACCTTGCCTGCACGGGCGCGGCGCGCGAGGGGTTCCGCCGCCAAGCTGGCATCGCTCTGCCCGGCGATGATCTGTATTGCTGCATCCAGAATCGCTGTATCTGGTGCCAGATTGCGGCGGGCACGGATCAAGGCGGGCGCTGCGCCGACTGGCCGAATGTGCGCCTGCCTATCGGAACGGTCCCTTCTGTTCATCAAGATCCCGCGTTTTGACAGGTGTTTGCCACGCGCCCGGCGATCACGCCGCGCTGCCCTGCTTATGTTCACCGTCGCCTGTTCTCAGGTGACGCTAGGGCTGATTGGTTCTGACCCCGCTGACGCCGGACTGGCCGCTGCCTGCGCGGGGGAGGGGGGGCGGATGGTGGTCTGCACGATGGTCCGGGGGCATTATCCCGCTGATCCATCGCTGCCTGCGGCACCCGACGTGATGGGCGCGGTCCGGTGCCGCAGTCGCCCCATCGCCGCAGCCGCATACAAGGCCGCCGTTCCTGCGGTTTCGTGGCGGTAAAGCCGCAGCCGCGCCATGCACGCCGCCGCCAGCGGGCCGGGCGCGTGCAGCGCCGCGCCGAAATCGTGCAGCACCGCGCGGCTTTCCGACGTCAACAGATCGCCCGCGCCCGTCAGCGCCATATGGTTCGCCGCCAGCCAGCCGCCGAAGCTGCCGTCGAACAGCATCGCCAGCCGCTTGCGCCGGGCGGCGGCGGTATCGTTGCGGCCCATCTCGTTTGCGCCGTGCTGGCGGTATTTCAGAACCGGCGTATCGTCTTTCAGGATCGCACCGCCCGCGCCTGCGATCAACTGATAGGCCCACCAGTCATGCGCCACCACATCCGCTGCCCGCGCTGCCGCCGCCCCCGCTTGCAGGATCGTGGCGGCGGCGGGGTTAAAGACGCTGGTATTCCCCGCCGTGCAGGCCTGCACCAAGGCGTTGCGCAGCCCGAACGGCCGGGCAAAGCGCGGCGATTCGGTCAGCACGCGCAGATCCGCGTCGCAGATCAGCGTGCGCGCCGAATAATGCGCCGGGCCGGATGCGGGTGCGGTCATTGCCAGCGCGCGGTGCAGCTTGTCGGGATGCCAGTCGTCATCCTGATCGGAAAAGGCCAGCCATGCACCCGGCGGGGCCTGGGCAATCAGGTGCAGGAAATTCGCCGTGGCCCCGGCGCGCGGGCCATCAATGATCTGCACCTGCCCCGGCGCGCGGCTGGCGGCGAAATTGGCGATCACCGCGCGCGTGTCATCGCTGGAGCTGTCATCCGAACAGATCAGCCGCCAGTTTTCATGTGTCTGCGCGGCGATGCTGGCCAGTTGCCGGGGCAGGAACGCTGCCCCGTTGTAAGTGGCCATGAGGATCACGATCTGCGGCATCAGGCACCCTTTCGGTTTGCGCGGATGTGCCATTGCCACGCTTGCGCCGCAACCGGGTTAACCTTCCTTGCGGGCAATATCCTCGATCAGCACGGCGCGAACATCCGGTCCGGACACCTGCCGCGCCGCCGTCAGCAAGGTGGCGCGCAGCGGTTCCAGCCGCGCGTCAGCGGTAAAGTTGCCGTCAAAGCCGCCGGTATTGGCGTGGATCATCAGTGACCGCAGCAGGGCGTCGCGCAGCCGCGCCTCCATCCCCGCGATTTTGGACTGGCTGGGGGCGCTGACCTCCAGCGAGACCGAGAGGATCATGATCGAGTCGGTTTTGCCGTTGCGCACGATAGGGACAAAGAACTGGTTGGCAAAGCCGAACCACGCCAGATCGGTGGTTGCGTCATCGGTCGGAGGGGGGGCAGTTGCGGGCACGGTGGCGGCGTGTTCTTCGCCCTCATCGTCCGCTGCGGCGGTGGCGGCATCGGCCTTGGCCCCGCCGCGCAGCATGTCGCCGCCAAAAGCGCCGCCGATGAAGGCTACCAGCGGCAGCACCAGCATCAGGATTTTCTTGACCATGGTTGAACCTCAGTAGGGCAGAACAATGTCGGCCAGTTGCTGGCCATAGCGCGGCTGCTGCACGTCGCTGATCTGACCGCGCCCGCCATAGGAAATCCGCGCGCCTGCGATGCGGTCATAGGCGACCTCGTTGCGGCGGCTGATGTCTTCGGGGCGGACAAAGCCGCTGACGGTCAGTTCGCGCATCTCAAAGTTCACCCGCACCTCTTGCGTGCCCTGAATTTGCAGCACGCCGTTGGGCAGGCGGTCCAGCACGGTTGCCGCCACGCGCAGCGTTACCTTGTCGCGGCGCGAGATGTTGCCGGTGCCCTTGAAGGTGGATGACGAATCCATATCGACCAGATCGGCCATGGTCGCGCCTTCAGGCAGCTTGCTGTCCAGCCGCTGCGGGATACCCGCCAGCGAGGAAATGCCAGCCGTATCCGCGGCCTTGCGCGTCCGGCCGGTGGTGTTCGACATCTCGGCCCGGTCGTCGATCTGGATCACCACGGTCAGAATGTCGCCGCGTTGCGTGGCGCGGCGATCGCCCACCAGCGAATTCTGCGAGCTTTCCCACAGCGAGGCGGCTGCCTCGGGGCGGCCGGTGCCGGGGGTGATCTCCAGCGGTGGATTGGTCATGGCGGCGAATTCGACCGAAGCCTGCGGTTCGGTCATTGTCGGCGGTTTGCCCAGATGATCGGTGCGCCCGCAGGCGGTGATGGCCAAGGTCAGGCAGATCAGTTTGATGGCAGTTTTCACGAGGATTCTTCCGTTCATGGATCAGTTGATGACGGTCACGCTGCCGTCGGAGTTCACGCGCGCGGTTACGGTGCTGCGCGAGGCGGTGTTCATCACGCGGATCACGTCGCCCGCAGCACCTTCGGACAGGGCGCGGCCCTCGGCCTCTATACGTAGCGCGCCGCGTTCATAGGCCAGCCGCACGATCTGGTTGCGGTCCACCAGACGTGGGGCGCGCAGGACAGAGGCGGTCACGGGGCGGCCTTCGTAAATGGTAAAGCGGGTCTGCTGCCCGATGGCCTGTTCCGCATCGCGGATGCCGCGCGCATCGGCGGTGCGGATCAGATCGGATTCGGAAATCACCGTTCCGGCGGGCAGGGTGCGGGCAGCGGCCCAGCCTTCGGCCTGTGCCGGGCCAGCCGCCAGCAGGGCGGCAAGGATCACCCCCCGCATCAGCGCACCTGCACCGTTGCGCCCAGCATCTGGTCGGCGGCGGTAATGACCTTGGAGTTCAGCTCATAGCCGCGCTGCGCTTTAATCAGTTCGGTAATCTCGCGCACCGCATCGACCGAGCTGTCCTCAAGATAACCCTGCCGCAAGGTGCCCAGACCTTCCAGCCCCGGTGCCGCGACCATTGCAGGGCCGGATGCCATGGTTTCCAGAAACAGGTTCGAGCCGACTGCCTCAAGCCCCTTTTCGTTGACGAACCCCGCCAGCGTGATCTGGCCCAGCATTTCAGGTTCGGTCTGGTCGTTGAAATAGGCATA
The DNA here is from genome assembly GCF_030538655.1 of Paracoccus sp. (in: a-proteobacteria). GTDB lineage: Bacteria > Pseudomonadota > Alphaproteobacteria > Rhodobacterales > Rhodobacteraceae > Paracoccus. Next base: position 94,611 of record NZ_JAUNTO010000009.1, read on the forward strand.
GACCTCGCCCTGCGCATTGATGGCGATCGACCGGGCCTCGGCGGGGATGGTGATGCCTGGCGCGACTTCGTAACCGTCGGATGTGACGATCAGCCCTTCGCCCGTGCGCTTTAGTCCGCCATCGCGGGTATAGGCAGAGATGCCGGATGGCAGCGTGACTTCCAGATAGCCCAGACCTTCGATGGCCAGATCCAGATCATTGCCGGTATGGCTCAACGAGCCTTGTTGCAGGTTCGCCGTAACGGCGGTCGGACGCACGCCAAGGCCAAGCTGCACGCCCGCGGGCACAATGGTGCCGTCGGATGCGGTGATGGTGCCGGGGCGCGTCACCTGCTGATAGGCCAGATCGGCGAATTCGGCGCGGCGGGCATTATAGCCGGTCGTGGACATGTTCGCGAGGTTGTGGGAAATCACATCGACGCGGGTTTGCTGGGCGCTCATGCCGGTGGCGGCGATTTGCAGGGCTTTCATAGGGTTAAACCTTTCAGCGGCTCATGGCGGTGATGACGTTGCGGATGCGCTGATCCTCGCGGTCAAGGAAGGACTGGCCGAGTTCATAGGCGCGCTGCACCTCGATCATGCGGCTGATTTCCTGCAATGGGTTGACGTTGGAATCTTCCAGAAAGCCTTGCAGGATGCGGGGGTTTTCCTGCGGCTCGACCTCGCCCGAGGGGACGAACAGGGTGCCGCCGGTATAGGTGATGTCCTCGCGCGCGGGTTCGGCGAAAACGCCGATCTGTGCCAGCGGTTGTCCGTCGGCGGAAACCGTGCCGTCGGGGCCGATGGCGATGCGGTCTGCGCCGCCGGGGATCGCAATCGGGGCCTGGCCTTCGTCCAGCAGACGGTAGCCTTCGGCGTTCATCAACTCGCCTTCGGGCGACAGCATATAGGCGCCCGCGCGGGTCAGGCGATTGCCTTCGGGCGTCTGGACCATGAAAAAGCCCTCGCCTTCGATGGCGAGATCGAAGGTGCCGTTGGTCTGGCTGACGGGGGCCACGCTTAGATCGACCAGCCGTCCGCGCGCATTGGCCATCGACAGCGTATCGCCGCGTCGGTCCAGCGCGGTCAGGTGTTCGGAAAAGATCACCCCTTCGCGGCGGAAGCCGTTGGTGTTGGCGTTGGCGATGTTATTGGCGACGGTGCGCATTTCGTTCATTAGACCCGATTGGCGGGTCAGGGTGGCATAGATGGCGTTGTCCATGGCTCAGCTTCCGGCAATCAGCGGGATGATCTGCCCGGTGTAGAAATCGGACAGGGCGGTGGTCATAAAGCTCATCGTGACCCAGAAGACGATCAGCATCAGCCCGACCTTGGGCACGAAGGTCAGCGTCATTTCCTGAACCGAGGTCAGCGCCTGAAACAGACCGATGATGACACCGGCCACCAACGCCACGATCAGCAGCGGGGCCGAGATGCGCACCGCCAGCAGCAGCGCCTGACGCATCATGTCAAAGAGGATCGTCTCGTCCATCGGGGCGGCCTTACACCGGCATCCGCAGGATTTCCTGATAAGCCTCGACCACCTTGTCACGGATGGCCACCACGGTTTCCAACGCCAGTTGCGTTTCAGCCAGCGACTGCACCAGATCGTGGGTGTCGGCCTTGCCGGTCATGGTGGCCGTGGCGGTTTTGTCTGCCTGCTGCATCATCGCGCTGAATTCGTCGGCGGCGTTGCGCAGTTGCGGGGAAACCTGTCCTTCCGTCGGGCCATCGGGGGCGGTGGCACGGCGGGCGGTGGCATAGGCATTGGCGGCGTTTACCGTCGTAATCATCTGAACTCCTTTCAGCGGCGCAGCAGTTCCAGAAGGGACGATCCCATCTGGCGTGATTGTTCAAAGGCCCGCAGGTTCGCCTCATAGCTGCGGCTGGCTTCGCGGGAATCGGCGATCTCGACGATCAGATTGACGTTTGATCCGGCGTAATATCCGGCTTCGTCGGCCATCGGATGCGCGGGGTCGAACACCTGCGGCAGATCGGTCTGATCCAGCCGGGTGCGGCCCACCTGAACGCCGCCGGCGGGGCGGCCAAAGCTGACCTGTTCTTCAAAGCTGACCAGCTTGCGGCGATAGCCGGGCGTGTCGGCATTGGCGATGTTTTCGGACACGCGGCGCAGCCGTTCGGCCTGTGCCTTCATGCCGGATGCGGCCAGTTCTGTGGCGGAGATGCGATCCATCGCTTAGCCCCGGCCCAGACTGGTGCGCAGCATGTCCAGCCCCGATTTGTAGATCCCCAGGGCCAGATCGTGCTGCCGCTTGACCGAGGCCGAGCGCATCATCTCGTCCTCGATGGTGACGGTGTTGCCGTTGGGCGAGGCACCTTCGGTTTCCGCGATGATACGCGGGCTGCCACCGGACCACAGCGGTGCGGTGATATGGCGCGCACGGGTCGCGTTCATGCCCGAGGTGGACGGCCTGCCATAGCTGTCGGCAAACTTTTCCAGATCCTTGGCCTGATAGCCGGGCGTGTCGGCATTGGCGATGTTGCGGGCTGTCACCACCTGTCGGGCCACAGCGTGATTCGTCATGGCCCGTGCCATTTTCAACGTCGTAATTCTTTCAAACACCGAGGCTTCTCCCTGGTTCCGATAAACCCGGTCTTAACCCCGAATGGTTTAGAAACCCTTTCGACGCGGCAGAAATTCGCAAGACAGGAGAGTGCTGAGATGGAAAAACTGGAATCTATCGCCACCCGGATCAGGGCCGCGCGTGCGGCCCGCTATCATGGGCGCGTGCAGGCGATCCGGGCTGGAACGATCAGTGTCAGCGGGCTGAACGGGCACGCTTCTGTCGGGGATCGTGTTTCGTTTTCAATGCCTTCCGGGAATGTCGGTGGCGAGGTGATCGGCCTGTCGCAGCGCCATGCCAGCATCCTGCCCGAACGCCATGTCGAGGGGTTGTCCATCGGGGCACCCACGGAATTGCTGTTCGCGCCGACGCTTGCGCCCTGCGAATCATGGGTCGGGCGAATCATTGATCCGTTCGGTCAGCCGTTGGATGGACGGGTGTTGCCGCAGGGTCTGCGACTGATGCCTTATCGCCCCGATGCGCCGCCGGCTGCCCGCCGTCGCCGTCTGGGGGCGCGGCTGGATACCGGGCTGGCGGTGTTCGATACCCTGCTGCCCATCGTGCAGGGGCAGCGGATCGGTCTGTTCGCCGGATCGGGTGTGGGCAAATCCACGCTGCTGTCGATGCTGGCCAAAGGGGTGCAGGCCGATGTCGTGGTCATTGCGATGATCGGTGAGCGCGGCCGTGAACTGCGTGAATTCGTTGAAGAAACGCTGGGGCCAGAGGGTATGGCGCGCGCGGTGGTGGTCGCTGCGACCTCGGATCTGTCGCCACTGGTGCGGCGGCGTTGTGCCTGGGCGGCGATGACCGTGGCCGAATATTTCCGCGATCAGGGGCGGCATGTGCTGTTTCTGGCCGATTCGATCACCCGCTTTGCCGAGGCACATCGTGAAATCGCGCTGGCCGGGGGGGAGGCGCCCAGCTATCGCGGTTTTCCGCCCTCGACCTCGAATCTGATTATGGGGCTGGCCGAACGCTCGGGGCCGGGGGTCGAGGGGACGGGTGATATTACCGGCATCTTCAGCGTTCTGGTCGCCGGGTCGGATATGGAGGAACCCGTGGCCGACATTCTGCGCGGTGTGCTGGATGGCCATGTCGTTCTGGACCGTGCCATCGCCGAACGCGGGCGGTTCCCGGCGGTGGATGTGGTGCGGTCGGTGTCGCGGTCACTGCCTGCGGCGGCCAGTGCGCCGGAAAACGGGCTGATCACCCATGCCCGCGCGGCGATGGGGGCCTATACCGAATCCGAACTGATGATCCGCGCCGGACTGTATTCCCCCGGCGCTGACCCGAAACTGGACGAAGCAGTCAAGCTGTGGCCGCGGCTTGATGAATTCGTCAGCAGACGCGCGCGAAATTGTGGCGATAGTTTCGCTCTGCTGGGCGAGGCGCTGCGCCTTCCGGGGCCGGGGCATTCCACGCTTAGGAAAGGGTAATCGGAACTATTATAGGCCCTTAATCATTGTTAGGATAGGCGGTGGAGGCATTGCGCCGCTTGTGATGATTTGCAAGTGTCCGTCCGGCTTAGACTAGGGGCGGAAAATGGCGATCACAGAATACTTTATCCGTTTTCTCCAGCGCCGTGACACTCTGGCCGACGCGGACATCCAGCGGCTGCGTGCCATCCCGACCGAGCATGTCATCTTCGGTCCCGGCGAGGTCATCATTCCTCTCGACCGGCAGGTGCAGCGCAGTTGCATGATGCTGCGCGGCATGTCGGCGCGGTCGCATCAACTGGTCGGCCGCCCCGATGATCGCGTGATCACGGCGCTGCATGTGCCGGGCGATTTTGTCGATCTGCATGGCTTTGTTCTGGCGGGGTTGGAACATTCGGTTGTTTCGGTCGGCCCGACCGAGGTCGAATTTATCAACCACACCGAGCTGACCGAGATCACCGAAACGCATCCGCATCTGACGCGGCTGATGTGGATGTCCACCCTGATCGACGCGGCGATTCACCGGCAATGGCTGGTCGCGGCGGCCTCGTTGCGGTCCAGCGCGCATCTGGCGCATTTGCTGTGCGAGATCTACACCCGGCTGAATGCGGTTGGTGCGGCGGATTCGATGCGTTTTACCCTGCCGCTGTTGCAGCGCGAATTGGCCGATATTCTTGGTTACTCGCCGATTCACATCAACCGGGCGGTGCGTGATCTGCGTGATCGCGGGCTGATTCGCTGGCAAGGGACCGAGATCGAGATTCTCGACTGGAATGGTCTGGCCCGGCTGGCGCGCTTTGATCCGACCTATCTGGATCTCGAACGCACGCAGCGTTGACTACTGGCACAGCCGCCAGTCTCCACGCCGCTGTGCCATATCCAGATGCAGGTGATCGTCATGCGCCCCGTCTGATCCGGGGCCAAGAACCGTGGTAAAGAACAGGCAGGCGGTGGCGCGGGCCGCGCGCTGAAACGCCATCTCGGGCAGGCCCGAGCCGTCGCGCGGTTCGACCGCCAGATCGGGGGCGTCGGCAAAGGTAAAGCTCGCGATGTCCAGCGCATTCCCAAAGGCATGCTCCGACATCCGCCCCGTCCCGCCATCGCCGCCAATCCGTCCCCGGCATTGATAGGTCGATCCCAGCCTGTAACCGCTTAATTGCGGCGCGCGGGGCAATCGCGCGGCGGCAGGGCGCACAAAGTCGCGCGTCCACAGCGCCAGCGACCGCGCCAGCTCGCAGCGCATCGGCGCGCCGCCGTGCAAGGCGACGCCGGGCTGAACCTCGGCTACCAGAACCGGGCGGTCGATGCCGCAGCCGGGGTTTTCCGGGTCGGTGACAGGCGGCTGTTGTTGATATGTGACGCCCAGCAGGGTCAGCGCCAGCAGGCAGGCGGAATGGTCGAAATCACTGGTTTCGAATTGCGCGCGCCCCGGTTGGTCCACCTGTGATGTGCTGGCCGGGTCAGGCGTGGTCGCGGCAGGCCGGGCAGGGGGCCGCGTGTCAGCCGCTGGATCGTCCGGGGCGGGCTTGGGCGCGGGCTGAGCCATCGCGCCGCCGGCACTGGCCAGAGCGGCGATCAGCACCAAGGCCCGCAGCCGCATCACCGACCGCCCACGTCGGCGGGCACCGGCACGACGGTGATGTTATCAGGCAAAGCCCGTTCCAAGGCGCTCGACAGCGGGTCGGCCAGCTCTTCGGTGGTGTTTTCGATCACCTTGTTATCTGCGGTTGTCGCCTCTGTCGCCGCCGGGGTTTGTGCCGCCGCCGCCGCGGCACGGGGCGTGACGCCGGTGGCTTCGGCAATGGTCACACCCGGTTCCAGAAAATGCACCTTTGTCACGCCGGGCTGCACCAGATGCGCCAGTTCGCGGGCGTCCCAGTTGGTCAGCCGCACGCAGCCATAGCTCTGGTTGCGAAACAGTTGCGAGGGCGCGGGTGTGCCGTGGATGCCATAGGTCGGCTTGGACAGGTCGATCCAGACCGTGCCCACCGGCCCATTCGGCCCCGGCGGCACCACCAGCACCCGGTCATTGTTACCCTGCTTGAAATTCCGCGAGGGATTATAGGTATAGGTCGGGTCCAGCGCCACCGCCCGCACCATCACCTCACCCGAGGGCGAGGGGGTCGTGCTGGACCCCACTGTCGCTGGATAATCGGCCAGCATCCGACCATTGGCATCATAGGCCGCGACGCGACGGGTGGCCTTGTCGATATAGATATTCGCCACCTTACCCCGCAGCGGCGGGGCGGGTGCCATCACCTTGATCGTGGCGCCCGGCACCAGATCGACGCCGGGGTTCAGAAAGGCAATGAATTTTTCGTCCATATGGAACCGTTCGCCCAGGCGTTCGGCGATGCTGGTATAGCCCATATGGCTCATCTGCGCCTTTTCGGCATAATCCGTCGGGATCGAGGCAACCAGCCCTTCGGCATCAGCCTGGGTGATGGTATAGTCCTGCGTGGCTGGGCGTTCGGCATAGGCTTGCAGCATGGCCCAGACGGCGTGATCCATGATCCCGTCCATCGGCAGACCAGCCCGGCGTTCAAACGCCTTGATGGCGCTTTCACTCATCCCGCCCTTAAAGCCGTCGATCACACCGGGCGAGGTGCCGCTGCGGTCCAGCAGGATCTGCACCTTGGCTGTCAGCGCCGACCGGCCTGCGGGCAGATCGCCGCCGCCATAGCTCGCGGCCTCAATGTCTGCCGCCGTAAAGGGCACGTCCTGCGCCACGGCGGCCGAGGACAGCAATAGGGAACACAGGGCAATCAGGCGCAGGGACATGGCGGACTCCGGTCGGTTTTCCCGGTAATGCGGCTTTCCCGGAGCAAGCACCAGCCCCAGCCGCCGCCAGGGATTCACATTTGCATCAGCGGGAACACGCCGACATGTCTTTCGTTTGCAAATATCCCGGGGGGAAATCCGGCAAGGCCGGATTGGGGGGCTGGCCCCCCCACCCGCCGCGGGACGCAATCAGTCCTCGGAAACCAGCCGGTGACCGGGGGGATAGGACTGGCGGGAATAGGATACCGGCATGGTGTTGGACCAGTTCGTCCGTTCGATCGTCAGCAGCGGGGTGCCGGTGGGCACTTGCAGGCTGCTGGCGGCCTCGATGCTGGCGGCCTCGGCCAGAATACTGAACCGGCCATGGGTCAGCGCGACATTGCGCGCCAGCCACTCATGCGGTGAGGCGACGGTGAAATTTTCGCACTCGACCGGCGGCAGGGCCGTCAGGTTCAGCCAGACCGTTTCCGAACAATGCGGGCGACCATTGGCCAGATACAGCAGCCGCGTCGCCATCACCCGCCGGTCGGGCGCGATTTGCAGCGCCAGCGCGACATATTCGGGCGGAATGGTGATGCCGCATTCCAGCATGGTATAGCCATATTCCGCGCCCGTCGCCTCGATTTCCTGACGGATGACCGAGATTTCCAGCACGGTCCGGCGCGATGGCGTGGTGGCGACGCGGGTGCCGACCTTGCGGCGGCGTTCCACGATGCCGCTGTCGGCCAGTTCGCGCAGCGCGCGGTTTACGGTGGCGCGGGCGCAGCCCAGTTCCACCGCCAGTTCCTGTTCGGTCGGGATCAATTCGCCCGGCGCCCATTTGCCCGACCGGATACGGTCCAGCACCTCGGCCCGGACGGATTGCCAGGTGTTCATCCGAGGTTTGGGCGCGTTGGCGTGAACCCCGCGCAATGATCTTACCACGTCCCCTGGAATGCGCGCCATGCAGTTTGATCTTTTCGTTAAGTATTTCGTTGCAAAGCATAGTGATGCGGAGTTTGCCTGCCGTGAACCTGTCCATATCTACAGGAAAATCGGACTTGACGGTTTAGTAGTTTTTTGCATTAAAGAGGTAATATACGGTGTAGGTTGTGCTGGCCAGGCAAGTGCAACCAAATGTGTCGGGATTTGCTTTGTCGTGACCGGCTGCTAAGGCAGACAGGATAAGCTGATCCGCAGGACGTTCCGATGTCTACCACCCCTTCGCCCGCCTTGGCTGCCCGGACCACCGTCTGGCCGGTGCTGATCGCCATCAGCCTGTGCCACATGGTCAATGATGTGATGCAGTCGTTGCTGTCGGCGATCTATCCGCTGCTTCAGGCGGAATTCAGCCTCAGCTATGGCCAGATCGGGTTTCTGACCTTTGCCTTTCAGGTCACGGCGTCCTTGCTGCAACCTGTGGTCGGCGCTGTCACCGACCGGCACCCGCAGCCGCGATCGCTGGCCTTCGGCATGGCCTCGACGCTGATCGGAGTGCTGCTGCTGGCCTTCGCGGGCAGCTATGCGATGTTACTGACCGGGGCGATGCTGATCGGGATCGGCAGTTCGGTCTTTCACCCTGAAAGCTCGCGCGTGGCGCGGACGGCCTCGGGCGGCAGGTTCGGCACGGCGCAATCGCTGTTCCAGCTGGGCGGCAATGCGGGACAGGCGGCGGGGCCGCTGTTGGCGGCCTTTGTCGTGGTGCCGCTGGGGCGCCCGGCTGTGGCATGGTTCGCCGTCGCGGCGGCGGTGGGCGTGGTCGTGCTGACCCGCGTCGGTGCATGGGCCGAAGGCCGCCGCCGCGCCGCAGCCACTGCCGCCGTGGCGCAGCCGATACCTGCGGCGGCGCGGCCGATGATTATCCGGGCGCTGATCGTGCTGGCGATTCTGGTTTTTACCAAGAACATCTATTCTGCGTTGATGAGCAGCTACTTTACCTTTTTCACCATCGAGAAATTCGGCCTTGCCCCCCGCGGGGCGCAGATCATGCTGTTTCTTTTTCTGGGCGGCATGGCGGCGGGGGTGATGTTGGGCGGCATCATCGGCGACCGGATCGGCGCGCTGCGGGTGATCTGGTTTTCGATCCTCGGCGTGCTGCCCTTTACCCTGATACTGCCGCATGTCGGGCTGGTGCCGACCGGCGCGCTGGCCTTTGTGATCGGGCTGATCCTCGCCTCGGCCTTTCCGGCGATCATTGTGTTCGCGCAGGAACTGGTGCCGGGGCGCACCGGGATGATTGCCGGGCTGTTCTTTGGCTTTGCCTTTGGCATGGGCGGGATTTCGGCGGCGGCGCTGGGGCTGTTGGCGGATGCGCGCGGGCTGATCTTTGTGTTCAATATCTGTTCGGCTTTGCCGGTGCTGGGGCTGCTGACGGTGTTGCTGCCGCGCCCGGCTGATCTGATGCAGGGGCGTGGATGACGGCGCGGCCGGTCTTTTTCCATATCGGGCCTGATTGGACGGGTGAGGAACGGCTGGTGCAGATGTTCCGGCTGAACGGCCATGCCGCCGCCTGTCATGAAGAGGGACGGCTGGCCGAAGACATCGCCTTTGCCCGTGCCACCGGCACCCCGCCCCTGACCCGCTGGGGCGGGGCGCGCCTGTTTGCCGGGCTGCACCGCATCAACCGGCTGGAACGTCCGCTGATCGAGGGCTGGCGCGCTTTTCCCTTTATCGCCGCGCAGCGTCCCGAGGCGGTGTTCATCCTGACCACCCGCGACCCCGAGGATTGGATTGCCGACCGTCTGGCGCGTCGGGGCGGGGCGGTGGCGCGGGCCTATGCGCATCACCTGAACCGCGCCGTATCTGACCTGCCCCAGATCTGGCTGCGCGACTGGCACGATCATCTGGCGGCTGTCGACGGCTTTTTCGCTTTGGGCGATCCGCGCCTGATCCGGCTTGATCTGGATCGCGAAACGCCGCTGGATCTGGCGCGGCATCTGGCCCCGCTGATCGACTTGCCGCGCCGCCCGCCGCGCCTGCACTGGCACCCGCCGCCCGCAGCGCAGGATGCGGGCACGCTGTTGGCCCTGCTGGATCAGGACAGTCCGCCGGTCCTGCGCCCCTCGCCGCCGCCGGGTGTCGGGCTGGCCGAGGATATGGCCGCGTTTTGCCTGCGGGGGCTTGCCCCGGATGCCGCCGTCGGGTCAGAGGGCGTATCGCCGCTGTTCGCGCAATGGGACGGCGGCGGGCGGGTGACGCGGCTGGATGGCACGCCTTGGCCCGTGGCGATTGGCCCGCGTGACCGTGACGGCGCGCCGCGCGCGTTTGCCCAGCCCGGCCATCATAACAAGCTGGAGCGGGTCGAGGGCGTCATCAATCAGATCCTGTCGCTGGGTCGCCGCGATCCGGTGCGCATTGATATGGAGGATGGCCGCCGCATCGGCAGCGATCAGGGGCGGCCCATCGGTCAGCCGGCGCTGGCCCATAACCGCCGCAGCGGCGCGCGCAACGTGGTGCTGTGGCCCTTGCCCGGTTTCCATCAGCCGGGCGGCGCGACCTATGCCCGGCCCGACTGCCCCGACCCGATCCCGTGGGAGGACAAGCAGGATCGCGCGGTCTGGCGCGGCAATATCTCGGGCCGGGTCGAGCCGGTGGCTGGCCGCCCCGCCGGACCGACCTCGCATATCCTGCTGGCGCAACTGGCCGCTGCTGATGATACGGCGCGGCAGGCGATGCTGGCCGATCTGCACCGCATTCCCCGGTTCGCCTTTGTGCGCCAGCATATCGACAGCCCCGATTTCGACATCGGACTGGTGCTGGCATGGTCGCTGCGCCAGCATGCCGACGACCCGTTTCTGGCCCCGTTGATCCGGCCTGCTGCGGGGGCGGGGTATTTCAACCGCTTTCGCTATCAGATCTCGATGGCGGGCTACGACCACCCGACCGGCTTTCTGAACGCCATCAACCGCCAGTCGGTGCTGCTGTCGGAAATGGACGGGTGGGAGGTGCATTATTCCGGCCGTTTCCGCCCCTGGGAACACTATATCCCGTTGCGGCGCGGCTGCGCCGATGTGCTGGACAAGCTGGACTGGGCACGCGCCAACCCGGCCCGCTGCCGCGACATGTCCGCCGCCGCGCGGGCCGAAGTGGCGGCGCTGTCGGCCCCTTGGGTGCAGGCGCGGATGATGGGGCTGATCCTCGACGCGCTGGCGGCGCTGCGCTAGGCTGCGGATATGACCACGATCATCGCCCGCCCAATCTCTGCCACGGCATTCGCGCCCTTTGGCGATCTGCTGACCCCGCGCGCTGCGCCCGACCGGATGATTAACGGCGGTCGCTGCGAACGGCATCACGCGCTGGCCACCGTGCAGCGCGGCGGGGGCGAAGCGATCATCTCGATCTTCCGCAGCCAGCCGGTCAGCCTGCCCTATGTCTGCACCCTGCTGGAGCGGCACCCGTTGGGCAGTCAGGCGTTTATGCCGCTGCACCTGTCCGGCCCGTGGCTGTCGGTCGTCGCGCCAGATCAGGGTGGCCGCCCCGGTGCGCCGCTGGCCTTTCTGGTGCCTGCCGATATGGGCGTGAACCTGCGTGCGGGTGTCTGGCACGGGGTGCTTACACCGCTGGATCATGCCGCCGATTTTCTGGTTATCGACCGCGAGGGGCAGGGCCGCAACCTTGAGGAAGTGGCGTTTCCCCCCGTCACCATCACCGCATGAGCCTGCCCGATTTCACTTATGAGGCGGCGGCGCGGGCCGCTGGCTATACCCGCATCGCCGGCGTGGACGAGGTGGGGCGCGGCCCGCTGGCCGGGCCGGTCACGGCGGCGGCGGTGGTGCTGGACCCCGGTAACATCCCGCCCGGCCTGAACGATTCGAAACGGCTGACGGCGGCGCGGCGGCAGGCACTGGCCGAATGGCTGCTGGCGAATGCCGATTGCGCCGTGGCCCATGCCGATGTGGCGGAAATCGACGCGCTGAACATCCTGAACGCCGCGCATCTGGCCATGTGCCGCGCGCTGGCCGGGCTGGCCGCCGCGCCTGATTTCGCCCTGATCGACGGCAACCGCCTGCCGCGCGACCTGAGCTGTCCGGCGCAGGCGGTGGTCAAGGGCGACGCCCGCTGCCTGTCGATCGCGGCGGCCTCGATTCTGGCCAAGGTGGCGCGCGACCGGATCATGGTGGATTTGGCGCAACAGCATCCCGGCTATGGCTGGGATGTGAACGCCGGATACCCGACGCCTGCCCATAAAAAGGCGCTGCTGGATCTGGGGATCACCCCACACCATAGACGGTCGTTCAAACCTATCCACAACATCTTGTGGCAAGGGCAAATATCAACCTATTGATTCAAAAAAGAATTTGACGGCGAATCGCCCGCGACTCATAGTTATCCACAGGCAGACCGGCGCAAGACCGGCGCGAATGAGGCAAGGGCAGTATGACGACGATCAAGCAAAAACGCGCTGCGGCGCGACCATTACCGCTGAATGAGATTCTGGCAGGCGATTGCATCGAGGTGATGAACGGCCTGCCCGAAGCTTCGGTCGATCTGATCTTTGCCGACCCGCCCTATAACCTGCAACTGCGCGGTGATCTGCACCGGCCCGACAATTCCAAGGTTGATGCAGTGGATGACCACTGGGACCAGTTTTCGGGCTTTGCCGCCTATGACAGCTTTACCCGTGACTGGCTGGCCGCCGCGCGCCGCCTGCTGAAACCCAACGGCGCGATCTGGGTCATCGGCAGCTATCACAACATCTTTCGCGTGGGGGCCGAGCTGCAAAATCAGGGCTTTTGGCTGCTGAACGATGTGATCTGGCGCAAGTCGAACCCGATGCCGAACTTTCGCGGCAAGCGGCTGACCAACGCGCATGAGACGCTGATCTGGGCGTCGAAATCCGAAAACGCCAAGCCGACCTTCAATTATGAGGCGCTGAAATCGCTGAACGAAGGGGTTCAGATGCGGTCCGACTGGGTGCTGCCGATCTGCACCGGGGGTGAGCGGTTAAAGGACGCATCCGGCGACAAGGCCCACCCGACGCAAAAGCCCGAAAGCCTGCTGTATCGCGTGCTGGTCGGCACCACGAACCCCGGCGATGTGGTGCTGGACCCGTTCTTTGGCACCGGCACCACCGGCGCGGTCGCCAAGATGCTGGGCCGCGATTTCATCGGCATCGAGCGTGAGGACGCCTATCGCGAGGTCGCCGCCCGCCGTCTGGCCCGCATCCGCCGCCTCGATACCGATGCGCTGACCACCACCGCCAGCAAACGGGCCGAGCCGCGCGTGCCGTTTGGGCAGGTCGTCGAACGCGGGATGCTGCGCCCTGGTGAGGAACTGTATTCCATCGGCAACCGCCACAAGGCCCGCGTTCGTGCCGACGGCAGCCTGATTGCCACGGATGCCAAGGGGTCCATCCATCAGGTCGGCGCCGCGCTGGAAGGCGCGCCAAGCTGTAACGGCTGGACCTACTGGCATTTCCGGCGCGAGGGCAAGATGGTGCCGATCGACCTGCTGCGCCAGCAGATCCGTGCAGAAATGGCGGATGAACCCCGTCCCAACTGATCCAAGGTTTCGCCAGAGTTCCGGTGCCGCCAGCCGTGCGGCCGGAACCAACTTGCCCCGCCATGCCGCACGTATGGCGGGGTATTTTTCTATTCGCCCCGTGTCGCCCAATGCGCGGCAATCCGCGGCATACTGGTCTCGATCCAATCGGCCAGCGCCCGCAGCTTTTCCGCGCCCTCGGCGCCCAAGGGTGTCAGGCTGTAATCGACATGCGGCGGCACCACCTGATGCGCCTGCCGCAGCACCAGCCCATCCTGTTCCAGCCCTTGCAGCGTCTGCGCCAGCATCCGTTCGCTGACCCCGCCAATCATCCGCCGCAATTCGGAAAACCGCATGACCCGCCCTTGCAGCGCGATCAGCACCAACACGCCCCAGCGGCTGGTCATATGTTTCATCACCGCGCGAGAGGGGCAGGCGGCGGCCATCAGATCGCCGCGTGTCATCTGTTCCGAGAGCGGGGAAATCGGGGGTAAAATTTTTTCCATACTTACATTTATGTGCGTTCTTACTATTGGTAAGTGTATACGCTAGATCAGGTCCAAGGTCAAATCAGAAAGGAATTTACCATGACTATCGCCGTGACCGCCGCTTCGGGGCAATTGGGGCAGCTTGTTATTGCTGACCTGCGCAAGCGGGGGGTTGATGTGATTGCGCTGGCCCGCTCGCCCGAAAAAGTGACGGGCGTGCCGGTGCGCGCCGCCGATTATGCGCGTCCTGAAACGCTTGGCCCCGCGCTGGCGGGGGTCGATACGCTGCTGCTGATTTCCTCCAGCGAGGTTGGTCAGCGTGCCGTGCAGCATCGCAATGTGATTAACGCAGCCAAGGCGGCGGGCGTGGGGCGCATCGTCTATACCTCGCTGCTGCACGCCGACCGCTCGATCCTTGATCTGGCCAAAGAGCATCGCGAAACCGAGGCGGATCTGCGCGCATCGGGTATTCCGTTCACCATTCTGCGCAACGGCTGGTATACTGAAAACTACACCGGCTCGATCCCGGCGGCGCTGGCGCATGGTGCCTTTGCGGGCAGCGCCGGGCAGGGGCGGATTTCGTCCGCGACCCGCGCTGATCTGGCCGAAGCGGCGGCGGTTGTGTTGACCACGCCGGGGCATGAGGGCAAGACCTATGAACTGGCCGCCGATGCGCCCTATACCCTGACCGATCTGGCGGCCGAAATCTCGCGCCAGACGGGCCGCGACATCCCCTATGCCGATCTGCCGCAGGCCGATTACACCGCCGCGCTGGTCGGCGCTGGCCTGCCCGAAGGGCTGGCGCAGGCGATTGCCGGCTGGGATGTGGCTGCGGCGCAGGACGCGCTGTTCGACGACAGCCGCCAGTTGTCGGTCTTGCTGGGGCGACCGACGACTCCGCTGGCCGATGCGGTGCGGGCGGCGCTTTAAGACGTAACCTGCGCGGCACCGGCAGGGGCCCCGGTTGCAGGGTGCCCCTCCATAAAGGCGCGATCATATCCGGGAATAATGATTCGCCCGTTGTTGCAGCCTGATCAACAATCCGGCTACGGCGCAGCTCACCTCTGCCACTTCTGCGCTATCATGATAAGCCTCTGGCCCAGCGGCGACACCGAGATATTGAGGCCGAACGGCTGCGTTTCAGTCGTAAACAGTGCCTGCTTCCGGATTGTCTCATTGCCTTCGGTTACGCTCAGCCTCCAGGCGCCGGCACCATATCGGCTGGCCAGATATTTACCCGTTATCCGTGTGACGGCATCAGCGTCGGCCCCGAGCACGCTGATATAGCAATCGCTCATCCCGTGTCTGTCGGTCGGGGTCTCGACCAGTTCGATTCCGATCACCGGCTCACGCAGCTTGCGGCCGGTCTCGTGTATACTCCAAGTCTCGGTAAAGCCCAGCTCTGTCAGCGGACGGTCAACCATCGGCCAGCTCCTCGCCCCGATATCCTGCAAACAGACGGCCGCAAAAACCTTGACCGCTTGCTGCGCGCGCGCATCATCCGCCGGGCTGGAGCCACAACCTCCGACAGCCAGTCCACCCGCCAGCAGTAACCCTAAACAGAAACGCATATCCCGCACCTCCTCCAATGACCCGATCTGAAAGCCGTCCGCGAAAGTCAGCTGATTTGCTGCCGCTCGTCATGGCAACCGCCCCCTATAGTGCCGCCTTCGGCAACGGCAGGGTGCCTCGGTTATACGGCGTCCAATCCGTGATATCAGGATAGAACTGCCGCCGCCATGTCCGCACGCGCGGGTTCATCCGTCGCCGCCACAGGGGCGGGATCATCGCCAGAAAGGTCATCGCCGGATAGCCCATGGGCAGGGCGGGGGCCTGATCGGGCGTGTAGGTCTGCAACAGCGGATAGCGGCGGTCGGGGCGGAAATGATGATCGGAATGGCGTTGCAGGTTAATCAGCAGCCAGTTCGAGGCGCGATGATCCGCGTTCCACGAATGATGCGGGCGCACGGGTTCGTAACGGCCTTCGCCCAGATGGCGGCGGGTCAGGCCGTAGTGTTCGACATAGTTGGTTAATTCAAGCTGCCAGATCGCGACGAGGGCTTGCCAGATGAACAATGCCATCCCCAGCCAGCCGCCGATCAGCGCCGCCGTCGCAAGCATCGCCCCTTGCAACGCGGCATAGCGCCAGAACGGGTTGCGCCGATCCCACGGGCTGCGCCCGGCGCGAATCTGCCGCGCGGCCTCGGCCCGCCACGCGCTGCGCGGGCCGGTTGTCAGCACGCGCCAGAAAAAGCGGTGGAACCCCTCGTTATAGCGGGCGCTGACCGCATCGCGCGGGGTGCCGACCCATGAATGGTGGACCAGCAGATGTTCGGTGCGGAAATGGCTGTAAAGCGTCGAGGCCAGCAGCAGATCGCCCAACGCGCGTTCCCACGCGGGTTTCTGGTGCAGTAACTCATGCGCATAGACCATGCCGATGGTGCCCGACAGAACGCCGATGCCAAAGAACAGGCCGGTCAGCTCCCACCCGCTCAGGCGTCCGCTGGTGGCAACGGCGATGGCGGCAAAGATCACCGCGATTTGCAGCGGCACCCAGATCACGGTGATGGCGCGGTGCCAGAACAACGCGGTGTCGGGCGTTTCTGGGTCGGGGTTGTCGCGGTTCTGGCCCAACAGCATGTCCAGCCCTGTGACCAGATACCAGCTATAGACCGGCAGTCCGACCCACCACCAGCCGCCGCGCCACATGGCCAGCGCGGCCAAGGGCATCAGCAGCAGCGACATGCAGAATGGCAGGGCAGAGGGGGTTTTCATCCGAGCAGCCTAACCCTTTGCATCCGGTTGTGCCAACGCCCAGACCTTGCGCATCAGGCCGGGCAGGGCGGCTGCGTCGAAATCACGCAAGGGGATCAGCGCGCCACGCTCAGCCGGGCCGGTCAGGGTGCCACGCATCACGGTCAGGTCCAGTGTGAAATGCGTGAACACATGTCGCACCACGCCAATCTTACGCCAACCCGCGACGGCAGGCGGCGGCAGGTCTGACCCGTCCCACCCGGTCGAGGGGAAGGCCAGCACGCCGCCCAGCAGGCCCCGTTCGGGGCGGGTTTCGATCAGCACCGCGTCGCGCGTCAGACCAACCCAGACGGTGCCAGTGCGCTGTGGTTTCGCGGCTTTCGGTGCGCGGCGGGGCAGATCGGCGGCGATGCCTGCTGCCCGTGCGGCGCAATGGTCGATCAGCGGGCAGATCCCGCAGGCCGGGTTGCGCGGAGTGCAGATCGTCGCGCCCAGATCCATCATCGCCTGCGCGTAATCGCCGGGGCGCCGTGCCGGGGTCAGTGTGGCGGCCAGATCGCGCAGTTCCGCCTTGGCGGCGGGCAGGGGCGTTTCCACCGCGAACAGCCGCGCCACCACGCGTTCGACATTGCCATCGACCACCGTTTCCGGTTGTCCAAAGGCAATCGCCGCGATGGCGGCGGCGGTATAGGGACCGATGCCGGGCAGGGCGCGCAGCCCATCGGCGGTGCCCGGAAATGTGCCGCCCGCCGCTGAAACCGCCCGCGCGCAGGCGATCAAATTGCGGGCGCGGGCGTAATAGCCAAGCCCGGCCCATTCGGCCATCACCGCCGCATCCGGGGCCGCCGCCAGATCGTGAACGGTCGGCCAAAGCGTTGTAAAGCGCAGGAAATAACCCTTTACCGCCGCCACGGTGGTTTGCTGCAACATCACCTCGGACAGCCAGACGCGATACGGGTCGGCCTGCCCACCGCCCGGTGGCACGCGCCATGGCAATATGCGGGCATGACGATCATACCACGCCAGCAAGGTTGGTGCGATCACCGCTGCGTCACGCATAATTCAGCCATATTGCGCCTGCTTGCACTTTCATCCTGACGTTTGCGCTTTTAATGAAAAGACATTGCTTAACCCTTAAGGCACCCATGCCCCGCATGAAAGACAGCACCAGCGTCCCCCCGCCCCGCCGCAAGCGCGGGTTCGAGGTTGCGGCCAGCCTGTTGTCGCGGCAGGTGCAGCGTGCGGTTGAGGGGCGCGGCTTTGCCGTGTCGCGCCTGCTGACCCAATGGGCCGAAATTGCGGGCGATGACCTTGCCACGCTGGCCCGGCCTGTGCGGATCACCCATGGCAAGGGCGGGTTCGGGGCGACTCTGGTCTTGCTGACCTCTGGTCCGGTTGCGCCGCTGGTGCAGATGCGGGCCGAGGAACTGCGCGCCCGCGTCAACGCCTGCTATGGTTATAACGCGGTGCAGCGCATCAGTATAACCCAGACGGCGGCGCAGGGCTTTGCCGAGGGGGCCGCCCCCTTTGCCCATGCGCCGCCCCAGCCGCGCGGGCCCGATGCAGCCACGCTGGCCCGCGCCGAAATCGTGGCGCAACAGTTTTCAGACCCGGCCCTTGCTGCGGCAATGGCACGCCTGACCCTTAATCACGCTGACAGATTGTCGCGCAAATCCTGAAAGGACATTTCATGCTGATTCGTTCCACCCTGACCGCGCTTGCGCTGGTCTTTGCCGGTCCTGCCCTTGCCCAAGAGACCGCCCCGGCGACCGAACAGGCTGCCCCCGCGACCCTGCCCGACATCTATCTGGGGGCCGAGGATGCGCCGGTGACGATCTATGAATATGCCAGCTTTACCTGCGGTCATTGCGCGGCGTTCCACAACGACAACTTTCCCAGGCTGAAGGCGGAATATATCGATACCGGCAAGGTGCGCTTTGCACAGCGCGATGTCTATTTCGACGCCGTGGGCCTGTGGGCCGGGATTCTGGCGCGCTGCGGCGGCGATGACAAATATTATGCCGTGTCCGACATGCTGTTCGAAGAACAAAGAACCTGGCTGTCCAGCCAGTCGGGCGACGATATTGCCGCGAACCTGCGCAAGATCGGCCTGAAAGCCGGTATGACCGAGGATCAGATGAACGCCTGCTGGGATGATACCGCCAAGGTCGAACAGCTTGTGGCCACCTTTCAGACCAATGCCACCGCTGACGGTATCAATGCCACGCCGACCTTTATGATCGCGGGCGAGCAGGTGCCGAATCAGTCCTGGGACAGCCTGAAAGGCATTATCGACGCCAAGCTGGCCGAGGCCGGGGCGGCGAATTGATCATGTGATGTTTCGGTCAGGGCGCGACCAACCCCGCCCTGACCGTTGAACAGCCGTGGTTCAGGTGGGGGCCGCCGGAATCACCAGCCCACGCTGCACGGCGGGACGGGCAAGGAACCGTTCCTGCCAGCGGGCGACATGGGCGAAATCGTCCAGCCCCACCTGTTCTGCCGCGTCATAGCCCGTGCGCAGATTGCGCACCCAGGGGCCGATGGCGATGTCCGCGATGGAATAATCCCCCGCGATCCAGTCGCGTTCTGCCAGTTGCCCGTCGATTACGCCCAGAATCCGGCGGCTTTCGGCGTAATACCGCTCACGCGGGCGGGGGTCCTGGATCTCGCGGCCCTTGTAGCGGTGGAAAAAGCCAAGCTGCCCGAACATCGGCCCGACCCCGCCCATCTGGAACATCAGCCATTGCAGCACCTGATACCGCGCCGCCCCGGTGGTCGGCAGAAAGCGCTGATATTTATCCGCCAGATAGATCAGGATCGCCCCCGATTCCCACAGCCCCATCGGCATCCCGTCCGGCCCGTCGGGATCAAGAATTGCTGGTATTTTGTTGTTCGGATTCAGGCTGAGAAACTCGGGCGTCATCTGGTCGGCGGGGTCGCCGATGCTGATGCGGTGAACGTCGTAAGGGGCGCCCAGTTCTTCCAGCATGATCGACGCCTTGACCCCGTTCGGCGTCGGCAGCGAATAAAGCTGGATCACATCAGGCCGCCGTGGCGGCCAGCGGCGCGTGATCGGGAAGGATTCAAGCGTTGTCATATCAGACATGCGGTTCACTTTCTTATGTTGGCGGAATTTAACCTTTATGGTATTGGCGCGCCCGCAACGTTAGCGCGTAACAGGAATGCAGGACCAAACTCATGATTCAGGAATTTAAGGACTTCATCGCCAAGGGCAATGTCATGGACATGGCCGTTGGTATCATCATCGGTGCGGCCTTCACCGCCATCGTGACCTCGCTGGTCAGCGACCTCATCAACCCGGTCATCGGCCTGATTACCGGCGGGATTGATTTCTCGAACCTGTTCATCAACCTGACCTCGACCGACTATGCCTCGCTGAAAGCGGCGCAGGATGCGGGCGCGGCGGTGTTTGCCTATGGCTCGTTCATCACTGCCGTCATCAACTTCCTCATCATCGCCTTTGTGGTGTTCCTGCTGGTTAAGGCCGTGAACCGCATCAAGGATTCGGCGATGAAAAAGGAACAAGAGGTTCCCGGCGCCCCGGAAGGCCCGACGCAGGAAGAACTGCTGGCCCAGATCCGCGACCTGCTGGCCGACCGCGGCACCCGCGTCTGATTTTCGGACTGGCTTTTATGGAAAGGGCGCACCCCGCTGCGGGTGCGCCCTTTTTCATGCGGATCGCCCCAAGCGGCGCGGGCTGTTTTCTGTTTGCCCAAATACGCAAAGAAAGCGGCGCGGATCACCCGGCCAGAATGTCGTCCGGCCTCACCGCCGCGATCCCAAGCGCCACGCCCACCGGGGGCGAGGTCAGCCGCCCGTCATATGTGGACAGTCCGGCGCGCAGATGCGGGTCATCGCGCAGCGCCCGCTGCCAGCCCTTATCCGCCAGAGCCAGCACAAAGGGCAGCGTCATATTCCCCAATGCCAAAGTCGAGGTGCGCGCCACCGCACCGGGCATATTGGCAACGCAGTAATGGATGATGCCGTCCACCTCGTAGATCGGATCTTGATGTGTGGTCGGGCGCGAGGTTTCAAAGCAGCCGCCCTGATCTATCGCCACATCCACCAGCACCGCGCCCGGCTGCATCAGGCCAAGCTGCGCCCGGCTGATCAGTTTCGGTGCCGCCGCGCCGGGGATCAGCACCGCGCCGATGACCATATCGGCGGTCGGCAGCAGGTCGGCCACTGCGGCGACGGATGAATATTGAGTGGTCAGCTTGCCCATGAACACATCGTCCAGATAGGACAGGCGCGGCACTGACCGATCCAGCACGGTGACATTCGCGCCCATGCCCACGGCTACCCGTGCCGCTGCCGTGCCAACGACTCCGCCGCCGATGATAACCACCCGCGCGGGCCGCACCCCCGGCACACCGCCCAGCAAAACCCCGCGCCCGCCATTGGCCTTTTGCAGCGCCCAGGCACCCACCTGAGGCGCCAGCCGCCCCGCCACCTCGGACATGGGCGCCAGCAAGGGCAGGCCGCCGCGCGCGTCGGTCACGGTTTCATAGGCAATGGCGGTGACGCCTGATTCCAGCAGATCGCGGGTTTGATCGGGATCGGGCGCAAGGTGCAGATAGGTAAACAGCACTTGTCCGCGCCGCAGCATGGCGCGTTCGGCGGGTTGTGGTTCCTTGACCTTGACGATCAGATCGGCCCCATTAAACACCGCCGCTGCATCGGGGGCGATCTGCGCGCCCACTGTGCGATAGGCAGTATCGTCAAAGCCCGCCCCCAGACCCGCGCCCGTTTCGATCAGCACCTGATGGCCGTGGGCCACAGCCTCGGCCGCGGCGGCGGGGGTCAGGCCAACGCGGAATTCCTGCGGCTTGATTTCCTTGGGGCATCCAATCTTCATGCTGTCCTCTGCTTGGCCTTGCTGCTTGTGACATTGTATGTTGCGAGGAGCGCGGCTCAGATGCAAGATCGTTGCGCCGGGCGCATGTCCCGACCAATTCCGGGCTGCCATGGACCTTGATGCAACAGACCGCCGCATTCTGACCCTGCTTCAGCGCGAGGGACGGATCACCAATGCCGATCTGGCCGCCCGCGTGAACCTGTCGGCCAGTGCCTGTCATCGCCGGGTGGAGCGGCTGGAACAATCCGGTCTGATCCGCGGCTATGTCGCCCTGCTGGATGAACGCAAGCTGGGCCGTCCGACGCTGGTTTTCGTGGAAATCACCCTGTCGGGGCAGGCCGATGATCTGTTAGAGGCGTTCGAGCGCGCCGTCCGCACCATCCCCGATGTGTTGGAATGTCACCTGATGGCGGGGACAGCGGATTATCTGCTGAAAATCGTCGCGCAAGACACCGATGATTTCGCCCGTATCCACCGCCAGCACCTGACCCGCCTGCCAGGGGTGGCGCAGATGCATTCCTCCTTTGCGCTGCGGACGGTGCAGCAAACGACGGCGCTGCCGGTTTAACGCGTGCTGTTTACCCAAATGCGCATCTTTGGGCGCAGCTGGGCAAAGGAAAACCCCCGCAGCCGGGGCGCGGGGGTTTCAAACCTTACAAGGTTCGTTGTCTTACAGCGCGCCTTCGCGCTGGGCCTTTTTACGGGCCAGCTTGCGGGCACGGCGGACGGCCTCGGCCTTTTCACGGGCTTTCTTGACCGACGGTTTCTCGAAATGCTGCCGAAGCTTCATCTCGCGGAACACGCCTTCACGCTGAAGCTTTTTCTTCAGTGCGCGGAGCGCCTGTTCGACGTTATTATCACGAACGTTGACCTGCATGTGGTTGTCACCACCTTCCTAGGTTAGAGTTGCAAAGATTGCAGGAACCGTTCTTCTATCAGCAACGCGCCCGCCTGTCCAGTGACCGAGGAAAGCCATGACCCAGACCGATGCCCTGATCGACGCCGCCCTGATCCACGTCCCGTTCGAAGGGATGAACGACCGCGCTCTGACCGCCGGGGCGCGCGATCTGGGGATCGCGCCGAACCTGGCGCGGGTGCTGGTGCCGATGGGCGGGGCCGGGCTGGCGGCCAGCCTGCATCGGCGTGGCGATGCGGCGCTGGCGCGCTGGCTGACTGACACCCCGCCGCAGGGCCGGTTCCGCGACAAGGTGGCGGCGGCTGTCTGGCACCGGCTGGAGCTGGCCGACCGTGAACTGGTGCGGGCTGCCTCGGCCACGCTGGCGCTGCCGCAGAATGCGCCGCTGGCAGCGCGACTGATGTGGGAAACGGCGGATACGATCTGGACCGGGCTTGGCGACACCTCGGACGATGTGAACTGGTATTCGAAACGCGCGATTCTGGCCAGTGTTCATGGTGCTGCGGCTCTGTATTGGCTGGGCGATGACAGCGAGAGCGGGCGCGACACCCGCGACTTTATCGACCGGCGGATCGACGGGGTGATGCGGTTCGAAAAGGTCAAGGCGGCGGCGCGCAAGGTGCCCGGCGTCGCAATGCTGGCCGATCTGGCGACGGGCTGGGTCCGCGCCCCTCAGGGTGCCGCCGACCTGCCGGGCCGCGCACAAGGGGGCGAGGCATGAGCATGATCCCCGACGCCATGAATGCCATCGAAATCGCCGAACCCGGCGGCCCCGAGGTTTTGTGCCCCGTCCGCCGCCCGGTTCCGGTGCCGGCCAATGACCAGATCCTGATCCGCATCGCTTATGCCGGGGTGAACCGCCCCGATGTGCTGCAACGGCAGGGCGCCTATCGCGCCCCGCCCGGCGCATCCGACCTGCCGGGGCTGGAGGCGTCGGGCGAGGTTGTCGGCCTTGGCGCGGGCGTGACCCGCTGGCGCAAGGGGGACCGGGTGACGGCGCTGCTGCCCGGCGGCGGTTATGCCGAATATGCGGTCTGCCATCAGGATCATGCGCTGCCGATTCCCGACGGCATGTCGTTGCAACAGGCGGCCTGCCTGCCCGAAACCGCCTTCACCGTTTGGTCCACCGTGGTCATGCGCGGCGGGTTGAAGGCGGGCGAGAGGTTCCTTGTCCATGGCGGATCATCGGGCATCGGCACCATGGCGATTCAGGTCGCCCGCAGCCTTGGCGCGCGGGTCTTCGCCACCGCCGGGTCGCCCGAAAAATGTGCGGCCTGCGCCGAACTGGGGGCCATCGCGATCAATTACCGCGATCAGGATTTTGTCGCCGTGCTGACCGAACAGGGCGGGGCGGATCTGATCCTCGATATGGTCGGTGGCAGCTATATACCGCGCAATATCAAGGCGCTGGCTGATGACGGGCGGCTGGTCTTCATCGCCTTTCTGGACGGGCCAAAGGCCGATCTGAACTTTGCCCAGATCATGCTGCGCCGCCTGACCGTGACCGGCGCGACGCTGCGCCCGCAATCCGATCTGGCCAAAGCCGCTATCGCCGCAGACCTGCGCAACCATCTGTGGCCACGCGTGGAATCCGGTGCCGTGCGGGTGCTGATCGACAGCGAATTCCCCCTGTCCGATGCCGAACAGGCGCACCGCCGGATGGAGAGCGGCGATCACATTGGCAAGATCGTTCTGCGCGTCGCGAGCGGTTGAGCCTGGCGAAGCATGCCTTGTGCTAGGCCCAGAACTCACAGCCAATAGATAACGGTTGTTGCGAGCGCGATGGCGGAGAGAAAGACCTTCGGGCAGCGGTCGTAGCGGATCGCTACACGCCTCCAATCCTTGAGCCGTCCGAACATGATCTTGATGCGGTTGCCCCGCTTGTAGCGGCGCTTGTCGTATTCCATGGTCTTCTTGTGCTGTTTCCGACCGGGAATGCAGGCACGTATCCCTTTGTCTTGCAACGCTTCCCGGAGCCAGTCAGCGTCATAACCCCGGCCCCCGAACAGCCGGTTTACCTTCAGCAGGCTGGACAGGAGTGCCCGCGCACCGATGTCGTCGCTGACCTGTCCGGCGGTAACGAACAGGTCGAGCGGTCTGCCTTGGCTGTCACAGATGTCATCTCACAGCACTTGGGCGGGCGCAAAAGCCCCGCATTGATGTCGACGTTTATGTCTCGCGACATCTCGTCGAGAGTTTATTCCGCAAGATCAGAGGTTAAATCGTATCGGCATGCGCGCCAGCAAAGCCGACCGCATCTTTAAGAGCATGATTTGCCTCGCCGCAGCCATCATAAACTCAAAATGCCCCCCCGCGCAGGCTTCAGGGTCCGCGGCGGGTTGTGGGGCGCGCATGCATTATAAATCCTGCGCAAACAGGAACAGACCTCTGCCAAAGCTGGCAACCGGCTTTGTCGTCCCCTGCAACCACACCCGTTCCAAGACGCAGATCACTCAGATCGCCGCCGCCCGTTGCGGAACAGAACCTAAACCACCGCCCGCATGACGGCAGGGTGCTTTACAAGGCCTGCGAGTTGTTCGAGGCCGTCTTGCAATTCGTCGCGGTCGGGGACGACGCCAAGCGAGATGCGCACCGCCTGTTCGGGCGCGGGGGCGGTGGCGAAGGCGCTTGCGGGCAGGATGGATACTCCGGCGCGGTCGGCGTGATCGGCGAAGTCGCGCGCCTGCCAATGCGCGGGCAGATGCAGCCACAGATGCGAGCCATGCGGATCGGCGGCCATGTCGGTGCCGCGCAGGATGCGGGCGGCGATCTGCTGGCGGGCGATGTTTTCGGCGCGGATCGCGCGCGTGATCCGCGCCAGCGTGCCATCACTGATCCAGCGGCTGGCCAGCCCCGCCATCAGGGGGGGCGGCATCAGCAGGGTGGCGCGCAGCACCTCGGCCAGATGCAGCGCGGCTTGGGTATCCGGGGCGGCGACATAGGCGATGCGTAGCGCGGGCGTGGCGCATTTCGACAGCGTGGCGATATGCCAGGTGATGTCCGGGGCTATGGCCGCCAGCGCGAGGGGGGGATCGGGCAGAAGGGGCGAATAGGGGTCATCCTCGATCAGCGCGACGCCGTATTTCCGCGCGATCCCGGCGATGGCGTCGCGGCGATCGGGCGGCAGGGTCGCGGTGGTCGGATTGTCGATCGCGGGCGTCACGAACAGCGCGCGCGGCGCGGCGGTCTGGCAGATATGTTCAAAGGATGCCGGGATCAGCCCGGCCTCGTCCATATGAACCGGGGCCAGCACCAGCCCTTGCTGAGCCACGACCGATTTCAGCCCCGGATAGGTCATTGCGCCTGCCGCCATCACATCGCCCCGGCGCATCAGCAGGGCCGAGATCGCGAACAGCGCCCCTTGCGCGCCCGCCGCCACCAGAACCCGGTCGGGCGTCAGGCCGGGCAGGCGCGGCGCAAGCCAGCGGCATCCGGCGGCGCGATCCTCGGTGGTGCCGGCGCTTGGCTGGTAATGCAGCAATGTCAGCCCCTGCGGCCCTGACAGGGCCTGCGTCATGCCCTGCGCGATCAGCTTGCGGAAATCCACGTCAGCCGGTTGCGGCGGAATATTCATGCTGAAATCAATCGGCGACGGGCCGGGGGCCACCGGCGCATCGGGGTCGCGCACAAAGGTGCCGCGTCCGATCTGCGCCGTAATCAGCCCGCGCCGATGCGCCTCGTTAAAGGCGCGGGTGACGGTGGTCAGATCGACGCCCAAAGCCTCGGCCACGCGGCGCTGCGTGGGCAGACGATCCCCCGGCGCGATCAGGCGGCGGCGGATGTCGGCCTCCAGCGCATCGACGATGCCCAGATATTTCAGGCGCGCGGTTTCAACCAGCCGTGGCTGCCACATGGTCACTTTCCTTTATGTCGGCGCGGGGCCGGATAACCCGACCCGCGCGGCCCTGTCAAAGCGTGCCGATGCGCAGGACGGGTTTCAGGGTGACGCCCGCCTCGCTGTCCCTGGCCGCCTGATTGATCTGGTCCAGCGGATAAAAGCGCACCAGCCGGTCAAAGGGGAAACGCCCCTGCCGGTGCAGCTCGATCAGTTGCGGGATGAACACTTGCGGCACGCTGTCGCCTTCGACGATGCCGCGAATGGAACGCCCGCGCAGGATCAGGTTGTTCACGTCGAAATCGGATGTCGTGCCCAGTTTCGGCGCGCCGACGACGCCCATGGTGCCAAGGCTGCCAAGCGCCTCGATCCCCTGGGCCAGCACTTCGGCGCGGCCGGTGGATTCCAGCGCGTAATCCGCGCCGCCGCCGGTGATCTCAAGGATTGCCTGCACCGGGTCGGCCTCGCGGCTGTTGATCACATGCGTGGCCCCCAGTTCCATCGCCAGTTCCAGCCGTGCGGGCACGATGTCCACCGCGATGATCGTGGTGGCCCCGGCGACCCGCGCCGCCATCACCGCGCTTAGCCCCACCGCGCCCGCGCCAAAGCTGGCAAAGCTGCTGCCGGGGCGGAGGCGCAAGGAATTCAGCACCGCCCCCGCGCCGGTCTGGATGCCGCATCCCAAGGGGCCAAGCAGATCCAACGGCGCATCGGCAGGCACCTTGATCGCGTTGATTTCCTGCGCCAGCGCATAGGTCGCAAAGGACGATTGCGAAAAGAAATGATCGTGCAGCGGTGTGCCGTCCGCCGCCTGAATGGCATTGCCGCCGTCCAGATCGCTGCCGCCAAAGTTCAGCCCGAAGAAATGGTCGCAATAGGCCCCATGCCCGCCCACGCAGGGGCGGCAATGCCCGCAGGCGCCATAGGTCAGCACGACATGATCGCCGGGGGCAAGGGTCTTGACGCCCGGCCCCACGGCCTCGATCACGCCCGCGCCTTCATGGCCCAGAACGGCGGGCAGCGGCACGGGGTAATATTGATCGCGCACGATCAGATCGGTGTGGCACAGGCCCGTGGCGATGACGCGGACCAGAACTTCGGTCCCGCGCGGTTCGCGGATGCGGGCCGGTTCAATCGTGAAGGGCGCGCCTTGCGAACGGGTGACGGCGGCGGTGATGTCGCGAAATGCTGTCATGGTCTCCCCCTACAGCGGATAGGCGGGGGCTTCGGCCTTGACCGTCACCCATTGCCATTGCGTGAACTCCTCCCAATTGGCGGGGCCGCCGATGCTGGTGCCGTTGCCCGATGCGCCAACGCCGCCAAAGGGGTTGATGACCTCATCATTGACGGTGGAATCGTTGATATGCAGCAGGCCCACGCGCAGCTGATCGCCCATCGCCATGGCACGGCCGACCGAACGCGACATGATCGCCGCCGACAGCCCGTAATCGCCCTGATTGGCCAGATCGACGGCATCCTGATCGGTCTCAAACGTGGTCACGACTGCGACGGGGGCAAAGATTTCTTCATGAAAGGCCGGGTTTTCGGGCGTCACGCCCGTCAGCACCGTGGGCGGAAAGAACAGCCCCTCGGCCTGACCACCTGCCGCAAGCGTGGCCCCGGCCTTGAGCGCCGCATCGACGACTCCGCCCGCCAGATCGGCCTGATGGCGGTTGATCATCGGCCCCAAAGCGACCTGACCTGAGGCCGGATCACCCACCGGCATGGCGCGCGCATGGTCGGCCAGACGGCGCGAGAATTCATCCGCGATGTTGGCCTGCACCAGAATCCGGCCCGCCGCCATGCAGATCTGGCCCTGATGCAGATAGGCGCTCCAGACGGCATTCTTTACCGCCAGATCAAGGTCGGCGTCGTCCAGCACGATAAAGGCGTTCTTGCCGCCCAACTCCAGCGAGACCTTCTTCAGATGCCGCCCCGCCGTTTCCCCCACGCGCCGCCCGGCAGCGGTCGAGCCGGTGAACTGGATCATGCCGATATTGGCGTCCTCGCACATGGCGGCACCTGCCGCGCCATCACCCGCCATCATCACCAGCGCACCCGCAGGCAGGCCCGCCAGTTCAAACAGCCGCGCGATGACAGTGCCGCCGCAGATCGCCGTGCGCGGATCGGGTTTCAGCAGCACGGTATTGCCCACCGCCAGCGCGGGCGCAACCGCCCGCATCGCCAGATACAGCGGAAAGTTAAAGGGCGAAATCACCCCCACCACCCCGATGGGGCGGCGCCGCGCAAGGTTCAATCGCCCCGGTTCGGCGGGCAGCACCTGCCCCGCCGCCTGCGAAGGCATGGCGGCGGCCTCGATAAGCGCCTTGATGGTGATGCCGACCTCGAAATCCGCCTTGGCCTGAACCGAGCCGGATTCGCGCACCAGCCAACGGGCGATCTCGGCGCGGTGAATCTCGGCCAGACGGGCGGCCTCGTGCAGAATCGCGGCGCGGCGGTCGTAATGCGTCGCGGCCCAACCCGCCTGCGCGGCCCGTGCCGTGGCGGCAGCGGCGGCAATATCGGCGGGGCTGGCCATCGCGACCGAGGCCAGTTCCGCCCCCGTCGCTGGCTCAATCGCCGGGGCGGCAGAGGCCAGCGCGCGCCAGCCGCCGTCAAAACCCACGGCTTGCAGATGTTCTTGTGCAATCAAATCGGTCATCAGTTTCCCCCAAGCTGAATATTCAGCGCCGACAGATCGGCCTGTCCGCCGCGCATCGGCGGCACCCAGAAAAACGCGCCGCTGATCGGGCGGGTAAAGCGGAACAGCGCATCGGTCTGTCCGTCCTCGACCCCGGTCATACGCTGCCATTGCACCATGAAGGCCCGGAAATCGCGGCCAAAGCCCACGAACATCAGCCCGGCACGCAGCCCGTCCGACCATGGCATGGAACGGCGAACCAGATGCGCGGGCGGATCGAAGCTTTCCTGATCGGTTCGGCTGACATGGGATGTGTCGGGCGCGTCGTCCATTTCCGAATTGTCGGCGCGATGGCGGCCGATCACATCATCCATCCGGTCAGGGCCGATGGCCGCCAGTCGGTCGAAATCATGCAGCCACTGCTGAACGACCACAAAGCTGGACCCGTCGCGCCCCGGCCCTTGCCCGGTCACGGTGGCGGCGGTGACGGCCTCGTCCCCCTCGGGGTTTTCGGTGCCGTCCTCATAGCCCGACAGATCGCGATCCACCGCATCATAGCGGAACGCATCGACCGAGCTTTCCAGCGTAAATGCCGGGCGCAGGGCGGTCTGCACCGCGCGGGCGCGCAGCAGGATCTCGCCCATATCCTCGCCCCGCAGCCAGCACCATAGCGCGGCGGGGGTCGCGGGCGCATCCACCCCGGCGAATGAGGTCGGCGGATATGCCGCCAACCCCTTGATCTCGCGTCCAAGAGCCAAAGCCAGCGACTGACCGATACCGATCACCATCGCCTCGCCATCCGTCTGGCGAGCCAGTTCCCGCAGCGCGGTCGCCACCTGCGTGACGTCATCAATCGCGAATGTCAGGTAACGCCCCGCGCTGGTGATCGGGGACAGGATGGCGGGGGCGATGGTGTCGGTCATGGCTTATGCCCCTGCCGCTTCGATGATCAGCGCGGTGATCTCGTCGGGGCGCGAGGCCAGCGAGGCGTGGCTGGCGTCCAGTTCGATCTTTTTCACCGGGTTCATGCGGTCGGCCATCATCTGCTGATTGGCCGGGTTGATCATGCGATCCGCCAGCGAGACCTGATAATAGCACGGCTTTTTCTTCCATGCGGGCGCGGTGACATTATCGCCGAAGGTGCTGGCGACCGGGGCTTTTTGCGTGATCGCCATGACGAAGGTCGCCTCGTCCGACATATCCTGCGCGAAACTCTCGCGGAATTTTTCCGGGGCAACCCACAGGAAGCCGTCGCTGTCGGGCTGGATGTTTTCAAAAGCCGCAGGCGGGTTCGCCGCGCTGATCGACCCCGCGCTTTCACCCGTATCCGGCGCGAAGGCGGCCACATAGACCAGTGCCTTGACATTGGGCATGTCGCCCATCTCGGTGATGACCTTGCCGCCATAGGAATGCCCGACCAGCACCACCGGGCGGTCGATCTGCGCCACCATCTTGCGCGTGCGTTCGGCATCGTCGGCCAGCGAGGTCAGCGGGTTTTCGACCGCATGCAGGTCGGTATAGCCCTTGGCGCGCAGGGCGGTGATGACCCCGGCCCAATGGGCGGCCCCGCCCCAGAAGCC
>NZ_JAUNTO010000028.1 GCF_030538655.1 Paracoccus sp. (in: a-proteobacteria)
GGAACGACTTCAAAGCCGCAGGCTATGTTGCAGGTTAATGGCGGGATGCTTTAATTTGATTATGGGTCTTGCCCGATAGGTGGCTCTTCGTCTTTTCTTTCCAGCGCGCTCAAGCGCTCGGAAATAGCGATGAGCATAGAATGCAATTCGGTGTTCTCAGCTTCCAGCGCGGCATTCCGTGCGTCCAGTTCCTTCACGGCTTCGATCAGCGGAGCGATCATGCCCTGATAATTCAGCGACCTGATCCCGTCATGGGTCTTTACCAGTTCGGGATAGACTGGTTCAACATCCTGCGCGATCAGACCCAGCTCCCGTTCGCGGTTCGCATCGTCCTTCATAACGAAGGAAACGCCAGACAGCCACCTGATCTTATCCAGCGACTGGTCCAAGGCGCGGATATCGTCCTTCATGGCGCGGTCGGAGACATCGAGTGCAATGCCCGTATAGTGAATGTCGCCGATCACATCCAGTGCGACACTGGGTGAAACCTTGTTGATGCCGATCTTGGCCGTGCCAGTATCGTCCGTAGCCGATCCCGCCATGTTGCCAAATATCGTATTGCCGATGTTCAAAAAATTGCTTCGGACCTCGCTGGTTGGCGCAACGGTTGTTGTTCGTATGACGATATTGTCGGAGCCGTTAAGGTTGCTTCCTGCATATCGTCCGATAAATATATTTCTCCTGCTATTTGGCGAATCTGATCCGGCATGGCTTCCAAGAACACTGTTGTTGACCCCCGGAGATTTTGCCGAATTTCCTACCGCGACGGAATATTGAGTGCTGGACGTTGAGTGATCGATTGCCGTGGCAAAGTCCGAGTTTACGCTTACCCCGTATCCGACTACGAGATTCCAGTTTGTTCCCGTCGCCGGACTGCCGATGAACAACATGCCGAAAGGTTGGCTTTCAATCGACACACCCGAGATGGTGGTTGACCGAATTCCGCTTGGCCGGTTCGCAGCCACCTTAATCGATTCGACCCAGATCGTCCCATTACAGTATAGATAGGTGATATTTGTTGCGGTGTTGACAGTGTGCCCTGCACCCGACCCTGGTTGCCCCGCTCCACCGCAGTTATCGCCAGCAGTGTATTCGTCGGCCAGAACGTTGCCACACCATATTGTTAAAGTTACTACCGTTAAAATAAGTCGAAGTATGTGCATAAAGTTCTCCAAGGCAAAATACCATTATACATTGCCCTGAGGATGCTCAAAGAGAATTCTTGTGATTGCCCCTTCTATCCACCCGGATCGGATTTTTTTCAAATCGTCAAGGATGATATTCATAACTTGATTTCGTGCGGCGGCGACTACGGCCTTGGCGTATTTTCCGTCGCCCACTTCCCTGTTCTTGATGAACTCCATGCGCTTCTCAGGCGGAAGGCTTGCAAAATGACTGCGATGGAGAAGCAATCTGGCCGAGGCAAAATGATCTGCGTTAAGTTCAAAAGCCCGCCAGACCAGAAAATAAGCCATCCGGGCGATAAGCAGGTCGGTGTATTGTTGCGCGGGCTTGCCAAATCGCGCGGCATATTCCATCGCAAAACGAAAGAAATGTGTTTTGGGGATAAGTGTGGTATCTCTTAGGGTGCCTTTACAGGATGAGTAGGGCTTCTTGAGGTCAATACGCGTCCGGCACTCCTGCTCAAGCGGATGCGGTTTGAAGTTGTTGATGGGCCGTGCAAGGCCGTAGCGCTTTACGAACTCGCGGGGCGTCAGATGCTGGGGGCCGGTAAAGATACAGTCCAGTTCCGCCTCAAATGAAAGTTCTGGTCCGCTTTGTCGCAGGCCCAGCAGGTTCCTCGCTCGCGGCATGCGAAGGACACATTCGATGATATTTGGTATTTCATTGATATAGGGAATGTGTTTCCGGTTCGGGTTGTAGCTGGACAGTTGAAAAAGGTGAAAAATAGGCCAGCCGTCGCATTCGAAATACATGCGGCGCTCGATCTGCACGAGGGCGGGGCGCAACGCCTGTGGACTGCGGCGGATGGCGGTCGCGATCTCGCCATAGGTGTTGAAGCAGACAAGGCCGGCGACCATCGCTTCCACCTCATGCGCGGTCAGTTTGGGGCGGGCGATGTATGGGTTGGCCATGCGGAGAGTCCCTCGTCAGAAAGCTTGGTTTCGTCGCCGGAGGAAAAACGGCCTCCACCCGCGCCGTTTGGTTTCCTGCTTGATGTGCCCTCTTTTCACGGAAGCCCGCTGCAACAAGTGTAATGGCAAGGGCTATCACTGAACAGTCAACCGATGCCCCCGCCCTGCGAAAATATCGCGTCGGGTCAGTACCTTGAAACGAAACCAGATCGTGCCGCCGGGACGCCGTTTCCAGCGCCGGACAAGCTTTGCCCGCTGCCGGGCAGAAAGGAGGATGATGTTAGAGAACCGCAATTCGCACAAAGATCGCACGCAGGGGGTCTTTCTGGATTCGCTGCAAGGCTTCGCCACCGTGGTGGCGGTAATGCTGGCGATACTGGCGCGGCGCAGCTACAGCCCCGATCTCGTTCAACTGGTCGAAGTCGGCTGGATGATCGCCTGCTATCCCTTCGTGTTTTTCGCTGCTCGCGCCTCGGTCAGCGTGGCGCTCATGACGGCAGGCAGCTTTGTTGCCTACCGCTTTCTGTAACCCATCGAAAATAGATGAAAGGAACAAACGATGCCGAAATATACCCACCGGAAAGTTGCGGACCTTTACGAAATCCAGACCGAAAAAACCCTCAGGGACAGGATCAAACCGATCCTTGACGTGCTGGCGGGCGTGATGGTCGTGCTGGTGATCTTGGCCGCTGCCTTTGGCTGAAAGTGTGGGGCGGTCCTGACGGGCCGCCCTTCTGCCTCCCTTCATTGTCATGGTGATGCCCATGGATTTCCATCAAGAGTACCCATTCGGCTCGGCGCGGTTCGCCACGGCGAAAGAGGTGCGCGGCGCGTTCCGCAAGACGGGCGGTATCCCATTTGGTTTCTTGGCAGGCCGCTTGCTGTTCCATTCGCGACAGGCAGGGGCGCTGCTGATCGGCGGCGCGGGTTCGGGCAAGTTCGTCTCTGTCCTCGCGCATATCATGGCTGATACGGGGCGCGGCAACGGTCAGCCGCCGCGCTATGCCATCCTCGATCCCAAGGGCGAGCTTGCCGCCGTGATCGGGCGCGGCCTCGTCCATCAGGGGGCGCATGTCTATTGCATCAACCCGTATCGTCTGCACGGGTTGCCGGATCACAGCGCTACCCTGCTTGCGCATTTGCTGCCGGATTCGCCGATGCTGGTTGCCGATAGCCGCCGCGTGGCGATGACGCTGCTACCGGACAGTGGCGGCGGGAATGCGCGTTTCTTCGAGCAGAAGGCGCAGAACTGGATGGATGCGCTGCTGCGCGGTCTTGTCCATCTGGATGGCGAAGCCTCGCTTCTCAGCCTTTACGAGTTGGTCGGCATGATCCGCGCTGCCCCTGATAGCTGGGCGCAGCAAGCGGATGCGATGGCCGCCAAGGGTGAGCCAGAGCTTGCCGTTACCTATGCCGAAATGCTGGGCATGGCCGAGGAAAGCCGCAAGACCTACGATTCCGTGATGGCCTAAATCAGCAACGCACTGGCGTTTATGGCTGACCCGGCCTTGCAGCGGACGTTTACAGGAACGGCGGGTGCAGATTTTACGCTGGACGCGCTGACTCAAGCGGATGCTCGCCCCGTCTCTGTCTTCCTCATCATGCCTGCCGAGTTGATCGCGCAGAACGCGGCGCTGATCCGGCAATTCTTTTCAACCCTGCGGACGCTCAAGCAACGAAAGCCGGATGCGCCAACCTTGAATCTGGTGATGGACGAAGCCGCGCGACTCGGGCGCTTTCCAGAGATTGCGGAGTTCTACTCCATCGGGCGCGGCTTTGGCCTGTCGCCGCTGGCCGTCTATCAGGACATTGGCCAGATACGCGAAAACCTCGGCCCGAACGGGGCGATGACGCTCTCGGCCAGTGCCGATGTGGAGATTTATCTCGGCGGCGGGATATCCGATCTGGAAACCGCCCAGCATTTGAGCCGCAAGCTCGGCAATACGACGCTGGCCGTCGATGATGCCCTGACCAATACGCGCGCCGCCCGCGCCAAGCGTGAAATGCTGCACGGCATGCTGTTTGGCGGCGCTGATCCGACAAAGACCGGACTTGCGCTGCGTGCGCTGGACTATGAAATGCGGCATCAGCGCAAACAGGCGCGCGCGCTCATGACCCCCGATGAAATTCTCGCCATGCCAGCGAACAAGGCGCTGGTCTGGGCCTCGGGCTATGGGGTGCGGCCCTTTGCCGTGGACAAGGTGCCGTATTACGCCTGCCGCGCCTATGCCGGGCGGTTCTTCCCCAACCTGTTCCACGACCGTGACCAGAGCCGCGTCCAAGTACCAACGCTCTGGGGCATGCGCAGCCGCCGCGTGATCGTAGAGGCGGTGCCGGATAGCTACCGCGATTTCCCGCAATACCGGAACCGCGAATGGGCCTTCATCGAAGGCTTTCGCCCGCCCGCACCCACACGCCAAATCGGAGGAACACCATGATTTTGCATAATAAAAGTGAAAGTTGTATAATAAAATTAGGGGAATGCCGCGCAGTCGTGCATGACCCGTGGGGGGTGAGGAAATGAAAGACGGAAGATACGATGCGCAAGGCAAGGAACTGGACTCCGAGTTCAACCCCGCCGCGAAACCCCGTGTCGAAATCGACATCGACAAGTATCAATCCTATCTGGACGGCTCTGGCCTGACCCCGGAACAGAAAGATGACTTCCTGCGCGCGCTGTGGTCGATCATGGTCACATTTGTCGATCTCCGCTTCGGCGTCCATCCGGTCCAACAAGCCTGTGGACAAATCGAAAAACCCCTTGATCTGCCCGCACAGGCCGATTCCGATAGGGTAAGCTTGGACAAAGCCCAACTCAGCAAACATTTCAACGATGCCCCGGATGGAGGCTGACTCCCGCAACGACATCGGAAAGGCAGGACATATGAACACACAATCGGCACCTCCCCCAGAACCGTTAACCGCGCTGATTTACTGCCGCGTGTCCTCGACCAAGCAAAAGCTGGAAGGCAGCGGGCTGGCCTCGCAGGAACACCGTTGCCGCCAATATGCGGAAGGAAAGGGCTATGCGGTCGAGGCCGTCTTCCCCGATGACAGTTCCGGCGGCGGCGACTTCATGAAGCGCCCCGGTATGCGGGCGATGCTGGCCTATCTCGATGCGCAGAAGGGTACGCCCTATGTCGTCATCTTCGACGACCTCAAGCGTTTCGCCCGAGATACGGAGTCCATATCAAACTGCGCCGCGAATTCGCGCAGCGCGGCGCGCGTATCGAATGCCTGAACTTCAATCTGGAAGACACGCCGGAAGGCCGCTTCATCGAAACCATCATCGCCGCCCAAGGCCAACTTGAGCGCGAACAGAACCGCCGTCAGGTGGTGCAGAAGATGAAGGCGCGGGTCGAGAAAGGCTATTACGTCTTCCATCCACCCGTGGGCTATCGCTACGCCCGCAACCGCGAGCATGGCAAGCTGCTGGTGCCGGATGAGCCTGTGGCCTCCATCGTCCGCGAAGTCTTGCAAGGATTCGCCAGCGGACGGTTCCCCTCGCAGTCCGAAGTCATGCGCTTTCTCGAAGCCAAACCGGAATTCCCGAAAAGCCGCCAGACGGGCGAAGTGCGCCTGACAACGGTGCGTGAGCTTCTGGTCCGTCCGACGTATGCGGGCTATATCGAGGCTCCGAATTGGGGCATATCCCTGCGCAAGGGCTTTCATGAGCCGCTGATCGACCTTGCCACGCATGAACGCATACAGGCGCGTCTGCGCGGTTCTGCGGTGGCTCCTGCACGCAAGGATATCAACGAAGACTTACCCCTGCGCGGTTTCGTCCTCTGCGATGATTGCGACCAGCCCATGACCTCCTGCTGGTCGAAGGGCCGGAACAGGCATTACGCCTATTATCTCTGCGACACGCCCAATTGCGCTTCGCATCGCCGTTCCATCCCCCGCGCCGATATCGAAGACGGGGCGGAAGCGATTCTGCGCTCCATGCAGCCCGCCCGGCAGTTCTTCGCGCTGACCCGTGCCATGTTCACGGATATCTGGAATATGCGCCAAGCCGAGGCCAAGCGGGCGCGCGCGGTTCTGTCCGACCAGATCAAGGATATCGAAAAGCAGATCTAGGGCCTGCTTGACCGGATCATGGACGGGGCCAGCCCGACCGTCGCGGCGGCCTATGAACAGCGCATCGAAAAGCTGGAACGCCGGAAGCTGTTGCTGGCCGATCAGACAGCAAATGCAGCGCCCCCGCAAGACAGGTTAGAGGAGCTTATCGAACCGGCCCTGACTTTCCTATCAAACCCTTGGCAACTATACGAAAAAGACACATTCGCGCTCAAGCGGACAGTGCTGAAACTGGCCTTCGCGCAGCCCCTGCGATACAGTCGGAATGAAAGCTATCGAACCGCCGAAATCACCTATCCATTCAAGGTGTTAGCGGATTTTCTTTGCAACAAAGTGTGGATTGGTGGAGCCGAGGGGAATCGAACCCCTGGCCTCGTCATTGCGAACGACGCGCTCTACCAACTGAGCTACGGCCCCACAGGCGGGCTGTTTGACGCAGAGCGGGTATCTTGTCAAGCGGGCGGCATCTGTAGCTGCGGGAAATCTGTCGGGCGTGGGTCTTGGCCGCCGGGACGGGACACGTGCTGCAAGGGTTGCAGGCATTGCCGGATTCGGCAAGGTCGGCGTGATCCGCGCCCTTGCCCCTGCCCCACGCGTCAGGCCAATGCAGATTCGGCGGCACGGCGGATCGCGGCGATGTTGTCGCCATAGGTCGTCGGATTGGCGACCGAGCCGCCCCGGAACACCGCCGACCCTGCCACCAACACATCCGCCCCTGCCGCGGCCAGCATCGGCGCGGTGGTCGGGTCAACGCCGCCGTCGATCTCGATATGCACCGGGCGGTCGCCGATCATCTGGCGCAGGCGGCGCACCTTGTCGGTCATGTCGATGAATTTCTGCCCCCCAAAACCGGGGTTCACCGTCATGACACAAACCAGATCGGCCAGATCCAGCAGATGCGCCACCGCATCGGCAGGGGTGCCGGGGTTCAAGGCCACACCGGCCTTTTTCCCGGTCGCCCGAATCGCCTGCAAGGTGCGGTGGATATGCGGCCCGGCCTCGATATGCGCGGTAATGATGTCGGCCCCCGCATCGGCAAAGGCCTGAATATACAGGTCCACCGGCGCGATCATCAGATGCACATCCATCACCGTGCCGACATGGCGGCGAAAGGCCGCGACGGCGGGCGGGCCAAAGGTCAGGTTCGGCACGAAATGTCCGTCCATCACATCGACATGAACCCAATCAGCGCCCTGCGCCTCGATCGCCTGAATCTCGCGCCCGAAATCAGCGAAATCGGCAGACAGGATGGACGGAGCAATCTTGATACGGCGGTCAAAGCTCATGGACGTATCCCTCTTTGGCTGATGGCCGAGATGTGGCAAACCGCAACGGCGAATACCAGCCCCATCTTTGGTCTGCAAATATCCTCGGGGGGCCGGGGGGCAGAAGGCCCCCGGTGATCGCGGGACGCAATCACACGGTCAGAAACACAGAATTTCGGCCTCGGCCTCAGCGCGGCGCAGTTCGGCGACCATGGCGTTCATCTGTGCCATGCCCCGAAACATGCCGGATCGCTCGCCGGTGGTCTGCTGCATCCGCAGCACCGTTTCGGCGCTGACATAATCCTGATAGCTCAGCACATCGGAAATCTGGTCGATGGCGCAGGAACAGCGATCCAGCGTGGCGCGGTTCTGGCCATTCACCGCCATACAGGTGAACACATATTCCGCGCGGGCATTGGTGGGATAATCATTGGTCAGCAGAGACTGCGCCGTCGCCGGGGCCACCGCAAGCATCGCCAGCATGATAAAAGCATATCTCATTTCAGAACCAGCTCACTGCGATAGGCAGGGGCCGCGCCCACAGCCTCGGTTACGGCGGTCATGCGGCGGATCGGGTTGGTGGTCTCGCCATCCATTTCAAAGGTCAGGGTCAGGGTCTGAAAACCCGCCATCCGCGCGGCATTCGAATCATCGGCAAAGGGCCGGAACACAGCCACGGCGCGGCCACCGTCGCGGTTCAGACTGCCACCCCGGAACAGCGCGTCCTTGACCCGGTTCTTGATGTAAAACGGGCTGCCGCCGGTCAGGGCCGACATATCGCGCGCCGTCTGTTCCAGAAACCACATCAGCACCGGATCACCAGCCGAGACAGGAAACGGGCCGATCAGGCGGTCACGCGCGCCGTCCTGCACGGTCACTTGCAGCATCGGCTGTCCGCCTGACGGGCCGACAACCTGCGCCAGATCCAGCCTGCCGTCGCTGATGGGCTGAAAGCCCTGCGCCGGCGGGCCGTCCACCACCATCCGCCATGTCAGCACCCGGTCACCCAAAGCCCATGGCCCACGTTCGGCAAAGACAGCATCACCCGCCTCGCCCGCATGGGCAGCGCCAAGGCCACAGGCCAGTGCCACAGCCAGCATCATGGATTTTATCGCTGCCATGCCCGGTCCTCCTGCCCGCAGGTTCGCGTGGCAGCCCCGACAGCGCAAGCCCCGCCCCGCGCAGGCCAGCCGTTGGTCGCACGCGTCATGCCAGCACCTGTTCCAGCATCTGTTGCAGATCGCTCGTGCGGACCGGCTTTTCGATCACGGGCACACCCATGGCGGCACAACTGCGGGCGATGTCCGGGTCACGGCGGGCGGTGATGACCAGCGCCGGGATCGGATGGCCCGCCTGACGGCACAGGGCGGTGATCGCATTCACGCCGGTATCGCCGCCGTCCAGATTGTAATCGGCCACGATCACATCCACGGGTTCTTCGCCCATGGTGGCCAGAGCCTCGGCGGTGCTGCTGGCAAGGCGGGGGATCATGCCCAACCGTTCCGACAAGATCAGCTCATAGCCGCGCAACATGCCGTTGTCGTTTTCGATCACCAGAACGACCCGCCCACGCAGACTGTCAGGGGCATTGAGCTGAGGCGCGGGAACGGGCTGGCCCGCATCATCGACCAGCCGCAGCCCGACGCGGAACACCGTGCCGCGCCCCGGTTCGGATTGCAGGCGGATCGGGTGGCCCAGCTTCGCGCAGGCGCGGCGCACGATGGACAGGCCCAACCCCATGCCGGTGGCGCCGTTATCGTTTTCCAGCCGCTGGAATTCGTCAAAGATGCGGTTGCGATCCACGGCGCGGATACCAGGGCCGGTGTCATGAATTTCCAGCCATGCCGTCGCACCCTTGCGCCGCACCCCCACCACGACGCCACCCCGGTCGGTGTATTTAATCGCATTCGACACAAGGTTCTGCGCGATCCGGCGCAGAAATACCGGGTCGCTGTCCACCACGGCCGAGGTGGGCGCGAATTGCAGCGACAGGCCCTTGGCCTCGGCCAGCGGGGCGTATTCGATGGCCAGACGCCGCAGCAGGTCGTTCAGCCGCACGGGTTTGCGATGAAATTCGATCCGCTGGCTGTCCAGCCGGGAAATGTCCAGCACGGCGTGCATCAGTTCCTCGACCGATTCAAAGGCGCCGGACAGGCGATCGGTCAGTTCCTGCTGCGCCTCGCTCATCTGGGTATCGGTCAGTGCCGACAGAAACAGCCGCGCCGCCGACAGCGGTTGCAGCAGATCATGGCTGGCCGCGCGCAAAAAGCGGGTCTTGGAACGGTTGGCTTCCTCGGCTGCGGCGCGGGCGACGGCCAGTTCGCGGTTGCGCTGCGACAAATCGGCCAGCGCCTGTTCCAGCTGGCGCGTGCGGGCCGTCACCTCTTGTTCCAGCGCCATGGCGGCCTGAAACACCGACCATGCCGACCCGCGCGTTTCCTCCAGCCGGTCGATGCGCTCGATCAGCACATCGGTGATGCGGCGCAGTTTGGCCTCGCGGCGGTCGGGACTGTCGTCGTCACGCAGCATCCGCTGCCCCTGCGGGATCGGCGGGATCTGGTGGCATGAAGGCAAGCCCGACGAAGGTCTGGTTCACATGCATTCCGCTGTGCTGTTCGCCATAGGTCGAAAACCCGGCGATGCGATAGCGGGTGAATATATCCGACATCGCATCGGTCAGCCCCGCGCGTTCAATGGCCAGCCGCCGCAGAATACAGTCGAAGCCCAGCACCATCAGCGGCGGACGTGGCAGCCGGTCCAGCGCCTCGGCAAAGCCATGGATCAGATCCTCGGCCCGGCCAAGGCGCAGCACGGTGCCAGTGTCGATGGCCGACAACAGCGACAGCCCGCCCTGCGGTGTCGTGCCGCTGATGGCGCGGACATGGTGCCGCTTGCCCATCTTCAGCAACAGCGGGTGCCGGGCGAATTCGGTGGGCGTCAGATCGGCCTGCGCGATGCCGGTCAGCCGGGCATATTCGGCGGCGGCAGGCTCGGCGTTCAGTTCCAGAATCAGCCGCTGTTCGGGCACCGCTGCCGTCACCACCGCCAGCGTGTCCGAGGGGCTGAAATGCGCGAATGTTACCTCGGCCAAAGCCAGATCGGTTTCCACCATCAAAAACACCGCCGCATCGGTCGTGACCGCGCCATCGGCGATCAGCATGGTGCGGCGAAACTCCAGCCCGTCCCCCGCCGATCCGCCCAGAACCGGCAGCGCGGGCAAGGCCGCCTCGATGGTGGCGACCAGCACGTCTTCCTTGCCCGCCAGCCCGTCGGGCAGCAGGATGCCAAAGGCGTTCCGGCGTGGATCGACCCCAAAGGCTGCCGGCATCCGGCGCAGTTCGGCCATCCAGTCGGACACGGGTAATTGAGGCAGATCGCGCAGCACCAAAGCCTGCGCCCGAAAGCTGACCGAGGGAAAGCCCACCGCCACCGCGCAGCCGGTCACATATCCCTGTGGCCCGATTTCACCCGCAGATGAACAGCCCGCAATGGTGCATCGCGCAGGCAGGCGCGCGCGCAGGCCATGGGCAATAGCCTCGAACGCGGGGCCGGGCGGGCCAAAGATCAGCACCAGGGCCGGATCGCACCCCGCCACCCCGGCGGCGATCTGCGCCGCCGCATCCGGGGCATCGGCCCGCACCTGCACCATGACAGGGCCAGCGGCGGGCATGGCATCGGCGGCCATCAGGTCGCCTCGAACAGCCGCACCGAATTGGCCAACAGCACCGCCTGCGTGCGGCGGCGGGCGTTGATCTTGGACATGATCGCGGTGATATGAGTCTTGACCGTCGCCTCGGCGATGGACAGCTCATAGCTGATTTCCTTGTTCGCCTTGCCCTGACAGATCAGCCGCAGAATTTTCATCTGCTGCGGCGTCAGCGTGGCGAAGCGGCGGGCCAGTTCGGCCTTGGCCTCATCCTCGGCATCGGTCAGTTCGGGTTCATAGCCATCCGGCGTGATCCGTTCGCCATCCCACATGCGGCGCAGCGAATCCACCAAAGCCTCGCGCCCCAACGATTTGCTGATATAGCCCTGCGCCCCGGCCGCCATCGCCGCCGAAATCATCGCTGATTCCAGATCGGCGGAAATCATCGTGATCGGCACATCGGGCAATTGCCGCCGCAAGGTGACGATCCCTTCCGAGCCGCGCGCATCAGGCAGGTTCAGATCAAGGATCACCGCATCCGGCGCGCCCTGCGTGCGGATCTGTTCCACCGCCGCACCAAGGCTGCGCGCCGTGCGGACATTTTTCAACCCCAGGCTGATCTTCAGCGTCAGCGCCAGCGCGTCGCACATCAGCGGGTGGTCATCGACGATCAGGATTTCACGCACCTGATCGGCCATCACCCTGCCCGATGGTATCCGTGACGGCGACATGGCGGCGGTCATTGGCATCTCCCTAGTTTCCTCCCCCTTTTATCCGGGACTCCCGGCCCGTGTAGAACACGAGTTTATTGCCTGAGCACCGGCTGGCAAGGGCACAAATCCGCACTTGTGCCATCCGGTTGAAAAGGCAGGCATGATGACGCGGGTCTTGCTTAATGAACGCAAAAGCTGCGCGGTCGCGCGATGGCGGTCATGCCTGCCGGATCGTCGTGGTGGTGTCAGCCCGCCGCAAAGCTGCCCGTATCGGTAACGGTGGCATAGCCAAAGGCCAGCCCGCTCATCATCGCAGCATGGACCTGAGCGGCGGGAACCACGGTGCCCTGAAATTCCAGATCGCGGGTGGCGCAGGCGTCGTGAATGACCGTGGTTGCATAACCCAGATCGGCGGCGGCGCGGGTGGCCGCATCAATGCACATATGCGACATCGCGCCCACGATCACCACCTGATCCACGCCGTTGTCTTGCAGGATCTGGTTCAGATCAGTGCCTTTGAAAGCATTGACGTTGTTTTTTGTCACCACCGTTTCATTGCCCTGCGGCGCGGCGGTGGAGTTGATCTCGGCCCCCTCGGAGCCGGGTTGAAAGAACGGCGCGGCGG
Organism: Paracoccus sp. (in: a-proteobacteria); assembly: GCF_030538655.1. Classification (GTDB taxonomy): domain Bacteria; phylum Pseudomonadota; class Alphaproteobacteria; order Rhodobacterales; family Rhodobacteraceae; genus Paracoccus. The sequence goes on from NZ_JAUNTO010000028.1 coordinate 12,426, forward strand.
GATCGATGAATTCATGGCGGACATGGACGATCAGATCGCCGCGTTCACGCCCGGCAGCCAGCACGCGGGCGGCATTGGTGGCGGCTTTCTCGATCCCGTCCAGCGGGAACTTGCCGCCCGGAAAGTAATCGTTCTGAATATCGACGGCGATAATGGCGCGTTTAGTCATCTGATCCTCAGTTGGTTGCAAAGGTTTCTTCCCAGACATTGCCGTTGGTATCGGCGACATGCACATGGATCGGCTGCCCGTCCGGGCGATAGGCAAAGCGGAACACCGGGTCTTCGCTGACGGAAATCCCCGCCTCCATGGTGAACAGCGGCGCATCGCCCTGTTTCACCTCAAGCGTCTGGATGAAATGCGCCGGGATAGTCAGCAGCGTGACCTGATCGCGTTGCAGCCCCGAAAAGTTGGGGTGCCGGATCATCAGCGTGCCGATGGCCCGGTCGCCATCCGGCGTGCTGCGCCAGCGCATCTGGCCCATGGTAGCGCGCACGGCAGCCATATCCTTGCCCGCTGGCGCCGAACACCCGCCCGAAGCCCGCACAAAACGTCCGGCCATCACCGGCCCGTCCGGCGTATCGGCAATCGCGCGCACATCGGAATAGCTGTCCACCCGCAGGCGCACCTCGAAATCCAGCGGCATCAGCGCCGGGCCAAAGGTATATTCAGCAGCCACCGGCGCGGGGTTTTCATCGACGATCAGCGCCAGCGCGGTGATGGGGGGGGCATCGGATGGCTGGGTCAAGCGCACCGGGACAATCGCCGCCTCATGCGCGCGGAAAGGAGCGTCGAGGTCGATCACCGCCGGGTTGATCGGCGGTTCCGCCGCCAGGCCGACAACCGATTCACGAATGTCGTCCCATGTGGCCGAGGCGCGCAGCGGATTGTCCTGCGCCAGTGCGGGCGCGGCCAGCAGGACCGCCGCGGCAATCAGCAGATGATTCATGCGCCATCCCCCTTTGACATGCGCCGATAGGTGAACTCGGCCTGTTCGGCGGCGCTGTCCGCCTCGGCCCGCGCGACGATTTCGGCCCGCAGCGGTGATTTGGAACAGACCGGATCGGTCGCCCGCGCATCGCCCGCCATGGCCATCGCCTGACAGCGGCAGCCGCCAAAATCGACGGTTTTGCGATCGCACGAGGCGCAGGGTTCCGGCATCCACGCGGTGCCGCGAAAGGCGTTGAACGCCGCGCCATGGTGCCAGATCTCGGCCAGCGGGCGGTCGCGCAGATTGTCGAATTGCATCCACGGGATCGTCTGCGCGGCATGGCAGGGCAGCACGGTGCCATCGGGCGTCACATTCAGCCCGGTGGACCCCCAGCCGCCCATACAGGCCTTGGGATAGACAGAGTGATGGTCGGCGGGCACATAGTCGATCACCATGCGTCCGCGCAGATCACGCCGCGCCGTATTCACCACCTCGCGCGCGAAGGCGGCCTGTTCGCGGGTTGGCATCAGCGCGCGCCGGTTCAGATCGGCCCAGCCGTGGAACTGCACCGTCGCCACCTCGATCCGCCGGGCGCCAAGGGTTTCGGCCAGCGCGATCATATCGGGCAGGCGGTCCATATTCTGCCGGTGAACGACAGCGTTCAGCGTCAGCGGAAAGCCGATCTCCGTGACCCAGCCGGCAAAGGCCATCTTCTTGTCCCACGACCCCGGATGGCCGCTGATACGGTCGGCCATATCGGGGCGGATACCTTGCAGCGACAGTTGCACATGATCGACACCCGCCGCATCCAGTTCGTCCAGCCGGGCGCGGGTGATGCCGATGCCGGATGTAATCAGGTTCACATACAGCCCCGCATCGCGCGCATGGGCAACGATCTGCGCCAGATCACGCCGCGCGCCGGGTTCCCCGCCCGAGATATGCACCTGCAACACCCCAAGCGCGGCGGCCTGCCGGAAAATATCGCCCCAGTCATCGGCGCTCAGTTCCGCATTAGCGCGGGTCAGTTCAACGGGATTGGAACAATAGGGGCAGGCCAGCGGGCAGCGATGCGTCACCTCGGCCAGCATCGCCATCGGCAGGGCGGGGGAAACCGGGTTGCCGTCAATGTCGCGCGGTTGATCGGTCATTTCACGAATACCATCCGCCGCTCGATCAGGCCGGTCAGAAAATCGGTCGTGTCGGCGGTGATCTGATCCACAGGCGCGGCATAGCGACCAGCCAGCGCCGCCGCGATCTGCGACAGGCTGCGGCTGCCGTCCAGTTCCGACAGGATCGCATCGCCGATGGCGTCCAATTGCAGCGCGCGTTCAGGCGCATGCAGGATACGAATGCCGCGCACCCTGTCATCGGCAAGCCGCACACCGCGCGGCAGATAGGGGATGCCATCAGGGGCAATCAGCGCGGTCATAACAGCCCCTCGCCGGGTCGCCATGCGCCGGGGGGGATATTACCTTCGACATAGCCGTGCCACAGCGCATCAAGCTGCGCCCACAGCACATCGGTCTTGAATTCCAGCGCCGCCGCCGCTGCATCCTGCTTTTCCAGCGTATCGGCATGGGTCAGCACATAATCCAGCCCAAAGGCCACATCCTCGGGCGCTTCGGTCAGGCGTTTGCGGAAATAGGACAGCGCAGAATCATCGGCGAAATCGTAATGCGCCAGCAACCCCTCGATCCGTTGGGCGTGGATGGCGGGGGCAAAGAGTTCGGTCAGGCTGGCGGCCACCGCATCCAACAGCGGCATATCGCGCACAAACCGCACATAGGCATCAACGGCGAACCGCGTGGCAGGCATCGCGCCGGTGCCGCTGGCGACATAATCCGGGGCCAGCCCCACGGCACGCGCCAAAGCCAACCAGCGGCGGATACCGCCGCCCTCGGTCACGCCGCCGTCGTGATCCTCGATCCGCTTGCGCCAGGCGCGGCGCAGGTTGGGATCGCTGACGCGCGACATAAAGGCGGCATCCTTCATCGGGATGCGCGACTGATAGATCCAGCGGTTGATGACCCATGCCCGCACCTCGTCCGGGGTGCAGGCGCCGCCGTGCAAGCGGGCATGGAACGGGTGTTTGTCATGGTAGCGCGCGGCCCCGATGGCGCGCAGGCGGGCTTCGAAATCGGCGCGGGATTGCGCGGTCACAGGTCGATCCTTTCGCCATCGCGGGCGATATGCCAGCCCGCAGCCACCGCCTGCGCGGTCTGCGGACTGGCCGGATCGACCAGCGGGTTCGAGTTGTTCAGATGCACGAAAATCCGCCGCGCCACCGGCACATCGGCCAGTGCGGCGATACTGTCCGTGGCTGCCATATGACCCATGCGGCGGCCGGTTTTCCGACCCAGACCGGCACGGATCATTTCATCATCATCCCACAGCGTGCCGTCAAACAGCAGCGCATCGGCACCGCTGATCCGGTCCCGCAACCAGCCGGGCAGATCGGCACAGCCGGGGATATACAGCGCCCGCCGCCCGCCAGCGGTCAGTTCGACACCCACAGTATTTTCGCCGATCAGGCCGGTGTCCACGGTGTCGCCTTCCAGATACAGCGGCACCTTGCCGGGAACGGCAAAAAGCGTCGCGCTCAGGCCGGGGGCCAGATCAAAGAGCTGATCCAGCGTCACCGCCCGGCGCGGCACCAAGGCCGGATTTACCGCAGCCAGCATCGGATTCGCATCCAGTGCCACATGAATTGTGGGGGTAGCGAACAGCTCAAACGGTTGGCTTTCACGCAGGGTCAGCAGCCCGGCCACATGGTCGATGTCGCCATTCGTCACCAGCACGGAATGCAGCGGCATATCGCGCGGCCCGGTCGGGTGCAGCGCAGGCGTGGCCGCCATCTGCCCACGAATATCGGGCGAGGCGTTGATAACCGCCCAATCCATCCCGTTCGCGCTGACCGCGATGCTGGACTGGGTTAGCGCCGGAATGCGCCCGGCCCGCGCCGCATCACAATGGGCACAGCCGCAATTCCACTGCGGCAAGCCCCCGCCCGCCGCCGCACCAAGAATGAGAATCCGCATCAAAGCCTCGGGCAAGAACGGCCCCGCCCGATCTCTCGGACGGGGCCGTGACCGTCTGTCTGTGTGGTGGTGAAACAGGTCAGAACAGGACGGGTTCGTCCTCGGCCGGGGCATACATGTTGATTTCCATGCCGCAGGCGATTTCCGTGAGGGTGGGCTTGGTCCAGGCCATGAGTCTTTCCTCCTTCATAAGCCGCAATGCCTCCCATTGCGGGTCAATATAGCAGGGTAAACGTCATGTGACAGCCGTCAACGCGACTTAGGTCTGATGACGGGCATTTTCTTGCCGAAAGGGGCAGGCTTTGGGAATATTTGGCAATGTTTCATCTGATTCTGACCGCTTGCCTTACCCAGAATGCCGGTGCTTGCGGCCCCGTCCTGCTGCCTGCGGGCGAGGCGACAGATGCGCCATCCTGCATGGCGGCAGCCGCACGAATCAGCGCCAACTGGCTGGCGGCGCATCCGGGGCTGCGCGGTCACGGGCTGACCTGCACGGCAACCCCGCCCGCGTTGCCGGTGACGGAAATCGCACCGGGGGTATTCGTGCATCAGGGCAAGGTGGCGCAGATCAGCGCGGAAAACCGGGGCCGGATCGCCAATCTAGGTTTTATCCTGGGGGCAGACAGCGTGGCGGTGATCGACGCCGGCACCAGCCGCGCCCAAGCGCAAGAGCTTTACGCCGCGATCCGCAGCATCACAGACAAGCCCATCAGCCACCTGATCCTGACCCACGATCACCCAGATCACATGCTGGGCGCCACCCTGTTCGCCGAGGCCGGGACCGCCGTCATCGGCCACCCCCGCCTGCCCGATCAGATCGCCGCGCGCGGCCCGGTCTTTCTGGATAACCTGACCCGCATCACAGGCGAGGCCGCGATGATCGGCACGACCTTGCCAATCGTGACGCCCATCCCTGACAGCCCCTTTCTGCTGGATCTGGGTGATCGGCGGCTGGAACTGACAGCCGTGCCGCCCGCACATACCAAAGCCGATCTGATACTGCGCGACCTGCCTACCGGCACATTGTTCACGGGCGACATGATCTTTCGCGGATTGACGCCGGTGGTGGATGGATCAATCAACGGCTGGCTGGGATGGATGGACGACCCGCCGCCCGCGCCTGCGCGGATTGTGCCCGGCCACGGTAATGTTGCGGCGAACTGGCATCTGGCGGCACAGGCGCAACAGGATTTTCTGACCGCTTTGCGCGATGCCGTGCGCGACCAGATCGCGGCGGGTGCATCACTATCGGCAGCCGTCCCCGCCATTGGCGCACAATTGGCACCGATGGCAGATCAATGGACAGCCTTTGATGAAACCGTCGCCCGCGATGCCACCGCCGCTTATGCCGAACTGGAATGGGAATAGCCTGCCTTGCAATCACGTGGACAATCCGAACCCCCTGGTCCGACGGCATGGGCAGGAGCCTCCGGCGGGGATATTTATCGAACGAAAGACGAGGCGGTGTCTTTCGTTGATAAATATCCTGCGGGGTGACGAGGATCAGGAAAAGGTCCACTGGACCTTTTCCCCGAGGAACGCCGGAACGGCGGCGGGGGGCGCAAAGCCCCCCTGCGATGCGAGACGCAATAACCCCGTGTCAGATTTCAAACCCGTGCTATCGTCACGCAAAGGACGGGAGGAATCATGACCAGGCGCAATCACGCTGAAATCGTGGCCGAACAGTCGCAGTCGAAATCCGCCACTTCGGCACTGGCGGCTTCGTGGCGGCGCTCGATGGTGAAACACGGGCTGAACCCCGGCGACACCCACCGCCCCGAGCGGCTGGACCGCAACGCCCTGATACAACGGCGGCAGGCGATGGAGCGGTTTTTGCGGCTGGCCGGGCCGCAATTGGATCAGTTGTATCATCTGCTGGGGCTGCCCGGCTGCAATGTCATGCTGACCGATGCCGCCGGTGTGGTGCTGGATCTGCGGGTCTCGGATGCGGATGCAGATCAGTTTCGCGACTGGGGGCTGTGGCGCGGCACCGACTGGTCCGAGGCGGTGCAGGGCACCAATGGCATCGGCACCTGTCTGGCCGAGGGGCGCGCCGTCACCATTCATCGGGATGAACATTTCCACACGCGCAACACCGGCATGTCCTGCATCGACGCGCCGATCTGGGGGCCGGACGGGCGGCTGATCGCGGCGCTGGATGTGTCCAGCGCGCGGGCCGACCAGACCGCGCCGTTCAACCGGCTGATCGCGGCACATGTGGTGCAGACCGCCCGTGTGATCGAGGCGGGCTATTTCCGCGCCAGCTATCCCGAGGCACGAATCGTGGTGGCAGGCGAAAGCGGTGACACCGCGCTGTTGGCCGTGGACCGTGACGATCTGGCCATTGGCGCCACCCGCGCCGCCCGCCGTGCCCTGGGGCTGGAGCGCGAGGGCACCATCCGCCCTCGTCCCGCCGCGGATCTGCTGGGAAATCCCGACGACCGCACCGGGCTGGAGCGGGCCGAGCGCGCGGCCCGGACCCGCGCCCTGACCCGCGCCGATGGCAATGTCACCGCCGCGGCCCGTGCTCTGGGCGTGGGGCGAGCCACCTTGTATCGGCGGATGACACGACTGGGGCTGAAGCGGAAATAGGCCGGGATGAATCGCCGCGACTGTCTCATTCGTGATACAGTTTCTGCGGCGCGGCGTGTCTTTGCGCGTTGCTTTACGGAAATCCCGCGCCAAACTGATCCTGACCCGAAGGGGAGATCGGGAAACAGGAGGATAAGATATGCCAAACGATCAGACGCACGAATTCAAAGGCGTGGGCGTGATGCCCTTTGCCAAGCGTTACGACAACTATATCGGCGGCGATTGGGTTGCGCCCAAAGCCGGGCGCTATTTCACCAATACCACGCCCATCACCGGGGCCGAAATCGGCGAAGTGGCCCGGTCCGATGCTGACGACGTGAACGCTGCACTGGATGCCGCCCATGCCGCCAAGGATAAATGGGGCCGCACCCCGGCGCAGGAACGGTCTCTGGTTCTGTTGAAAATCGCCGAGCGGATGGAGGCGAACCTTGAGCTGTTGGCCACCGCCGAGACATGGGACAACGGCAAGCCGATCCGCGAAACCATGGCCGCCGATCTGCCGCTGGCCATCGACCATTTCCGTTACTTCGCCGGCGTGCTGCGCGCACAGGAAGGTGGCATTTCGGAAATCGACGACACCACCATCGCCTATCACTTCCACGAACCGCTGGGCGTGGTCGGGCAGATCATCCCGTGGAACTTCCCGCTGCTGATGGCCTGCTGGAAGCTGGCCCCGGCGCTGGCGGCGGGCAACGCTATCGTGCTGAAACCGGCCGAGCAGACCCCGGCCAGCATCATGGTGTTGATGAATGTCATCGGCGATCTGCTGCCGCCGGGTGTTGTGAACGTAATCAACGGGTTCGGGCTTGAGGCAGGCAAGCCGCTGGCCAGTTCCAACCGGATCAGCAAGATCGCCTTCACCGGCGAGACCTCGACAGGTCGGCTGATTATGCAATACGCATCCGAAAACCTGATTCCGGTCACGCTGGAACTGGGCGGCAAGTCGCCGAACATCTTCTTCGCCGATGTCGCGCGCGAAGATGATGATTTCTTCGACAAAGCGCTGGAAGGCTTTGCCATGTTCGCGCTGAATCAGGGCGAGGTCTGCACATGTCCGTCGCGCGTGCTGATCCAGGAAAGCATCTATGACCGCTTTATGGAACGCGCCATCAAGCGCGTGCAGGCGATCAAGCAGGGCGATCCGCGCGATGCCGCCACCATGGTCGGCGCGCAGGCATCCAGCGAGCAGAAGGAAAAGATCCTGTCCTATCTGGACATCGGCAGGCAGGAAGGGGCCGAAGTTCTGACCGGCGGCAAGGCGGCAGATCTGGGCGGCGAATTGTCCAGCGGCTTTTACATCGAACCGACGATCTTCCGCGGCAACAACAAGATGCGGATTTTCCAGGAGGAAATCTTTGGTCCCGTCGTGTCGGTCACGACCTTCAAGGACGAGGCCGAGGCGCTGTCCATCGCCAATGACACCATGTTCGGGCTTGGGTCGGGCGTGTGGTCGCGCGACATCAATACCTGCTATCGCATGGGTCGCGGGATCAAGGCGGGACGGGTCTGGACCAACTGCTATCACGCTTATCCGGCCCATGCGGCCTTTGGCGGTTACAAGCAGTCGGGAATCGGCCGCGAAAACCACAAGATGATGCTGGACCACTATCAGCAGACCAAGAACATGCTGGTCAGCTATTCGCCCAAGAAGCTGGGCTTTTTCTGAACCGTTGCTGCGGGGGTTTCACACCCCCGCACCCCCGTGGGATATTTTTAAACGAAAGACAGGGCTGGCGACGGTGCGCCCGCCCCCGCTTGCGGCAAGATCACCGCCTCACAAGGAGAGTTTTCATGGCAAAAACGATGAAGGCCGCTGTTGTGCGTGAGTTCGGCAAACCCCTGACCATCGACGAAGTGCCGGTTCCTGAACCCGGTCCCGGCATGATTCAGGTAAAGATTCAGGCCTCTGGCGTCTGTCACACCGATCTGCACGCCGCCGAGGGAGATTGGCCGGTGAAACCAAAACCACCCTTTATTCCCGGCCATGAGGGTGTCGGCTTTGTGTCCGCCGTGGGTGCGGGCGTCAAGCATGTGAAAGAGGGCGACCGCGTGGGGGTGCCGTGGCTTTACACCGCCTGCGGACATTGCCGCCATTGCCTTGGCGGATGGGAAACCCTGTGCGAAAGCCAGCAGAATACCGGCTATTCGGTGAATGGCGGCTTTGCCGATTATGTCATTGCTGATCCGAACTATGTCGGGCATCTGCCCAAGAACATCGATTTTCTGGAAATCGCGCCGGTGCTGTGCGCGGGTGTCACCGTCTATAAAGGGCTGAAGGTCACCGACACCAAGCCCGGCGATTGGGTGGTGATTTCCGGTGTGGGCGGTCTGGGGCATATGGCGGTGCAATATGCCAAGGCGATGGGAATGAACGTCGCCGCCGTCGATATTGACGATGACAAGCTGGCCTTGGCCCGCAAACTGGGCGCGACCGTCACCGTTAACGCCGCGACCGAGGCTGACCCGGCAGCGGCGATCAAACGCCAGACCGATGGCGGGGCACAAGGGGTTCTGGTCACAGCCGTTGGCCGCAAAGCGTTCGAACAGGCCATCGGCATGGTCGCGCGTGGCGGCACGGTTGCGCTGAACGGTTTGCCGCCCGGCGATTTCCCGCTGGATATTTTCGGCATGGTGCTGAACGGTGTGACCGTGCGCGGCTCTATCGTCGGCACCCGGCTGGATTTGCAGGAATCGCTGGATTTTGCCGCCGAAGGCAAGGTCAGGGCCACCATCCAGAGCGCGCGACTGGAGGACATCAACGACATCTTTGCCAGGATGCACAAAGGCCAGATCGAAGGTCGCATGGTTCTGGATATGACATGAACCAGAATAACACCGGCTGCGCCCCGAACAGGGTCGCAGCCACCCAAGCCGCGCTGGACCTGCTGGCCGAGATCGTGGCCGATCACGGTTCGGTGCTGTTTCATCAGTCAGGCGGCTGCTGCGACGGGTCGTCACCCATGTGCTATGCGCAGGGCGATTTTCGCATTGGTGCGCATGACGTGCTGTTGGGTCATATCGGGGGTGCGCCGTTCTATATCTCGGGGGCGCAACTGGCGGCTTGGGGCGATGTCGATCTGTTGATCGACGTAGTGCCGGGGCGGGGCGGCATGTTCAGTCTGGATAACGGGCGCGAGCGGCGCTTTCTGACCCGCAGCGGGGCCTGCGCGCGCTGATTGTGCCGTCAGCCGGTTGCCGTTAAAACCGGGGCAGAGACAGGGGGCATCATGACGCACAAGGTTTTCATCGACGGCGAGGCAGGCACGACCGGGTTGCAGATTCGCGACCGGCTGGCAGGGCGCGAGGATATTACCCTGATCCAGATCGACCATGACCGCCGCAAAGACCCGGATGCCCGGCGTGAAGCCTTTGCGGGTGCCGATGTTGCGATCCTCTGCCTGCCCGACGATGCCGCACGTGAAGCGGTGGTGCTGGCCGAGGGTATGGCTGTGCGGCTGATCGACGCCTCGACCGCGCATCGCGTGGCCGAGGGCTGGACATTCGGCTTTCCCGAACTGTCGGCGGACCATCGTGCAGCGGTGGCGGATGCGCGGCGTGTCAGCAACCCCGGCTGCTATTCCACCGGGGCGATTTCCATTCTGGCACCGTTGGTTGCCGCCGGGCTGATCGAACCCGACGAGGCGCTGTCGATCAACGCCATCAGCGGCTATACCGGCGGCGGAAACGCGCTGATCGCCGAATATCGCGATGGCACCGCGCCCGATCATTTCATCTATGCGCTGACCCAAGGGCATAAACATCTGCCCGAGATCATGCGCCATTCCGGGCTGAGCGCGCGGCCCGTGTTCGCGCCCTCGGTCGGGAATTTCGCGCAGGGCATGGCGGTGCAGGTGCCGCTGCATCTGCATTCGGGCCGCACGCTGGACGGGCTGCGCGACGCACTGGCGGCGCATTACGATGGCACGCGGTTTGTCCGCGTGCTGACCACCGACGAGGTGGGGGGGCGCATCGTGCCCACGGCGCTGAATGATACCAACATGCTGCACTTGTCCGTGAATGGCGATGATGCGGCGGGATGCGCCACGGTGATCGCGGTGCTGGACAATCTGGGCAAGGGCGCGTCGGGCGCTGCGGTGCAAAACCTGAACCTGATGATCGGCGCGGACGAGGCGGCGGGGCTGTAAGCCGCCCCTGCCCCGGCACACAACAAAAAGCCCCGGAGAACCGGGGCTTTTTCTGTTTTCGCAACAACGCGGATCAGCGTTTGGAGAACTGGAAGCTGCGGCGGGCCTTGGCCTTACCGTATTTTTTCCGTTCCACCACGCGGCTGTCGCGGGTCAGGAAGCCGGCAGCTTTCAGCGCGGCGCGCAGGCTGGGTTCATGCAGTTGCAGCGCCTGGCTGATGCCATGCTTGACCGCACCGGCCTGACCGGACAGACCGCCGCCCTTGACAGTAGCCTGCACGTCATACTGGCCGGTGACGCCCGCCACTTCGAACGGCTGGCGCAGGATCATTTGCAGCACCGGACGGGCGAAATATTCGCTCATGTCCTTGCCGTTGACCACGACCTTGCCGGAACCCGGCTTGACCCAGACGCGGGCGACCGCATCTTTACGCTTGCCGGTGGCATAGGACCGGCCCAGCTGGTCGCGCTGCGGCTCACGGGTCGGGGCGGGGGCGGCGGTTTCGGCAGGTGTGCCCGAGACGGCCGACTTCAGATCGTCGAGGGATTTGATATCTTCGGCCATATCACGCGCTCCGGGTGTTCTTGGCGTTCAGGGACTTGACGTCCAGCACTTCGGGCTGCTGCGCCTCGTGCGGGTGTTCCGCACCGGCATAGACGCGCAGATTGGTCATCTGCTGCTTGCCCAGCTTGTTGCGCGAGATCATCCGCTCGACCGCTTTGAACACCACGCGTTCGGGGTGCGCGCCTTCCAGAATCTGGCGGGCGGTGCGGTGTTTGATGCCGCCGGGGTGGCCGGTGTGCCAATAGTATTTCTTGTCATCCCGCTTGTTGCCGGTCATCTGCACCTTGTCGGCGTTGATGATGATGACGTTGTCACCCATGTCCATGTGCGGGGTGAAGGTCGGTTTATGCTTGCCGCGAAGACGCGAAGCCACGATCGTGGCAAGACGGCCCAGAACGACACCCTCGGCGTCGATCAGGATCCACTTCTTTTCGATCTCCGCCGGTTTAGCGGTGTAGGTTTTCATGCCGTGGTCCTTAGATTCACAAATGATCGGCCGCGTTGATTCGGCGGATCAGCGAAAGATCGTGTGCTTTTCCAGCAAAGCGCCGTGCAGGTCAAGCGTCATGAGTGACATTTTTATAATGGAAAACATTGCGTTACAATATTGGTATTAAAATACCCCAAAGTTTAGCCCTTCCTTTACGTAAACATTGCTGTTTTATGACGATTTCGGGAAATTTTTCTGTCGGCACCGCGTTATGCCTTGGGCGCGTATGACGCGGACAGATGTTAAGGGGGATCAGATGGTGACAGAGCGCAATCATATGCCTGCGGCGGCAGAATACGGGACCGTGGCACGGTTTGTGCTGCCGGGGATGATCGTCGCGGTTATTCTGGCGGCGACGGTGGTGGGGCATCGCGGTGGGCATTGGACCGTGGCCGAGCTGGTGCGCGACCCTGCCACGCATTTCAATCTTCCCATTTATGCCGGCGCGGTGTCGATCATCGGGGTGATGGGCTGGGTGTTCGCGGCGGCGGTCACCGGGCTGGCGGCGGCAGTGCGGCCCGATCTGCGATCCACGCTGCTGCCGGTGTCGCTGCTGTCACTGTGGCTGGCCATCGACGATCAGTTCCTGCTGCATGAACATGTGCTGCCCGGCTTGGGCATTCCGGAAATGGCGGTTCTGGCCTTCTATGCCATTCTGGCGCTGTGGGTGCTGCGGCGCTTTCTGCCGGGATTGCTGACATTGCGCCTGCCGACACTGGCCATCGCGATGCTGTTCTTTGCCGCGTCTCTGGTCGTGGACGAATTCCAGACCTATTCGCAGTTCGGTCTGCTACTCGAAGATTTCGCCAAGCTGGCTGGCATTATGTTCTGGGCCGGGTTCTGGACCGCACAATCAGCGGGAATGATCCGCCACAGCACGCGGGGGAATGGCATAGGTCATGGTTGAGCGCGCGACCACCGCGGCATCGCCATCGGACCGGATCAGCACATCACCCACCGCCAGTTGCCGCCCCAGTTTCAACAGGCGACATTCGGCCAGCAAATCGCGCCCGCCCGCAGGCTTGCGCATGAAATCAATGCTGGCGCCGGTGGTCACGGCAAGGGCCACTGGCCCGATCCGCGCCAAAATCGCCACATAGACCGCCACATCGGCCAGCATGAACATGGTCGGCCCGCTGACCGTGCCGCCAGGGCGCAGGTGCTGATCCTCGATCCGCAGCCGCAGGGTCGCGCCATCTGCGGTGACGGCCTCCACGCTGACGCCATCCGGGCATTGCGGAAAATCATCGCGCAGAAAGGCGTTCAGCGCCACCGCATCCATGGCCAAGCTCATTCTTCCCTCCTGCCCCTGTCGCGCCTAAGCTGACCAAAGTGGGAGAGGATGACAAGATGACCGAACTGGTATTGCGCCACGACAGGGCGCGCGTGGCACATCTGACGCTGAACAGCCCGGCCAATTTCAACGCGCTGTCGCTGGATATGATTGATGCGCTGTCGGCGGCGCTGCGCGACATCGCGCAGGACGACGGCATCCGGGTGGTGATTCTGGCGGGGGAGGGCAAGGCGTTCTGCGCCGGGCACGATCTGCGGCAGATGCAGGCGGCACGTGGCGATGACGATGCGGGGCGGGCGGCCTTTGACGCGCTGTTCACCCGCTGTGCCGGGATGATGCAGATGATCCCCGCCCTGCCCCAGCCTGTCATCGCGCAAGTCCATGGCATCGCCACGGCGGCGGGCTGCCAACTGGTCGCCGCCTGCGATCTGGCCGTGGCGGCGCAGGGCACGCGCTTTGGCGTGAACGGGGTGAATATCGGGCTGTTCTGTTCCACCCCGATGGTTGCCCTGACCCGCGCCGTGCCCCACAAAGCCGCGTTCGAGATGCTGACCACCGGCGAATTCATCGACGCCGACCGCGCCCGCGAACTGGGGCTGGTCAACCGCGTGACCCAAGCCGATGCGCTGCCCGATGCAGCGATGGAACTGGCGCAGACCATCGCGGCCAAGCTGCCTGCCGCCGTGCAGATGGGCAAGCGCGCCTTTTACGATCAGCTTGGGCAGGGGCTGGCGGGTGCCTATGGCAGCGCGGGGGCGGTGATGTGCGAAAACATGCTGCTGCCCGATACCGACGAAGGCATCACCGCCTTTCTGGAAAAACGCCCGCCAAGCTGGGCTTAACCCAGCAAGGCCAGACCGGGGAAGGTTTCCAGCAGCCAGAACGACACCGAAGCGAACGCCCCGGTCAACAGCATCACCCCGACCACAATCAACAGCACCCCCATGGCGCGTTCGATGGTGGCCAGATAGGGCTTGATCCGGTTCATCAGCCCGATGGCGCGGTTGATGAACAGCGCCGACAGCAGGAACGGAATCCCCAGCCCAAGCGCATAAACTGCCAGCAGGCCCATACCCCGGCTGGCATCAGCGGACGAGGCGGCCAGCGACAGGATCATCCCCAGAATCGGCCCGATGCAAGGTGTCCAGCCAAAGGCAAAGGCCAGCCCCAGCACATAGGCCCCCAAGGCGCCGCCATCGCCCTTGCCCGCCTGCATCCGCGCCTCTTGATCCAGAATAGGGATGCGGAACACGCGCAGGAAATGCAGGCCCAGCACGATCACCATCACGCCGGAAATCCGCGCCAACCAATCCATATAGGTCAGCACCAGCCGCCCAAAGGTCGAGGCCGCCAGCCCCATCAGCAAAAACACCGTGGACAGGCCCATGACAAAGAACAGGGCGGGCAGAACCGCGCTGCGCTCGCCCGTTTTCAGGCCGCTGACGCTGACCCCGGCCATATAGCCCAGATAGGGCGGCACGATGGGCAGCACGCAGGGCGACAGGAACGACAGCACACCGGCCAGCAGCGCCACAAAGGCGGCGGGCAAAAAGGCGGCATCGACGATTTCCATTCCCAGCATGGCGGCACCTTAGCGCGTCAGGTCAAACAAGCCAGAGCGGGGGCGGTCACGGCTGCGTCAACAGCCCGACCACCCCGGATCAGCTTACGCCCCGGCAGACCACCAGCCGCGCCGCTTGGGACGGGTGGGTTCGGCAGGCTCGGGCGCGCCGGTTGCATCGGCAGACGAGGCTTGCGGCGCGGGCACCGCGTCCGGTGCTGCGGTCTCTGCGGCAGGTTCCGCTGCGGCGTCGGTTTCGGGCGCAGCAACTGTTTCGGGCGCAGCGCTAGGCTGAACCGTGGTATCACCTTCGGGCTCAGCTTCGATTGCATCAGCCGCCTCGGATTCCGCAGTGGCTTTGCCTTCACCCGCGCCGGTGGCATCCGCCAGCGGTTCGAGGGCAGCCGGTGCCGGGTCGCGCAGGTCAACCAGTTCCGTCGCCGGGGTGCTGTCAGCGGCATCACCCGCCCCGGTCGCAGCGATCTGATCCGGCGCGGCCCCGGTGGACGCATCATCAGCCGCCGCAGCCTGATCCGCACCCGCCTCGTCGGTTTTGGCCGATTTCCGACCCCGACCCCGACGGCTGCGAGGCTTTTTCACCGGCTCGGCCTCGGCAGCGGGTTCGTCTGTGACCGGCGCTTCGCTGTCCGACGGCTCGGCCCCGTCCGTATCGGCCGCGTCATCGGCTGCGTCCAGATCTGCTACGGCCTCATCCTCGGCCCGTTCGCCATTGCCCTTGCGGCGACGGCGACGACGACGGCGTTTTTTGCCCTCGCCATTACCGTTGGTTTCATCGGCCGCCTCGGTCTCGACCGCCTCATCGGTCACATCATCGGCGATTTCATCAGCAACGGCATCATCCTCATCGTCGATCTGCGCCATGATCTGCGCATCAACCGACAGCGCCACCGAAGCAACCTCGGGCACGAACCGCGTGGCCGTCTTGAACTTTTCCAGCGCGAAATCGGGCGAGATCAGCGACGGGTCAGCTTCGACCCGCACCGACAGGCCGTAACGCGCCTCGATGCCGGCGATATGTTCACGTTTGGCGTTCATCAGGAAATTCGCCACCGCCACCGGCGCGCGCACCAGCACTTCACGAGACCGCTTGCGGGTGCCTTCTTCCTCGATTGCGCGCAGGATGGTCAGCGCCAGCGAATCATCCGAACGGATCAGCCCGGTGCCGTGGCAATGCGCGCAGGGCTGCGTGGTCGATTCCAGCATACCGGGGCGCAGACGCTGACGGCTCATCTCCATCAGGCCAAAGCCGGAAATCTTGCCGATCTGAATCCGCGCCCGGTCGTTTTTCAGCTTTTCCTTGAAGCGTTTCTCGACGGCGGCGTTGTTTTTCCGCTCGTCCATGTCGATAAAGTCGATGACGATCAGCCCGGCCAGATCGCGCAGCCGCAACTGGCGCGCAATCTCGTCCGCCGCTTCGCAGTTCGTCTTGTAGGCGGTGTCCTCGATGGACCCCTCCTTGGTCGCCCGGCCCGAGTTCACGTCGATGGCCACCAGCGCCTCGGTGATGCCGATGACGATATAACCGCCCGATTTCAGCTGCACGACCGGGTTAAACATGCCGCCCAGATAGCTTTCGACCTGATAACGGGCGAACAGCGGCATCTGATCGCCGTAATGTTTCACGTTTTTGGCGTGAGACGGCATAATCATCTTCATAAAGTCCTTGGCGGTGCGATAGCCACGCTCGCCCTCGACCAGAACTTCGTCGATTTCCTTGCTGTAAAGATCGCGGATCGACCGCTTAATCAGGTCGCCTTCCTCATAGATCGGCGCGGGGGCGACCGATTTGAAGGTCAGTTCGCGCACCTGTTCCCACAGCCGCATCAGATATTCGTAATCGCGGCGGATTTCGGTGCGGGTGCGTTGGCTGCCCGCCGTGCGGATAATCAGCCCGGCACCTTTCGGCACCTCAAGTTCGGACGCGATGTCCTTCAGTTTCTTGCGGTCGGCGGCGTTGGTGATCTTGCGGCTGATGCCGCCGCCGCGCGCGGTGTTGGGCATCAGAACGCAGTAACGGCCCGCCAGCGACAGATAAGTGGTCAGCGCCGCGCCCTTGTTACCGCGTTCTTCCTTGACCACCTGCACCAGCATGATCTGCCGGACCTTGATGACCTCTTGAATTTTGTAACGGCGCGGGCGGGGCTTTTTCGGCGCGGGGATTTCCTCGGCCACATCCTCGTCGGCGACGGATTCGATGCTGTCGTCCTTGTCGGTGGCATCCTGCGGCGCGGCATCTTCGGTGACATCGGCACCGGATTCGGCGTCATCTTCACCGTGATCGACCACCTCCATCCCCGGAATCTCGTCCGAGGTGGTCACGGCATCGGCATCCACGGCCTTGGCGCTGGCGCGGCGGGCGGATTTGCGGGCGCGGGTGTTTTCCTCGGCCTCTTGCGCCTCGGCATAGGCGCGTTCTTCGGCGATCAGCGCCTCACGGTCGGCGGCCGGGATCTGGTAATAATCGGGGTGAATTTCGGCGAAGGCCAGAAATCCATGGCGGTTTCCGCCATAATCGACAAAGGCGGCCTGCAACGAGGGTTCGACCCGCGTGACCTTTGCCAGATAGATATTGCCAGCAAGCTGCCGCTTGTTGACGGTCTCGA
>NZ_JAUNTO010000001.1 GCF_030538655.1 Paracoccus sp. (in: a-proteobacteria)
TCTTGAATCAGAACTCGAATGACAAGGGAATCCTTAAATGAAGACGCCGTCTAGGAAAATGCCGATCAGCCCGTTCAGCAGGAAGGCGACCAGATAGAAGGGCGCGCCGAAATTGATGCGGGCGTGATAGTCGGCATCCTCGACGCGGCCAAAGCGGCCGTAATCGTAGGTGTACATCATCAGAATCCACACACCCATGAAGGCAACGAAACAGTTCCACCAGCCGGTCGCGGGCGCGCCGCCCTCGGGGCCGAGGTTCAGCCAGGCATTGGAATAGCCATGCGTCGAAACCGCCAAAACCACGGCGGCGAGCAGACCCAGCAGATAGAAAGGCAGCAGCACGCCGTTGAATTTGTCCAGCCAGTTCTGGATCGACCCAAAGATCAGCGCGACCGAATAGACCACCACGATCAGCGCCGCGATGGGATAAGGCACCCCGGCATAGCTTTGCAGCGCGACCGCCATGACCGAGCCTTCAAACACACCGTAATAAATCGCCGTGGCGAAAAAGATCAGCGTGGCGATGGCGGCGCCGCTGCGGCCCAAAAGGATGCGCGCGAACAGCGACACCGACAGGCCGGTGCGGATCGCGTGGCGCACCAGAATCGCGTTGATGGCGGCGTAACAGGCCACCGACAGCACAAGGCCGATAATCGCATTCACCGACCCGTAAGCCAGCGCCAGCGTGGCCGCGACCACCAGATAAAACATCGCCGAACAGACCGACCACCACGCCATCGTCAGCGGCATCCGGCTCATCCGCTGATCGGCAGGCACCGGACGGTCTGAAAATTCAAGGCCCTGCGCGGTGTCATCCTGCGCGTTGATTGCTCCGGCCATTACATCCTCCCTTGTGGGATTTTGACCGAAGGCCCTTGGCTGCCCCTTTCCCAAACGGGCAAGCACGTGACGCGGCCTCCACTCCGCTTTGGGTCACGTCTCTTCGGTCAGGTGATCCTGCGGGGCAGGCGCGCGCGCGTATTGATCGGCGGCGCGGAAAGTTTTGTCTGTGGATGAACCGCGCCCTATGCGGCGCTGGCCCCCAGACGGCGCCATTCCGAAGGCGTCATGCCGAATTGCGCCTTGAACAGCCGCGAAAACTGCGCCTGATCGGAAAAGCCAAAGCGATAGGCGATCTCGGCCAGCGCGATCCCACGGGTCGAGGCGATCATATCGCGCGCGGCGATCAGCCTTTCTTCGCGGATGAACTGGGCGGCGGTGCGGTCGGTGTCGCCGAACAGCTCATGCAGGTAACGTTTGGATATGCCGCAGATGTCGGCAACAAAGCCGGGTGATAACAGCGGATTGGCAAGGTTCTGGCGGACGGTGCGTTCGGCCCGGCGCAGATGGCCGGCGCGGACGGGCGACATGGCGGCGTCATCTTGTTCGGCGCGCTCGTCCAGCGCAAGCGCCAGCACATCGACGATCTGACGGCCAAGGATCGCGGCGGCATGGCCTTGGTTCAGGTGCAGCGATTGAAGCTGGACCAGCATAGAGGTGAACAGCGCGGGCAGCCCGCTGCTGGCGTCGATGGCGCTGGCGCAAAACCGATCCGGGTCGCGCAGCTTTTCCGCCAAGGCCCGGCGCGAGATTTTCAGCACGCTGAGGTCGTTCGGATCCTTATACGAAAAACGATAGGGTTCATCCGCGCGTTCGATCAGAAAACCGCCGGGGGCCACGCGCACCTCGCGCCCCAACTGCTTGAAATCGACCGGGGCCAGATGCGGGACCGTGACCAGATATTCCTCGTCCTGAATATGGGCGATGTGCTGGCCCTGCCGTTCGTATTGCAAGGGCGCGGTCGCCAGCCGCGACAGCGACACCTGCCCCATCACGCGCCGGTCCAGCCGCCCGGTGAAGGTGTCGCTTTGCGCGAAAGTCAGGTGCAGGGGAAAATAGGTCTCGGCAATCACGCGCGTCCATTCGGCTGCACGCCCCTCGGGCGGCATCTCGGCCGTGGAATGCGCGGTGATGTCCATGCCTCTCCTCCCAAAAAGGCGACGGGCAGCTTAAGCGGCTTTATGGGCCCTAACAAGGACAGATTGTCGCAGGCGGGCGGGGTCTGGCTTCTCTGATCGACAAGTTTAACCGCACCCTGCTGCAAGAAATCAGCGCCGCCCCGCGCCACCCTTTGGGAACAGGGGTGGAGACAGCGCAAGAGGAAGCGCCCCGCCTGCATCTGGGAGGACGCAACAATGACAAAACGCAATGTGGACCCGATCACGCTGTCCGTGGTCCGGGGCGTGCTGGAAACGACGCAGCGCGAAATGACGCTGACGCTGGAACAGACGGCGCGCAGTTCGGTTTTCAACTTGGCGCATGATTATTCGACGGCGCTGTTCAACCACACACCGGAAATGATCCTGCAAGGTCAGGATATTCCGATCCATCTGGGCAGCCTGATTCCGGCGATGAAATCTGTGGCCAAGTTCTTTGACGGCGACATCCACGAAGGCGATCTGATCCTGCATAACGACCCCGCCTATGGCGGCAGCCACATCATCGACACCTGCATGTATATGCCGGTCTTTTACGAAGGCGAGCTGGTGTTCTGGACCGTCTGCAAGGGCCATCTGACCGACATCGGCGGCCCGGTTCCGGCGGGATACAACCCCAACGCCAAGGAAATCTTTGCCGAAGGTCTGCGCATCCCGCCCATCAAGCTGTGGGACCGGGGCAAGCCGCGCAAGGATGTGATGAACCTGCTGCTGACCAATATGCGCGCCCGCCGCGACCAAGAGGGCGACTTTAACGCGCTGATCGGCGCTTGTCAGGTCGGCGCGCGCGCGCTGATCCGCATGATGGACAAATACGGCAAAGACGTGGTGCAGGATTGCATCGCCGAACTGCTGGACATGGCCGAACACCATATGCGCAAGCTGATCTCCGAGGTTCCCGACGGCACCTATCACGGCACCGCCATTCTTGAGGATGCGGGCCACGGCTTTGGCGATTTTGAAATCAAGGCCAAGGTCACGATCGAAGGCGACGGCGTTCACATCGAAATCGACAGCCCGCCGCAGATCCCTTATTTCATCAACAGTTACGAAGGAAACAGCCATTCGGGCGTTTATCTGGGCCTGATGATGTTCGCGCAGCTGCCCCCGCCCTATAACGAAGGGCTGTATCGCTGCGTCACCACCGACATGGGATCAAAAGGCACGCTGTGCAACGCGCAATCGCCCGCGCCCCATATGAACTGCACCACTACGCCTATGGAAACGCTGACCGATGCGGTGCGTCTGGCCTTTGAACAGGCGGCCCCGCATAAGGTGTCGGCAAGCTGGGGCCATGCCAATGGCTGCAACATCGCCGGCTGGGACAAACGCCACGACGAAGAATATGTGACGATGGTGCTGGCCTCGATCATTTCGGGCGCGGGCGCGACGTCATCGCAAGACGGCTGGCACGCCTGCGGGCCGCAATGCTGCTTTGGGGCGCTGACCTCGGGCGATATTGAAATGCTGGAACACAGCTATCCGATCATCATTCACCGTTATTCCCTGATGCAAGATTCGGGCGGCGCGGGCAAATATCGCGGCGGTTCCGGCACCTGCTGGGAGGTCGAGCCGATGGACAGCGATATGACGCTGATCACCTTTGGCGAAGGCCGCCGCATCCCCGCCATGGGTGCAGCCGGGGCGCAGTCGGATATGGTCTCGGCCAAGGTCGGCCGGCTGGAGGTGACGCGCGGCGGTGAGACAAAGATCATCACCGATAACGTGATCGAAACCATCAAACCCGGCGAACGCGCCGCGAACAAAAACCCCGGCGGCGGCGGTTACGGCAACCCGTTTGAACGCGACATTGACCGCGTGGTCGATGATGTCCGCAACGGTCTGGTCAGCATCGAAGGCGCGCGCCGCGATTACGGCGTGGTCATCACCGACCCCGACACGCTGGCCGTGGATCAGGGCGAAACCGCCCGCCTGCGCGCTGCCTGACGCCAACACAAGGATAACACCCATGAAAAACCAATATCGCCTTGGCATCGACGCAGGCGGCACCTTTACCGACTTTATTCTGGCCGACCGCGAACATGGCGTGCGCATTTTCAAAACGCTGTCCACGCCCACCCGCCCGACCGAGGCCATCAAGAACGGCCTGAAGGTCATTCAGGAAGAAACCGGCCTTGCGCCGTCTGACATCATTCCGAATGCCGATCTGTGCATCAACGGCACCACCGTGGGCCTGAACGCGCTGATTACCCATAACGGCGCGAAAACCGGCCTGATTGCGACCAAGGGCCATGAGGACAGCATCGAGATTCGCCTTGGCCATAAGGAAGACGGCTATCGCTACGACCCCGATTATCCGCCCGCAACCATGCTGGTGCCGCGTTACCTGCGGCGCGGGGTGTCGGAACGGGTGCTGTCGGATGGCCGCGTCTATACGCCGCTGAACGAAGATGACGTGCGCGCCGCCTGCGACCATTTCATCCGTGAAGGCGTTGAATCGGTGGCGATTTCCTTTGTCTGGTCGGTCATGCACCCCGATCACGAAAACCGCGCCGCCGAAATCGTGCGCGAAATGATGCCCGATGTGCGTCTGACCATCGGCAGCCAGCTTTACCCGCAGGTGCGCGAATATACCCGCACATCCACCGCCATCGTCAACGCCTATCTTGCGCCGATCCTGCAACGCTATGTCACGCAGGTGGATGCGTATTTTCAGGAACTGGGCGCGCGTCAACCGGTGCGGTATTTCCAATCAAACGGCGGGCTTGCGCTGGGCAAGGTGGTCAGCGATCAATCGGTCTATGCGATCAATTCCGGCCCCGCATCGGCGCCACAGGCCGCGCTGTGGCTGGGTCAGCCCTGGGATATGCAGGACATCATCACCGTTGACATGGGCGGCACGTCCTTTGACATCACCCTGACCCGCGAAGGCCGGGCGAATGTGTCGAAAAACATCGACTTTCTGCGCTATCGCATTGGTATTCCGATGATTCAGGTGGAAACGCTGGGCGCGGGGGGCGGGTCCATCGGCTGGATCGACGATATGGGCCTGATGCAGATGGGGCCGCAATCGGCGGGGTCTGAACCGGGGCCTGCCTGCTATAGTCAGGGCGGCACGCAGCCGACAACGACGGATGCGAACCTTGTGCTGGGCTATCTGAACCCCGAAGGTCTGGTGGGCGGGCGTCTGCCGCTGGATGTGGACAAGGCGCGTCAGGCGATCCGCACGCATCTGGCCGACCCGCTGGGCATCAGCGTCGAAAAGGCGGCGTATGGCATGTTCACCATCGTCAACAACAACATGGTGAACGCCATTCGCCGCGTGTCGGTTGAACGCGGCTATGACCCGCGCGATTTCGTGCTGAACTGCGCGGGCGGGGCGACCGGCGCGCATATCACCGCGCTGGCCCGCGAAATGGGCATCAGCAAGATCATGGTGTCGAAATTCGCATCGGGCCTGTGCGCCTTTGGGCAAATCCTGTCGGATGTGAAGTATAACTACATGGCCCCCGCCCCGATCCGTCTGGAAGGGGCCGAGGCCGCCACCCGCCTGAACGGCCTGTTCGCGCGGCTGGAAGAAAACGGGCGCACCGATCTGTCGGGCGACGGCTTTACCGGCGATCAGGTGCAGGTGCGGCGCAGTCTGGACATGCGCTATGTCGGGCAGGTCCATGAATGCACGGTCGAGGTTGACCCCTTCGACATCACCGAGGATGCGCTGGACCGGCTGCGCGCCGCCTTCCATGCCCGGCATGAAGAACTTTACACCTATTCCGAACCGGGCAGCGCGGTGGAAATCGTGAATGTGGAAAGCACACTGACGGGCATTGTGGACAAGCCGGGCCGGTTCAGCATCGCGGCGGGCAAAGGCGCGGATAACGCGCAGATAGCCACCCGCCCGATGATCTTTGACGCATCCGGGCAGGCGCAGGATACGCCGGTTTATGACGGTGACAAACTGGGCGCGGGCGATCAGGTCAGTGGCCCGGCGGTGATCCAAGAGGTGACAACAACCATCGTCATTGAACCCGGCTGGACGGCGGAACTGGACGAAAGCGGGGTTTACCTGCTGACCAGCACGCCGGTGCAAGCCACGGATACAAAAGCCGAAAAAATCGCCGAGCCGGCATGACCCGCTGCGCGCCGCCTTACAGATAGGGCGGCGCGCAGGCCGACACGATCACCGCCTCACGATCCGATCTATTGCGGAACCGATGCGGCAGGGTGGAATCGAACAGATAACCGTCGCCCGCCTTCAGGGTGGCGGTTTCCGCGCCCACCGTCACTTCGATCTCGCCCGCAATGACAATGCCGCCTTCATGCGAGGCATGTTCCAGCATCTGATCGCCGGTATCGGCCCCCGGATCATATCGTTCATGCAGGATTTGCAGCCCATGCGCCCGCGCATCGCCCACCTGCCGCAGCGTGATCCGGCCCTGCGCGTCCTGTGTGGAATACAGCCGCGCCGTCAGGTCGCGCATGTCCTGGGGGCGGAAAAAGACGGTCTGCGCGGCGGGCGTGTCGGGTTCAAAAAACTCGGACATGGTTAACCCCAACCCGCCCAATATTTTGCGCAAAGACGCCACCGACGGGCTGGACCGGTTCGTTTCAATCATCGACACCTGCCCATGCGGCACGCCTGACGAATCGGCCAGGCCGCGTTGCGATAACCCCGCCTCGATCCGCAGCTGACGCAGGCGCGCGCCGACATCGAAATCTTGCATTTCTGCCCCCTTTATCCGCCCGAAAACCTTATCAATCCGGCACCGCGCGCACAATCTTTTGTCAGATCGTGCACAAGTATCGTGGCGATGTTGCTCAAGATATAAAGCAAGCTTAGCCTGATCTGAACAACCATGCGAGGTTAAGATGACCCATTCCGCCGTCCTTGCCGACCGCAAATCCGCCGCTGTTGCCCGCGGCGTTGCCACCCGCAACATCTATGCGGCCCGTGCCGAAAATGCCGAATTGTGGGATGCCGACGGGCGGCGCTTTATCGACTTTGCCGCCGGTATTGCCGTGAACAACACCGGCCACCGGCACCCGCGCGTGATGCAGGCGGTGGCAGATCAGGCGCAGGCGTTTACGCATACCTGTTTCCACGTCGCACCCTATGAAGGTTATCTGAAGCTGGCCGAACGGCTGAACGCGGCAACCCCCGGCGATTTCGCCAAGAAAACCATGCTGGTCACAACCGGGGCCGAAGCCGTTGAAAACGCCGTGAAAATGGCGCGCGCCTTTACAGGGCGGTCGGGTGTTATCAGCTTTTCGGGCGGGTTTCACGGGCGCACGCTGTTGGGCATGGCGCTGACCGGCAAGGTCGCGCCCTATAAAAAGGGCTTTGGCGCCATGCCGCCCGAAATCGTCCACGCGCCGTTCCCGAACGATTTTCACGGCGTGACCGAGGCCGAGGCAACCACCCATCTGGAACGGCTGCTGGCCTCATCTGTTGACCCCGACCGCGTGGCGGCGATGATTATCGAACCCGTGCAGGGCGAAGGCGGCTTTACCATCGCGCCCGCCGGTTTCCTGCGCAGCCTGCGCCAGATCTGCGACCGCCACGGCATCGTTCTGATTGCCGACGAGGTGCAGGCGGGCATGGCGCGCACGGGGCGGATGTTCGGCTTTGATCACAGCGGCGTTGCGCCCGATCTGGTGACCATGGCCAAGGGTCTGGCGGGCGGCTTTCCGCTGTCTGCCGTGACCGGGCGGGCGGAAATCGTCGATGCGCCCGGCCCCGGCGGCATCGGCGGCACCTATGCCGGTAACCCGCTGGCCGTCGCCGCCGCCAATGCGGTGCTGGATGTGATCGCGGATGAAAACCTGTGCGCGCGCGCCGATGACATTGGCCAGCAGATCCGCGCCCGCCTGAATGCCATCGCCGACCGGCAGGGCATGGAATGCATCGGTCAGGTGCGCGGGCTTGGCGCGATGAACGCCTTTGAACTGGTCACGGATCGCGCCACCAACGCCCCCGACGCGCCCCTGACCGCCGCCATCGTGGCCGAGGCGGAACAGCGCGGGCTGATCCTGCTGTCTTGCGGCACGCGGTATAACGTCATCCGCCTGCTGCCGCCGCTGACCATCCCGATGGACCAGCTGGCCGAGGCGCTGGACATCATCGAAGCCTCGATCGAGGCAGCAAAGGCACAGCAATGACGCATGACAACCTGATAAACGGGGCGTGGGTGCCGGGCGAACAGACGCGGCCAAACCTGAACCCTTCGGACCTGTCTGACATCATCGGCCATTACGCCCAAGGCAGCGCCGATGACGCCGCCGCCGCGGCCCGCGCCGCCGCCACCGCCCAGCCCGCATGGTGGGATGTAGGCCCGCAGGCGCGCGCCGACCTGCTGGACCGCATCGCCGCAATGATCAACGCGCAGGCCACAGACATCGGCACCATGCTGGCCCGCGAAGAAGGCAAAACCCTGCCCGAGGCCATCGCCGAAACCCGCCGTGCCGCGCAGATCTTTCGCTTTTTCAGCGGCGAGGCGCTGCGGCTGACGGGCGAGGCTTTGGCCTCTATCCGCCCCGGCGTCGATATTGAGATCACGCGCGAGCCGGTGGGCGTGGTCGGGTTGATCACGCCGTGGAACTTTCCCGCCGCGATCCCGGCGTGGAAGATTGCGCCCGCGCTGGCCTATGGCAATGCGGTGGTGCTGAAACCCGCCGATCTGACCCCCGGCACCGCGCATCTGTTGGCGCAGATCATCCATGCGGCGGGCGCGCCCGCGGGGGTGTTCAATCTGGTCATGGGCGCGGGGTCTGTCGTGGGGCAAGCCATCTGCGAAGCACCTGAAATCGCGGCGCTTTCCTTTACCGGATCGGTCCCCACAGGGCGGCGCATCGCGCAATCTGGTGCTGCGCAGATGAAAATGCTGCAACTGGAAATGGGCGGCAAAAACCCAATGGTGGTCATGGATGACGCCGATCTTGACGTGGCGGTTGCCGCCTGCCTGAACGGCGCGTTCTTTTCCACCGGGCAACGCTGCACCGCATCGTCGCGCCTGATCGTGCAGGACGGTATCCACGACGCTTTCGTTGATGCGCTGTCGCGGCAGATGCAGGCGCTGCGCGTCGGCCCTGCGCTGGACCAGGCGACGCAGATCGGCCCCGTTGCATCGGAATCGCAACTGGCCAGCAACCTGTCTTACGTCGATCTGGCGCGGGCCGAAGGCTGCAACGTCATCGGCGGTGAACGGCTGGACGGCAACGGATACTTCCAACGCCCGGCGCTGCTCACTGGTGCCACCAACGACATGCGCGTGGCGCGCGAGGAAATCTTTGGCCCCTGCGCAACCGTGATCCGCGTGGCCGATTTCGACGAAGCCCTTGGCGTTGCCAATGACAGCGATTTCGGCCTGTCTGCGGGCATCTGCACCACGTCTTTGCGCCATGCCCGCGCCTTCCGCCGCCATGCGCGCGCCGGCATGGTGATGGTGAACCTGCCCACGGCGGGCGTTGATTACCACGTCCCCTTCGGCGGCACCAAGGGCAGCTCTTACGGCCCCCGCGAACAGGGCAGCCATGCCGCGCAGTTTTATACCACCGTCAAAACATCCTATCTGGGTTAAGGCTTATGGGCGTGATTCTGACCATCAACCCCGGCACCACCACCACGCGGCTTGGCCTGTTTGACCCCGATGGCACCGCCTTGGCCGAAGACACGCTGGACCATGACGAACGCGTCATGGCCGGTTTCGACAGCATCAAGGCGCAGCTGCCCTTTCGTGCACAGGCGATTGCCGGCTGGCTGGCCCAACACAACGCGCCGCTGATCGCCGTTGCCGGGCGTGGCGGGATGCTGACCCCGGTGCCTGCGGGGGTGATTGCGGTGAATGATGAACTGGTCGATTTCGCGCTGAACCGCCCCGTGCATCACCACGCATCCAACCTTGGCGCGCCCTTGGCACAGCGGATTGCGGCGGATGCGGGTTGCCCGGCCTTTGTCGTTGACCCCGTATCCGTCGATGAATTGCCACCCGAGGCGCGCCTGTCCGGCTGCCCCGAATTGCCGCGCTTTTCCTTTGTTCACGCGCTGAACATCCGCGCCTGCGGGCGTCAGTTGGCCGATGATCTGGGCAAGCCGTTTGACCACCTGAACGCCGTCATCGCGCATATGGGCGCGGGCATTTCCATCGCGGCCATCCGCGCGGGGCGGATCGTCGAAAGCTCTAACCGGATGGAGATTTCGCCCTTTTCCCCCGAACGTGCCGGGGGCCTGCCGCCGATGTCCTTGATCGACCTGTGCTATTCCGGCGCCTATGACAAGGCCACCCTGAAACGCAAGCTGTATGGTCAGGGCGGTGTCTTTGCCTATCTTGGCACCAAGGACATGCGCCGGGTGCAGACGATGATCGACGCGGGCGACACCCGCGCCGCGCTGGTCTGGCGGGCGATGGTCTTGCAAATCGCGCGGGCGATTGGGGCGGTTGCGGCATCTGTCGATTTTCGGCCCGATGGCATTGTGCTGACCGGCGGCATGGCGCATTCGCGGCAGCTGACCGATGCGTTGACCGCCCGTTGCGGCGCGTTAGGGCCGGTGACGATCATGCCCGGCAGCCGCGAAAGTCAGGCGCTGGCCCAAGGGGCCGCCCGCGTGCTGGCCGGCACCGAACAGCCGCGCTACTGGCCCGTCACCCCCGAAATCGAGGCCCTGCCATGGTGATCCGCAGCTTTGACGCCCTGCGCGCTGCGCTGATGGGCCGCGCGCCGCTGTCTGTTGCCGTGGCGGGCGGCGAGGATGACGCCACGCTGGCCGCCCTTGCCACCGCGCACGGGGCGGGGATCGTCGGCGATGTCACCCTGACCGGCGATGCGGAGCGCATCCGCGCCGCCCTGCCCCCCGCACTGGCCGGGGCGACCATCATCGACGCGCCGACCGACGCCGCCCCGCGCGCCGTCGCCGCCATTCGTGCGGGCCGGGCCGGGGTGCTGGTCAAGGGCCGCGTGGACAGCGCCGCATATTTGCGCGCCGTGGTGGACCGCGACACCGGCCTGCGCGGGCCGGGCGTTTTGTCAAACCTGACGTTGGCCGAAATGCCATCGGTTCCCCGGCTGATTGGCGCGACCGATAACGGCATCCTGCCCCTGCCAACGCTGGACCAGAAACGCGCGATTATCCACAACGCCCTGCCGCTGTTTCGCGGGCTTGGGCTGTCCGCGCCCCGCATCGCCGCCATCGCCGCATCGGAAAAGATCAGCGACAGCCAGCCCGCCACCACCGACGCCGCCGCATTGGCCCGTGCCGCCGCTGTGGGCGAATTTGGCACGGCGCTGGTCGATGGGCCGTTCGGTTATGACGTCGCCCTGTCGCCCACTGCTGCCGCGCGCAAAGGGCTGGGCGAAAGCCCGGTCGCGGGCCAGGCCGATCTGATCCTGTTTCCCTCGATTGAATCGGGGAATGCCACCGTCAAGGCGTGGAAGCTGCACGGTCAGGCCCGCACCGCCAGCATCGTTCTGGGGGCGCGCGTGCCGGTGCTGCTTAATTCCCGGTCAGATGGGGCCGATGCGCGCCTTTTGGGGCTGCTGCTGGCCGGGGCCGTTCTATCACAAAGCACAGGAGACGACCGATGAAAGACACGAACCGTTTGGTATGGGACGACCCGTTTTTGCTGAACGATCAGCTGACCGAGGATGAGCGGATGATCCGTGACAGCGCCGCCGCGTATGCCCAGAACCGGCTGCAACCGCGCGTCCGCGATGCGTATCGACGCGAGGAAACCGACCCGGCGATCTTTGCCGAAATGGGCGATCTGGGCCTTTTGGGCGTCACCATCCCCGAAGAATATGGCGGGATTGGCGCGGGTTACGTCAGTTACGGCCTTGTCGCGCGCGAGGTGGAACGCGTGGACAGCGGATATCGCAGCATGATGTCGGTGCAATCATCGCTGGTGATGTATCCAATCTATGCCTACGGGTCGGAAGAACAGCGCCGCAAATACCTGCCGAAACTGGCATCAGGCGAATGGATCGGCTGCTTTGGCCTGACCGAACCCGACGCCGGGTCTGACCCCGCAGGCATGAAAACCACCGCCCGCAAGGTCGATGGCGGCTATGTCCTGAACGGGTCGAAAATGTGGATTTCCAACAGCCCCATCGCGGATGTGTTCGTCGTTTGGGCGAAATCTGATGCGCATGGCGGCAATATCCGCGGCTTTGTGCTGGATAAGGAAACGCCCGGCCTGTCCGCGCCGAAAATCGAGGGCAAGCTTAGCCTGCGCGCGTCGATCACCGGCGAAATCGTGATGCAGGACGTGGAAATCCCCGAAAGCGCGATCTTCCCCGAAATCGAGGGGCTGGCCGGTCCCTTTGGCTGTCTGAACCGCGCGCGGTTCGGCATTGCATGGGGTGCGATGGGCGCGGCCGAAGCCTGCTGGCATTCGGCGCGCCAATACGGCCTTGACCGCCGCCAATTCGGCAAACCCTTGGCGCAAACCCAGCTTTATCAGAAAAAACTGGCCGAGATGATGACCGAAATCAGCCTTGGCCTGCAAGCCGCCCTGCGCGTCGGCCGCCTGTTCGAAGAAGGCCGCATGGCGCCAGAGATGATTTCCATCATCAAGCGCAACAACTGCGGCAAGGCGCTGGACATCGCCCGCATGGCCCGCGACATGCACGGCGGCAACGGCATTTCCGACGAATTCCCGGTGTTCCGCCATATGTGCAACCTGGAAACGGTGAACACCTACGAAGGCGCGCACGACGTTCACGCTCTGATATTGGGGCGCGCGCAGACGGGCTTGCAGGCGTTTTTCTGAACGGGCGGCGGCGGTCTGATTGAACGGCCCGCCGCGTCTGACTGGGTGATGATGCTTTGCGACCAGCACACATGAGATGACCTCATGATGCGACTATGACGAGGTAGTCGCACAGCTGCGACGCTTCTTGCTTAATGATGTCGCGTTCTGACATTCTTCTTGGGTAGAAAATTGCTCAACCGTCTGCTTCTCGGGCCATCCAAGACGATCAGGACGTGATGTCGATCTATGTCGGCGGAGGCAAATGGCGACCAATAGTTGTGCGTCGCCGAGGCATAGCGCGATCAGACCGTCCATGGCGCCCAGCGCGAAACCCCGCATATTGAGGCATTTATTCAAGCGGTGGGCGGCAAGTTCCTGTCGCGCCGCTTTATCGAGACGACAGTTGATCGTGGTCGCCGACAAGGAAGAGAATAGCAGCCTTGTCCGACACCCATAAATTACATTAGTTATTCTTAACAACTTCCAAAGAAAAGATACAATACTTTCGCTCTGTTTCAGCGCACACTTCCCTTACGGCAAATGCCGGTGGGAGGAATTCATGACAGTTGACAGCCGCTTAGCTGCGGTGTCCAACGTTTCGTTGGCGCTGCGGGCATGGAATATTCGTCGTAAGGCCCTGCTGATGGGCGAGGTGCAGGGCCAAGGCTATATCGGGCAGGCTCTTGGTGTCGCCGACGTGCTGGCGGCCTCATATTTTCACGCACTGAACTACGACCCCAAAGACCCCGAATGGGAAGGCCGCGACCGTTTTCTGCTGTCCATCGGCCATTACGCCATCGCGCTTTATTCGGTGCTGATGGAGGCAGGCATCCTGCCTGAAGAAGAACTGGAAACCTATGGCATGGACGATTCCCGGATGCCGATGTCCGGGATGGCGTCCTACACGCCCGGCATGGAGATAACCGGCGGTTCTCTGGGGCATGGGCTGGGGATCGCGGTCGGCATGGCGATGGGGCTAAAGCGCAAGAACAACCCTGCCTTTGTCTATAACTTGATGTCGGATGGCGAGTTGGGCGAAGGCTCGACATGGGAAGCGGTGATGTCGGGTGTCCAGCATCGGCTGGACAACCTGATCTGCCTTGTCGATTTCAATGACCAGCAGGCAGACGGCAAATCCACGGCAGCACTGGCCCAAGGCGACGAGCGGGCCAAGTGGCAGGCCTTCGGATGGCACGCGCAGCGGGTCGATGGCAACGATCTGGATGCGGTGGTCGCGGCCTTTGACGCCGCCCGACAGGCCGACCATCCCGGCCCGCGCGTCATCATCTTCGACACCAAGATGTGCAAGGGAGTCAATTTCCTGGAGACCCGCGAGATCACGCATTTCGTCCGCGTCGAGCCGGACGAATGGGCCAAGGCGCTGACCGTTCTGGAAAAAGGGAAACCGCAATGACGCTGGCATCCATGAAGCGCAAATACGAGCCGCGCAAACTGCCCGAGGGCGAGCGTGTGGCGACGACCGCGATGATCGCCTCGCTGGCCGCCGAAGGCTATGAGACGGTCAACGCCCCCTTCGGCCATGCGCTGGTCGAGGCGGCAAAACGGGACGATAAAATCGTCGGCCTCTCTGCCGATCTGGCGAAATACACCGATCTGCACATCTTCGCACAGGCGATGCCCGACCGCTTCTATCAGATGGGCATGGCCGAACAGTTGCTGATGTCGGCCGCTGCCGGGCTGGCGCGTGAGGGGTTCAACCCCTTCGCCACCACCTATGCCGTCTTCGCCAGCCGCCGCGCCTATGACTTCATCGCCATGGCAATCGCCGAGGAAAATCTGCCGGTCAAGATCGTTTGCGCGCTTCCGGGCCTGACCACCGGCTATGGTCCCAGCCATCAGGCGACCGAAGATCTGGCGATCTTCCGCGGTCTGCCAAACATGACCGTCATAGACCCGTGCGACGCCGATGACATCATCGGAATGGTGCCGCAGCTCGGCGCGCATGACGGCCCCGTCTACAGCCGCCTGCCGCGCGGCAAGGTGCCTTCCGTCCTGACCCGCCACAAGCCGGACTATAAATTCCAGCTTGGCAAGGCGCAGATGATCCGCGAGGGGCGCGACGTTCTGGTGATCGCGACCGGCTTCATGACCATGCGCGCGCTGGACGCAGCCGTGGCGCTGGCCCGCGACGGGATTGATGTGGCGGTGCTGCATGTGCCGACAATCAAGCCGCTGGATACCGAAACCATTCTGGCCGAGGCGGCCAAGGGCGGACGGCTGGTTGTGACGGCCGAGAACCACACGGTCGTGGGCGGTCTGGGTGAAGCGGTGGCCGGCACCCTGCTGCGCAGCGGCGTCACGCCAACCTTCCGCATGATCGGCCTGCCGGATGCGTTCCTTGAAGCGGGAGCTCTGCCGACACTGCACGACATGTATGGGCTGACCGTCGAAAAGGTCGCCGCACAGATCAAAGGCTGGCTGTAACCGGCCGCCCCTCGCACTATCTTAAAAAGGAGAAGGGCCATGGGCCTGCTTGACGGAAAATTCGCCATCGTGACCGGCGCGGCCTCGCCCCGTGGTCTTGGGAAGGCAACAGCGCAGCTTTTTGCCGAACATGGCGCAAAGGTCGCCATTCTCGATCTGGACGCGGAACAGGCCAAGGCCGCCGCCGCCGATCTGGGCGAGGGTCACATCGGCCTTGCCTGCAACGTCACCGATCTGGACGCCTGCAAGCGGGCGGCGGAGGAGGTGCTGTCCCGCTGGAGCCGCATCGACGTGCTGGTGAACAACGCCGGCATCACCCAGCCGCTGAAGCTGATGGAAATCGCGGCGGGCAATTACGATGCGGTGCTGGACGTGAACCTGCGCGGCACGCTTTACATGAGCCAGGCGGTGATCCCGACCATGCGCGCGCAGAACGAGGGCAGCATCGTCAACCTGTCCTCGGTTTCGGCGCAGCGTGGCGGCGGCATCTTTGGCGGGCCGCATTATTCGGCGGCCAAGGCAGGGGTTCTGGGTCTCAGCAAGGCAATGGCGCGCGAACTGGCGCCGCAGAACATCCGTGTCAACGCGGTCTGCCCCGGCTTCATCGCCACCGACATCACCGCTGGCAAACTGACGCCCGAGATGATGGACGGCATCCTTGCCGGCATCCCCATGGGCCGCGCCGGCGAGGCGCGCGATGTTGCGGGCTGCTGTCTGTTTCTGGCCTCGGATCTGTCGGCCTATTGCACCGGCACCGAGGTGGACGTGAACGGCGGTTCCTTGATCCACTGAAACCGCACCCGCCGCAGGGAGGCGGCGGGCTTTTCTCAACCGTTTCTGGGAGGAAACATCATATGACACGCACTGTTCTTGCAGCCATCCTGTGCAGCACCGCTTTTGCCGGCGCAGGCATGGCCAATACGATCATCTTGGCCCATGCACAGCCGCCCGGCAACCCGCGCTCGCTGGCCGCTGATTTCTTTGCCGAGAAGGTCGCTGCCTGCACCGAGGGCCGGATCACCGTTTCGGTCGCCGGAGCCGCGACCATGGGCGATGACGTCGAGGCGCTGACCTCGACTTCGGCCAATGTCATCCAGATCACCGCCAACAGTCAGGGGGCCACGGCCCAAATCGTGCCGGAACTGAACGTGATCGGCCTGCCGTTCCTGTTCGCCGATGCGGCCAGCGCATGGGAAGTCATCGACGGCGACATCAGAACCCAGATCGACGAGCGCGCACAGAACGCAGGGCTGAAGCTGCTGGCGTTCTGGGATAACGGCATCCGCCACGTCAGCCATCTGTCGAAGTCGATCGAAACCCCGGAAGATTTTCGCGGCGTGAAGATCCGAACGCCCCCCGATGACATGACCATCGCCATCTTCAACGCCTTCGGCGCCAACCCGGCACCGCTGACCTTTGCCGAACTGCCGACTGCGCTGCAATCGGGCGTGTTCGAGGCGCAGGAAAACCCGCTGACCAACATCTACTCGTCCAAGCTGCACGAGATCACGAAATACATCTCGTTGACCGGCCACAAATACGAGACGACCCCGCTTCTGGCCAGCATGGCGTGGTGGGCGGGCCTCTCGCCAGAGGATCAGGCCTGTGTCCAAGACAGTGCTGATGAGGCCACGACCTTCCAGCGGCAGGCCGCCGCCGAACAAGAACAGGAGGTGCGTCAGAAGCTGGAGGAAGAGGGCGCCATCGTCACCGAGCTCGCCGACCGTCAAGCGTTCGTCGATGCCACTTCGGCCATCTATGACGAGTATCGCGCCCGCTATCCCGAACTGGTCGATGCGATTGTCGCGGCGAGCCAGCAATGACCGGCGCGCCCCATTCCGAAACCGCAGAGGTTGGGCGCGTTGCGCCCGCCATCCTTCGCGGCATCATCTCGGCGCTGGACCTGTCGGGGCGGCTGATCTGCGTGGTGACGCTGGTCGTGCTGTTTCTGGGCCTGCTTGCCAATGTGGTGCTGCGCTATGTCTACGGTCAGGGGCTGGGCTGGGCCTATGAGATCCACGCCATCCTGCTGCCTTGGATGATTGCCGGTGGCGTGGTCATCGCCACCGTCTACAGTCGCAACATCGCCATCACCATCCTTCCCGATCTGCTGACACCCGAGCGCCAAAGGCTGCTGTTCATCATCGTCTCGGCACTGACGCTGCTGATTTCGGTCTTCGTGGTATGGTCCGCGTTTCCGATCATTCGCGCGGCGCAATATCAGCGCATCAGCGCACTGGGCGGAATCAGCCAGTGGTGGGGTTATGCCAGCCTGATCTATGGCTTTGGTTCCATGGCGGTCATCTGCGCCTGCGACATCATCGCCGCGCTGATGGGCCGCGTGCTGCGCAATGTCGAAACCGCATCAAGCCTGAGCTGAGGAGAAAACGGAATGACACCTGTTCTCGTAATTGCGTTTTTCGCCCTGATGGCCCTGTCGGTGCCGGTGGCCCATGCCATGCTGGGCGGCACGGCGCTGGCGCTGCTCATGGACGGCAAGCCTCTGGCAGTGATCGCACAGCGGCTTTATGCGCCGACGCAGGCCTTTCCGATGCTGGCAATCCCCTATTTCATCCTTGCCGGATCGCTGATGATGCACGGAAAGTTCGGCGAATATCTGGTCAATATCGCCCGTCTTGTCGTCGGCCGCTTTCGCGGCGGGCTGGGGCAGGTCAGCATCCTCGGCTCGGTCATGTTCGGCGGCGTGTCCGGCTCGGCCGTGGCCGATGCCTCTGCCATGGGCAATGCGCTCATCCCGGTACAGGTGCGCGACGGCTATCCTGCGCCTTTCGCGGCGGCGATCAACGCCTCGTCCTCGACCATCTCGGTCCTGATCCCGCCGTCGATCCCACTGATCCTTTATGGTTTGGTGGCGAATGTCTCGATCGTAGATCTGTTCGTCGCGGGCATCCTGCCGGGGCTGATGCTCGCCGCGGGCATGATGCTGGCCGTCTGGCTGGTCGCGAAGAGCCGCGGCTTGCCGGCAGCGCCGCTGCCGGGCGGGTTCCAGGCCTTCAAAAGCCAGGTCTTCTTTGCCCTGCCGGCACTGCTGATGCCCATCTTCATCATCGGCACGCTGCGATTTGGGATCGCCACGCCCACCGAGGTCAGCGTTCTGGCGGTAGCCTATGCGCTGCTGATCGGGATCTTCTTCTACCGCGACGTGACGCCCCGACTGATCTGGAATGCGCTGGTTGACACTGGCATGATGACGGGCGCGGTGATGCTGATCATCATGGCCTCGGGCACGATCCAATGGATTCTGACGGCAGAGCAGATACCGCAGAACCTCGCAGCCTTTGTCGCGGCCAACCTGACGCAGCCGTGGATGGTGTTGATCGCGCTCAATCTGGTGATGCTGGTCGTGGGCATGTTCCTTGACCTGCCCGCCGCCGTGCTGCTGTTGGCCCCGCTCTTCGTGACCATCGGCAACACCATCGGGCTGGACCCGGTTCAGTTGGGACTGATGATGGTGATCAACCTGTCCATCGGGCTCTATACGCCGCCGGTCGGCACGACGCTGTTCATCTCTATGGCGATCGCAAGGACGGGAATCGGGGCGACGACAAAGGCGCTGCTGCCCTTCTATCTTGTCGCTCTGGGGTTGCTGTTGGCATTCACCTTCATCCCGGCGCTGACCATCTACTGACGCGAAAACAAGGATGCCGGGCACCTAGCCCCGGCATCCGTCCTAGCGGTCGTCAGAAGCGACAAAGGCTGCCCGACGCTCGAACCGGGTGCGGTGGCCACGCTGTTCCAGCCACTGCCGCGTCTGCGCCATGTGCTGAACGCCCTTTTCCCGCACCCAGTCCGAAAACAGCCGCACCGCCCGGCGCCCGGCATGCCGGTGCGGGCAGACGATCCAATAGGCGGGAAATTCGATCACTTCGAAGACCGTCGAAAACGGCACCAGATCGCCGCGGCGCAGCTCTTCAAAGGCTAGGGTCATGCTGTCGAGGATGATGCCGCCGTTATCCATCGCCATCTGGACCGACATGCTGGATCGGTCAAAGCGGCAGCGATAGCTCATGGACATGCCTTGCACGCCATTGCGCGGCAGCCAGTAGTCCCAACGGTAATAGGTCTTCACGCTGTCGATAAGGCTGGCATGGCGCAATTGCTCGCGCGGATCATCCGAAATCCGGCCCAGCTTTTCCAGATATGCGGGCGAGCACATCGGCAGGATAAGATCGTGGACGATACAATCGGTGTGCAGCCCTTCCCAATCGCCTTCGCCATAGCGCAGGTCCATATCGACGACCTCGGTATCGAATTCGGTAAAGCTGGGTGTCGCATCGACGCGGATATCCCATTCCGGCTGCAAACGGCAGAAATCGGCAAGGCGCGGCGCCAGCCAGCGCACGCCAAAGGACGGACTGACCCGAACCGAGAGGTTATGTGTCTCGCGCTGGCGGATGATAGCTGCGCGCACCTCGCGGATGGACTGGAATGCCTGCGACGTGGTCTGGAAAAGCCGCTCTCCGTCGATGGTCAGCCGCAGATGCCGCTTTTCCCGGTGGAACAGTTTAACCCCGAGGTTCTGTTCCAGCAGCCGGATCTGCTGGCTGACCGCCGAGGCCGAGACCTGCAATTCCTCTGCCGCGCGCATAACCCCTCCCAGCCGCGCGACGGCTTCGAAATGCACCATGGCGGAAAGCGGAAGATCCCCGATCATGACCGAAGGTTATGAAGACCGGCTTAACAAATCAATAAGAATGAAATACGGTTAACACGCTCAGCGCCCTCGCGTTCAGGCCATGCTGCGCGATCAGAAACAGGCGCGAGACAAGGCATCGAACGACGATCGCCCGGCACTTTGGCGGGATCACACCCAGTCACCCCAAGGCGTCTCGCCGACCAACACCTTCTGCCAGCGCGCGCATTCCGGCAGATCCTCGGGTTCGATTACGGCCTTGCCCTGATCGGGATGTGGCGTAAAGCCCTTGCGCGCCCGACGCTGTTGCTTCTCATCCGAGGTCAAGACATTGGCGGCAAAGGTTTCCGCACTCGTGGCCCGAAGTAACAACTAGCCATAAGCTACGTATCGAAGCATGCCCGCCAGTGTCGATTTGCCGTTGTTGTCGCTTGGATATTTAACCCCTTCGGTAACAATTACCTTATCAAAGCCAAATGGACTTACGCCTTCGATGCATGCAACGTTGATCCTTAATAGTTTGTGTGGTGCGGCGGCGCTTGGCCACCGCATTCAGGTTTCAGTTCTCAGCCCTCGCCGCATAGCCGTCGGCGACCGTGCCGATGGGATCGCAGTCGCTCATGCAGCGGGTGTTGTGGGTGTCGCCGATACTGGCGGTGAAGAAATTGCCGCGGTTGGGCATCTCGATCGCCGGCAGCGTTTCGGCATTTGCGACGAAATCATCCGGCACCAATTCGTTCAGATTGTAGATATAGGCGGCGACGGCATAGACCTCATCCGCGCTGAGCGATTGCGGATTGTCTAGCGGCATCGCCCGGCGAACATAGTCGAAGATGATCGGCGCATAGGGATACATGCTGCCCGGCGTCAGAACGCGCGGGTCCTGATCCATGCTGCCGATCCCGCCGACCATGGTGCCGAACTGATAGCCCTCGCCGCCCCGCGCCTCGGGGCCGTGGCAGTGCATACAGGCCCGTTCATAGACCTCGGCACCCTCTGCCACGCTGCCCTGGCCGGGAGGCAGGTTGCCGCCGGTCGGGGTATGAATGGCGATGTTCCACAACGCCAGATCATCCTCGGAGATGTGATGGCCGAAAGCGGCATCGGGGCGGTCCGTCAGCGCATCGGCAAAGACAGGACCGGCCAAAAGCGCAGCGGCGGCAAGCGCGGCAAATTTAAGCGATGGCATTGGTAATCCCTCCGTTTTCATCGACGGCCCAAGGGAAGATGGCGTTGTTATGCTGCACAAAGCCGACGATTTCGCGCACCTCGGCCAGTTGCGCGGCGGTCGGTTGCACATAGCCGGTGCTGTCCTGCGCGCGGCTGGCGATGCGCGCGGGGCCACCGTCCCAGTTCCACCGGTAACGGAACCGGGTCAGGCATTTGTCCAGAACCGGGTCCTCCAGCGTTGCCTCGGTCCATGTGCGCCCGCCGTCCAGCGTGATGTCGACATGGGTGATCGTGCCAAGGCCGGACCAGGCAAAGCCGCGGATCTCGTAAAGGCCCGGACCGTTTAGCTGCATCCCGCCCGAGGGGCTGGTGATGACCGATTTGCACTCCATCTCCATCGAGAATTGCCGCCATTTGCCGCCCGGCATCGGGTCGGTATAGCGCGCCGTCTCGCCCCGGATTTGCAGCGGCTCGTCGGTGACATAGATGCGGCGCAGCCATTTGACGCAGGTGTTGCCTTCCCACCCCGGAAAGAAGGCGCGCATCGGATAGCCCTGTTCAGCGCGTAGCATTTCGCCGTTCTGGCCATATAGCAGCAGCGCGTCATCCATCACCTTTTCAATCGGGATGGACCGCAGATGGCCCGAGCCGTCGCCGCCCTCGAACACGACCCATTTCGCGCCCTCGGTCACGCCCGCCTCGTCCAGCAGCCAAGACAGCGGAACGCCGGTCCATTGCGCGCAGGACAACAGCCCGTGGCTTTGCTGCACCGTGGTCGAGCGGGGTTCGGCCCAATCGGTCAGCCCGTTGCCCGAGCATTCCATAAAGTGGAATTTCGACACCGAGGGATAGCGCAAGATGTCATCCATGCTGAACAGCAAGGGCTGGCGCACCATGCCGTGAATCGCCAGCCGGTGCTGTTCGGGGTCGATCTTGGCGATGCCGTTGTGGTGGCGTTCAAAGAACAGACCGTTGGGCGTGATGATCCCGTTCTGATGTTGCAGGGGCGACATGCTCCAATCAGACCAGTTCTGGCGGTTTACAAACACATCAGTGCGATGGCGCCGGACGTGATCTTCAAAGGAAATCGGCATCCCGTAATCGGTTTCGGGGATGGGATCGCCCATGACCAGATTGCTTTTCGGCACCGGCAGCGGTTCTGCCCTCAGCGCGCCGGCCCCGGCCAAGGTCGCCCCCGCCAGCGTGGCCCCCGCGCCAAGAAACCGCCGCCGACCGGGCATCGTCAGCCGTTCGGGCGCAGGGGCGGGCGGGTGCGGCACGCCGTCGGGGTAGATCACATGCGCACCGGCCTTTGCGCTTGGCCGTGCGGGTATCGTCATCTTTGTGCTCATTGCTTTCCTCCCATCATTTAAGACAGATTGCTAGAAGTGAGAATAAAGCGACAGAAAATTCTCATTCTTCGATCTGGCGGCTGCTATCGCCGCCCATGCGCGATCTGCAAGCTTTCCGGCAGGCGGCGAAGCCGCAGCACGGCGATGGTGCCGATAATCGGCCCTGGAATCAGGGCAAGAAACGCCCATCGCCAGCCGTCCATGGCATCCGCCACCAAAGGCAAAATCTGGATGGACACGATGGTGATCAGAAAGCCGATGCCCATTTGCATGGCCAGTGCGGTGCCGACCAGATGCTTGTCGGCCACCTCTGTCACCATGGCGGAAAACTGTGCCGAATCCCCGATCACCGAGGCGCCCCAAATCACCACGATCACCATGAATAGCCACAGAGGCCCGGTGAAGGTCAGCCCCAGCAGCAGTGCACAGGTGCCAGAGGTCATCATCATCCCGGCGGTCGTCAGCGTCCGTCCAAAGCGATCCGCCAGCACACCGCCCGCAATCGCGCCGATGACCCCCGCCGCGATGGCGATAAAGACGATCAGCGAAGCAATGCGGCCCGGCGATTCGATCCCGACATTCGGCAGCATGTGTTGCGTATAGACCAGCAGCCATGCCCACATCGCATAAAGTTCCCACATATGGCCGAAATAGCCCATATTCGCCAAGGCAACGGGGCGGCTGCGAAATACGCGGGCAGCTTGGCGCAGATCAAAGGTGGCGCGGCTGTAGGGATAGGGGCCTTCGCGCAGCGTCAGCAGAAAGACCGCCGCGCCCGCGACCGAAATCGCCGCCGAGGCCAGCAGGACGACGCGCCAATCGACCGCCGATGTGACCGATCTGACCAGATGCGGCATGGCCGAACCCAGCGTCAGACCACCGATCACCAGCCCCATCGCAAAGCCGCGCCCCCGCACGAACCATGTCGTCGTCAGCTTCATTGCGGGCGGGTAAACCAGCGCCAGCGAAAACCCTGTCAAAAATCGCAGCACCATCGCGCCTTCGGGTGAGCCGACAATCACAACCAGAAAGGTGAACAGCCCCGCCAGCGCCGCGCCGATGGCCATCAGGCGGATCGGCGGGACAATATCGGCGAGGTTGATAAAGCTCATTCCCAAGGCGCCGACCACGAATCCCGCCTGAACACCATTGGTCAGGACCGCCGACATACCGGGCGACAAGTCCCACATGGCCCGCAATTCGGGAAGGACGGCCGTTGCCGAAAACCACGGTGTCATCGAACAGATCACCCCAACGCAGATCAGCGCGAGCATCGTAAAACGCTCGCCCGTATCCTGTTCGGCATATTCGGAAACCATCACCGCCGTTCCTCCCCTTTTGTTGGGCGCCCCGGCCAATGGCCAGGGCGCCCCAGACGCACTCAGACCGTCGCTTTGACCTTGCTCTTGTCGGCGGCCTTTTTGGTATCGCGAGCCTTGGCGCCACCGGATTTGGCACTGGCCGTCGGCTGGTCCATTTCGTATTTCGCCGGTTTGCTCATGTCCGCGACGCTTTTCTTGCCCGCATAGGATCCGCGGATCTGCGAAGCGGGATGCGCGTCTTCGGTATAGGGCGTGGGTGTG
Source organism: Paracoccus sp. (in: a-proteobacteria) (assembly GCF_030538655.1). Lineage (GTDB taxonomy): Bacteria > Pseudomonadota > Alphaproteobacteria > Rhodobacterales > Rhodobacteraceae > Paracoccus. The sequence goes on from NZ_JAUNTO010000001.1 coordinate 23,908, forward strand.
CCGACCAGCTTTTCGCGAAAGGTGCCGGGCTTGTATTCGGTCTGCACCCGGCCCCGCTTGCGCAGTTCCGGCACAACATAATCGATGAAATCCGAGGTCGTGCCGGGCGTGATCGCATAGGCAAGGTTGAACCCGTCCACGCCGCCCTCATCGACCCAGCGTTCCAACTCGTCCGCGACCTTTTGCGGTCCGCCGACCAGAACCGGGCCAAGCCCGCCGATGCTGCGGCGCCGGATCACCTCGCGCACGGTCCATTTATGATCGCCCCCATCGGCCATCAGCGATGCCAGCGTGGTGCGCAGACTGTCATTGGCCACCGCCTGCAACGGCTCGTCCGGGTCCAGCTCGGAAAAATCAATACCGGTCCAGCCGCCGAACAGGGCCATCATCCCTTCGGGCTGAACATAGGTCAGGTATTCCTCGAACTTGGCCTCGGCGGCCTCATCCGTGGCGCCGGTGATGACGGTCAGCAGGGCAAAGGTCTTGATCGCATCGCGGTCGCGGCCAGCGGCCTCGGTTTCGTCCTTGATCGCGGTGGTCAGCTTTTTGGCCGATTCCGGCCCCGTCGCCAGAATGAACATCGCCTCGGCATGTTTGGTGGCGAACTGGCGACCCCGGCCCGAGGCGCCCGCCTGGAAGATGACCGGGGTGCGCTGCGGCGACGGCTCGCACAGATGGAAACCTGGGACGTTGAAATACTTGCCCTCATGTTCGATCGGGTGAACCTTGGCCGGATTGGTGAAAACTCCGGTTTCCTTGTTGCGTTCAACCGCGCCATCCTCCCAGCTGCCTTCCCACAGCTTATACATCACCTCCATATATTCGTCGGCGATGTCATAGCGTTCGTCATGGCCGATCTGCTGATCCATGCCGACATTGCGTGCGGCGCTGTTCAGATAAGAGGACACGACGTTCCACGCCACCCGGCCCTTGGTCAGATGATCCAGCGTCGAAAGCCGCCGGGCCAGCAGATAGGGCTGTTCAAAGGTTACGGCGGCGGTGATGCCAAATCCGACATGTTCGGTCACAGCCGCCATCGCCGAAATCGCGCCGAACGGATCGTTCACCGGCACCTGCGTGCCATCGCGCAGCGCCGCCTCGGCCGAGCCGCGATAGACGTCATAGACACCGACCACATCTGCAATGAACAGCGTGTCGAAGAAGCCGCGCTCAAGCTCTTTGGCCAGATTGGTCCAATATTCGATGTCGTTATAGCGCGACGCCTGGCTTTCAGGGTGCCGCCATGTGCCTGCCGACTGATGCCCGACACAGGTCATGTCGAACGCATTGAGAATAATTCTCTTCTTGGCCTCGGCCATTTCTTCCTCCTCCATGTATGTCTGTGTATTGTCAGCGCGCGATGGCGGACGATCCGCCGGGCGCTTGTCAGGCGAAGGCCCCGCCCTCCAGCAGAGCAGCCAACCTGTTTTCGCCGCTGTCCATGGCGTCCGCGTGGTTATGGCGCGGCGCGTTGGATGCGCTTTCCGTCCGGTGCCGGGTGACGCGCCGGGTTTCCTGAATGTCCCGTCCGATCTGAACCATCATCGCCTCGATCGACGAGAAGGCTTCTTCGGGGCGCAGATAGCTGACGAATTCCACCGTCAGTTGACGTCCATAAAGGTCGCCCTTGAAGTCCAGCAAATGCACCTCAAGCAGCGGCGCGCCATCGTCGAAATGTGGGCGCGTTCCCCAAGAGGCCGCCCCGGCCCCGACACGACCGCCGTATTCGACCAGCACGGCATAAAACGCCGTAACGCAATTGCGCTTCGTCCGGCAAAGCGATGTTCGCGGTGGGAATGCCCAGCTGCCGACCCAGTTTGTTGCCGTGGATCACCCGACCGGATCGTTTCAGATGATCACGCTTTCTGTGCTGACCAAAGAATGCCGGACAGATCATCTGCGCGCAGGCGGACACAAAACGGGCGCTGTGGGTGTTCATGGCTGTTTTCCCTCAGGAAATGCTGTGAAGGTGGCAGTATTTCGCGTCGTGATACATCAGCGGCAACATGCCGGATGCACCGGCATCGACGACCCTGCCGATGAATAGGGTATGGGTGCCGACCTCGTAAACCTGATCAACGACGCAATCGAGATGGGCGGCAACACCAGCCAAAACCGGGATACCGCGTTCCGTAACACGATGATCGATTTCTGCGAATTGATCGTCCCCTTTGCCCGAAAAATGTGCCGCAACTTCGTTTTGGTTCTCGGCCAGAATATTCACCGCAAAACCACTTTTCTTGGAAATATGCGCGTGAGTCCGGGCGCTGCGATTGACAGCGATCAAAAGCGTCGCAGGCTCGGCGCAAACGCTGCATACTGCCGTTGCCGTGAACCCATACAGCTTGCCTTCGTTTTCGGTGCTGATCACGGTCACGGTCCCGGCCAGCGCGCGCATCGTCTGGCGAAAGGTGTCAGCGGTGATGCAGTCGCCCTGGGTCGGGACAGCTATGATCTTTTCCTGTGCGGTCATGGAGAGATCCTTCATACTTTGCTCCCGGCTGTCAGCCGTGTGCGGTGGATTGCACGAATGACGATACGTAATCGACAAGCGACTCGACCGTGCCGATGCGCAGGCCGTGCCGCCGGGCGAAGATGATGAGATCGTCGCGCCGCGACATGGTGCCGTCGTCGTTCATTATCTCGCAGATGACAGCGGCGGCCCGGCAACCGGCAAGGGTTACCACGTCCACCGAAGCCTCGGTATGCCCGTCCCTTTCCAGCAAGCCGCCACGTCGTGCGATCAGCGGAAAGACATGGCCGGGCGATGCGATCCGATCCCGTCCGTTTGGGCCAATCGCGGCAGCTATGGTTATCGCCCGGTCAGCGGCCGAAATACCGGTCGTGATACCTTCGGCGGCCTCGATGGATTGTGTAAAGGCCGTCTCGCGATGGCTCTGGCCGGTCCGGGGCACCACCGAAAGACCCAGTTGCTCGGCGATGCTGTGATGCAGGGCGAGGCAGATCAGGCCGCGGCATTCCCGCGCCATGAAAGTGATGATCTCGGGACTGGCGAATTCTGCGGGAATGATGCAAGGACCTGCGAGATCAAAAGCCCGGTTCGTGAACCCTCTTGCGGGCTTCCGTTCACTGCGACGACCGAGAACATTCCACCCTCCCCTGTGCTTGCCCCTCTCGTCAGCATGTGAGCAAAATTCCCACAAAACAAGAAAATTATTTACGATTTTGTCGCTTAATGATAATCTTGATTAGTGACTTTATTTCAAAGTGTTGCGTAACTTTCTGCGCTGCGGCTTTGCGATTTTTCGCCAGAACCAAGACCTTTTGGGGATCACCAAAGCGCGGGCGATTTTCGAGCCGAAAGCCGCCATACGACCCCGATCAAAGTATGAGAGACGGATCGCGAAAATGGACAGAAATCCCAGTCAGAGGAGAAGAGGATGACACAGTTGAAGATTGCTGCGATCAGCGGAACGCATCACCGGCCCTCGCGCACGAATGCCTTGATTGCCTATCTCGCTCAAGGGCTTGGCAGTCAGAAAGCAAGATGTTTCGACATCTTCGACATGGGCCGCGATTTTGGCATGACATTCGACCGGGACGGCGCTGCGGCGGGACATGCCGAAGCTTGGGACGCGGTCGTATCATGCGACATCCTCGTTGTCGGCACGCCTGTCTACAAGGCTTCCTGTACCGGCCTTTTCAAGCATTTCTTCGATTTGCTGCCGCCGGACGCGCTGAAGAATCGCTTGGTCGTGCTGAGCGCGAATGCGCGCGCGCCGGTCCATGCCTTGATGATCGACCACCAGTTGACGCCGCTGTTCCGCTTTTTCGGTGCGCTCCCCGCGCCCCATTCGATCTTTGCGCTGGATGAGGAATTTGAAAAAGCCGCGGATGGCAGCGGCTTTGAGTTGCAGCCCTCACTGATCGAAAGGTGCGATAAGGTCATATGCGCGGCGCTGGCTCTCTACAACGAAGGTTGCAGCAATCGGACTAGTTAAGCTGATTTTCGTCAGCCCCCAATTTTTCCGCGCGATTCGGCCGATATTTTGACCGAGCGTCCTGTGATATTCCAACATCTGCCGCAACCTGCGGAGGGGGGAATTGAAAATGAACGCCACAATCGCGCCGTTTCGGCCTCGGCCGTTTCTTTTGGGATTTTTTCTGATCTACGGGCTTAGCGTTATCTCTTGCTATCTTGTCAATCAGATCGTCCAGATTTGGCCGATCGGCCCGTGGGAAGGGGCTGGGATCGCTGAAAACTACTGGCTTGATAATGTGAGCTGGCAGATTTTCGCGGCCTGGTGGGCCTGCCTTTTTGTGTGCTGCGGTTTCTTTCCCTTCGCCGGTATTCAGAATGGGCTGACACGAGGCCTCGTGTTGGTTGCGGCATCATGGGTGCTCGGCTGGGTTTCCGCAAAGCTGATCTTCGTGATCGGTCCGGGCGCCGGTGCGATCTTTCCGCTGGTCGGCACGACGTGGTTCCTGCTGGCGCTGGTCTGCTTTGCGGGCGCCAACTGGCCGATCGACGGGCTGCCCCCGGCCAGACAATTCCTGATCGTATTGCTGATCGTGACCGGCGGCACCTATCTGATCACCCATTCCGCTATCGGATGGGTGCCGCCCTGGTGGTTCCCATTCCTGCTGGTCGGCCTCGGAACGACCACCCTGACACATATGACGCGAGGCATGACCAAGCCCTCGGCTGCGGTGACGATCATCCTGATCCTGTTCGCTTGCGTCGCCCTGTGCCTGAACATATCCGCCGGACTGGGCGTGTGGGACCTTGCAGCGTCGCCCATCTCGGCTTTCTGGACGATGGGGCATTTTACCGACGATCAATTCTAGTTGCTCTGGTTCTTTACCGCCACCTCGATCCATTACGCGATGCCGACGATCACTCAGAATTATCCGTTTACACGCATCGCGATGCCGTGGGGCGGCCTCTTGGCCTGTACCGTCTGGATTACCGTGTCGATCACCGCTGCGCTGGTGCTGCGCGGAATGATCGGAACGGTTTTCACAGACATGAACGAGGCGCTGACCTATGCTTATATGGGCGTGAACTGGTCGCTTGTTATCCCCTTGGTCTTCGGCATCGGCTTTGAAAAGCCTTATGGCTGGGCAGAATGACGCATGACGCAGAACAGCGGCCTTGGCCGCGGCGGTCCGACTTTTCAACGGCCGGTGATTCCCGCACAATGTCACGTTTTGAAAATCTTTCTTCCGCCGCAGCATGGTCTCTGTCATATATGAAGCATTGATTCCCATTGTTTGATAAAGCTGCGTCAAGAAGTGATGTAAATATGAACGATCGCCTGGTAGCCCTGTTGGAAACCATCGCGGCGACAGGCCCTTCGGCAACGCCTCGGGACATTGCCCAACGATCACAACTGCCACAGGCGACCGTGTATCGTCTGCTGGCGCAGTTGCAGGAATTGTCGCTGATCGAAAAGTCCGAGGCCGGGTTTCAGATCGGCCACAGGCTGGTTCGAATCGCGTTCGGTGCGATCAGCGAAAGAGATGTGCGCGGGGCGATCGAGCCGGAACTTCAGGCTCTGGCCGATGCAACCGGCGAGACCTCGTTTGCCGCGCGACTGACAGCGAACGGGATTGAGCTTTTCGTCAGCCGCCTTGCCGATGACGGGCGGCGCGGCGGTGTCGTCCCGCCGCTGGGGCTGCGACCTGTCGTGTGCAGTGCGGCAAAGGCGATCCTTGCACATCTGGGTGACAGTGACCGCAGAAAGCTGATCGAGACGACGAATGCGCGATTCCCCGATTTCATTCCCTCAGACGAAGAACGGCTTGAGGGGGATCTGTCGATGATCGCCCAGGGCGGGCTGGCGACCTGTTTCGGAGAAGAAAATCCAGACATCGGCAGCTTTGCCAAGCCAGTTGGCATCAGGGGGCGGGCTGGGCTGTTCAGCGTCGGTATTGTCGGCCCCAGAACCCGGATTGAGGAAGAGTGGATGTCCATGAGAGACTCGGTCGAAAGCGCCGCGTCCTGTATCGGAAGAAAGCTGGACAACGTCGCGTGATGTCTGCGGGAAAGCGAAGCGCTTGGGCGGCCAGAGACGGGCCGCCCAAGCATGGCTTGCAGTTAGCAAACCCGGCCTACAGAACGCTATATATCTTCGCGCCGGGCAGATCCTCCTTCGGCCTCAGTGAGACGATTGAAACGCCCGCTACCGACATAAGCCCAGCTGAGGCCGACCGAAGTTGCCAGATATTTATCGGAACTTACATCTTGCAGCTCGGCCTGTGGGTAGCGCGGCAAAACAAGCGCCTTCATCAGAAGCAAATACAGGATTAGACCCAAGGGAAAGCCGATTATAAACGCATACTGTGACCACCAAGCGGCAATGCCACCAGCCAAGATCCACGCGGCCAATCCAGCCAAATTGAAGCCGCTGTCGTAAGTGTATTGACCGGACTCGGAATAAAGCTCCGGTACATTAAGGCAACGTTTCCTGATGATATAATAATCCGCCACCATGATCCCGCCGATGGCCGACAGGAATGCGCCATAATAGCCCAGAAAAACAAAGAGGTTGTTCAAGATCAGCCAAGGGAAGCACAATGTTCCAACAATCCCCGCGATAACAACGCTGAGACGATAGTTCACATGACGCGGTGCGAGATTGATGAACGTAAGCGCTGCCGGTATAAGGTTCGCGGAGTTGTTTGTGGACCATTGTGCCAGAATAACCAGTGCCAGAAGCAGAACCAGTTGAAGGCCTTGTCCCTGCCCTTGAATGACCTCGACAGGGTTCCAGTTTCCGGTGGCAATGAAGCTGATGGCGCCTATACCTGCAATCAGGGCCTGAGTGACCGGCAAGGCCACAAGTTGTGCCAGAAAGACACTCCGGTTGCGCCGTGCAAACTCCCGCGATGGAATAACTTTTATAAACCGTGTGAGATTCGGAATATCAATCGCCAGCGTGGACCAGAAGGCCATGTTGGCAATGAACAAAACCAGAAGCGACATCTCTCCCTGAGCGCGGAAAGTCCAGATATTAATGCCTTGAGTATGCGCCACACCTTCAAGCGTGAAATACATCCAGACGGATATCGCAATAATAGCAGGCGCAGCCAAGGACGCCAATCGTTCGACCGACTTGATCCCAAGTGCTGTATTGGCCACTTGCACGATTGCAAAAAGAACATACCATACGAACCAGTTCGAGAATCCGAAGAAATACTCGCCGATCCCATTCAGCGCCAGCGCGCCGAGATATGTCTGAATGCCAAACCACATTGCTGCCACAATCCCGCGGGAAACCGATGGCAGATGCGTGCCGCGCGTTCCAAAGGGTGCGCGCAGGTACACAGCAAAACTAAGGCCATGCTCCGTGCCTATATCGGCAGTCAGCAGCATGATGAGACCGATCGCAAGATTGGCCGCAGCGATCGTCAAAATGACCGTCCAAAGGCCAAAGCCACCCTCAATCCCCGTAGCACCCAATGAATAGGTTGCGATTATCACCGCAATGCCGACCCATATCCATGCATAACCTAACAGTCCGATAGGTCGCTGACCTAATTGAGTAGGTAGGATGGATTCTTCAATCAACCCACTGCGCTCGTGTTCCGAGCGTTCGATTTCCGACGCTATGGACATTTTACTTTCCCTGTTTGTAGCGTTTTGATAATAATGGTGGATCTCACGCATTTTTCTTGCGCATACTAGAACGGATTTTTTCCGTCTCCGCCATGTCAACGGTCTCTGCTTCAATATTAACTACGACGCCATAAGCGTTGCGCGCATGATCCACGCTGCAAAAGCCGTCCAATACATCGTCCAGAACTTTGCGTGGCGATCGGTTGAGTGGGTCTCCATAGCCACCGCCGTTGGGGCTGTAATAGGCCATAACATCATCAGAATTTACCTTAAGCCCCGAGAACTTAGAATACATCTCGCGCGGATCATTGGGTTTTCTTGCATTATAGATCAGGCATTTTCCGACCACACCGTCATGGCCACCGAAAACACCCCAAGGCGCTTCGGTATGGCGCTCCGATTCGTGGGTAATAAAAGCCTCGGTCAGCACCCGCTGCGCCTTGACTACGCCAATGCCGCCGCGATATTCGCCAGCGCCTGGCGGGAGATCGTCGCGTAATTCATAGCGATCACAGATCATCGGGATGTGCATGGCCAGATCTTCCAAGGGATTGTTCCGGGTATTGGCCATCAGATTGTCGATACTGTCGGGACCATCGCTTCGAGGCCTACCGCCATAGGCACCTTCGTTGACTTCAAGAAATACCCAGTAATCACCCGTCGGCCGCACACCCGAATAGGCCGCAAAACTGATGGAGGCGGATGATCCCGCGATTATAGTTTCCGGCATCACCGGCGCCAAGGCGCGAATGATCAGGTCGATCATTCTGTTGCATTGGGTAAAGCGCGCCTCGGCACTGGCAGGTGCGCGCGGATTGAAAATCGAGCCCAGCGGCGCGATTACCTTTATGGGCCGGAAACTGCCTTCATTCGAGGGAACGCGCAGATCTGATGTCGCCGCATCCAGCAGAAGCTTGCGGAAACCAGCATAGGCCGCAACTTTGGTCGATCCTTCAAACGGAACATTATAGGCTGTCGGTGTCTGATCCGCCGATCCGGTAAGGTCAACTTCGGCCTCATCACCGCGCACACGGACTGTCACCTTGATCTTCAACCGCTGATCGCGGTTTCGTCCGTCATCGTCCAACCAGCCTTCAGCCGAATAATCACCATCGGGAATTTCCGAGATCCGCTGCCGGGTCATACGCTCAGCATAGTCCATCAGTTGGTTGGCTGCGGTGAAGACCATATCTTCACCATATTTTTCGATCAGTTCGACCAGCCGCCGCGCACCCAGCCGTGCCGAAGCAACCTGAGCCTCAATATCCATGACCAACTGTTTATCCGCACGAGAGTTGTTGCGGATATAATTCCACATTGCACCGTTGCGTTCGCCCTTGCGGTAAAGCTTGGTCCCCGCAAACAGCATGCCTTCGGCGTAAACATCCGGAACGTCGATAATCAGGCCCGGCGTAGCCGCTCCGATATCCACGTGATGAGCGGTATTCCCGGCATAGCCGACAAGCCGCCCCTCAACAAAGACCGGAACGATAATTGCCAGATCGGGTGTATGAGATGCCCCGTAATAAGGATGATTGTGAACGACAACATCACCCTCGTACCACTCGCCATCCTCAAGCGTTTCAGCAATCCCGCGCAAATATCCGGGTATAGAACCGATGTGCATTGGGGTCGATTCCGATTCGCACAGGGTGTTGAAATCTGTGTCAAACAAACCCGCGCCCAAATCCTGACTTTCCCGGATAATCGAGGAAAATGACATGCGATACAGAACATGCCCCATTTCCTCAGCGATAGTTTCAAAAGCGCCGCGGATCACTTGAAGGCTGATCGGATCGACTTCGCTGATTTTGCTCATCTTATTCATCCTCAGCCCCCCTTAGAGATGCGTGTGTTGCCATAGTCCAGCGTCTCGGCGACATAGCCGGGTGGAACCAATGTTGTGGCATTGTGCTGGATCAGAATTGCCGGGCCGAACACTCTGTCGCCCGCGAGCAGCTTGTTCCGGTCATAGCGCGGCGTTTCCAAGATGCTTCCGTCATCGAAAACGGTCGTGCGCACAAACATCAGGGCGCGGTCGATGCCGGTGCCATCTGTCGGCGGAACTTTCGGAATTTCGATCTGCCGCACAGAGGCAGAACCGATAACCCTTAGCGTAATCAACTCTACGCCAGCATCCCGATAGGCATAGCCGTAATCCCGCTCATGGGCGTCATGGAAGCTGTCGATCACGATCCGCTTGTTGTCCTGCGACAACAGTTCGTCGGGCATATCCGCCCGAAGCTCAAATCCTTGTCCGCGATAGCGGCATTCGGCCAAAATGCGCAGCATCTGGTCGGAGCGCGCGATTCCGTCGGCATCCAGTTCGGCCCTGACTTCTTCACGCAGCTTTTCGACCGAGGCATTGATGCGCGCCAAATCCTCGTCGTCGGCGCTGTTCAATTCGACAATACTTGCATCGGTATGCTCATATTGCAGATCGGTCTTTAGCAGGCCGACCGCCGCAGTAATGCCCGGCGCGACGGGAACGATGACGTCGCGGGCGCTGACCGCCTCGGCCAGTGCGACACCGTGCAGAGGCCCCGCGCCGCCGAAAGGCATGATCGAAAATTCGCGCGGGTCGATACCGCGTGCGACGGAATTGGACCGGATCGTCAGCGCCATGTTGTTGTTGATGATGCGAATGATCCCAAGCGCGGCCTCGGTCACCGACATATTCAGTGGCCTGGCGATCTTTTCCTCGACTGCCTTTCTTGCAAGTTCGGCATCAAGCCGAAGATCGCCGCCCAAGGCCATGTCGGGGTCAAGGCGGCCCAGAACGATCTGTGCATCGGTTACGGTTGGCTCGGTCCCGCCACGGCCATAGCAGGCCGGTCCGGGCTCCGATCCGGCAGAGCGGGGGCCGACGTTAAAAGCGCCCGCCTCGTCGATGAAGGCAACCGAGCCGCCGCCTGCGCCAATGGTCACAAGGTCGATCATCGGGGTTAGCACCGGATGGCCCGAGACATAGGTATCTCGCGGGTTCATGATTTTGAGCTGACCGCCCGGAATGGTCGAAATATCTGCGGAGGTGCCGCCAATATCGACAGTAATGATATTGGGCGCCCCGGCCATCTCGCCCTCGGACGCGCCGCCGATCACGCCGCCAGCAGGGCCTGACATCAGAATGCGAACGGGTCTTTTTGCGCAGGCGTCCACTGTGCAGACGCCGCCGTTCGACTGCATGATCCGCAGTTTCGAGGTAACGCCTGCCTCGCGCAATTTCGCATCCAGATCGCGCAGATAATAGGCTGTCTTTGGCCCGACATAGCAATTCATCGCAGCGGTCGAAAACCGCTCGTATTCACGCATCACACGCGCAAGCTCGGATGACATGGTGACATAGGCGTCGGGGATCTCTTCCAGCACGATTTCCTTGGCGCGTTGCTCATGTGCGTCGTTCAGAAAGCTGAACATAAAACCGATCACGATAGAATTGATGCCCCGCTTTCGAAACAGCGCGCAGGCATCGCGCACTGCCTGTTCATCCAGAGGCGTTTCGATGCGCCCGTCCGGCGGCAGAATGCGCTCGGCAACGCTGATCCGGTTCCGGCGGCGCACCAGAGGCTGGCTTTGCCATGGCACATCGAAATGCAGGCTGAAATTGAATGGCCTTTTATGACGTCCGATATGCAGGATGTCGCGGAAACCTTGGGTGGTAATCATTCCGCATTCGCTACCGTTATGTTCGATGGTTATGTTCGTCGCGGTGGTCGTGCCATGAACGATCAAATCGACGTCCGAGGTGGAAATTCCCGCCCTTTCGCAGATACCGCGCACACCATCGACCACGCCGATCGACTGATTTTTCAGCGTCGTCGGCACCTTATGATAATAAACACCCTTGTCGCATTCCAGCACGAGATCCGTGTTCGTGCCGCCCACATCGACGCCAATTCTGGCCATATTCGCTTCCCCGCTGCCTGATGCGCCCGGCGCCCGGCCGAACGCTATATCGAAAACGGGCCGCGGACTTTTCCGCGGCCCGACCGGATTATTCGGCGGCCTCAGCGACCTTGCCGACAGTGTTCAGATATTCGACGCATTCATCGACAGTGTGGACGTCACCGAATTTCGCATCAATATCAAAGAGATTCCACGCCACCGCGCCTGGCACACGGTCGCCGATGGCTTCCTTTACGGCAATGGTGCGGAACCCATCCGCGATCCCGTCACAGATTGTCTGCCGGACACAGGCACAGGCCGTCACGCCCGTAACCAATATGGTGTCGACACCGTTTGCACGTAAAATACCGGCCAGTTCCGTGCCGTGAAACGACGAAGCACGCTTTTTCAAAAGCGTATATTCGCCCTCGACCGGTGCAATACGGGAATCGATAGCCCACAAGTCCTTGTTATCCAGATTGACCACATCGACGGGGATCTTGTCATGCCAAAGGCCCATATCCGTGAACGGCGCGTTTCGGTCGGTAATTTCATACGCCGTGGTGACATGAATCACCGGATGACCATTGGCCCGACAAGCGGCGAGCAATTTCTGCATTCCCGGAATAATCTCGTTGTCCATCTTCTCCTGATCGCAGGTGAAGGGGTTGCCCGGACGGGTCCAGGCATTTGCCAGATCGACGCTGACCAGCGCCGGCTTCTTGCCAAAGCCTACACGGCGCTGGAAGCCGCGCTCCTGATACAGCTTGGTTGCGGTGTCGAAGGCCTGTTGCAACAGCTTGTCCAGCTCCTTGGCATCAACTTCGTTCATCTGAATCTCCTCTCGGTGGATGTAGGGGGACTCCCCTCGGACAGAGGCATTTTCAGACAGGAGTTGACGACTCGGAAATGGTATGTGAGCAGTTATTGTTGCCCGAAATGCATCAATGATTGACGCGAGTTTTCATCCTGCTGAAAGGGGGTGCAGATGTCTCAGGCAGATGGTCTGGAACTGGTCAGTTCATTTTTAGCCGTCGCCGATGAGCTCAACTTTCGGCGGGCCGCGCAGCGACTCAATCTCGATCAATCTGCGCTGACACGACGCATTCAGAAGCTGGAACATTACCTTGGATTTCGGCTGCTGGAACGCACGACGCGAGAAGTGACGCTGACTCAAGCCGGCCATAGCTTTTTCCGCGACAATACGCATCTGACTGCGCGATACCGTGATTCAGTTCTCACGGCTCAGCGTATTGCTGCTGGTAAGACGGGTGTCCTACGCGTCGCCTATATGGCCTTCGCTGCGACAGAGCTGATGCCTGCGTCCATCGCAAGGTTCCGGCGCAACTATCCCGATGTCGATGTTCAGTTGCAATATATCCGCACGCAGGGCCAGAAGCTGGCACTAGCCAATGGTGATATTGATATCGGTTATATGATAGGGCCGTTCGATCATCCGGAATTTCACAGCATGCTGCTGAGCGATGAGAGGCTGTATCTCGTGACGCCACGGACGCACCCATTGCTGAATCGCGACGTGATCCGTCCGCGCGATCTGGCGGACGTTCCGGTGATACTGGGCGACATGCAGGAGTGGGGCGAATATCGCTGGAGGCTTTCGGACCTGTTCCACAGCGAAGGGGTCAATCTGAATGTCGTGCTTGAGGCCTCGAACACGCTGGCACTGATCGGCCTTGTTGCGGCTGGAATGGGCGTGACCGTCTATCCTGAAAGCCTGATTGGCTTTCTCGGTCGCTCAGTTGAAGTTCGCCCGATCATGAACGCAGGTTTTCGCATTTCTACGATCTTGGTCTGGAAAAGGTCAAACGCAAGCATCCAGCTGCGGGAGTTTATCGACTGCGCACGCCATGTTTCATGAGCGGTCAGCCGGATCTTTTACATCGCGCACAAGTATCCGCCAAGCAGGCATCCGGCGAATTTCTGTCATCCCGCAATCTGGCAGCGGACCGCATTGAGTTCATCGACATGATCCTCGATAGTCTGAACGAGAAACCGCAACCGCCTGAGTGGCCGGTGAAACGGGGGCAAGACCACGGACGCCCAAGGCCTTTCATCTGAACAGTATCAACAGTCTTCACGCTCAGTGAAAGAATGACCTCCGCAAGCGTTGGAGGGGGCCGGCTACGAAATATCTCGATGGATACGCAAGATGGATGGCAGCCCGCCGAGAAGCAGACCCGCTAAAAGTATTCCGAACCTTACTTAATCAGCATAGCGCCAACACGGTTTGCTGACATATCCAGACGGATCATGTGGGCAGTAGGTTTTTACGACACAACCAACGCGACAGGAAAACCAATCGGGATGCTGCTACCATTTGCGACTCGTTATATCGGCGACACGTGCCCTTATCACCACAATAAACCCCCATCAGCGACCTATAAAATCAATAAATCTTTGAAAAAGCTCTGCCTGACCTGAAATATCAAGTCGCTTGTATATGTTGTAGCGATGCTGCTTTACGGTGCCCTCGGCAATACCAAGGTTTCCGGCAATCGAGATATTGCTGTGACCTCGCAAGATCAGCTTGGTCACAGCCTGCTGCGCAGGTGTCAGCACGAAAAATGCAGCGCTGAATACCTCCTCGCTGTCCAAGGGCGAACCACTACTTTGATCCCGGCCACGTGAAACTTCCCAATGCAGACGCAGACTGGCCGAAATAATTGGCCCAAGACCAGAGAGGCGCTTGGTCTCTCTCAGATCGAAACATGTGCCGCCGCGGTTGCGCATCAGGGAATAGGTTGCAGAAAATCCATCTGACAGTGGAGTAATATAACCGATCTCCTCAACCAGCGTGCCGGCCTGATCCGAAATACAGGGGTGAATTTCCTGCGACCAAGCAAATTCAGCGTCATAATAGGCATCGGGCGCCAGATCGCGCATCCGCCATAACCCCTCGCGCACCTCACCGATGCTGGCGGAATAGAACGGGTCCAGCAGATAGGCCCCGCGCAAATAGGATCGCAGAGCGCGCCGGTCCACCGTGTCGCTGTATCCGTCATGGATCAGAACCGGCGGCTGTTGCGCCGAAAAGCCAAAGATACAGCTCATGTCGAAATCAGCGGCAATCCGGGTCAGCCGGTCCAGCGCGGCACCATATTCCACGTCGCCGGTCGCCTTGAACAAACCCGCAATCGCCTGGCTTATATTTCCGCCGATCATATGACTTTTGGCATATGGCGTTTCGTCCTTATCATCCTACGCTTTTCCTTATCCGGTCGGGAAGAGCCGATCTTGGACCATTCACACGCAAAATCACCGGCTTCGCAAGCCCGGTAAAGGAGGTTGACGTGGCAGGGCGATTGCAGCGAAAAACCGCGCTGATAACGGGCGGGGCCGGTGGTTGCGGACTGGCCGCGTCAGAACGGTTTGCGGCCGAGGGCGCAAAAGTCGGCATTGTGGACCTGCCCGCCAGCAACGGAGCCAAGATCGCGCAGCGCCTGCGCGATGCGGGCCATGAGGCAATCTTTGCGCCCGCCGATGTCTCGGACGCGGCGCAAGTGTCACGGGCGGTCGAAACGGTCGAGGCCGCCTTTGGCTCGATAACCGTGCTGATGAATCATGCCGGTATCCTGTCCGCCATGCCCTTTCTGGAAACCAGCGAGGCGGAATGGGACCGCATCATGGCCGTAAACGTCAAAAGCATGTTCCTTGTCACCAAGGCCGTGCTGCCAGGTATGATCGCGGCGGGCGGGGGCAGCGTGATCTGCACCTCGTCGATCTCGGCCGTCGTCGGCACACCGCTGGAGGTGCTGTATTGCACCAGCAAAGGTGCCTGCCACATGTTCGCCCGCGCCATCGCCGTAGAGTTTCGGGATCGCGGCATCCGCTCGAACGCGATCTGCCCCGGCTTTATCGCGACGGCCCATGGCTTGCGCGAAATCGAATTACTGAGAAAACAGGGCGTCGATGTATCCGAGGCGGCCATCGCCTCGGCCCAAGGTCGCCTGTGCAAACCCGAAGAAGTCGCCGCTGCCGCGCTGTTTCTGGCCAGCGATGACGCCAGCTTTATCAATGGCGCACATCTGTTTGCCGACAACGGCTATACCGCGATCTGAACACAGGGGATAACGACATGAACACTTCGTCCCATGGCATGACTGTCAATGATTTCGGACTGGAGCACGCGCATTGGCGCAACTGGGTCGGCAATCAATCCTGCATCCGCGCCGCCCGCGCCGCCCCCGCCAGTGAAGATGAGCTGTGCGCCTTGATCGCGGATGCAACGGCCAAGGGGCAAAACGTCCGTGTGGCGGGTTCGGGGCACAGCTTTACCCCGGTTGCGCTGACCAGCGGGTTGCATCTGACCTTGGCCAATATGAAGGGCGTCAAGCACATCGACCATGAAAAGCGCCGCGTCACCGCATCAGCCGGGACCACGATCAATGAATTGGTCAAGGTGCTGAAGGGCGAGGGGCTTTCGATGATAAATCAGGGCGACATCGACAGTCAGGCCATTGCCGGGGCGCTGACCACCGGCACACATGGCACCGGGGCACGGCTACCGGTGCTGGCTGATGCGATTGTGGGCATGAAGCTGGTGCAGCCTGACGGGTCTATCCTGACCGTGGACGAGACCACGCCTGATCTGTTGCTGGCCGGGCGCGTATCTTTGGGCGTACTGGGCGCTATTTCAGAAATGACCTTGCAACTGACCGACAGCTATCGCCTGCGCGAGAAAATCTGGCGCGAGGACTTCGAGGCAGCGATGGGGATGCATGACGAATTGGCCGAAAAGCACCGGCATTTCAGTTTTTTCTGGTGCCCTTACGAGGAAAGCCGGCATTGCTATTGCCTGCCCGACACCTCGGCCACCTCGAAATCAGGACGCAGCACTGATGTATGCGAAATGAAAATTCTGGATATGACCGAGGATGAACCATTCGAGGCAGAATTCGAAAAGGTCGCCTATAGCTCTGAAGTCTATCCCATCGAATATATCGCGAATTTTCATGAACTGGAATATGCGGTGCCGCGCCAACATGGCAAGGATTCCGTCCGTGCCGTCCGCAAATTGATGTTAGAGCAATTCCCGGACGCAATCTATCCCATCGAATACAGATTCACCGCCGGGGACGAGGCATGGATCAGTCCCTTTCACCGTCAGGACAGCGTTACGATTTCAGTCTCAGGCGAGCCAGGAAAGGATTATTGGGATTATCTGCGCGCGGTAGATAAAATCCTGCGCGGCTATGGCGCGCGACCGCATTGGGGTAAACTGCATTTCCTGACCGGCGATGACGTCACCGCCATCTATCCCCGCGCGAATGATTTCCGCGCACTGCGCCGCAAGCTGGACCCAGAGGGTTTTTACCTGAACGACCACCTGTCACAGCTATTCCGCTGACCATCGCCGGAACTGGGGCAAAGAACCCCGGTCCGCCTTCAAGGGAGACTGAAAATGGCCCATATCGGCACATTCGTCATCTATATCATCATGGCCTGCGCGGTGATCGGGGCCATCGCCTCGATCATTGATAGCGAAAGCCCGTTGGGCAAGGAATTCAACGCTGGTCTGCACGCCATCGGCTATATCTTTATTCCGGTGGCGGGGATCATGGCTGCGATCCCCTATCTTTCAGCTTTTATCAGCGCGGTGGCGGGGCCGGTTTTTCAGATTATCAACGCCGATCCGGCCATGGCGGCGACATCCATTATTGCGGTGGATATGGGCGGCTATCAACTGGCCAGAGAACTATCCCTGTCGCCCGAAGGCTGGATCATCGCCTCGATCACCGGCTTTATGGCCGGGGCGACGATCATCTTTACCATCCCGGTCGGGCTGGCCATGCTGGACAAGGCCGATCACCCCTATATGGCCGTAGGCATCATGTGCGGCGTGCTGTCGATCCCTATTGGCGTGCTGGTGTCCTGCCTTGCACTTGGCATCATGGACATCAGCATCCGCCCCGACATTACCGCCACTGGCGAGGCGACGCAGGCTTTGGCGATGAACATGATGCAGGTGATGCGCGACATTGCGCCGCTGATCCTGTTCTGCGTTGTGCTGGCTGTCTGTCTAAAGCTGTTTCCGGCGGCGATGATCCGGCTGTTTCTCATCTTTGGCCGCGTCATGTATGCAGCGATCACGCTGGTTCTAGTCTTTTCCATCGTAGAATATTTCACCGGCCTGTTCACCGCCATCCTGGGCCATTGGGGGTTCGCCCCGATCATCGCCGACGAGGAGGACCAGTTCCGTGCGCTGGAAATCGCCGGCTATATCGGCATCATGCTGAGCGGCGCTTTCCCCATGGTCTGGCTGATGAACCACTTTTTGCAAGCCCCGATGCAGGCGGTTGGGGCAAGGCTTGGCCTGTCATCGGCGGGCACGGCGGGGCTTTTGGCGGCTGCGGCGAATGTGCTGGCGATGTTCCGGCTGGTCAAGGATATGCCGCCGCGCGACAAGGTGCTGGTGATTTCCTTCGCGGTCTGCGGGGCCTTTATGTTCGGCGATCATCTGGCCTTTTCGGCGAATTTTCAGCCGACGATCATCGTGCCGCTGCTTTTGGGCAAACTGACCGGCGGCATCGCGGGTTTTATGATCGCAACCCGTCTGCATACCCCTGCCGAGGCGCGCCCTTAAGCCTTGCCCCAGACAGGCACCGGGGGCGAAGGCTGCCTCCGGTGCCGCATTACCGCTCAACTCGCATCACGCTCCATGATCGGCCTGACCTCAGGCGCGGGGACAAAGCGCCATTTGCGCAAAGGTCCGGCCATGACATTCAGGTAATACATCTCGAACCCATAAGGCGCGCCGCAGGGGTGATGGCCGCGCGGCACCAGAACCACATCACCGTCCCGGACCGCCATGGTCTCGTCCAAAACGCCGTCATCGGTATAAACGCGTTGAATGCCGAAACCATCGGCAGGGTTCAGCCGGTGGTAATAGGTCTCCTCAAGATAGGTGATGCGGGGGAAATCATCCTCGTCATGGCGGTGGCTGGGATAGGATGACCAATGCCCGGCCGGGGTGAACACCTCTGTTACCAAAAGGCTGTCGCAGTAATCCTCGTTCTCCATGGCGATGTTATTGATATAGCGGGTGTTGGTGCCTTTACCCCGTTCGGTCAGGATAATGCCGTCCGGCCCGATCCGACGGGCGGAATGGCCGCCATGTCCGGGCGCGGCGCAGACCGCGATCACGCAATCGGTTTCGGCCACCGCCCGCCAGTCCTGCCCGTCCGGCACATACAGACAATGCGGCGGGGTCCGCTCAAAGACGCTCATCCGATCACCCAGAACGCCCCAGTCCTGCCCTGCGGCGTGAAACGCTGCCTTGCCCTCGACCATGACCAGAATGACCTCATTGCCCCCCGTGGCCTCGCCCGCGACCTCGCCCGCGCGCAGCCGGTAAAGCGAAAACCCGACATAGCGCCAGCCCGCATCGGCAGGCGTGATCTGATGCACCTTACCATGCGTGCCAAAGGGTTTTCTCAGCAGATGAACCATAACCCGCCCCTTTTCATCTTTGGTCCCCAAACATCCCACAGGGAGTCCGGGGGATGTGAAATCCTCCGGCCTTGCGGCGCTAACCCCGATCCAGGCCCGCCTGAGCCGCCATCTGGCGCAAGGCCGTATGCCCCATGCGCTGATAATGCAGCGGATTACGGATGGCGCTGTCCTGTTCGGCCTCGATCACCAGCCAGCCCTGATAGCCATGCTCGGCCGCAATCTGTAACACCGGGGCGAAATCCACGCAGCCCTCGGGATCGCCCGGCACGGTAAAAGCCCCGCGCCGCACCCCCTCGATAAAGGACAGCCCCTCGGCGCGGACCTGATCCATCACGTCCCGGCGCACGTTCTTGCAATGGATATGCCCCACACGGGCCATATGTTTGCGGGCGACAGACGCTGGATCGGCCCCGCCAAAGGTGCAATGGCCGGTATCCAGCAGCAGGTGAAAATCAGGTCCCGCCGCCGCCATCATGCGGTCGATGTCGGCCTCGGATTCAACGCAGCTGCCCATGTGATGGTGATAGCAGAACCGCACGCCCTGCGCCGCCGCATGGGCGGCCAGATCATTCAGCCCCGCCATCAGCCGGTCCCATTCGGCATCGCTCAGCACCGGGCGGTCGTTGACGGCCACGCCATCGGCACCGTGAACCGTGTTGGAACATTCGCAGATGATGATGACATCGCTGCCCGCCGCCTTGGTCATGGCGATATGGCGATCCATCGCGGCGCGCTCACTCTCGGGCGTTGATCCCGGCGCGAGGATATTGGTCGAGTGCCAGCCGCCGACAAAGCGCAGCCCGTATTCGCCAAGCCGCGCCTTCAGCGCCGCGCCCTCACCGGGCATCTTGTGGCCCTTTTCAATGCCGTCAAAGCCGATTTCCCGGCAGTCGGACAGGCAATCATCAAGGCTCAGATGCGCGCCGATGGTCTGGTCATCGTCATTGGACCAGGCAATGGGGTTGGTGCCGTAAAGGATCATGGTTCTGCCTCAGTTTACCAGATTCTGCCGCGCCGCGCCGTCCAGATAGCGGGCATAGGCCTGTTTCAGTTTCTCGCTGTCACCGTTGTCGGGAACCGCCACATCCCACCAATGGCCTGCCTCGCCAAAGCCGGGGCCTTGGCCGGGATCGGTCTCGACCACGATCACCGTTGGAATGTCGCGGCCCCTGGCCGCTGCAATCTCATCGCCCAGATCCTGCACCCTTGCCTTGACCGCAGCCGCTCCCATCGACGCCGCATGGGCCACAAAGTCGATCTGCGGCTGCGTCTCGACATTGCAATCGGCATAGAGGTTGTTAAAGGGCGCGCCGCCGCAACCCTGTTGCAAACGGTTGATACAGCCGTAGCCGCGATTATCGGTCAGCACCACGGTAAAGGGAACGCGGCGCATGACGGCGGTGGCCAATTCACTGTTGGCCATCATATAGCTGCCATCGCCCACAAAGCAGATCACGTCGCGTTCGGGCCGGGCCAGTTTCAGGCCCATCGCGCCGGCGATCTCATACCCCATGCAGGAATAGCCGTATTCCATGTGATAGCCGCCCGTTGATGCCTGCCACAGCAGCTTTAACGCGCCGGGCATGGTGCCAGCCGCGCACATGGCCACTGTTTCGGGCAAGGCCGCACGCTGCACCGCGCCAATCACCTGCGCATCGGTGGGCAAAACGTTGGTGTCGGCAGGCGCCGCGCAATGCGCATCAACCGCCGCCAGCCACTCGGCCCGCGCCTTGGTATCGGCCTTGCCGCGATAGTCAGCCAATAAAGGCGACAGCTTTTCCAGTGCCGCCCGCGCATCGGCGACCAGACCCAATGCGCCATGCTTGTCCGCGTCGTAGGGCTGCACGTTCACGCTGATAAGCCGCCGTCCAGGGCGCGAGAACAGCGCCCATGACCCGGTGGTGAAATCCTGAAACCGCGTGCCGATGCCGATCACCACATCCGCCACCCACGCCGCCGCATTCGCCGCAGCCGAGCCATCCACCCCCGCCGCGCCGAAGTTCATCGGATGGGCCTGCGCCAGCGCCGATTTTCCGGCCTGCGTCTCGATCACCGGGATGTTGTGGCGGGTGGCGAACTCGGCCAGCGCCTGTTCGGCCCCGGAATAGATCACCCCGCCGCCGCAAACGATAACCGGCGCATCCGCACCTTGGATCGCGTCAGCCACGGCGCGCAGTTCGGCCATATCAGGTTCAGGGCGGCGAATACGCCAGACGCGCGGCTCAAAGAACGCCACCGGCCAGTCATAGCTTTCGGCCTGCACGTCCTGACAAAAGGCCAGCGTCACCGGACCGCAATTAGCCGGGTCGGTCATCACCCGCATCGCACGCGGCAGCGCGGTCAGCAATTGTTCGGGCCGGGTGATGCGGTCAAAATAGCGGCTGACGGGGCGAAAGCAGTTATTGGCACTGACGGTGCCGTCGTCAAAATCCTCGATCTGTTGCAGCACCGGATCGGGGCGGCGGTTTGCGAACACATCGCCGGGGATCAACAGCAGCGGCAGCCGGTTCACATGCGCCAGGGCCGCCGCCGTCACCATATTCGTCGCCCCCGGCCCGATCGAGCTGGTGACGGCCTGCGCCCGCCTGCGGCCATGCGCCTTTGCAAAGGCAATGGCGGCATGGGCCATGGTCTGTTCGTTCTGCCCCCGCCAAGTGGGCAGGTCATCGCCCGCCTGATGCAGCGCCTGCCCCAGCCCGGCGACATTGCCATGCCCGAAAATCGCCCAAACCCCGTCGATAAAGCGTTCGCCCGTCTCGGTCATCTGCACCGACAGCCAGCGGGTCATCGCCTGCGATGCGGTCAATCGGATCGTGGTCATGCGGTCTCTCCTGCTTTGGCGCGGGCCTTGTCCCAGATCTGGCACAGCCGGGCATAGCGGTCTGCCATCTGCTGCACGGCATCGGCATCGCTGATCCGCCCTGCGAACCAATCCCGCGCGACCTGCCCGAATATCGTGCGCCCCACGGCAAAGCCGCGCACCAGATCAAAGCGGGCGGCGATGTCGAAACTGGCCGCCAGATCGGCCTCGGGCGCATCAAGGCCCAGAACCACGATGCCGCGCGTATGCGGGTCATGCGCGGTGATCGCCTCAATCGCGGCGGCCCATGCGGCAGGGCTGGTCAGGGGTTCCAGCTTCCACCAATCGGGATAAATCCCTGCGGCGTAGAATTGGTTAATCAGCATCGCCGTGGTGGCGTCATCGACCGGGCCGACCTTGGACGGGATGATCTCCAACAGAAATTCCAACCCGTTCCGGCGCGCGGCCTGATAAAGACGCGACACGGTGGCCTCTTGCGCGGCACGGGTGGCGGTGTCGTCATCGGGGTGACAGAAGCACAGCACCTTGACCACGTTTTCACGCGCCCATTCCGACAGCCCGCCGCAATCATCGCCCAGTTCCGGTTCCAGCGTCAGCGGGCGCGAGCCGGGCCATTCGCAGGGCCGCCCGATCCACAACCCGGTGCCGCTGGCCGCATGCAGCGCCGCCTGCCCGATGCGGTTGTCGCACAAAATGCCATAACCGCCCTGCCCGGCCTGCACCTGCAACGCAGCCTCAAGACACAGTTCCTTGAACGCGCCGCCTTTTTCGGGGGTATATCCGGGCATGTCCTCTAACTGCTGGCGGTGGTCAAAGGCAAAGACCCGCATCGTCGACCAATCGCCGCCCATCCGGCCCTGACGGTTGGTCGCCCAATGGATCTGCTCCAATTCGGCGTCATGACGCAGATCGGGGCGGATCACGCCACGCTTCAGGAAGAACTGTAATTCCTCAAGGCTGGGATAGGCAGGGGTGCAGCCGTGGCGGCTGACGGCAAAGGCACCGCAGGCATTGGCGTATTGCAGCGCAGTCGGCCAGTTTTCACCGTCCAGCCACCCTTTCAGCAAGCCCGAGAAAAACCCGTCGCCCGCACCCAGCACGTTGAACACCTGAATCGGAAAACCGGGGCCGGTTTCGCCATCGTCAAGGCTGGCCGGGATCGCCCCGGCAAAGGCCACCGCCCCCGCCGCCCCACGCTTGCAGATCAGCGTAGCCTGGCTGCGCTCGCGCACGGAACGCAGCGCGGTCAGCGTGTCGGTGCTGCCACCAGCGATGTGGAATTCCTCTTCGGTGCCGACGATCAGATCGAACAGATGCAGCGTTTCTTGCAGTTGCGCGGTGACAGCGGCGCTTTCGACAAAGCGGCTTTCGCCGTCGCCATGACCCGCCACACCCCACAGGTTCGGGCGATAGTCGATGTCCAGCGCCGTCTGCCCCCCGTGTTTACGCGCCAGTTCCAGCGCTCGCAGCGTCGCTGCGCGGGGGCCGGGATGTGACAGATGCGTGCCGGTGGCCAGAACGGCGCGGGCGCTTGCGATGAAATCTTCGTCGATGTCCGCCTCGGTCAGGGCCATATCGGCGCAGTTTTCGCGGTAAAAGATCAGCGGGAACTGTTCGCGGTCGCGGATGCCCAGAATGACCAGCGCGGTCAGCCGGTCCGGGTCGGTCGCAACGC
Organism: Paracoccus sp. (in: a-proteobacteria); assembly: GCF_030538655.1. Taxonomy (GTDB): domain Bacteria; phylum Pseudomonadota; class Alphaproteobacteria; order Rhodobacterales; family Rhodobacteraceae; genus Paracoccus. The sequence continues at coordinate 47,344 of NZ_JAUNTO010000001.1, forward strand.
CGCGCGTGTCCACGCCTTCGCGGGCCAGCTGTTCGCGGACAAAGCGGCCCATATGTTCATCGCCCACCTTTGTAATCACGGCCGAGCGCAGCCCAAGCCGCGCCGTCCCGCAGGCGATATTCGTCGGACTGCCACCGATATATTTCGCAAAGCTGCCCATGTCTTCCAGACGACCGCCGATCTGCTGGCCATAAAGATCGACCGAGGACCGGCCAATTGTGATGACATCAAGCGTTTTCATGCCTTCCCCTCGATCTGCACGGGCAGGCCGTTCGAGGCAGCCATACCGTGAATGACCCGCTCGATATGCAGCCCCGCCGCGAAATCCGGGCCGACCACCACGCCGCCCTGGATCGCGCGGGTCAGGTCGCGGGCCTCGATGATCTTTTGTTCGTTAAAGCCAAAGTTATGCCCCGGCGCAGGACAAAAGGCCGCGAAATCGGGCTGATCCGGTCCGGTCAGATGGCGGGTAAAGCCCGCCTCACCAGCGCGATGAACCCATAATTCATTCATGTTTTCCTGATCGAAAACCATGGTGCCGCCGGTGGCGTGCAGTTCCCATTGCAGGCGGCACTTGCGACCCCGTGCAACGCGCGAGGTGGCAAACGACCCCTGCGCGCCCGAGGCAAAGCGGATCAGCGCCATCGCGCTGTCCTCATTCTCAACCGCGCGCGGACCATCGGGCGAGGGGCGCTGCAGCACGGCAATCTGGGTCATGGCCGTGACCTGGGCGACCGGCCCCATCAATGCGACCATATGACTGACCAGATGGCAGCCCAGATCGCCAAGCGCGCCAAGCCCCCCCGCCTGATGCGTCATCCGCCACGACCATGGCAAGTCCGGGTCGGCACAGTAATCTTCATCATAGACGCCGCGAAAGGCCAGCGGCTGGCCAAGCGCACCGGATGCCAGCAGCCCGCGCGCCGCCTGAAAGGCCGGGCTGCGCAGATAGTTATAGCCCAGCATGGTCGCCTGCCCCGGATGCGCCGCCGCCAGATCAGCCATCGCCTGCGCGTCATCCAACGTCAGCGCCATCGGCTTTTCCAGCCAGACATGCTTGCCTGCCTGCAAGGCCGCCTCGGCCATGGGGCGATGCAGCCCGTTCGGCGTGGTGATCGAGACGACATCGACATCAGGATCGGCCACCGCCGCCTGCCAGTCATCCGTGCCACGCTCAAAGCCGAACTGCGCCGCGAACTCTGCCGCCCGGTCCTGCGGTGTGTCGCACAGCACCACCAGCCGAGGCTGCGGGCCGCCAAAGACCGCCCCCAAATTGCGCCACGCCAGCGCATGGCATTTCCCCATAAAGCCGGTGCCGATCAGCGCGACACCCAAGGGCCGGACGGCTGTCATCAGATCGTCCCCCCAAGGCTGCCTTCCAGCTGCGCCAGCTCTTGCCCGCCGGCCATCAGGTCTTGCAACTCGGTGGCGCTGATCTCGCCCTTGTTGGCGGTGCCATGGGTCTGGCCCCGGTTCAACACCGTGAACCGATCCCCCACCGCCAGCGCATGCCGCACGTTATGCGAGATAAAGACCACGCCGACCCCCTGCGCCCTGACGCGCGCAATCGTCGCCAGCACGTTCGAGGTTTGCCGCACCCCAAGGGCCGAGGTTGGCTCGTCCAGAATCAGCACCTTGGCCCCGAAATACACCGCACGGGCAATGGCGACGGTCTGACGTTCGCCACCTGACAAGGTGCCGACTGCCTGATCCGGGGCGCGCAGATTGATACCCATCTTGCGCATCTCTTCCATGGTGATGGCATTCGCGCGCTCCAGATCGAACCGCTTGATAAAGCGGCCCTTTGTCGGTTCGCGTCCCATAAAGAAATTGCGCGTCACGCTCATCAGCGGGATCATGGCAAGGTCTTGGAACACGGTGGCGATCCCCGCCTCCATCGCGTCGCGGGGGCTGCTGAATCCCAGCGGCTTGCCCGCGAATGTGATGCTGCCTTCGGTCGGTTTATGCACACCCGACATGGTTTTGATAAAGGTGGACTTTCCCGCCCCGTTATCGCCCAAAAGGCAATGGCATTCGCCGGGGCGCACGTCAAAGGTCACACCGTTCAGCGCGATGACATTGCCAAAGTGCTTTTTGATGTTGGTCATCTGGATGATGGGCGTCGTCATATCAGCGTTCCCCCGTCACACGTTTGCGGATGGCATTGTTGAACACCACGGCCAACAGCAGCATCGCGCCAAGAAAGACCTGAAACCAATCCTGGTCAAAGCTGGTATAGGTCAGCCCGATCGTCACCATGCCAAAGATGATCGCGCCAAAGAACGCGCCGATGGCGGACCCGTAACCGCCGGTCAGCAGGCAGCCCCCGATGACGGCAGCGATGATCGCCTCGAATTCCTTCATAAAGCCGCGCCGCGCATCGGTCGATCCGCTGTCAATCACGGTGATGACAGCCACCAATGCCGCCGCAAGGGCGGTCAGCATGAACAGCGAAATCTTGACCCGCCGCACCGGCACGCCCGAATTGCTGGCCGCGCTCTTGTCGCCGCCGGTTGCAAAGATCCAGTTGCCCGCAGCGGTGCGCAGCAGAACAAAGGTCGCCAGTGCCGTAAAGGCCACGAACCACAGGATCGAGATCGGCACCCCCGGCACCGCCGGTGCGCCCGAGTTCAGCTTTGCGATCCAGCCCTGATCGGCCATCCAGCGGAACAGCCCGCCAAAAGCATGGCCCGAAAAGAACGGCGCCAGCCAGTCGTCCGACACCGCCTCGCGCACGCCGCGCAGTTGGGTGGACCCGCCGCTGAACAGTTTCAGTCCTACCAGAGACGCCCCGCGCAGAATAAACAAAAAGGCCAGCGTCACGATGAAACTGGGCAGCCCGGTGCGCAGCACGATGGCACCGTTGACCGCGCCCATGGCCGCAGCAAAGCCCATGGTCATCGGGATCGCCAAAATCAGCGGCAGGCCCATATTGACCACCAGCACCGCAAAGATCATCCCGGCAAAGGCCACCATCGAACCGATGGACAAATCGAATTCGCCCCCGATCATCAACATGGCGGCGGCGATGCCCAAAATGCCCAACTGTGCGGCAGGCGTCATAAAGTTCATGATGCCGGGCAGCGTGAACATCGCCGGGCTGGCGGTAATCAGAAAGAAGATCGTGACCAAAATCAGCCCACCGATGGCCCCCAGCTCGGGGCGCTTCATCAGCTTTGTGGTCAAGGATTCGGCTTTGATCCTTTCATCCGCGCGTGCGGCAGGGTCCAGAGACATGGGATTCCCCCTCTGTTGTGCAGTCTTATAGCAAGGGGCGGGCGCCCGGTCGTGGGCGCCCGCGGCTTGGGCTTAGCGGATACCCTGGGCCGACAGTTCGATCACCTGCGCGGCGGCATCCTGCATCACCAGATTGGGACCAGAGGCAACATCGCCACCCGGCATCAACCCGTATTCAGCATTCATCGCCAGGAACACGACCGGCAGATAACCTTGCAGGAACTGCTGCTGGTCGATGGCGAAGGTGGCCTTGCCATCGGCCACGGCCTGCAAATAGCCCGCCGACAGATCAAAGCTGCCGATATGCAGATCGTCGCGGCCCAGCGCCTCGACCGCGGCGACGGTCGGCTCGCCCACCATGCTGGCACCAAGGGCAAGGATGGTGTCAATCTCGGCATCGGCCTCAAGCGCGGCGCGGACCTTGGCCTGCACCTCGGCCGGGTCCATCTGCGTCGGGATGACCGTCACAGTATGGGCAAAGCCTTCAGCAAAGCCGGCGCAGCGCTGGTCCAGCGAAACGTTGCCGACCTCGTGGTTGACACAGATCGCCTTGGTGCCGCCCAGTTCGGCCAGTTTCGCGCCAGCGACCTTGCCGGCATCATATTCCGACTGCCCGACATGCAGTAATGCGCCCAGATCATGGGCCACATCCGCGCCCGCGTTCATGCTGATGACCGGGATTCCCGCATCCACCGCGCGCTGGATCGAGGGGCCAAGCGCGTCGGCATCGGGAATCGAGACGACCAGCCCATCGGGGTTCTGGTTCACGGCGGCGTCGATCAGCTGCGCCATCGCCACCATGTCGAACACCTCGGGCGAGCGGAAATCGACCCGTGTGCCGGTCTGTTCACCCGCTTTGGCCGCGCCGTTCTTGACCACCGACCAGAACGGATCATTGGCCTGACCATGGGCCACGACCACGATGTTCTGCGCAAAAGCCGGGCCAGCCACAGCCAAAAGGGCGGCGGTTGCGACGGCGCTGTAAAGTTTGTTCATGTTTTTCCTCCCAGGTTGCAGAAAACCGGCGGCTTCCTCGGGCCGCGCGGTGGACCGGCGGTGCCGGCCTATCCGCCAAGGGCGCGGATGGCTGCGGCGGAACGCGCCAGCATCGCCCCAAGCGTATCACGAAAACCCGGCCCCTTATCCGTGTTGAACGGATCGGGACCGGGGGCAGCGGGTTCAAGGATCATCGGCCCGTCATAGCCGATCGCCTCCAGCGCCGCGAACTGCGCGGCGAAATCGGTATGGCCGTCCCCCACGGCCCCCCGGTTCGAATCCGCCAGATGGTAAAGCCCGATGGCCGCCCCGCCAGTGCGCAAGGCGGCCGCCGGGTCAGCTTCCTCGATGTTCATGTGATAGGCATCGGGCAAAAGCCGCAAGTTGGCCGCCCCCACACGATCCAGCAGCGCCAGCCCCTCGGCGATGGTCCGCACCTGATGGCTTTCATAGCGGTTCAGGATTTCGAACACGACCAACGCATCAGTGGCCCCGCAGATCCGCGCCACGCTGGCGACCAGCAAATCGTCCTCGACCGCCTGCGTGGCGACGGGACGAATTCGCCCGACCAGCCCGTGACAGCCAATGCGCGGGGCATGGCCGGTCGCCGCCGCCCAATCTGCCAGCCGCAGATAGTAATCCACAGCCGCCGCGCGCATCGTGTCATCAGGATGGCTGATGTCGGCATCCCCCGGCGTGATCGACCAGATCGCCAGCCCCTGATCGGCGAAGACACGCCCGGCCAGTGCCGGGTCCAGTGACAGATCACCGTGAATCTCGACCCCGCCAAGGCCCGCAGCCCGGACACGGCCAGCGATGGCGGGCAAATCCTCGTCACCAAAGATCCACGTGCAGCAGCCAAGCGGATGTGCCATGCTTAGCCCAACATATCGGCGGTGACGGCGACCGTTTGCCCGGTCTGCGCCGAAAGTGTCGCGGCCTCGGCGCAGGCCAGCGCGGCCACGCCTTCACGCAGGGTTACGGGCATTTCGGCCCCGCTGCTGATCGCATCCAGAAACGCCGCCCATTCGGTTTCATAGGCGCGCATGTAACGCTCAAGGAAGAAATGCAGCGGCTTGGCGCTGATCGCACCCGCCTCGGTGATCTTTTCGACCGTGTTTTCCAGCACGTTTTTCGCCGACAGCAACCCGGCCGATCCAAGAATTTCGATCCGCTGGTCATAGCCATAGCCCGCACGGCGCGAGTTCTTGATGACCGCGATGCGCCCGTCATCCCAGACCATGGTGACAACGGCGGTATCCACATCGCCCGCCGCCCCGATTTCAGGATCGACCAGCGCGCTGCCGGTGGCCGTGATCCGCGCCGGTGCGCCGCCGAACATCCAGCAGGCCATGTCGAAATCATGGATCATCATATCGCGGAACAATCCGCCCGAAACCTTGACATAGCTGACCGGCGGCGGGGCCGGATCGAACGAGGTGATCGACAACAGCTCGCCCTTGCCGATCTCGCCTGCATCAAAGGCGGCCTTCAGCGCCGCGAAATTCGGATCGAACCGGCGATTGAAACCGATCATCACCGGCTGGCCCGTCGTCTCGGCCCGCGCCAGTGCGGCGCGTGCGCGATCCAGCGACAGATCGACCGGCTTTTCGCACAGGACGGCCTTGCCCGCCTCGGTCGCACGCTCGATCAGGTCGGAATGTGTGTCGGTCGAGGTGGCGATCAGCACCGCGTCAATTTCGGGATCGTTGATGATCTCATCGACACTGCACGCCTTCGCGCCCACCTGCGCCGCAAGCGAGGCCGCCGCATCGGCATTCACATCGGCAATGGCGACAAGGCGGCTTTGATCCGTGGCAGTCATGGATTTGGCATGGACCTGACCGATCCGGCCAGCCCCCAGCAAGGCAACACGCAGCATCCCAACCCTCCCCAGATCGAATCGCGTCTGTCATATGTTAGCGCCAGACTTACACAGCCTGCACGCGCGTGCAAGAATATTTGCACGCGCGTGCAGCACATGGCCGATTATTGCCTGCCATGGCCCGGATCGTTGCAGATATAAGGATAGCCGCGCCCCGCAGCCCGCTCAGGCCGAGCCGCGCATAACCAGACGGCCCGGCAGCAGGATGTTATCGCTTTGCCGTCCCTCCAGCACCTCGACCAGTTTTTCGGCCATGGCGGTAATCGGCTGGCGCAGGGTTGTCAGGTCATAGGCGGGCGAGGCGGCCAACGGAATATCGTCAAAGCCCGTCACCGCAATATCCTGCGGCACGCGCAGGCCAAGGCGATAACGGATCGCATCCATCGCACCGATGGCGATGATGTCGTTTTCGCACACCAGCACGTCGGGGCGTGGCCCGCCTGCCAAAAGATCGCTGACCCGATCCATCGCCGCGCGCAGATCATAGGCGTCAGTATGAACCCAAGCGACGCTATGGCCAGTGCGCGCCTGCCAATAGTCGGTGAACGAGGATTTGCGGTGCAGCTTGGCCGATTGCGTATCCGGTCCGGCCAGAAACACCGGGCGCCGATAGCCGCGTTCCAGCAGATGATCGGCGATCTGGCGCATCGCGGTCACATCGTCGCAGGCTATGGTCAGCGTGTTCGGATTCTGGCTGTAGCGGGCAAAAACCACCAGCTTTTTCACCCGCCGCGCACCCAGCGCGGTATCCAGCACCCGGTCGTCGAACTGCGTGCCGATCAGCACCGCCGCGTCCACCCGCCGCTGACTGGCCGCCAACAGCGCCGCCGACGGGTCATCGCCATCGGTCATATGCACCAGCAGCGCGCCCCAACCGCGCAGCCACAAAATACGCGTCAGTCGTTCCAGCAGCACCAGCTTGTGCGGATTGCTGAAATCATTGGTGATAATCGCGACCAGATTGGATCTGTCCCCGGCCAGCGAAGCCGCCAGCAAATCCGGTGCATAGCCCAGATCGCGCGCCGCCCGCATCACCTTTTCCCGGCTTTTGTGCGAGATCGGGGCGTCTTTCTTGAACGCCCGCGCCACGGTCCAACGCGACACACCCGCAGCCGCCGCCACGTCATCCGCTGTCACACTGTCCAGATCATTCTCTGCCATGGCCCGAGATAGACACCAACTGCCCGCGCGTGCAAGACGCGCCTTGATGGCAGACGGTGCGGCGGGCTAAACCACCGCCCGCGCCGCCGCCCGGCCCGCCTGCCGCCCACTGAACAGGCAGCCGCCCAGAAACGTCCCCTCCAGCGAGCGATAACCGTGCATCCCGCCCCCGCCAAAGCCGGACGCCTCGCCCACGGCATAAAGGCCCGGCATGATCTGGCCATCCTGCCCAAAGACGCGGCCGTCAAGGTCGGTCTCGACCCCGCCCAAGGTCTTGCGGGTCAGGATGTTCAGGCGCACCGCGATCAGCGGGCCATGGGCGGGATCAAGGATGCGGTGTGGCTTTGCGGCCCGGACCAGCCGGTCCCCGCGAAAGGCGCGCGCGTTGCGGATGCCCATCACCTGCGCGTCCTTGCAGAACGGGTTCCTCACCTGCAAATCGCGGGCGATGATCGCGGCGCGGATCGCGTCCAGCCGGATCCGGTCATGGCCCGCCAGCGCATTCATCCCCGCGACAAGGCTTTCCAGATCGTCCCGCACGACGAAATCGCTGCCGCTGCGCTTGAACGCCTCGACCGGGGCGGGGGCCGCGCGACCAAAGGCGCGGCCCAGCACCGCGCGCCAGTCCTTGCCGGTCAGGTCCGGGTTCTGTTCGGACCCCGACAGCGCGAATTCGCGCCGGATGATCGACTGGTTGAGGATGAACCAGGAATAATCCGCCCCGGTTTTCATCAGATGTTCCAGCGTGCCCAGCGTGTCATAGCCGGGGAACAACGGCGCGGGCAGACGCTGGCCAAAGGCGTCGAACCACATGGGCGAGGGGCCGGGCAGGATGCGGATGCCGTGGTTTGGCCAGATCGGATTCCAGTTGCGCAGCCCCTCGACATAGTGCCACATCCGGTCGCGGTTAATCAGCCGCGCCCCTGCCGCCCCGGCGATGCCGATCATCCGCCCGTCCACATGCTCTGGCACACCCGAAACCATTCGCTGCGGTGACGCCCCCAGCCGTTCAGGCCAGTTCGCGCGGACCAGATCGTGATTGCCGCCGATCCCGCCCGAGGCGACGATCACCGCCTGCGCCCGCAACGCAAAGCTGCCGGTTTCGATGCGGCTGGTGCTTTGCCCGCGCGCGGCGGTGCTGGGTTCAAGGATTGCGCCCTCGACCCCCTCGACCACGCCGCCGCGCAGGATCAGCCCGTCCACCCTGTGGCGGAACCGGAATTCCAGCCGCCCGGCCTGTTCCGCCTCGCGCGCACGGGCCGCGAAGGGCGCGACGACGCCCGGCCCGGTCCCCCATGTCAGATGAAAGCGCGGCACCGAATTGCCGTGCGATCGGGCCGAACCGCCGCCACGTTCAGCCCAGCCCACCACCGGAAACAGCCGATGCCCCATCGCCCGCAGCCAGTCGCGTTTCTCGCCCGCCGCAAATTCGATATAAGCCTCGGCCCATCGGCGCGGCCAGTGATCCTCGGCCCGGTCGAAACCGGCCGATCCCATCCAGTCCTGCATCGCCAGATCAACACTGTCGCGGATACCCATCCGGCGCTGTTCGGGGCTGTCCACCAGAAACAATCCGCCAAGCGACCAGAAGGCCTGCCCGCCAAGGCTTTGCTCGGGTTCCTGATCCAGCATGATGACACGCCGGCCAGCCGCAGCCGCCTCGGTCCCGGCGACAAGCCCGGCCAACCCGCAGCCTATGATGATGATGTCGGCATCAGACATGGAAACGATCTCCTGCCCCAGCCTAGACCGAACAGTTCGCCCGGTATAGCGTTATCCCGCAAACACCCCTGCCCCGCGCCGCGCCAGCCACAGATCCATCCCCAGAAAGCGCATCTCCATTACGAAAACCGTCAAAAGGCGGCAGATCGGCATCTTGAGCGTCGTTCACCTGTCTTTCATTCTGGCGCGCGGACCCAAAGACGCGGCGGAAAGAACAACAGGGGCTTTAAGTGATCGGAGTGGCAACCTTCAGCCGGTCCTGTTTGTGCGGCATATATTCAACCGTCACGAATGCAGCCTACGTTCCGGGCTGGCATCGCACCAAGACCCAACCACCGATGACCCGCGATAACTCAGCACGATCATTTCGCCGAAAGTGAACTCGCACAGCGTCAGGGGCGAAGAAAAGCATTCAACCCGGAATGAACCAAACTGGCCCCGCTCTTAACATCGCCAGTGTCAGGTCGCCTTCCATGCTGATGTTCAGATGCAAGCGCGCCCTATCGCACATGCCTTGGCCTGCGGTGCAATCCGGCAACCAAAGGCCGGATCGAATGTGCCCGCATCTGGATCAACAGGCGCGGGCCTCGATCAGATCAAGGTTCGGCGTCATAGGCGGCGTCGATGATCTGATCGAACCGCTGCACGGCGCGGGCGGGCATTCCTTCGGGCAGTTCGGGGCGTGCGGCCTCGCCTTCGGTCACTTCGATCAGCATCACCATGCCCATCGCATAATGCGGGGTGCATTTGATGAAATAATGCCCCGACTCGGTCAGCGTGACCTCGATTTCTTCGTTGATATTGCCGCGAAACGGCGCGGCGCCTTCGGGGATGCCGCCGTCGATGGTGGCGGCGTTATGGCTGGGCTGCGTGGCCAGAAACTTGACCGTATCGCCGGGCGCGATACGCAGATATTGCGGATCATAGATCATCGGGCCGTGTTCGTTGCGGTTGAACATCTGCACCTTGTGCATCTCGGCCAAAGCGGGGCTGGCCATCAAAGCCAGTGCGATCAGGGCATGTTTCATGCGGTTCTCTCCAATGGCAGAAAGCGGAAGATGGCGGCGGCATCGGCGGGGTCGGTCAACAAACGCGAGTCGATGCGGAAAATGCTGCGCAGCCGGTCGGGCGTCAGCACCTCGGCGGGTGGGCCAAGGGCGACCATGCGCCCGCCCTCCATCACCGCCAGCCGGTCGCAGCCCATCGCCTGATTCAGATCATGCAGCGCGATCACCACCGTCACAGGCAGGTCATCGACAAGCCGCAGCAGGGCAAGCTGATGGTGGATGTCCAGATGGTTGGTCGGCTCATCCAGCAGCAGGATGCGCGGTTGCTGCGCCAGAGCGCGGGCGATCTGGATGCGCTGACGTTCACCCCCCGACAGGGTGGACCATTGCGCATCGGCCAGATGTGCCATGCCGACGGTTTCCAGCGCGCGCCCCACAATCGCGGCATCGCGCGCCGAAAAGGGCGACAGCGCGGACAAAAACGGCGTTCGGCCCAGTTCGACCACATCGCGGGCGCGCAAAGCCTCGGTCGTGTCGGTCTGTTGCTCGACCACGGCCATCACCTGCGCGATCTGGCGGCGCGGCAGGCGACGCAGATCGGTGCCGTCCAGCGTGACCCGCCCCCCGGCCCCACGCAGCAGGCCCGCCAGCAGCCGCAACAGCGTCGATTTGCCCGAACCGTTCGGCCCGATCAGGCCAAGCGTCTCGCCCGGCGCGATATCAAGGCTGACGCCATCGACCACCGCGCGGCCCCGGCGCGGAGACCAGCCAAGATCATGGGCGACCAGCCTCATGCCCGCGCGCCCTGACGGATCAGGATCAGCGCGAAACCGGGCGCGCCGACAAGGGCGGTCACGACGCCGATCGGGACGACCTGACCGGGGATCAGAATGCGCGACACCACATCCGCGCCAATCAGGAACACCGCCCCGACCAATGCCGCGACCGGCAACAGCGCGCCATGGCGCGGGCCGACCAGAAACCGGGCGGCATGCGGAATGACCAGCCCGACAAAGCCGATGGCCCCGACAAGGCTGACCATCACCGCCGTCATCATCGTGACCGCGCCGATCAGCACCACCTGCACCGCGCGGACATTGATGCCTAAAGACGCGGCCGAGCTTGTGCCAAAGGTAAACGCATCCAGCGCCCGCATCTGCCACAGGCAGATCAGCAGACCGATCACCGCAAAGGGCACCGCCATCATGACATCGGGCCAGCGCGACCCGGATAGATTGCCCAAAAGCCAGAACATGATCCCGCGCGCCTGTTCGGCATTGGCGGATCTGGCGATAAAGAACGAGGTCAGCGCATTGAAAAGCTGCGATCCGGCGATGCCCGCCAGCACCATATGCGCGGCCCCGCCACCCGCCGCGCGGGCCAGCGCCGCGACCAGAGCAAAGGCCAGTGCCGCGCCCAGAAATGCGCCGCCGGAAATACCGATGGCCCCGCCGCCCACGCCCATCACCGTCACCGCGACCGCGCCGGTCGAGGCCCCCGCCGATACGCCCAGCAGATAGGGATCGGCCAGCGCATTGCGCACAAGGGCTTGCAGCACCACCCCCGACAGCGCCAGCGCCGCCCCGCAGGCCGCGGCGACCAGCGTGCGCGGCAGGCGATAGTTCCAGATGATCCCGGCCTCGATCCGGTCCAGTTCATACCCCGCCTGCCACAGATTATTGGCCAGCACCCGGCCAATTTCGGCGGGCGCAATCGGCACCTCGCCCAAGGCGACCCCGGCAAGGATCGCCAGAATCAGCAGGCACGCGCCCGCCAGCCCCCTGAGGGTGACGATGGCGGGCGCGCTGCGGATCATTTCAGGTCATATCCGGCAAGTGCCTGGGCAAGCTGTTCCAGCCCCATCACGTTGCGGATCGAGGGGTCCATGGAATGTCCGTCCATGATGACGATGCGGTCGTTGACCACGGCATCCATCTGACTGGCCACCGGGTCGCTGCGCAGAAACTCCAGCTTTCGCTCATAATCATCGGCGGGAAAGCGGCGTCGCTCCAGACTGGCGATGACGATCACCGTCGGGTTCGCGCGGGCGATGGTTTCCCAGCTGACCGTGGGCCATTCCTCGTCGCTTTCAATCACGTTGCGCAGACCCAACGCCTCCATCATATAGGCGGGCGGACCTTTGCGGCCTGCGACATAGGGGTCGATGTCCATTTCCGCCGAGGAAAACCAGAACACCGCCGAGGCATCGCCCAGATCCAGCGCGCGGGCCTGTGCGATGGCCGCCGCCTCACGGGTTTGCAGGCTGGTGATCAGTTCCGCGCCACGTTCCGGCACATCGAAAATCGCGGCCAGATCGGTGATGCCCTGCCAGATGCCGTCCATGCTGAACATCTCGGTCCGGGTGCCGTCGGAACCGACGGTGTTGTCCTTGCCCGCGCAATCGGCGGCCATGATATAGGTCGGGATATCGAGATCCGCGAATTGCTCGCGGGTGCCGATCGTGCCCTGCGGTCCGATAAACCATTCATATTGCGAGGCGACCAGACTGGGCCGTGTCTCGACGATGGATTCAAAGCTGGGGTCGTTATCGGCCAGACGCGGGACGTTCGCGTTCGCCTCGGCATATTCGGGCAGAACCTCGGTGAACCAGACGCCGGTGCCAACAACCTTATCGGCCAGCCCCAGCGCATACAGAACCTCGGTCGCGGCCTGACCGACGCTGACCACACGTTCGGGCGCTGCGTCAAACCGCAGCGGGGTGCCGCAATTCTCAAACTCAAGGGGGTAATCCGTCCCTGCAAAGGCAGGCACGGCAAGGCAGATCGCCGCAAGGGCGGTCGTCAAACGCAAAGACATGGGATGTTCCTGATGAAAATGGCCACGCTTGTCGGGACGGGCGACAGGGCGCGGCGAAAACCGCCGGAAATCATGCTGAAAGGCGCAATCGCGCCGGTCATCAGTGCCATGCCAGACCTCCCGGACAACCCCGCCCGGCTTCGGTTACGTTTCGCGTCGGCAGGTCTCCTGACTGGCGGGTCATCACCGGGCGCGGCCTTCCCGAGAGTTGCCCCTCAGTGGCATGATCGCGGCGGCTCGTCGCCTACAGTTGCGGGGGCAGTTCCGGTTCGCCCCGAATGGGACGGCGGATTCCCTATTATTTCCACTTGGAAACCGACGCGGGTTGAGTATCCGGGACATCGCACCTGCGTCAAGCCGTTTCAGGCCGGGTGCAGACAATATGCTGGCCGTGACCAGTCACAGCCAATTGTCGCCATGCGCGGTCCGGCTTCTTGTGGCATTGCCAAACGGCGGGCTGTCATGGAGCAGAGCCAAGGCCCCTTCTTCATCCTGAACGCCTCCACTGACCGAAAATCCGCACATCCGATGGAAATCAAGCGCCACACCGGGACGTCTCGCCCCCCACCCGCTGGCGCAAGGGACGCAGACACAAACCGCTCACTGTTCTTTTGCCGCCCGGATGCCCATAAGCCGCGCCATGATCGGCGCGCCGGTGATGACCACCACGATCCGGGTCAGATGGTGCAGGATGACAAAGCCCAGATCAGCACCGACGACAATGGCCAGAACAGTCAGTTCGGCCTGCCCGCCGGGGGCAAAGGCAAGGAATCCCTCCAACGGGCGGGCCAGGCCGGTCAGCACGACGAATTCGGTGAAGGCCGTCGCCAGCACCGCCAGCACCACCACAAAGGCAAGACCGGACAGCACGAATTGCCGCAGCTCGCGCAGGGTGACGCCGACATAGTTCACGCCGATGCCAATGCCGATGAACAGTTGCGCGGCCATGATCGCCTCGGCCGGGGGGCGGGTGGTGATGATCCCGGCCAGCGACAGCGCCGTGGTCACGATCATTGGTCCAAGGATCGAGGCCCCGAACAGACCGATCCGCTCGGCCCCCTTCCAGCCGATCAGCGCGGCGGCAACCATCAGGGCAAGCTGATCCCAGCCGGTTTGCGCCATCGGCTTGCCCATCGCGCCGGTCAGCGGCGCGTCATACAGCCCGACAAGGATCACCGGCACAATCGTCACCAGCACCGCCACCCGCGTGGCGTGGATCAGTGACAGCGCACGGACATCGGCCCCGGCCTCTTGGCCAAAGATCACCATATCCTGCAACCCGCCGGGCATGGCGGCGTAATAGGATGTCACCGGATCGAACCCCAGCCGGCGAAAGAACGGCACGCCGATCAGCCCGATCAACAGCACATACAGCGGCACCAAGGCCACGCTTAACGCCATTTGCGGGATTTGCGCGATGACGGCGGGGGTGATCGAGGCACCCACGGCGACGCCAAGGATCGTCCGCGCCGCGACCGAGATTTGCCCTAACCCACGCAACGGCGCACCCGCCAGCGCCGCGATCAGACAAAAGCTCATCGGGCCGAACAAAAAGGGCAGCGGCAAGCCCAACAGCCAGAATGTAACGGCCCCTGCAAGGGCCAGTGCCAGCGTTGACAGGCGCGGAATCAGCAGGGACCGGAAGGAGGGGCTGGACATGATGGCCTCGCGGTTGACAGCTTGTGGATACATTTGTATCCAACCGTATGCAATATGAAAAGCAGCGCCGCCTATGACCGATGATTCTGAGCAACCGCAGGGCCAATCCGCCTATCGCCGCCTGCTGGCCGAGATCCGCTCGGGCCAGCTTGGCCCCGGTGCGCGGCTGCGCGAAACCGAACTGGCCGAGCGTTTCGGCATTTCCCGCACCCCCGTGCGCGAGGCGATCCGCCAGCTTGAGGCCGACGGGCTGGTGATCCATCTGCCGCGTCAGGGGGCGAGCCTGCGCACGTTGGATCATGCCGAGGTGATCGAACTGTATGAGATGCGCGCGGTGCTGGAAGGCACGGCGGCGCGGCTGGCGGCGCGGATGGCGCTGCCGCTGGAAATCGACGCGCTGGCCGATCTGAACGCGGCGCTTGCCAAGGCCGGACCGGGGGCCGATGCGCAGGATCTGAACCGTCAGTTTCATGCCGCGCTGATGGATGCCGCGCGCAACCGCTTTCTGGTCAAGACCAACAGCGCGTTGAAGAAAACGCTGCTGATCCTTGGCCCGACAACGCTGGCCGACCCGTCCCGCGCGGGCGATGCGGCGCAGGAACATGCCGCCATCATCGCCGCGCTGCAATCGCGCGACGGCGACGCCGCCGAGGCCGCGATGCGCCGCCATATCGAGGCCGCGCTGAACTTTCGCCTGCGCGCGATCCGGGCCAGCGCGCCTGCCGAGGATGACGAATGACCGAAACCTATGACATCGCGGTGGTCGGCGGCGGCAATGCCGCGCTTTGCGCTGCGATCACGGCGGCGCGGGCAGGCGCGCGGGTCATCATTCTGGAAGGCGCGCCCGAACCCTATCGCGGCGGTAATTCGCGCCACACCCGCAACTTTCGCTGTATGCACCGGGGGCCAGCGTTTCCCCTGACCGGCAGCTATGACGAGGACGAGTATTTCCACGATCTGATGCTGGTGACAAAGGGCAAGACCAACGAACATCTGGCCCGCATGGCGATCCGCACATCCGAAGAATGTCTGCCGTGGATGCAGGAAAACGGCGTGCGCTTTCAGCCCTCGCTGTCGGGCACGCTGTCGCTGTCGCGCACCAATGCGTTCTTTCTGGGGGGCGGCAAGGCGCTGGTGAACACGTATTATAATACCGCCGAAGATCTGGGCGTTTCGGTGATCTACGAAGCGCAGGTGCGCCACGTCCATCGCAACGGGCAGGAAATCACGCATCTTGACGTCGAGGTGAAAGGCCAGCCGCAAACCATCCACGCCCGCGCCTATGTGCTGGCTTCGGGAGGGTTTCAGGCCGATATCGACTGGCTGGCACGGGCCTGGGGGCCTGCTGCGCGGAACTTTCTGATCCGCGGCACGCCCTATAACCGCGGCGTGGTGCTGCGCGATCTGCTGGATCAGGGCGCGGACAGCGTGGGCGATCCGACGCAATGCCACGCGGTTGCCATCGACGGGCGCGCGCCGAAATATGACGGCGGCATCGTGACGCGGCTGGATTGCGTGCCGTTTTCGGTGGTGGTGAACCGCGATGGCCAGCGGTTCTATGACGAGGGCGAAGATACCTGGCCCAAGCGTTACGCGATCTGGGGCCGACTGGTCGCGGCGCAGCCCGATCAGGTCGGCTATGCGCTGATTGACGCCAAGTCGATCGACCTGTTCATGCCCTCGGTCTTTCCGCCGATCAAGGCGGACAGCATCCCGGAACTGGCGCAAAAGATGGGCCTTGATCCCGACGCGGTGGACCGCACCGTGGCCGATTTCAACACCGCTTGCCATCCCGGCACGTTCCATGCGACGGAACTGGACGGGCTGGCGACCGAGGGGCTGAACCCGCCGAAAACCAACTGGGCGCGGCCTTTGGATACGCCGCCCTTCTATGGCTATCAACTGCGCCCCGGCGTGACCTTCACCTATCTGGGGCTGAAAGTGTCCGACCGCGCGCAGGTCCACAGCGCGCAAGGCCCGATCCGCAACCTGTGGGCGGCGGGCGAGATCATGGCCGGGTCGATCTTGGGTCAGGGCTATCTGGCTGGTTTCGGCATGACCATCGGCACTGTATTCGGACGTATCGCAGGCAAGGAGGCCGCCGCCCATGTCGCTTGATTTCACCCTTCCCGCCCAACAATCCACCATGGACGAAGCCCGCCGCCAGATCGAGATCTGCAACGCCTGCCGTTACTGCGAGGGGTTTTGTTCCGTCTTTCCGGCGATGACCCGCAACAAGGTCTTTGCGACAGGCGATCTGACCCATCTGGCGAACCTGTGCCACAATTGCCGGGGCTGCTATTACGCCTGCCAATACACCGCGCCCCACGAATTCGCGCTGAACATCCCCGCCGCACTGGCCGTGGTGCGCAACGAATACGGCGGCGGCGGCACGCGCGGGGCCAATCTGTTTACCGCACAGGCCCGACCGGACGGACGGATGGTGCTGGGCACATCCGGCTCAACCCAGATCGCCTATTTGCTGGGCGATCTGCGGGTGCGCTATGATTACGACGACTGGGATGTGCTGATGGCGACGCCGATGGGCGGGGTCGTCTATGTCTCGGCTGATCTGGGGATCGGGTCGTGGCACGAGATTGCTGATCTGCAAGGCCAGCGGCTGCTGTATGCCAGCATGGGGCCGGCCTCGCTGGATCTGGTGCCCATGCTGGCCTTTCGCCTGCTGGGGTTAGATGTGCGCTATGTGTTCGGCTACGCGGGCCGGCACGACGGGCTGCGGGCCATGCAGCAGGGTGAGGTCAGCATCGACTATCAGACCACCCCCGGCTATCTGGCCAATGTCGCGCCGCAGGTGGCGCAGGGGCGCGCCGTGCCGCTGATGACATGGGGTGTGCTGGACGCCGATGGCCGGGTGCTGCGCGACCCGACCTTCCCCGACCTGCCCACAGTCGAGGAGATTTACGAACTGCTCCACGGCGCACCGCCCTCTGGTCCCGATTACGAGGCATATCGCGCCTTTGCCACCGCCGGTTTCGCCGCGCAAAAGATGCTGGTGTTACCGCGTGAAACACCTGGCACGATTCAGGATGAATGGATCGGCGCGATCCGCAAGGTGCTGGCCGACCCCGACTATCTGGCCGAGGCCCCTGCCCGGTTGGGGGCTTATCAGACGGTGGTGGGCGAAGATGCCGCGCATCTGGCACGCAGCGCGATGCATATCGACCCTGCTGTGCGGCAAAATGTGCTGGACATGCTGGCCAGCGAATATGCCGTCAGGCTGTCGGAATAATCTGCGCCCATCGCGACCCGTTCGGTTCCAATGGGCCGCAGCCGCCTGCCAGACGCAGACCAACCACCGCGCAAGTTGGCAGAGCTTTGATCGGCGGGCTGTTTTCGGCCAGATCACAGTCGTTCAAGGCAGATCGCGCGCGGGCAACCATCGTGATCAGCGATGCCATGCCGCGTGACGTCAATGGCATCGACCGTATTCCCACCGACAAGCGGCGTTGCACCACAC
Source organism: Paracoccus sp. (in: a-proteobacteria) (assembly GCF_030538655.1). Classification (GTDB taxonomy): domain Bacteria; phylum Pseudomonadota; class Alphaproteobacteria; order Rhodobacterales; family Rhodobacteraceae; genus Paracoccus. The sequence continues at coordinate 65,306 of NZ_JAUNTO010000001.1, forward strand.
GCCCGCCCGCACCTTGTTGATGTGACAGCAAACAGCCGCCTGTCAGTCACGCGATACTCCAAGGTTTTCGCACACACGCGCGGCAAAGGCCGTGGTCCCCAGCGGCCCGCCCAGATCTGCGGTGCGACTGGCCGGGTCGTCCAGCGCCTGTTCGACGGCGGCATCAATCGCGCGGGCGGCATCGGCGTAATCGGGGCGGTCGTGGCGCCGCGCCAGCCAGTCCAGCAGCATCGCCGCCGACAGGATCAGGGACGTGGGGTTGGCCTTGTCCTGCCCCGCAATATCCGGCGCGGACCCGTGCTGCGCCTGCGCGACGCAGACATCCGCGCCCTCGCTGATCGAGCCGCCAAGGCCAAGGCTGCCCGACAGTTCCGACGCCTCATCCGACAGGATGTCGCCGAACATATTCGTGGTCACGATCACATCGAACGTATCGGGCCGCCGGATCAGATGCGCGGCGGCGGCATCGACGATCAGTTCTTCCAGCTCCACATCGGGGTAATCGGCGGCCACGCGGCGGACTTCGCGCAGGAACAGCCCGTCGGTCAGCTTTAGCACATTGGCCTTATGCACCGCCGTCACCTTTTTGCGGCGGGTGCGGGCCAGTTCAAACGCCGTGCGCGCGACCGTGGCCGACGCCTTGGCGGTGATCTTGCGCACCGACAGGGCCATGTCGTTATCGGGCATGAACTCGCCCACCCCGGCCACCATATTGCGGTCGGCGTAAAAGCCTTCGGTATTCTCGCGCACGACGATCAGGTCCATCGGCTTGCGCAGCACGCTCAGATCAGGGCGCGACCGGGCGGGCCGGATATTGGCATAGAGCGAAAACGTGGTGCGCAGCGCGCCGGATGGGTTGATGCCGCCCTGTTCGCGCGGCGGGTAATCATAGTGCGACACCGGGCCAAGGATGACGCCATCTACCTGCGGGATGCGGTCCAGCACCGCTTGCGGCAGGGTCGTGCCTTGGGCAGCCAGCGCGGCAAGGCCGATGTCCATCTGTTCGACCATCAGACCCAGATCATACACCGCATTGGCGTGATCCAGCACGGCCAACGTGGCCTTGGTGATTTCAGGGCCGATCCCGTCGCCGGGCAAAACGAGGATGCGCATTGTGTGTTCCGAGTGGTTCTTTTCTATGCAAAAAATCCAGATAGCGCATGTTTGGATTTTTTCAATCGCAAAAAACCAATCTTGGCAATTTACCCGGAACCTGCCATGAAGGGCCGAAAAGGACGGCCCTGAATTGACCAGCCTTGCCGATACTCTTGTCACCAAAATCGCGGTGTATATCCGCGCCGAAAACCTGCGTCGCGGTGACCGGCTGACGGAACGGCGGCTGGCCGAACAGTTCCGCGTCTCACGATCCCCGGTCCGCGCGGCAATGAAGCAGCTTGAGACAGCTGGCGTGTTAGAGGCGTCCGAGCGCAGCGGCTATCAGATTATCGACCCCGATGCGGCCAGGGCGCTGTCAGACCGGCAACCGGCGACGGACCCGGACGAACAGCTTTACCTGACCATCGCCCGCGACCGTGTGCAGGGACGCCTGCCGGAACGGATCACCGAAAGCGAATTCCTGCGCCGCTATGATCTGACGCGCGGCCAGTTGGGCCGCCTGCTGCGGCGCATGTCGCAGGAAGGCTGGATCGAGCGATTGCCGGGTCATGGCTGGGCCTTTCTGCCGGTGCTGACCTCGCTGGAAAGCTATCGCGACAGCTATCGCTTTCGGCAGCTGATCGAGCCGCAGGGCCTGCTGGAGCCACGTTTTGTCCTGAACCGCCCGGCGGTGGAGCAGCGGCTGGCACAGCAGAAATGGCTGGTCGATGGCGGCATCTGGACGGTCAGCGACGCGCGGCTGTTTGACCTGAACAGCGGCATGCATGAAACGCTGATGGAATGCAGCGGCAACCTGTTCCTGATCGACGCGCTGCGCCGGGCAGACCGGCTGCGCCGTCTGTTCGACTATGGCCAGATGCTGGACCGCGACATCGCCCGTGACCGCTGCGTGGAACATGTGCATCTGTTGCAGCTTGTGCTGGCGGGCAAGAACGCGGATGCTGCGGATTATTTGCGCGCGCATCTGATCGCACTTGTGCCCCTCAAGGCCGCGCATCTGCGCAGCGCCCCGACTGAAACGATACCCGCACCGGAGGAGTGAGAGATGACCATTCGCAGTATTCTGACCAACTATACCGGCAACGGCGGCGGCCCTGCCGCGCTGCGCATGTCGATCCAGATGGCGCAGAAATACGATGCCAGCCTGACCGCTGCGGTCTGGGTGCCCGACAACCCGATGCGCCGCCGCGCGGGTGCCTTTCTGACGCCAGAGATCGACAAGATCCTTGATGGCTATGAAGCCGATTTCATCGCCGAGCGCCGTGACGCATTCGAAGCCGCCGTCGCGCAGGCCGGGCTGACCGGCGAAACGCATTTCGAGGCGTATGGCACCCGTGATCGCAGCATCACCGAGATCGCGCGCGGCCATGACATCGTGGTCATCGGCAGCGCGACCGACCCGAAACAGGCGCATGATTTCGGCGTGCGCCCCGATGTGGTGGCGCTGCGCAGCGGTCGCCCGGTGCTGGTCGTGCCCTCGACCTATGACGCGCCGTCGATCATCGAATCGGCCGCCGTCGCGTGGGACGGCAAGCGTGCTGCGGCACGGGCGCTGGCCGATGCGATGCATATTCTGGGCACCAAGGATCGCGTGATCCTGATCGGCATCGGGGAAGACCTGCCCGCCGATTACGGCGCGGATGTGATGCGCCTGATGGAGCGGCATGGCATCGACGCCGAACTGGTCATCCGCCCGCACGGGTCGGGCGGCACCGGCCAGACCATCATCGACACCTGCCTTGAAACCGGCGTCGGGCTGTTGGTCATGGGGGCATATGAACACAGCAAATTCACCGAAGATCTGCTGGGCGGCGTGACGCGCGACATCTTTGAGCGCGCACCCCTGCCGGTGCTGATGTCGCACTGACCAACACCGGGGCACAGTCTTGCCCCGGCCACCCCCTGCCCCGCAGGATTGGGGCTGCAACAAATGACCCCGGCAGCCTCGCAGCCGCCGGGACATCCGCAGCAACACAGCTTTGCTTGCGCGACCTTGCGGCACTTCCCTGCATCCCCTACATCAAGGGAGACAGTGAAAGGACGTGCCATGGCTATGGAAGCGCATGATATTGAGGCTCTGATCCGTGCGGCGTTCCCGGATGCGCAGATCACGATCACCGATCTGGCAGGCGACGGGAACCATTTTGCCGCCGAGGTGATTGACGAAAGCTTCCGTGGCCAGAACCGCGTTCAACAGCAGCGGGCCGTCTACGCCGCGTTGCAGGGCAAGATGGACGGGTCGCGTGGCGAATTGCACGCGCTGGCCCTGACCACCAAGGCGCCGGACTGATCCGGCCCGATCAACCACAAGGACAACCGAAAAATGAGCGATGCGCAGGCGCAGATCCGCGAGACTGTCGATGGCAATGACGTGGTGCTGTTCATGAAGGGCACCAAGGAAATGCCGCAATGCGGTTTTTCCAGCCGCGTGGCCGGGGTGCTGAACTATATGGGCGTCGATTACCGCGACGTGAACGTGCTGGCCGATGAAGGCGTCCGTCAGGGCATCAAGGATTTTTCCGACTGGCCGACGATCCCGCAGCTTTACGTCAAAGGCGAATTCGTCGGCGGCTGCGACATCGTGACCGAAATGACCCTCTCGGGCGAGCTGGACCAGTTGTTCGATCAAAAGGGCGTCTCTTACGACAAAGAGGCCGCCGACCGCATCCGCGAGGCGAATGCCTGATAAAGCGGCGCCTGCTTCGACGGCAGGCGCCCCGACCTGACTTTCGGTCAGTTGTGCTTTGACCGATCTCGTGTTCACTCTTAAGGTCACAGAGACTGACCAACAGGAGGAGAACACATGACAACCCGCTTTCGGCTGGCCGCCGCCGCCCTTGGTGCCGCACTGGCCGTAACGCCCCTGACCGCCAAGGCCGAAACCTTTATCAACGTGCTGACCGGCGGCACCTCGGGTGTCTATTACCCGCTGGGTGTGGCCATGTCGCGCATCTATTCGGAAAATATTCCCGATGTGCGGGTGCAGGTGCAGGCGACCAAGGCCAGCGTGGAAAACCTGAACCTGCTGCAACAGGGCCGCGGCGAAATCGGCTTTTCGCTGGGTGATTCCGTGAAAATGGCCGCCGAGGGCGACCCCGAGGCAGGCTTCCGCGCGCCGCTGGACAAGCTGCGCGGCATCGCGGCGATTTACCCCAACTATATCCAGATCGTTGCCAGCCAGTCATCGGGCATCAAAACGCTTGAGGATCTGAAGGGCAAATCCCTGTCCGTCGGCGCGCCGCGTTCGGGCACCGAGCTGAACGCCCGCACGATTCTGAACGCCGCCGGGATGAGCTATGACGATCTGGGCAAGGTCGAATATCTGCCCTTCGCGGAATCGGTCGAGCTTATCAAAAACCGTCAGCTTGATGCGACGCTGCAATCGGCTGGGCTTGGCGTCGCCTCGCTGAAAGACCTGGCAACCTCGGTTCCGGTGCAGGTCGTGGCCGTTCCGGCAGACATCGCCGAAAAGCTGGGTGCACCCTATGCCGCGGGCGAGATCCCGGCCGGAACCTATGACGGGCAGGCCGATACCGTGCCGACCGTCACCGTCATCAACTTTCTGATCTCGCATGAGGATGTAGATGAAGAAATTGCCTATCAGATGACGAAAACCCTGTTCGAAAATGCCGCCGCCCTGAAAACCGCCCATGCGGCAGCCGAGGCCATCGACCTGCAAACCGCTGCGCAGAACATGTCGGTTCCGCTGCATCCGGGCGCCAAGCGGTATTACGACGAACAAGGGGTTGCGACCGAATAAGCGCGTCGCGTTAAATCCGGCGCGGGCTGGCCCACAGCCCCGCCAATCATAACGACAACAGGGAACATCCATGAGCCAGCCGACCGAATCACTGCATCCCGCGCCTGCGGGCAATCCCGATCTGGGCATTCACGATCCGCTGGCCGACAGTTTTCCCGCGACGACGCAGGGCAAAGTTCTGTTCTGGCTGGCCGTTGCCTTTTCGCTATTCCAGATCGGTTCGGCGGCGCATCTGTTCGATCTGCCCAGCCAGATCCTGCGTGCTGTCCATGTCGGTTTTCTGACCGCGCTGACATTTCCGCTGATGGCCGCGCTGCACAAGTCGGCGCTGCCACTGCGCGCCCTGGCCTGGGCGCTGGCTTTGGCAGGCGTCGCTGTTGCCGCCTATCAGTGGATCGAATACCGCGACCTGATCTTCCGCGAGGGCGACCCGAACCAGATGGACCTGATTATGGGGTCGATCGCGCTGATCGTGGTGTTCGCCGCCGCGTGGGTCATCATGGGTCCGGCGCTGCCGATCATCGCCGGGCTGTTTCTGGGATACTGCTTCTTTGGCGAATACCTGCCCCGGCCGCTGAACCATCGCGGCTATGACTTCTGGCAGGTCATCACGCATATGTCCTTTGGCACCGAGGGGATTTACGGCATCCCCACCTATGTCAGTTCGACCTATATCTTTCTGTTCATCCTGTTCGGGGCGTTTCTGGAAAAGGCCGGGATGATCCGGCTGTTCACCGATGTGTCGCTGGGTCTGGTCGGGCATCGCATGGGCGGCGCGGCCAAGGTGGCGGTGGTGTCATCCGGGCTGATGGGGACGATTTCGGGGTCTGGCGTGGCCAATGTCGTTACCACCGGGCAGTTCACCATCCCGCTGATGAAACGCTTTGGCTATCGCCCCGCCTTTGCGGGCGGGGTCGAGGCGACGGCATCCATGGGCGGACAGATCATGCCGCCGGTCATGGGCGCGGTCGCCTTTATCATGGCCGAGACGCTGGGCATTCCTTACCTTGAGGTCGTCAAAGCCGCGATCATCCCCGCCATTTTGTATTTCGCCAGCGCCTTCTGGATGGTGCATCTTGAGGCTGGGCGCATGAACCTGCGCGGCATGTCGCGCGATCAACTGCCCTCGGCGCTTGGGGCGCTCAAGGCGGGGTGGTATCTGATCCTGCCGCTGGCGGTGCTGGTCTGGCTGCTGTTTTCAGGCTTTACGCCGCTGTTCGCGGGCACGGTCGGCCTTGCGCTGACGATGATGCTGATCCTTGGCGCCTCGATCGTGCTGGGCCTGCCTGCCGGGGTGATCCGGGTGATCTTTTGGGTCGGGCTGGGCCTGCTGGCAGCGGCGCTGATGCGCGTGTCCGAAGTGTGGCTGTGGTATGGCGTGGTGGGGCTGATCGTTGTCGCCGTGCTGTCGGCACAGGGGCGGCTGACCATCGGGCAGGTGATCGACAGTCTGGCCGAGGGCGCAAAGACCGCCCTGCCCGTCGGTATCGCCTGTGCGCTGGTCGGCGTCATCATCGGCACGATGACCTTGACCGGCGCGGCCAACACATTCGGCATCTTCATCGTTGGCGTCGGCGAAAGCAGCCTGCTGTTGTCGCTGATCCTGACCATGATAACCTGCCTGATCCTTGGCATGGGCATCCCCACGATCCCGAACTATATCATTACCTCGTCCATTGCCGGACCGGCGCTGTATGAACTGGGCGTGCCGCTGATCGTCAGCCATATGTTCGTGTTCTATTTCGGCATTCTGGCCGATCTGACCCCGCCGGTCGCGCTGGCCTGTTTCGCCGCCGCGCCGATTGCGCGGGAAAGCGGGCTGAAGATCAGCTTTCAGGCGATCAAGATCGCGGCGGCCGGTTTCGTGATCCCGTTCATGGCGGTTTATACGCCCGCGCTGATGCTGCAATCGGGCGGGCCGCTGGCCCAAGCCATCGGGTTTCTGCCTGCGGTGATCTACATCGTGGTGAAATGCGTGCTGTCCATCGCGTTGTGGGGGGTGGCCGTGGTCGGCTGGCTGGCCTATCCGCTGCCGGTCTGGATGCGGGCATTGGCCATGATCGCCGCCTTTACCCTGATCGCCGCCATGGCCATCACCGATGAGGTTGGTTTTGCACTGGCCGCCATTCTGGCCGTACTGTGGTGGCGCGGTCTGAAATCGCGCGCTGCGACGGCATGAGCGGTTGCCTGATGGTCGGCGCCACCATGCTGATGCTGGGTGGCGCCGGTTTTCAACTGGAATGGACCCATTCCGTCGAACGCTCCGGCTGGCGCGAGGATTGGCGGATCCAAGGCGGCAAGCTGCACCTGACCCGCGCCGCCGTGCGTGGATCGGGCGCAGGGATGGAGCCGGGAGCGGGCGCGCAATTGCAAAACGGCTGGTGGGTCTGGTCGCCAGATCTGCCGCCGCAACCCGCGCTGCTGCTGGCGGCATCGGGCGCAACCGGCGGCGACTGGCGCTTGTGCGACGGCAACCGTTGTCAGGTCATCGGCACCAGTGCCAGCGATCCCATCGACATCAGGCCGTGCCCATGACCAGACGCATTCCCTGCCCCACCGCCGCAACGGGTCTTTGCAAAAACAAGAAGCCCGCTGTTTCATGCATGGATAAATACCCATGACGCATTTGCATCCCGATCTGGTCGTTGTCGGTGGCGGCATCCTTGGCCTTGCCACGGCGTTCGAGGCGCAGCAGCGCGACCCTGCGGCGCGGGTATTGGTGCTGGAACAGGAACACCAGCTTGCCAGCCATCAGACCGGGCGCAATTCCGGGGTGATTCATGCCGGGGTGTATTACCCTGCGGGCAGTCTCAAGGCACGGTTCTGCCGCGAAGGGGCCGAGGCGACGCGCGCCTTTTGCGACGCGGAGGACATCCGCCACGACACCTGCGGCAAGCTGATCGTCGCCACGACAGAAACCGAAATTCCCCGGATGCAGGCGCTGCTGGAACGCGCCCGCGCCAACGGCATCGACATCGCCCCGGTCAGCGGAGACGAGGCCCGACGGCTGGAACCGAACATCCAGGTCACAGCGGCGCTGATCTCTCCCGCGACCGGGATCACCGACTTCGGGGCCATCGCGCGACGGATGGCGGAACGGATTGTTCAGGCGGGCGGCGTCATTCGCAGCGGCGTTACCGTCACCGGCGGAACCGAAACGGCGCAGGATGTGCGGCTGACGACCAGCGACGGACCGCTGACCGCCGGGCGCGTCGTATTCTGCTGTGGATTATGGGCCGACCGGATGGCGCGGCAATTCGGCGCGTGCCCGGAAACCGCACCCGATTTCCGCATCATTCCCTTTCGCGGCGAATATTTCCGTATCCTGAACCAGCCGCCCGATCTGGTGCGGCATCTGATCTATCCCGTGCCCGACCCCGAACGGCCGTTTCTCGGCGTCCACCTGACCCGCAAACTGGACGGAGGCTTTACCGTCGGCCCGAACGCGGTGCTGGTCGGGGCACGGGATGGTTACAGCAAAATCCGCCTAAGCCCGCGCGATCTGACTGATGCGCTGGCTTTTTCGGGATTCTGGCGGATGCTGTGGCGCAATGCCGGCCCCGCCGCATCAGAACTGGCCGGGTCGCTGTCGCGGCGGCTGTATTTGCAAAAGGTTCGCCGTTACTGCCCACAAATCAGGCTGGCGGATCTGACCCCCTATCGCCCCGGCATCCGGGCGCAGGCAGTTGCCGCAGACGGTCGGCTGATCGACGATTTCCTGTTCGCCCGCACGCCGCGCACGCTGCATGTCTGCAATGCGCCCTCACCCGCGGCAACATCGGCATTCCCGATTGCGGCTCACATCCTGAACCAGTTGTAGAATAAACAAAAATTCTGTTGAGCGGTGACGGCAGGCCGTTCAGATTGCATATATGACACGGCTGCCGCTTTCCTTTTGCATTATCGAGCGAGACTTGTTCATCGCCTCGGACATGCGCGCCGGGCTGGAACTTGCCAGCCCCGGATGCCATGTGCAGGAATTGCGCGAAATTGCTGATCTGAACGATAATCAGCCTGCGGACGGCACCATCTTCATCACCAAGCTGGCCCTGGCTGATCTGGATGGCAGCGGACTGGACGATCTGGCGCAGCGTGTGCAAGGGCGGATCGTCCTGCGCGACGACGCCGATCCCGAAGATGCCGTAACAGGCCGGGGTTACGACCGCCTGCCCTCGCCCTTTTCAAACCGCGATCTGCGTGAACTGGTCGAGCGGCTGAACCGGGTCTCCCCAGAATAAGACAGCCCCCAAAAGGGGCCGCCTTGCATCATCAATAACGCCGGTCGTCATAGGGATCGTCATACCATTCCGGGTCAGGCGCATCATCACGGCGACGCCAATCCTGCACCTTGGAAGCCAGGGCCACCCCCACCGCCAGCGCGCCCACCAGCTTGGCCATGCTGCCCGCATTGGTGTTTGCCGCCGCGCTGACCTTGTGGCTGGCATCACGGGCCATGCGCCGCGCCTCATCGGCCTTTTCCTGCGCTGTGTTCAGGTTTTCCGCCGTCAGGCCCACGCTGCGGGCCGTATTGCGGGCAAAACCATAGGCGCTGCGTTCCGCATCCCCCACGACCTTGCTGGCCTGATAGCTGGCGCGGTCGATCAGCGAATGCACCCGATTTTCGGCCATATCGGCGAAACGGGCGGCCTCGGCCTGGGCGCGATTCATGGCGGCATCCGCCGCAAGGTTGATCCGCGCCTCGACCTCGGCTTTTAGGTCATCCGTGGTCGGCGGCTGATGACGCACCTTACCCGCAACCAGCATCACAAGAATACCCATCACGACAAATCCGCCACCCACCGCCAGCGAGGCCATGGTCGACCCCCACCCCAGATCCGTGGCGAGAAAGCTCCACAGCGCGGCCAGCAGAAATCCGGCGCCGACGGCGATCACAACCCCGGCGGCCGCCTTGATGGCCGTCCGCCGTGCCGTGTCCTCCAGCGCCAGCTTCATATTGCGCGCGTAATCGAACATGACCGATCCTTACCGGCGCGCAGCCAGAACCAGACCGATCAAAAAGCCGACACCCGCCGCGATCCCAAGGGCCTGCGCCGGTTTGCGGCGGACCAGTTCGGACAGTTCGTCATAGCGTTCTTCGGCGTAATGAGCGGCCTCGCCCGCGTGACGGCGGCCTTCCTCATACAGATGATGCGCCTTGTCGCGGGCGATGGCGGCATATTCTTCGCCGGTCTCGCGAGCCATATGGGCATATTCGCGGCCAACCTCGCGGGCCTGATCCAGCGCCTCTTGACCCTTATCCTTCAGGCGCGACACGGCGTCATTGCCCGTCAGTTCGTCGATCTTGCTGCGGGCGTCGGATGCCAGACGGCTGACACCAGCCTTCACATCATCAGCGGTTTCACGCGCGGCATCGCGCACATCACGCGCCGTTTCGCGGGCATCATTTTTCAGGTCTTCGGCGGTCTTGTCATGATTGGACATGGCAGCACTCCTTAGTCTGCAATAGGTTGTCGGGGAAAGAACAAGGGGCGAGGCGGGATTGTTCCATGACATGCGATAAATATTTGCAAAATCTCAGCCTGTGGGCCGAATCGGATCAGGCCCTGCCCCATGTCGATCAGCCCGGTGACGGCGGGCTGATCGACACGCTGACAGCTCTGCGGCAGCGGCTGCACCGCACCCCCGATCTGTCCGGCGACGAGAGGCACACGGCCGCCCTGATCGCCGAGGTGCTGCGTGCCGCCAAGCCCGACGATCTGCTGACAGGTCTGGGCGGCCACGGGGTTGCCGCGATCTGGCGTGGTGCCGCCCCCGGCCCCACAGTGATGCTGCGGGCCGAACTGGACGCTCTGCCGATCCAAGAACAATCCACCATCTCGTATCGCAGCACCCTGCCGGGCAAGGCACATATGTGCGGCCATGACGGGCATATGGCGATCTTGGCCGGGGTTGCGGCGCTGGTCGGCGCGCGGCGGCCCGCACGCGGCCGTATCATCCTGTTATTTCAGCCGGCCGAGGAAAACGGCGCGGGTGCAGCGGCTGTCATCGCTGATCCGCGCTGGCCGCAGATCGCGCCCTATTACGCCTTTGCGATCCACAATATGCCCGGCGTGCCGCTGGGTCATGCGCGGATTGCGCCGGGGGTGGCCAACTGCGCCTCGCGCGGGGTGAGGCTGCGGCTCGGCGGGCGCACGGCCCATGCCAGCCAGCCCGACAACGGCATTTCCCCCGCCCCGGCACTGGCCGCGCTGATCCCGGCGCTTGGCGCGCTGTCACAAGGCAGCGGCCCGCAAGACGCCGCTTTCCGGCTGGCGACCGTGACCCATGCCCGCCTTGGCGATGCGACCTTTGGCGTTGCGCCGGGTGATGCCGAACTATGGGTGACGCTGCGCAGCCGCGACGATGACGGTATGAGCACGCTGGTGGCCGAGGCCGAGACCATCGCCCGGCAAACCGCCGACGCGCATCGGCTGGGCCTGACGATCAGCCATGACGACATCTTCCCCGCCTGCATCAATGACCCGCGCGCCACGCTGATCCTGCAAGACGCGCTGGACGCCGAGGGGATCATCCATTCCAGCGCCGACTTGCCGATGCGCGCATCCGAAGATTTCGGCCGCTTTGGCCGCGCCGGGGTGCGATCGGCGATGGTGCTGCTGGGGGCGGGCGATGGCCCTGCGCTGCATAACCCGGATTACGACTTTCCCGACGCGCTGATCCCGGTCGGCCTGCGCCTGATGCGCCGGGTGCTGTTCGATCTTCTGGACTAAGGGGGATGGTACCGCCTCCCCGGCTCGAACGGGGGACCTCTAGATCCACAATCTAGCGCTCTAACCAACTGAGCTAAGGCGGCACAGGGCGGCTGAATAAACCGCCGCGCGCGCCGATGCAAGCCCGACTTGCCGGGAATTTTCAGGCACGTTAAGCAGAGTGCAAAAGGAACAAGCCATGAGCATCAACAAGCAAAGCGACATTGCCGCCAACCTGCAAATCGGCCCCACCGATCAGGGCATGGTCCGCATCTATGTCGAGGCCGAGGGCGGCATTGAACTGCCGCTGGATTTCGATCCCGACGAAGCACTGGAAATCGCGGAAGAACTGGCCGCCGCCGCCGAAGCCGCCCGCAGCATGGACGCCCCGGCACCCGCCGGCAAATCTAAAGGCCCCCGTCGCTGATAACAGCAGGATCGACCGCCCCGTGCAGGCGCAACGCCGCCGCACGGGCAAAATCGCGGGTGATCCGGCCGCGCCGCGCCGCTGCCAGCCGGGTTTCCGGCGGCATTCGCGTCAGGTCAGCGCCATAGGCATCGGCCAGAATCAGCCCGGTATCAGGCGGTAACAGATCAACCGGAAAATCGGCATCCACGGCCCAGAAATATCGGTCGCACCAATCCAGATAGCCGCCCCATTTGCGATCCCCCGCAAAATCAGCGCGGCAGCTTTTGCATTCGACGATCCAGATCTCTCCCTTTGGACCAAGGCTCATCAGATCGACGCGCAGCCCGCGCGCGGGAACGAATTCGGCCAGAACCGCATGATCCAGACTGCGCAGCAACCGCGCCGCCCCCCGCGCCAGCCGCTGTCCGGGCATCAAAGGCAAAACCTGATCCATGCGCGCAACCATGAACAAACCAAAAACAAAACACAAGTCGCTTGCTGTTTGTCTAAATGCGTATAGGGCCTTGCAACCTTCACCGCCGTGCCTATCTTGGAAACCCGGCGGGTTTCTGTTCTTCTCGCGTGCGGCCTTTTTTCCACTGGCCTATAAATTTTCCGAGGGGGCTGGCTCTGTCATGGCCCTGGCTATGTTACCCGGCGCCCACCTGATTAGTCAGGCTTTCGGGAAATCTGTTGCCGCCGCGGTCGCTACGGTTCCCGCCACCTGAAAACGCCGCCCTGCGGGGCGGCGTTTTTCATATCCGCCCGCAGCGCATGAAAAAGGGCGACCCGAAGGCCGCCCCCGTTCAGATCCGATCCGGTTGGATCAGAAGCCGTAAACCAGCGAAACACCCAGTTTGTTGTCGGTGCGGATTTCACGCTCCGACTGGTATTCGGTGGTGTAGGACACGCGGGTCGCGAAAGCGTCCGACATGCGCAGGTTCAGACCCAGCTCGTTGGTGATCGCGTCGCCAGCATCGCTCGACGACAGAATGTCGGTGTCGTTGGTGACAAAGACGTTCTCGTTGAAGCGGTGGTAGAAGCGCGAAGCCAGAATGTAACCGGTTTCGGTGGTCGAGCTTTCGTCGGCCAGACCGTCACGCTGGTTGGCGGTCGCGGTGTAGCGGATACCAACACCGGCCTGCACGCGCCAGGTGGTGTCCGGCGTGTTCAGAACGCGGTAACCCGGACCAAAGCCAAGGAAGCCGTCGCGACGCAGGTTGTCGCCTTCGGCCAGAGCGTCGGTGCTCAGACGGCCCAGAACGAAACCATACAGGCGGTCATCGAAGTAATACTGGCCATCATAGATGACGTAGGTTTCTTCTTTGTCCTTGGTGCCTTCGGTGTTTTCACCGAATTCCAGCAGCATACCCAGCGACTGTGCCCAGCGACCTTCATTGTAGTTCAGGCGGGCGGCCAGAGCGAAGTCCTGCTCGTCGGTGTTGCCCGAGGAACCGGCATAGGTCAGCGCGACCGAGCCAAACAGGCCCTGACGGCGATCAGCCGGACCAAAGCGGTCACGGTCCTGCGAACGGGCGAAGTCGTCACGAACCGCGTCTTCGACATCGGTCATGGCTTCGTTGATCGAGGTGATACCAGCAGCGTTGGCACCAGTGGCGATTTCCGACTGAGCGAAAGCAGGAACGGACAGAGCGACCAGAATGGCCGAAGCGCCGGCGAGAGAAGCGATGTTTTTCATTTTACACCTCATGAGGAAGGTTTCTTGCGGTTACCCGACCCAATACCCGAGCCGGAATATCCTTGCCCGGCAGACGTAATCCGATGCGCGGGGATCGTTAAGAGGGTTGGCCAGCATCATTCAGCACACGTCAAAGGCGCATATGCAGACACATCACCCCCAACGGCGGATTTCAGCCGACACGAAATCTTACAAACCCATTATGGAACCGCTGCCGACAGCGAGAAACTCAATGTTATTTCAGCAACTTATAGCATATCAACCAAGAGTTGATCCCGTCGGAATGTTGCAGTTTAGCGTGAACAGCTTTGTCTGCCTATATTTTGAGCAATTATTTTTTCACCTTCTGACCGCGCCTCTGTTGCATAATCGACACGGCCAATGGTTAATCAACACAGATCAGGAACGCCGCGCAGTGTGTTTCGACTCGACCTTGGCACGGATCAGCGCCGGTCGGATAAACAAATGCTGACGCAAACCGCCGCGCGGCGGCGTTTCCGGTTCGGCCATGCGCATGACAGCGATAGCAAACTGCACGCCGCCAAAGACGATGGTGTTGAACACGATCAGCAGAATCACCGCCAGCCAGCCACCCCGGACATTCAGGACCAGATGCTGCAAGTTGGCGACGTTCAGCCCGATCAGCAGCGCCGTAAAGGCAATCGCGATGGCAAAGCCGATCAGGACATGGGTGATATAAAGGCGGACGAGCTTGGGCATGACATGCTTCCCCGGCAAGGATTGCTGCCGATGATAGCATGTTTGCCCGCCGCGACCAGAGGCAGCTTGCGCCGCCTCAGAACGCTTCGGGGCGCAGTTGGCGCGCCATATGATCCAGCACCGCATTCACGAATTTCGGCTCGCGCCCTTCTGGGAAAAACGCCTCGGCCAGCCGCACATATTCGGTGATAACCACCTTGGGCGGAGTCACCGGCGTGACCAGTTCGGCCCCCGCTGCACGGAACAGCGCGCGCAGCACCGGGTCGATGCGGTCGATGGGCCATTTGGCGACCAGCGCATGATCGGTGGCCTGATCGACCTTGGATTGCCAGGTGACGGCATCATCGACCAGACGGCGGAACAGGTTGGAATCCGCCTCGGGCGAGGGGGCGTCTTCATCTTCGACGCCGATGCGCCAATCCTCGAACTCGCGCATCACGCGGTCGGCGGATATGCCCGCCGCTTCCATCTGGAACAGCGCCTGCACCGCATACAGCCGTGCGGCGGCGCTGCGGGCGCGCTTGTCGACAGGGGGCGTCATACGGTGTCCCCTCCGTCTATCGCACCGGCCAGCCGCACCGGATCATGATCGGCGCGCAGCACCTCGCGCGCGGGGCGGGCGGTCCAGCGCCGTTGCAGCGCAATCAGATGCAGCGCGGCAGCGGTGGCCCCGCCGCCCTTGTTCTGCCCGGCGGGATCGGCCCGCACCTCGGCCTGGGTCACGTTTTCCACCGTCAGAATACCGTTGCCGATGGCATGGCCTTGCAGCCCCAGCTCCATCAACCCGCGCGAGCTGTCATTGCAAACCGTATCATAATGCGTCGTCTCGCCCCGGATGACACAGCCAAGCGCGACAAAGCCGTGATAATCGGCATGGCGCGCGGCCAGCCCGATGGCGGGCGGAATTTCCAGCGCGCCCGGCACCTGAACCACATCACAGACCGCCCCCGCCTGGGCTGCCACCGCCTGCGCACCGGCCACCAGATCAGCGGCAATCGCCTTGTAATAGGGCGCCACCACGATCAGCAGCCGCACCGGGCTGTCGAAACGCGGCAGGTCAAGCTGGTGATGTTCGATGCTGGCGGCCATGGCTTATTCCTTGGGAATCGGACGGGTTGAATGGATCGAAAGCCCGTAGGCGTCAAGCCCGACAACCTTCACCGGGGCGGAATTGGTCAGCAGGATCAGATCCGAAAGGCCCAGCGCCGACAGGATCTGCGCCCCCAGCCCATAGTTGCGCAGCGTATGCGCCCCCACCTCTCCGGGACGGGGCAACGCGGGCGACAGATCGCGGATCAGCACCACGACGCCGCGCCCCTCACGCGCGATTTCCTCCATCGCGATGGACAGATCACCGGCAGCTTCGCGCCCGATACCCAGCACATCATGCAGCGGGTCCAGCGCGTGCATCCGCACCAGCATCGGGCCGGGGGCGGTCAGGCTGCCCTTTATCAGCACGATATGTTCGGCCCCCTGCGTCACGTCGCTGAACACCCGCATATCCCATTCGCCGCCAAAGCGGCTGGTGACGCTGGATTGCGACCGCTGGCTGACCAGATTGTCATGGCGGCGGCGATAGGCGATCAGGTCGCTGATGGTGCCGATTTTCAGCCCGTGTTTCTGTGCAAAACCAATAAGATCGGGCAGCCGCGCCATGGTGCCGTCCTCGTTCATGATCTCGCAGATCACGCCCGAGGGATTCAGCCCGGCCAGCCGCGCAATATCCACCGCCGCTTCGGTATGACCGGCGCGGACCAGAACGCCTCCCTCGCGGGCGCGCAGCGGAAACACATGGCCCGGCGTCGCGATGTCGGCGGCCCCGCGCGTCGGGTCGATGGCCACGCTGATGGTGCGGGCGCGGTCATGGGCGGAAATGCCGGTCGTCACGCCTTCGCGCGCCTCGATCGACAGGGTAAAAGCGGTCTCGTGCCGGCTGGAGTTCTTGGCCGACATCAGCGGCAGACCCAGCGCGTCGATCCGGCTGCCGGGCATCGACAGACAGATCAGCCCGCGCCCGTGCATCGCCATAAAATTGATCGCCTCGGGCGTGGCCATCTGCGCGGGGATGACCAGATCGCCTTCATTCTCGCGGTCTTCGTGATCGACCAGAATGAACATGCGGCCATTGCGGGCGTCGTTGATGATGTCCTCGACCGGCGAGATCACATCGGCCAGATCACGCTCGACCGGGCCGGGTTGTTCATATTGCATGGGTGCCCCCTTTAGCCTTGGGGGTGATTAACACCCGCTGTTGCGGGGTTAAAGAGGCAACGCACGGTGGGGTGCGGTTAAGGAATGTTGCGTGACGCGGGTTATCGCTGCAATTGCCGGGTTAAGGGCTGCACAATCTGTACACCGGATGTGCACGGGCCGTACACAAGCTGTACACAGGCAGACGCAACGCTCGGTGGGGGTTAACGGGGCGTGCGGTGGGTTGCGGGGCTGCGGACAAGGACAGCGCGGATGGCAGCAAGCCTGGTGCGGGTTTGGGCAATGTCGGGATGATCGGGGGATCGCCTGCGTCCTGATAGCCAGCGCCTTGGCCATCAGCGGCCGGGCCTTGGCAAAGCGCGACATGTCATCGCAGAGGACGGCGAGGCGGTGCAGGTGGGTCGCGTCATTCGGATTCTGCTTGCCGATGGTCGCCTTGGTAATATCCAGCGTCTCGCGATGCCGGGACGCGGCATCGCTCTGCTGGCCTTGCCGAAATAAACCAACCGGGAAACGCAGAAACGGCGTCAGAACAATCCCGATGTTCTGGATCGCCCGGAAAGCCGCGAACCAAATCGGCCACCCAATCCGGCATTCACAACCTCATATCAAGGTAAGGTTGTTCGCATAAGCGCAAGGAAAAATTTACTTTTTCTCTACCCCGCCGCAAAATATCGCTGTCCCGTGACAAACCCGGCCAGACCGCCTGCGGCCATCATCTCGGCCTCGTGGTCGGTTTCGCCGATCATCAGCACCGCATCGCCGGGCAAGCCCTGCGACGCCAGCCAGCCCTTCATCTCGGTGCGCATCGCACCCCAACTGGTGCCGAAAGGCGGCAAGGCGCGGGCTGATGCCGCGCCAATCTGCGCGCCCAAGGCTGCGGCGTTCAGGCCCGGCGCGGCACCAAGGTGGCGGGCAGCCGCCAGATCGGCCAGCTTTGCAGCGCGGTCCGGGGCCAACGCACGGCCATCCCGAAACACGCCAAGCCCATTCGAGGAGAACAGAAACGCCACCAGATCGCGCCCGGTCGTCGCACGCACCCCGGCATAGGTGCGATAGTCCAATCCCAGCGCCTTGGCCCGCGCCACCCGTGTCCGAACCACCTCTACCGGCAAACGCGGCCCCAGCAGTTCGGCCCGCGCCACCCGCCAGCAATGGCTGCGCCAGCTTGCGCCGTTCAGATCGGGGCCGCGATTATGTCCGTTTCCGCTCATCGCTTATCGTTTGCTTATATACGCAGTTAACCCGCCTCGGCCAATCGCGCGACGTAACGGGCCAGCGTGTCGATTTCCAGATTGACCGCATCGCCGACCGCCGCCGCGCCCCAATTCGTTACCTCACGCGTGTGCGGGATCAGATTGATGCCGAAACGGTTGCCGTCCACCTCGTTCACGGTCAGCGAGGTGCCGTTCAGCGCGACCGAGCCTTTGGGCGCGATGAACCGCGCCAGCGCATCGGGGGCCTGAAAGGTCAGGCGCAGGCTGTCGCCTTCGGGACGGATGTCCACGATCCGCGCCACGCCATCGACATGGCCGCTGACGATATGGCCGCCCAGTTCGTCGCCCACACGCAACGCGCGTTCCAGATTGACGCGATGCCCGTCGGCCCATGCGCCCAGATTGGTTTTTGACAGAGTTTCCGCGGAAATATCCACGTCGAACCAGTCATCGCCCTTGGCGACCACGGTCAGGCATACGCCGTCGCAGGCGATGGATGCGCCCAGATCGACGCCTGCCATGTCATAGGCGCAGGCGATCCGCGCCCGCATATCGCCGCGCTGATCCACCGCGCGTAGCGTGCCGATGTCGGTGATGATTCCGGTGAACATGCCTTCCCCTTTTTCCCGTCCCGGCAGGTGTCAGCCTTGGCCTAGGCCATCGCCCGCGCGGACGCAAGCCGGTGTAATGGCCCCTGCCCTGCGGAAAAGACAGGTTGAGTCTTTGATGATTATGGATTTTTTAAGGATTGTATGAGATCAGACGAACACAGGCAAAAGGTTCCGGGTCGCGCCACCCTTTTGCCCGTGAAATTTGCAAACCTGTCCCGCCATCAGCATCTGTCGGCCGGGCTTTCCGTCGCCGGCCATCCCGTTGGCCATGTTGTTGTTGTCTGGGCAGCTTATGTTCGAAAAGATCGTCCGTTTCCCTGATACCGCCGCCCCTTTGGGGCAGGCGCCGTCTCAGCGGCGGTTCCTGATGTTGCAGGGGCCACACGGGCCGTTCTTTAACCGCCTTGGCGGGTTGCTGCGCGATGCGGGGGCCACGGTGTGGCGGGTCGGCTTTAATGCGGGCGACGCGTTTTTCTGGCGCGACCGGGCGCATTTCATCCCCTTTACCGACCCGATTGCCGCATGGCCCGCCCGGCTGGCGCAGATCGTGCGCGACAAGGACATCACCGACATCGTGCTGTATGGCGATGTGCGCCCGGCCCATGCGGCGGCGCGCGAACTGGCCGCCCGCCGTGGCCTGCGCCTGCATGTGTTCGAAGAAGGCTATCTTCGCCCCTTCTGGATCAGCTACGAACGCGGCGGATCGAACGGCCATTCGGCGCTGATGAATATCCCGATCCCCGAAATGCGCGCCACGCTGGCCGATGCCGGAGACGAGGTGCCGCGCCCGCCCGCGCATTGGGGCGACATGCGCGAACATAAATTCTATGGCGCGCTGTATCACTTTATGATTCTGGTCGCGAACCGGCGGTTCCGGCAGTTCCGCAGCCATCGCGCCATCCCGGTTTTCGACGAATTCCGGCTGCATCTGCGCCGCCTTCTGCTGTCCCCGGTCAATGCGCTGCTGCGGATGCGGGCCGTACGTTCGATCAACGGCGGGGGCTGGCCGTTTGTTCTGGTGCTGCTGCAACTGGAACATGACAGCAATTTCCAGGCCCATTCGCCCTTTAAACGGCAGCGCGACTTTACCGACCTGTGTCTGCGCGAATTTGCCACACATGCGCCGCGCCATCACCGGATCGTCTTCAAGGCCCACCCGCTGGAGGATGGGCGCGGCCGTATCATCGCGGCCATCCGCGAACAGGCGCATCTGCTGGGGATCGAAGACAGGGTGCATTTCGTCCGCGGCGGCAAGCTGGCCTCGCTGCTGACGCAGGCGCGGGCGGTCCTGACCGTCAATTCCACGGCAGCCCAACAGGCGCTGTGGCGCGGCCTGCCGGTCAAGGCGCTGGGGCGTGCCGTGTATGACAAACCGGGGCTGGTCTCGGATCAGTCGCTGGCCGAATTCATCCGCAACCCCGCCCGCCCCGACCGCGAGGCCTATCGCATTTACCGCAGCTATCTGCTGCAAACCAGTCAGGTGCCGGGGGGCTTTTACGCGGCGCGATCCCGCAGCCATACCCTGCGCATCATCAGCGATCTGATTCTGATGGATGACGATCCGTATGAAACGCTGGCGAACGGGCGGGCGGCATTAAGGCAACAAATCGCCTTGCGAGACGCGTAACCGGCCAAAACAGTGGCGTCACCACGATAACTTGGGTATTTTGCAACGGATTGTGTCATAAAAACCCGCCCAAGCGGGAATCACGACGGGACAGGAGATTACCGAGGTGAAGTTTAACCTTTCGCGCAACATGATGCGCCTTGCGGCCCTTGCCGCACTGACGCTGGTCGCGGCCTGCGCGCTGCCCCGATCTGGCCCGAACAAGAATGAAATCTTTGGCGGCTCGGTCGAACGGGGCGGCAATACCCATGTGATCTATGTCAACGATCATGTCACCCGCGCCGCTAATTTCGCGCCGTCCTATGGTTTTTCGCGCTCGTTCCAGACAGCGGGGGCGGTTGGCGCCGATGAAATCCGCGCGGGCGACGTGCTGGGCCTGGGCATCTGGGAAAACGTCGATGACGGCCTGCTGGCTGGCCTGGGTCAAAGCGCCACGCAATTGCAGCAAATTCAGGTGGACAGTCAGGGCTATATCTTCGTGCCCTATGCCGGACGCGTGCGCGCTGCGGGCAGCACGCCGGAACAGCTGCGCCAGTCGATCACCTCGCGCCTGTCGGCCCAGACCCCCGATCCGCAAGTCACCGTGACCCGTATGGCGGGCGACGGCGCAACCGTATCGGTCATGGGCAAGGTGATGAGCCAGGGCGTCTATCCGATCGAACGCCCGACCCGCACCCTGTCGGCCATGCTGGCGCGCGCGGGCGGTGTGGCCATCGAACCCGAAATCGCCGTCGTCACGGTCAAGCGTGGCAGCGACAGTGGCCGCGTCTGGCTGCGCGATCTGTATGGCAGCAGCTCGAACGACATCGCCCTGCGCCCCGGCGACATCATTCTGGTCGAGGAAGATCAGCGCAGCTTTACCGCCCTTGGCGCGCTGGGCGGCCAGACCAAGGTGCCGCTGGGCAACGAACAGATCAACGCGGTCGAGGCGATTGCCATGGTCGGTGGTCTGAACTCGAACCTTGCTGACCCGACCGGCGTCTTTGTTCTGCGCGACGAGCCGGAATCGGTGGCCAGCCGTGTGCTGGGCAAGCCGGTCTTTGGTTCGCAGCGGATCGCCTATGTGCTGGATCTGACGCGGCCCAACGGTCTGTTCCTGGCGCGCGATTTCATCATCCGCGACAGCGACACCATCTATGTGACCGAAGCGCCCTATGTTCAGTGGAACAAAACGCTGTCGGCCATTACCGGCAGCGCCACCACCGCAGATCGTCTGAGCAGTATCGGCAACTGACGCGCATGACCGCATCACATAACGCAGCCGCCGGGGATCACCCTCGGCGGCTGTTTGCTTTCAACGCCGGATTCTGGACCCAGCCCCGCCTGCGCCGCATCCTGACGCTGGCGGGATGGCGGCTGACCACGGGACTGCCCGGTCCCGGCGATCACGTGGCGATCTGGGGGGCCTCACCCACGGCATGGCGCGGGCGTGCCATCGCGGCGCGGCGCGGTGCACAGATTGTCACGGTCGAGGATGCCTTTCTGCGGTCGATCCTGGCGGGGCGTGCGCACGGCCCGCTGGCCCGGCGCGGACCGATTGGCCTGCTGATTGATCCGCATGGGCTGCATTTCGACCCGACGCATCCCTCGCTGATTGAAATGCTGATCCCGCAGGCCATCCCGCATCAGGCCGATGCCGCCGCAGGGTTGGAACGTCTGCGCGCCGCCGATCTGTCGAAATACAATGCCCATCTGCCCGACGCGCATCGACCCGCGCCGGGATATGTGCTGGTTATCGACCAGACGCGCGGCGATGTCTCGCTGCGCGGGGCCGGGCGGGCGCAGTTTCTGCGGATGCTGAACGCCGCGCGTGACGAACATCCCGGCGCGCGCATTGTGGTCCGCGCGCATCCTGAAACCGCCGCCGGTCTGCGCCCCGGCCACCTGGCCCGCGATGATCTGCGCGCGGGCGAAGAATTTTGCGATGCCCCTGTATCGCCGTGGTGGCTGGTCGAAAATGCCTGCGCCGTCTATGCCATCAGTTCGCAACTGGGATACGAGGCGCTGCTGGCGGGGCATCGCCCCCGTCTGTTCGGCGCGCCATTCTATGCGGGCTGGGGCTTGTCGGATGATGATACCGCACCCATGCGCGGTCAGGCCACGCGTGAGGATCTGTTCGCGGCCAGCCACCTGCTGGCGCCCGTCTGGTATGACCCTTGCCGCGACCGGCTGACCGATTTTCACGGCGCGCTGGATCAGATCGAGGCCGAGGCCAGGGCCTTTCGCCAGGATCACGGTGGGCATCTGGCCTATGGGATGCGCCTGTGGAAGCGCCCGGCCATCGCCCGCATCTTTGGCAATGGCGCGGGGGTGCGCTTTGCCCGCCAGCCGTCGGATCGGGTGACATTGGCTTGGGCCAGCAAGGCGGCTGCGGTGCCGCAGGCCATCCGGGTCGAGGATGGTTTTCTGCGGTCGCGCGGGCTGGGGGCCGCATTGGTGCCCCCCCTGTCACTGGTCGCGGATGACTGCGGTATTTACTATGATCCGACCCGCGAAAGCAGGCTGGAGCGGTTGATCGCCGCCGATCCGCCGCCCGGCGGCGCGGATCGCGCGATCCGGCTGATCGCGCAACTGGTCGCCACAGGGTTGAGCAAATACAACCTACCCGCCGCCGCGCCTGTCTTGCCGCCACGCGATGGCCGCCGCCGGATACTGGTTCCCGGTCAGGTCGAGGATGATGCCTCGATCCGCCTTGGCGCAGGCGCGGAACCGAGCAATCTGGCGCTGCTGACACGGGTGCGCGCCGAAAACCTTGACGCGCGGATCATTTACAAGCCGCACCCCGATGTCGAGGCTGGCCTGCGCCCCGGCAGCATTCCCACCACGACATTGGCCGGGCTTGCTGACATGGTGGCCGCCGATGCTGACCCGTTAACCCTGATTGCGGCGGTTGATGAGGTCTGGACCATCACTTCAACACTTGGCTTTGAAGCGTTGCTGCGTGGGGTGCCTGTGGTGACATTGGGCGCGCCGTTTTATGCAGGTTGGGGGCTGACCCGCGACCTTGGCCCGGTGCCCGAACGTCGCCGGGCGCGGCCTGATCTGGCTGCCCTGGCTTATGCCTGTCTGATTGCCTATCCGCGATATTTCGACCCGATCCACCGCCTGCCCTGCCCGCCCGAGGTGGCCATTGATCGGCTGTCCGACCTTGGCATGCCTGCTGCCGGGCCGGGCTTGCGATGGCTGGCCAAGCTTCAGGGGGCACTGGCCGGGCACAGTTGGATCTGGCGTTAGGGGGGCTGTCTGCCCCCCGCCGCGTTCCGCGGCTCCCCCCGAGGATATTTGTAAACGAAAGACGGATCAGGCACGGCGCCAGATTTGCATCAGGTCGGGGCCGATTTTTCGGTTTTCAATCAGGTGATAACGTGGCGCATCGGTCAGATGCTGCACATCAAGCGGGCCGATGGCCGGTCGCCCATCCGCACCCAGTATCAGGCCCGCGCTGTAAAGCACAATCTGATCCACGACTCCGGCGCGCAGCAGACACGCCGCCAGATCACCGCCGCCTTCGCACAGCACACGGGTCAGGCCGCGTGCGCCAAGTTCCGCCATGAATGCCGCCGGATCGCCAGAGACGTGCCACAGCGGACCGTGATCCGGCCCCTGGGGCGGCAGCTCCGGCAGCGGCTGGCCGGACACGACGATGCGCACCGGCTGCTGCTGCGGGCCGAGACCGCGCAGGTTGAGGTTGGGTCGGTCGGCCCGTGCCGTGCCGCCACCGACCATGATCGCATCATGACCAAACCGCAGCATCTGCACATGCTGGCGCGCCATCGTCCCGGTGATCCACTGGCTTTCACCCGAGGCCGTGGCGATTCTGCCATCAAGGCTGGTCGCCAGTTTCAGCGTCAGCATCGGGCGGCCCTGGGTAACACGGGTCAGAAATCCGATCTGGTCGGCACGGGCGGCATCGGCACGGACGCCTTCGGTCACAGCGATTCCCGCAGCCCGCAACCGGGCGTGCCCTTGGCCTGCCGTGCGCGGGTCAGGGTCGGTCAGCGCCGTGACCACGCGCGAAACGCCCGCCGCGATCAGCGCATCCGCACAAGGTGGCGTTCGCCCATGATGCGCGCAGGGTTCCAGCGTGACATAGGCCACGGCCCCTTGCGCCGCTTGCCCCGCCTGCGCCAGAGCCATGGTTTCGGCATGAGGCCGTCCGCCCGGCTGTGTCCAACCGCGCCCGACCACGCGGCCATTACGGATCAGGACGCAACCAACCGCCGGATTTGGCCATGCGTTCCCCAGCCCGCGCCGCCCCAGGCGCAACGCGTGGGACATATGGGTCAGGTCATCGGGCTGAACGTTCACTCTTCGCGGACCGTGGGGCGGAGTTCGGCCACGAACTTATCGAAATCGCCCGCATCCTGGAAGTTCTTGTAAACACTTGCAAAACGGACGTAGGCGACGTTATCTATGCGGGACAGGGTTTCCATAACGATCTCTCCGATGGCTTTCGAGGGGATGTCGGTTTCACCCGAGCTTTCCAGCCGCCGCACGATGCCCGAGATCATTTGGTCGATCCGTTCCGGTTCGACCGGACGCTTTTGCATCGCGATGCGGATCGAACGGGACAGTTTGTCGCGGTCGAAGTCCTCACGCTTGCCGTTCGATTTAACCACGATCAGATCACGCAGCTGGACGCGTTCATAGGTGGTAAAGCGGCCCGCACAGGCCGGGCAAAAGCGGCGGCGACGGATCGCAACGTTATCTTCGGCCGGACGCGAGTCTTTTACTTGCGTGTCGATATTTCCGCAAAACGGGCAGCGCATCCCTTGTCCCCTGTCAATCCCGATCCGCCACCACTATAGGCCCTGCGGCACGGCTTGGGTAGCCGGGATACGCTACCACCAGATGCAGAGGGGTGGATTTCAACCGGAAAGCGGGGCAAAAATCGCCGCCACCTTTCGCCGCTGCGGGGCGCGGCGATGTTCGACAAGGTAAATGCCCTGCCAGCGGCCCAGCAACAGGTGCCCGTTGTGGACTGGAATCGACAGGCTGACAGGCAGAACGGCGGCCTTCAGATGAGCCGGCATATCGTCCACGCCTTCGATGCGGTGGGTGATCCAGCCCATGCCGGGCGCATCGGCATCAGGGGCAATCCGGCGTAACCAGTGCAGCAGATCACGTTGCACATCGGGGTCGGCGTTTTCCTGAATCAGCAGGCTGCATGTCGTGTGCTGAACCAACAGCGTCAGCACACCATCCCCCTGCCCGGTCAGCCATCGCGCTACCTC
This sequence comes from Paracoccus sp. (in: a-proteobacteria), assembly GCF_030538655.1. GTDB lineage: Bacteria > Pseudomonadota > Alphaproteobacteria > Rhodobacterales > Rhodobacteraceae > Paracoccus. The sequence goes on from NZ_JAUNTO010000001.1 coordinate 90,620, forward strand.
TGCGGTAAAATCATGGCAGGCAGGGCCGTGCGTCTGAATGGTGAAAATACTGTTCATGATGTCAAAAGCGTTTTAACCCGGATTGATCCAATTCCCCACGGGGCTGCATGTTTGTTATATCGCGCAGGGAAATCCGCAGATCGCGCCCCCTCCTTTAGTTCATCGCATCATCCTGCGGCTCTGGCAGGGTGGGTGTGCCGCCCTCATGGTCGAGCGCAATCTTTTTCTGAGTGCGCGCGCCCAGTTCGCGCAGCATTTCAACCTGCCGGATGACATTGCCCTGCCCGCGGGTCAGCCGATCCATCGCCTGCCCATGTGCCCGCGTCGCGCCATCCAGCGCCTTTCCCACGGCCTCAAGCGATTCGACGAAACCGGCAACCTTGTCATAGACCGCACCGGCACGACGCGCGATTTCCATCGCATTGGTTTCGCGCCGTTCGACGGTCCAGATATGGTCAACCGTGCGCAAGGTCAGCATCAAGGTCGTGGGCGTGGCCAGACCAATACGGCAGTCCAGCGCGAAACTGGCCAGTTCCGGATCGGCGCGCAACGCTTCGGAAAAAGCACCTTCGATGGGAATGAACATCAGCACATAATCGACCGAAGCATCGTCCATCCGGTCGTATCCCTTGGCCGATAGCGCAGTGATATGCGCCCGGATCGCCGCAACGTGCCGACGCAGGGCGGCCTCGCGGTCAGCCGGTTCGGCGGCATTAACCGACTGTTCATAGGCGTTCAGCGAAACCTTGCTGTCGATCACCAGCACCTTGCCGCGCGGCATCCGCACAACCACATCCGGACGCCAGCCGCGCCGGTCTTCATCCCGGAAAGAGGTCTGGAGATCGTAATGTTGCCCTTCTTGCAGCCCCGAATCCTCGAGAATCCGTTCCAGAATCATTTCGCCCCAGGCACCCTGACGCTGCTTTTCCCCCTTAAGCGCGCGGGTCAGTTCGACCGCTTCGCGGCTGATCGCCTCGGACCGGCGATACAGCCCTTCGATCTGTTCGCGCAGCCGCGCGCCTTCTTCGTCCAGCACCTTGTTGCGGGTTTGCAATTCCGTCTGAAACCGATGCACCTGATCGCGGAACGGCACCAACAGGGCGGATAATTGTTCCGATTGCACGCGCCGCATATCTTCCCCCTGCGAACGCAGGGTTTCCTGGGACATCAGGCGGAATTGCCCGGTCATTTCCGCGCGCAGATCGCGCAGGGTTGCAATGTCACGGGCCATCGCCTCGCGGTCTTTTTGGGCGGCCAGGCGCAGTTCGGCCAGATCGCGTTCCAGCTTGGCCGTCCCCTCACGCGCGTGAAACAGCGCATCGGACAGGCCGTCCCGCTCTTCCGTCAGGCGCGACAGCGCATCTGCGCGTTCATCCAGACGCACATCCAATTGCCCGGCGCGCAAGGCCAGATCACGCGACACCTGCCGTTCATTGTCTAGCTGAGGTTCCAGCGCCGCAATCCGTTCGCCCCGCCGCTGCAATTCTTCGGCCTGATGCCGGGCACTGATTTCTGCACGCGCGGCATCCGCCGCAGCCGTTGCAAGGCGCCGGCGCGCATGCAGATACAGCAGCAGCATGACCAGCAGCACAGCAATGACCACCCCCAGCACACGCGCCAAGGCATCCGCATCTGTCAAAAAGGATTCAAGCCAATCGGTCTGCATACCAACCCATAGTTTGTTCCCTTTTTGTGCCGACACCCCCATCAGGCGCAACCCCTTGCTGTGCATTTTAACGAAAAAGGCCGCCGCACCTGCGTGCGACGGCCGTGGTCCGGTTTGTTACCCTTATCAGGCGCGCTGACGACGGCGCAGGGCCGCAACCCCACCCAGAGCGCCCAGCAACAGCAGGCCGGTTGCGGGCAGCGGCACAGGGGCCACGCGCACGCTGTCGATGTCAAAGCTGCCGGCGTTACGCAGGCTGCCAGTGTCGAAGTGAACGAATTTCATCGCATCCCAGATACCATTAAAGGTAAAGGTCGCGGTCGGATTCGCATTGCTGATCGGGGCTTCGTTAACCAAAGTCCAGGAATTCGGGTCCGCCAGGTTGCCGACATAGACCAGCGCCATTTCAACCCAGCCACCGCGGTTGCCAAAAGTGACTTCGGTCACGGTCGCGGGCGACTGGAACTGCGTGCCAAAGGTGAAGATCACCTCGTCGAAATAGCCGATCTCAAAGAAGTTGCCGTCCGTAGCCCCCAACGCATTCGATGCGTTCGCACGGTCGTTGGCGGTAGACCGACCTGCGGCCTGATTGTCGTTATTATAGGTCACGGTGGTGGCGTAACCATCGTTATAGCCGCCCGGACCAACGGTCACAACAGCCGCGCCAGCGTGGCCCGCAACCAGTGTCGCGGCCAGCGCCGCACCCAAAGCCAGTGTCTTTTTCATACTCTTTACTCCTGCAAAAGCGGCATCAGCCGTCATACAACTGATACCGCAGCATCACGTCATGCAAAAGATAAAATTTTCCAGAAGGTTAATTTTTAATGTAATTAAAATCAGTGTGTTGCCTGAAATCAACAGCCGCAAGGCGAGCAGCTCATCAAAGTCTTCACGTCAGAATTGAGCTACCCCTCGACCTGAACAGCCATTTGACCCGAAATTTCTTGCATGAAGTGCAAAATTTCTCGCCCATAGACCCGTTCATCCCGAATCGACACGTTGCGCGAGGCCAGCCAATCCACGATGGAATGATCGCGCGCGCCCGTCAGCCGCATGGCCCAGCCGCGAAAATACCGCGTCTTTAACGGCCCGTGGCCCAGAACGACAATATCCCGATGCCGGGGGTCCGCGCAGATCGACGCCACAATCGCGCGCAGCGCATGTTCCGTGCCCTCGAGCCATTGAAAAAACATGCCGTCTTCACAATGAAGCAGGCCCGTCAGCCCCAAAAGGTCATTCCGCGCGCGGGCAACCCCAAGAATGTCGCCGATCCCCCCGGAATCGAGGGAATCGACGGCAAAGCTGCGATACAGAAAATAGCTCAGCACATCGCTATCACTGGTCAAGGAACGACCGCAGCTTCCTGCTCCTCGACGGGTGTTTCAGCTTGCGCAACGCCTTGGCCTCGATCTGGCGGATGCGTTCACGGGTCACACTGAACTGCTGGCCGACCTCTTCCAGCGTGTGATCGGTGTTCATGCCGATGCCGAAACGCATGCGCAGCACCCGTTCTTCGCGGGGCGTCAGGCTGGCCAGAACGCGGGTCGTGGTTTCCTTCAGGTTTTCCTGAATGGCCGAATCCAGCGGCAGGACGGCGTTCTTGTCCTCGATGAAATCGCCAAGCTGGCTGTCTTCCTCGTCGCCAATCGGGGTTTCCAGCGAAATCGGTTCCTTGGCGATTTTCATCACCTTGCGGACCTTTTCCAGCGGCATTTGCAGCTTTTCGGCCAGTTCCTCGGGCGTTGGCTCACGGCCGATCTCATGCAGCATCTGGCGGCCGGTGCGGACCAGCTTGTTGATCGTCTCGATCATATGGACCGGAATGCGGATCGTGCGCGCCTGATCCGCGATGGACCGGGTGATCGCCTGCCGGATCCACCATGTCGCGTAAGTGCTGAACTTGTAGCCGCGCCGATACTCGAACTTGTCCACGGCCTTCATCAGACCGATATTGCCTTCCTGAATAAGATCAAGGAATTGCAGACCCCGGTTGGTGTATTTCTTGGCGATCGAGATCACCAGCCGCAGGTTCGCCTCGACCATTTCCTTCTTGGCCTGACGCGCCTCTTTTTCGCCGCGCTGAACCTGATTCACGATGCGGCGGAATTCGTCGATGTCCACACCGATATACTGGCCGACCTCGGCCATCTCGCCCCGCAGCTTTTCGACCTGATCGCGCGAACGGTCGAACAGCGCCTGCCAGCCGCGCCCGGTCTGGGCCGACATGCGATCCATCCATGCCGGGTCCAGCTCGGCCCCACGATAGGCGTCGATGAACTCGCGCCGGTTGATGCGCGCAGCGTCGGCCAGTTTGACCATGCCGGAATCGATGCTGACGATGCGGCGGTTGATGCCATAGATCTGGTCAACCAGCGCCTCGATCCGGTTGTTGTGCAGGTGCAGTTCGTTTACCAAAGCCACAATTTCGCCGCGCAGCTTTTGATAGGCGATTTCCTCGCGCGCGGTGAAGGTGCCGTCCTCGTTCAGCGTGGCCGACATGCGCTGGTCCTGCATATGGGCCAGTTCTTCGTAATCGCGAGCGATCGCCTCAAGCGTTTCCAGAACCTTGGGCTTGAGACTGGCTTCCATCGCGGCCAGCGACAGGTTGGCGCCCTCGTCCTCATCGTCGTCATCGACGGGCAAGGGATTGCCGTCAGCATCCGTTTCGGCCTCGCGCCGGGCAGGCTGATCGGGCGAGGCTTCGTCCTCAAGATCGGCCTCATCGCCGTCCTCGTCCATGGACTGACCAAAGGTCGTCTCAAGATCGATCACGTCGCGCAGCAGGATGTCTTCGTCCAGCAACTCCTGCCGCCACATGGTGATGGCCTTGAAGGTCAGCGGGCTTTCGCACAGCCCCGCGATCATGGTGTTGCGCCCGGCCTCGATCCGCTTGGCAATGGCGATCTCGCCTTCGCGCGACAGCAATTCGACGCTGCCCATCTCGCGCAGATACATGCGCACGGGGTCGTCGGTGCGATCCAGCTTTTCGGTTTCCGAAGCAGCCAGCGCAACCTCGCGCCCGGTGGTGCCGGTGGTGGCGATGGCGCCGCCGTCCTGCTCCTCGGCCTCACCCTCGTCTTCGATGACGTTGATCCCCATCTCGGACAGCATGGACATCACGTCCTCGATCTGTTCCGAGCTGACCTGATCGGGCGGCAGAACCGTGTTCAGCTGGTCATAGGTGATATAGCCCCGCTCGCGCGCCTCGGCGATCATACGCTTGACGGCGGCCTGACTCATGTCCAGCGAATGGTCGGCATCGTCCTTGTCGGTCTTGGGATCGTCGTCGTCCTTGGCTGCCATCAGCGGCTCCTTCTGAGGGGGCGAAGTGATTCGGCGCGACCCGAATCATAAGGTCAGGAAAGCCCAGATATAGGGCGCACGCGGCCCGAATCAAAGGGGGCCGGAAAAGAATGATTCGCAGCTGATTCGCCACACCCTGCCTGTCTTTCGTTTGCAAATATCCCGGGGGTCTGGGGGCTGGCCCCCAGCCTGCGCCGCACTAGCCATCCTTGCGCCAGATTTCCCTGTCCATCCAGCCCCGCAACTGCGCGGCCAGCGCATCGCGATCCTCGCCCAAGTCGCTGGTGTCACTGATCTCGGGATGGTCAGCGCGCTGGCGGGCGCGGGCCATCTGGTTCATTCGCCAGGTCAGCCCCTCGTCGGCCTCGCCCGCGATCTCGGCCTCGGCGCGGGCCAGTTCTGATTGCGCGGCGCGTCGTGATTCCAGCCGGTCCAGCGCATTCACCAAAATCGCCTGCGCCTCGACCGGATCACCGTCCGGTCGCGCGGCGGCGATCAGGGTCAGATAGGCATCCGCGCGCAAAGCCTCCAGCGCCACGCGCCCGGTGCCGGAATCCGTTCCCGCCAACAGATCATGGATCAGCGCCGCCCGGCCTTCGTCGGCGGGCACCAGCCGTTCCAGCCGCGTTTCCACCTGCAAGGCCAGCGCCGGGTGTCCGGCGCAGATCAGCAGAACCGCGCCTTCCAGAATCGTATCGCCGGCATCCTGCGCCACAAAGCGGCTGGCCCGCGTCGGCGCCAAAGGCGCACCGGGCGCAGGTTTGCGCTGCCCCCCGCGCGCGCCTCGACCGGGCGTGAACCCCCCGAACAATTCACGCGTCTTGCGCCGGATCTCTTCGGAATAATGATGCCGCGTGCCCTCGTCCGGGATCTTCGCCACCGCCGCGCGCAAGGCCGTATCCAGCGCCGCGCGCCGCTCGGGGCTGTCGAACACGCGGCCCTCGATCTCGCGCGCCCACAGCAGATCGACCAAAGGCCGCGCCGCCGCCAGCACCGCCTCCATCGCCCCCGGCCCGCGCTGCCGGATCAGATCGTCCGGGTCCAGCCCCGTGGGCAACACGGCAAAGCGCAGCGCCTGCCCCGGCCCGGTCATCGGCAGCGCCATGTCGATCAGCCGCAGCGCCGCGCGCTGGCCCGCCGCATCGCCATCCAGCATGATGACGGGTTCGGGCGCGATACGCCACATCAGCCGCAACTGATCCTCGGTGATCGCGGTCCCCAAAGGCGCAACCGCCCCGCCAAAGCCCGCCCGCACCAGCGCGATCACATCCATATAACCTTCGGCCACGATCAGGGTCGCGCCCTTGGCCACCGCCGCCCGCGCCGGGCCGATGTTGTAAAGATTGCGCCCCTTGTCGAACAGCGGCGTTTCCGGGCTGTTCAGATATTTCGCCCGCGCGTTCGGGTCCATCGCCCGCCCGCCGAAACCGATGATCCGGTCGCGCGCGTCGCGGATGGGAAACATGATCCGCCCGCGAAAGCGGTCATAGGGCGCGCCGCCGTCATCGGGCGCAATCGCCATGCCCGATTCGGTTATCAGCGCATCCGCCATCCCCTTTTCCCGCAGCGCCGCCGTCAGTGCCCCGCGCTGATCCGGGGCAAAGCCGATGCCAAACGCCTCCAGCGCCGCCTGATCCAGACCGCGTCGCTCCAGATAGTCGCGCGCCGCCGATGCCGCCCCCGTGTTCAGTTGCAACCGGAACCAGCGCGCCGCGGCATCCGTCACCTCGGTCAGCTGGCTGCGCCGGTCGGCGACCTGACGCGCGCGCGGGTCGGGTTCGGGCATGGCCATCCCGGCCTCGGACGCCAGCACCTTGACGGCATCCATGAACTCAAGCCCATCCATTTCTTTCAGGAAACCAATGGCATCTCCCTTGGCGTGGCAGCCAAAGCAGTAATAAAATCCCTTTTGGTCGTCGCAATGAAAGCTGGCCGATTTTTCCTGATGAAACGGGCATGGCGCCCACCAGTCGCCCCGCGCCTGATTGGATTTGCGCAAGTCCCACGTCACCCGCCGCCCGATCACGCGGCTGATCGGAACGCGGGCGCGCAACTCGTCAAGGAATCCGGGGGGCAGGCTCATGCCGTGATCATACCCCCCCGGCCCCGCGCGCGCCAGCACCACCATGCAGCCCCGCCACACGGATGCCGCCATCAGGCCGCGCCCTGGCCCCGCCCACATCAGCGGAGCAGCCAGAACACCGCCGGACACCAGCGGCCGAGCCATCGTAACCCGAACAAGCCAGTGCAGGAAATTGACAAGAAAGAGCCACATTCCACCATCATCACCCGGCGCGACACCAGAATCACGCGCACAGCCAGATTTGGCACCAAGCTCCTAAGATTTGATGAACGACCGCCCTGATCCACGCCCCGGAACCGCGTAACACCATAGTGCACAAGCCCTGTCGGCGCTATTGCGCGTGATTGCGCGTGCACGGGTTGTGCACAATCCGTGCACGGCCTGTGTACAGGTTGTGCAGGCGTTGCGCGGCACAAGCGCTTGAAATCACGGCGCCCACTGCCCCGCAACGCACGCTCTGTTGCGGCGCAACGCACGCCCGTTGCCCGTCGCATCCGGCCTAAGCGCCAACCGTGCCGCGCGCCAGCCCCCAATACAGGTCGCCCACCGCCTGCCGGTCCAGCCGCCCGCCCGCGCGATACCAGTTGGTGACGCCCGTCAGCATCGCGATCAGCGCCATCGTGGTCAGCCGCGTGTCGGCGATCCGCATTACCCCTTCGGCCTGCCCCGCGCGCAGGACCGATTCCAGCGCAGCCTCGTATCGGTCACGCAAGACGCTGATCTTGAGATGATTTTCCGGCGTCAGATTACGCAGCTCCATATAGGACAGAAACACCGCATCCGAATGATCCAGGCTATAGGCGATGTGAAACCGCACCATCCGTTCCAGCCGCAGCAAGGCGGGCGCGTCGGGCTGATCCTGCCAGGTGGCCAGCAAATCCTCCATATGCGCGGTCAGCAGATCGGCCAGCAGGGCCTGCTTGTCGGCGGTATAGGCATAGAGCGCGCCCACCTGAACCCCGACAGCCTCGGCGATTTTTCGCATAGAAACAGCAGCATAGCCGTGCCGCGCGAACAGGCGCAGAGCCTGCTGACGGATCAGCGGCCCGGTGATGTCGGCGCGGGAACCCTGCGTGCGTGCCATGCCCCCTTGTGACAAGCGCAGGCCCCGTTGTGAAGCCCCGGCGGCGCGCGTATCCTGCGCCTCATGATGCGTCGCGCCCACCTGATCCCCGCCCTGACCCTGCCGCTGCTGGCCGCCGCCTGCGGTGATCGCGGCACGGATTATCCCTCGCTTGTGCCGGTGGAAACGATCCTGGCCGAACCGGCCCTGCCCGCCGCCATCGGTGCCACAGCCACCGACGCCGCCACAGCCGCAGCCCCGGTGCAATCACGGGCCGAGGCGCTGCGCAGCCGCGCACAGGACCTGAGCGGCCCGGTGATCGACCCGGCCACCCGCGCCCGCATGGATCGTGCTGCAGCCCGTCATCGCTGATTGCATTTGCGCGCCGAATTGGTAAAAAGATTTGACCAGTTCAGGGGGAAACTGCGATGCCCGTCATCACCTGTATCGACGACCTCAAGCGCCTGCACCGCGCCCGCACACCGCGCATGTTCTATGACTATGCGGAATCGGGCAGCTATACCGAACAGACCTTTCGCGAAAACACCAGTGACTTCAGTCAGATACGGCTGCGGCAAAAAGTGGCGGTGGATATGTCAGACCGCTCGACCGCCTCGACCATGGCGGGTCTGCCGGTGTCGATGCCGGTCGGCCTTGCTCCGGTCGGGCTGACCGGGATGCAGCACGCCGATGGCGAGATCAAGGCCGCGCGGGCGGCAGAAAAATTCGGCGTGCCCTTCGCGCTGTCCACCATGTCGATCTGTTCGATCGAGGACGTGGCCGAACACACGACCAAGCCCTTCATGTTCCAGCTTTACGTCATGAAGGATCAAGAGTTTCTGGAAGGCATCATCAACCGCGCCAAGGCCGCCAATTGCAACGCGCTGGTGCTGACGCTGGATCTGCAAATCCTGGGCCAGCGGCACAAGGATCTGAAAAACGGCCTGTCGGCACCGCCCAAGCTGACCGCCTCGACCCTGCTGGATCTTGCGACCCGCTGGCGGTGGGGGCTGGGCATGCTGGGCACGAAACGCCGCCAGTTCGGTAATATTGTCGGCCACGCCAAGGGCGTCGGCGACGCATCCAGCCTGATGAGCTGGGTCGGCGAACAGTTCGACGAACGGCTGGACTGGGACAAGATCGCCCGCATCCGCGATCTGTGGGGCGGCAAGCTGATCCTGAAAGGCGTGCTGGACCCCGAAGACGCCCGCCGCGCCGCCGATTTCGGCTGCGATGCCATCGTGGTCAGCAACCACGGCGGACGGCAGCTTGACGGGGCGCTGTCCTCGATCCGAATGCTGCCGGAAATCGTCAAGGCGGTCGGCGATCAGGTGGAAATCCACCTCGACAGCGGCATCCGCTCGGGTCAGGACGTGCTCAAGGCACTGGCACTTGGAGCCCATGCGACATGGATCGGTCGCGCCTTCGTCCACGGCCTTGGTGCCATGGGCGAAGCTGGCGTGACCAAGGCACTGGAGGTGATCCGCAAGGAACTCGACATCTCGATGGCGCTGTGCGGCGAACGCGATGTGAAAAATCTCGGCCGCCACAATGTTCTGCTGCCCGAGGGTTTCACGGCAGACAACTATCGCTAGCCGCTTGCTTAAATACGCGGCTTGGGGCAGGCCCCCGCCAGCCCGATCAGACGTCGCACATCGTCCGGGCTGGCACCATCGTCGCGCAGGCTGCGCAGGCTGCGGGCATCGTCGCGCTTGGCCAGCCGCTTGCCCGCATCATCGCGGATCAGCCGGTGATGGCGATAATCGGGCAGCGGCAGCCCCAGCAATCGCTGCAACAACACATGAATCCAGGTCGAATCGAACAGATCGCGCCCGCGCGTGACCAAGCTCACCCCCTGCGCCGCATCATCCACCACCACCGCCAGATGATAGCTGGTGCCCATGCCGCGCCGCGCAAGGATGACGTCGCCCACGCGGTCCAGAAACGCGGCGCGTGTGATCTGATGGGGGCCGTCATCGCAAAACCCGATCTGATCCGTCCCCAACGCATCAAAGGCCCGCGCCACGTCCAGCCGGATCACCTCATCCTGCCCGGCCTCGGCCAGTGACCGACCGCGACAGGTGCCCGGATAGATCAGCCCGTCCGGCCCGGCGGGCAGCGCGCCTTCTTGCGGGGCCGACAGCGCCGCGCGAATATCGCCGCGGCGACAGCGACAAGGATAACACAGCGGCGCCAGCCGGTTCAGCGCCGCGCGATAGGCCGGCAGCCGGTCCGATTGCCGCATCACCGGCTGCGGCCAATCCAGCCCAAGCCAGTGCAGATCATCGTAAATCGCCGCCTCGAATTCAGCCCGGCAACGGTCGCGGTCAATATCCTCGATCCGCAGCAGGAACTGCCCACCCGGCTCTGTCGCCTGCGCCGCGAACAGCGCCGCATAGGCGTGACCCAGATGCAAAAGCCCCGTGGGCGAGGGTGCAAAGCGTGTGATTACCCCGCCAGCCATGCGCTGAAATCCTGTTTCGCGCGGGTGGTATAGGCCGGGTAACGGTCCTTGCGCCCGCGCCGCCCGCCGCGCGCCTCATCCAGCGGCGGGAACAGGCCGAAATTCACGTTCATCGGCTGAAACGACTTCGCCTCGGCCCCGCCGGTAATATGGTTGACCAGCGCCCCCATCGCCGTCGTCACCGGCGGCGGCGGCAGATCGCGCCCCAGTGCCTGCGCCGCCGCCATCCGCCCGGCGAGCAGACCCATCGCGGCGCTTTCGACATAGCCTTCCACCCCCGTCACCTGCCCGGCAAAGCGCAGATGCGGCGCGCGGTGCATCCGCAGCCGGTCGTCGATCAGCGTGGGGGAGTTCAGAAAGGTGTTGCGATGAATGCCGCCAAGGCGCGCAAATTCCGCCCGCTGCAAACCGGGAATGCGGCGGAACACTTCGGTTTGCGCGCCATATTTCATCTTGGTCTGAAAGCCGACGATATTATACAGCGTCCCCAAGGCGTTATCGCGCCGCAACTGCACCACCGCATAGGGCTTTTCGCCTGGGTTATGGGCGTTGGTCAGCCCCACCGGCTTCATCGGGCCGTGGCGCAGCGTCTCGCGCCCGCGTTCGGCCATCACCTCGATCGGCAGGCAGCCGTCAAAGTAACCGGCGGTTTCGCCCTCGTGAAACTCGGTCTTGTCGGCAGCCAGCAGTGCGTCGATGAAGCCCTCGTAATCATCACGCGTCATCGGGCAGTTGATATAGGCGCGTTGTTCCTCGACCGTCTCGCCCTTGTCATAGCGGCTTTGTTCCCAGGCCAGCGTCATGTCGATGCTGTCAGCATGAACAATCGGCGCAATCGCATCGAAAAACGCCAGTGCCTCGGCCCCGGTCAGGGCCGCAATCGACGCACCCAAAGCATCCGAGGTCAGCGGCCCCGTCGCCACGATCCAGTTGCCTGCGCCGGGCAGATCCCGCACCTCGCCCGCGCGGATTTCGACCAACGGATGCGCCCGCAAAGCCGCCGTCACCGCGCCGGAAAAGGCATCGCGATCCACCGCCAAGGCCCCGCCCGCAGGCAAGCGGTGCCGGTCGGCCATGGCCATAATCAGCCCGCCCGCCGCACGCATTTCCCAGTGCAACTGTCCGACCGCGTTCATCTGATCGTCGTCCGACCGAAAGCTGTTCGAACAGACCATTTCCGCACAATCGCCGGTGCGATGCGCGAATGTGCCAACCACAGGGCGCATCTCGTGCAGGATCACCGGCACCCCCGCCTGCGCAACCTGCCACGCCGCTTCGGACCCGGCCAGCCCGGCCCCGATGATATTGACAGGCTCCATCCGATCCATCCGTTCCTGTGGGGTGCAAAGGGGCTTGCTAGCAACGCGGGCGCGTTGGTGCAAGACAGGCACGATGGACAAACCAGAAAGAGAAGGCTTTGTGACCGCACTGGAGATCGCCGAACCCGCATTAACCACTGTCTAGCACAAGCGCCTGCACAATGGTCTGGCCGGACAAAAAGAATGCTGGCACGATAGCCACGACAGAGCGGGGAATATTCTGGTAAAGGCAGAGTTAACCAAGTAATATCAACAATATATTCAGGATTTTTCGGCTTTAATGGCGATGCTGAACCAACACTTGCAAGCTATCACACGAAGATCGCCAATTTTTTCACGATCTCCGCCGTCGCTGCTGCGGCCTGCACGCCCCTCGCCGTATCCGACTTTAACGGGGAAAGTGTCAAAATCCAGTCACCTGACCGCAACCACGACGACGCTTCCGTGCAGGAAGAGGCGCGCGCCTGTGCGGGCTGAAAGGTAAAACGGCACAATACGCCTCATCGACGCAACGCTATGCGCCGCAATATTTCAGCCATACATGGGATCACCTGTTCATTTGCATCTGATCCCGACAGCGCAAATGCAAATAAAAAGGACGGCACCTTGCGGCACCGCCCCTGAAAGCCATGCGGGCCGGGGGGATTATTCCTCGGCTGCCGCGCCTTCGGCTTCGGCATCATCTTCCGAACGCAGCGCCGACGGGGCGGCGATGTTGGCGATGACAAAGTTACGGTCCACAGTGGGACGCACGCCTTCGGGCAGTTTCACATCGTTGATGTGGATCGAATCGCCGACCTGATGGCCCGACAGGTCCACGGTGATGTGGTCGGGGATGTCGCCGGCGGTGACAACCAGTTCCACCTCGGGGCGCACCGTCACCAGCGTGCCGCCGCGCTTCAGACCGGGGCACTGATCGTGGTTGATGAATTCCACGTGGATGAACAGGTTCACCTTGGACGTACGACGCAGGCGCATAAAGTCGATATGCGTCGGCAGGTCTTTCACCACGTCACGCTGCACGTTGCGGCAGATGACGCGCACGTCTTCCTGACCGTCAACCTTCAGGTTCCACAGCGTGGACATGAAACGGCCTGCGCGCAGTTTCGTCAGCAGACCGTTAAACTCCAGCGCGATGGGCTGGGGGTCTTTATGGTCGCCATATACAATGCCGGGCACCTTGCCTTCGCGGCGAGCTTGACGGGCGGCCCCCTTGCCTGTCCCCGTGCGTGCCTCGGCCACCAGATCCGGGATCACTTTGGCCATGGTATCTATCCTTTGTTTGCGTTAACGGCCATCCTCCAAGGGTGCATGACCGAAAGCGCGCCTATACGGCATCGCACGGCATTTGAAAAGGTAGAAAATGGGCATTCTGCACGAGCTGCGCATCTCGCGCGTGCCGGTCATGGGGCTGATAGCCATTGGTCTGTTCTGGGGCAGTATCGCCGCATGGCTGCCCGAGATCAAGGCACGCGCGGGCGTGATCGACGCCCAGTTCGGCGCGCTGATGATGCTGTCGGCGGCGGGGGGCATGACCGCGATGGCGGTGGCGCCGCGTCTTCTGGCGCGGTGCGGGCCGGTCATCCTGCCGATCAGCGCGGCTCTGGTGGCGCTGGTCAGCTTGCTGCCTGCCGCCGTCGGATCATGGGCAGGGCTGGCGGCCATGCTGCTGGCGACAGGGGCCACGATGTCGCTGTGCGATATTCTCGCCAACATCCGCATCGCCGAGGCCGAGGCGCAGGTGGGTCGTTCGCTGCAAAACCTGAATCATGCCATGTATTCGCTGGCACTGGCGGCATCGGCCGCGGTGATGGGGCTACTGCGCGGCGCGGGCTGGACCCATGGCACAGCGGTAATCCCGGTCGCACTGCTGATCGCGGCTTGCACTGCGGTGATGGCAACAGCGCCCACCCCGCCCCGCGAGATCCCCGAACATCTCAACGCACCCCAGATCCCCGCGCCATGGCTGGTCATCCTGCCCGGCGCGCTGATCCTGTGGCTGTCGTTTCTGACCGAAAACGGCACCGAGACATGGGGCGCCCTGCATATCGAGCGCACGCTTGGCGCATCAGGCGGCGTCGGTGCGGCGGGGCCAGCGATATTTGCGCTGGCGATGGGGCTGGCGCGACTGGCAGGACAGGCGCTGACCCGCATTCTGGGCGAAGTGCGGCTGATCGCCCTGTCGGTTGCCATGGCCCTGACAGGTGCCGTGCTGCTGACATTGGCGCCGGGGCTTGGGCTGGCGATCACCGGCGCGGCGGCGCTTGGGTTGGGCGTGGCGGTGGTGGTGCCGACAACGAACACACTGATCGCCCGCACCGTGCCCGCACATCAGCGCGCCAGCGCCATTTCGCGTGCATGGCTGATCGGGTTCACCGGCTTTTTCATTGGGCCGCCACTGATGGGGCTTGTGTCGCAGGCGGGCGGGCTGCGGTTGGCCTTTGGTGCGATCGCCGCGCTGATCGCGCTGATGCTGCCTTGCCTGTGGGCACTGTCGCAGAGACTGCGGGTCAGTCCTGCGACGGCGCGGCGGGATCAGCCGCCTCGGGCTGCGGCGGATCGCCTGCATCCTGCACGGTCACGCCCGCCCCATCACCCAATTCCTGATCCAGCCGGGTCACCAGATCGGCAGTAATGTCAATCACATCCAGCGATACGAACACCGTGCGCTGATCCAGAACCGCGACCGCGCCGCGTTCCTGCATCATCCGGCCCATGATCGGCAGCGCGGCACGGTAAAAAGCCGCGCGGTCGGCCTCGGCCCGCGCGTTCAGATCGGCGGCGACCTGTGCACGTTCCCGGCGCACCTCGGTCGCGCGCACATCGAACGCCTCGGCCAGACGGCGAAATTCGGCGGCATCGGCGGTGCTGCGCCGGGCCGTCAGGTCAGATTCTTCGGCAGACAGCTGTTCGGCCAAACGGTCGTTTTCTGCCTGAAGCAGACGGCCCTGTTCTTCAAGCTCGGCCTGCACACGCTGCCCCCAGGCCGAACGCAGGAATAGCGCATCTTCATCCACCGTCAGCACCGGGGCGATGGCCAGCACCGCCCCGTCAACCGCCGCCACCGTGCCACTGGGCAGCGCGGCGGGGTCACTGCTGCGCAGCGGCTTGATCGGCGGCGATGTAACCGGGTCGTCCTGCTGCGCTACCGCAGGGGCAGCCCAGACAGCCAGCACCGCCACGAATGCCGCCAGCCCGCGCATCAGAACTGCGTCGAGATGGTCAGATCGAACGACTGCGTTTCGTCATAGTCCATGTGCTTCAGCGGCTTGGCAAAGTTCAGCCGCAGCGGACCAATCGGCGTCGTCCAGAAAATCGACGCCCCGACCGAGGTGCGAATGTGCATCCCGTCATCCACCACTCCGCCCGTGCCGATCACATCGTTCAGGCCCCAGATCGCACCGGCATCAGCAAATACACCGCCGGTGATGCCGTATTCTTCGGGCAGCCCCAGCGGGAACTGCGCTTCGGTCCGCACGGCCCAGAAATAGTTGCCGCCCAAGGCATCCTGGTTCACCGCAGTCAGATCGCGCGGACCAGTGCCATTCGGGCGATAGCCGCGAATGCGGTTGGCGTTGCGGAAACGGTCGGTCACGCGGGTTTCGTAATCACCATAGGCATAGATCGCCCCGGCCTCGAACTCGGCCCGCAGGGTGACTTCCTCGCGCCAGGCGCGACTTTCCACACCGGCATTCAGGGTCGAGGTCACGGCCTTGACGTCGCCCCCCAGCCCGGCGAATTCCTGATTGAACCGGATGCGATAAGCGGTCAGCGGGTCCAGCCCGGTGTTCCGCGTGTCCCACGTATAGGTATAACCCAATGCCGAAGTCAGGCGCGAACCTTCCTCGCGCTGAATGATTTCGGAACTGTCCGTCGTGACGTTCAGCAGCCGGTTGTCGGCAATGGTATAGCCGACCTCAAGCCGCCCATTGGGCGACACGGGGAACTGCAACCCGGTCGAAAAACCGGCGCTGCGGGTATCATATTTGGCGTTAAGCTGTTCGGTTTCCTGATACCAGCCGGAAATACGCCAGCGCAGATCGCGCGCAAACACCGACGGTTCCACAAAGGTCAGCCGCGCCTGCCGGTCACCATCGGCGGTCGAAATATTGACCCCCAGTTCCTGCCCGCGGCCCATAAAGTTCCGTTCGTTCACGGAAACCGCAAACCCAAGGCCCGAGTTTTCGCCGTAGGACGCGCCAAAGGTCAGGCTGCCGGTCGGCTGTTCCTCGACGTTGACATCAACGATCACCTGCTGATCGCTGCTGCCCTGCCGGGTCTGCACCTGTGCATCCGAGAAATACCCCAGCGCACGGATGCGTTCGGCCGAGTTGCGGATTTCGCGCGGGCTGAACGGATCGCCTTCAACGGTGTGGAACTGACGGCGGATCACCTCATCCAGGGTGGTGGTGTTGCCCTGAATGTCAATGCGTTCCACAAAGACGCGCGGGCCACGGGTCAGCACATAGGTCAGATCCAGCGTGCGGTTATCGGGGTTGCGGCTGATGCGCGGCTCGATATTGACGAAATCCTGCGATTGCTGGATTGCCACGGTTTCCATCCGGCGGATGGTGTTGTCGATCACGGCAGGGTTGTAAATCGCACCGCTGCGCACCCGGTTCTGCGCGCCATAGGCCGCCGCATCCACGCCCGGAATCTCGGAAATGGTGGTGACATTGCCGAACCGATACTGCGGCCCTTCCTGAATGTTGAAGGTGATATAAAAGGCATCACGCTCGCGAGCCAGTTCCGGGGCCACACCCTGCACCCTGAAATCCGCATACCCGCGCGAACGATAGAAATCGGTCAGCAGCTGTTCATCCAGCGGGATACGGTCAGGCGCAAAGGTATCGCGCCGCACGAAGGTGCGCAGCAGGCCGGCCTGTTTGGTTTGCAGCACGTTGCGCAGGCGGCGGTCGGAAAACGCGCGGTTGCCGGTAAAGCCGATCCGCTCGATCTCGGTCAGGTCGCCTTCGGTAATTTCGAACACCAGATCGACGCGGTTATCCGACCGGCGGATGATGCGCGGTTCGACCCGCGCGGCATAGCGGCCATCGGCGGCATAAGCCTGCGCAATGGCGTTGGCATCGGCAATCGCCTGACTGGGCTGATAGACGCGACGCGATTGCGACTGGATCAAACTGGACAGTTCGGCGTCACGCTTGCGCCGGTTGCCCTCGAAATTGATGACGTTCACCATCGGGTATTCGCGCACCCGGATCACCAGCGTATTGCCCTGCGGGATCACCTCGGCCGTTTCGAACAGGCCCGAGCCGATCAGCCGCTGCACCGCGTCATTCAATTCGCCGGGCGTGACGTTCTGGCCGCGCTGCACCCGCGCATAAGACAGGATCGTCGCCGGTTCGATGCGCTGGTTCCCCTCGATCCGCACATCGTTGAACACCGCCGCAGTGGCCGCGCCCGCCGTTACCATCCCAACCGGCGCCGCCAGCGCCAGCATCGTCATCAGCGCCACCGTGCGCGAGCCGAGTTTTCGTGTCATTGCCGCCCTCTTTCCAGCCTGTATGCGGATCGCTGCCCGCTGGTTTCTTTTGTTCCACGCAATAGCCGGATCAGGTGGGGGCTGTCAAAACGCATCCGCGTTCTATGGACAGAAAAGATCGTTGGTGAGTCCGAAAATCATCAGCGCCACCACCGCCGCCATGCCAAGCGAGGTCAACAGGCTCAGCGCCCGATCCGATGGCGGACGGCCCGTCACGGCCTCGTAAGTGTAAAACATCAGGTGGCCGCCATCCAGAACCGGGATCGGCAACAGGTTCAAAAACCCGATGGCCGCCGACAGAACCGCGATCCACCACAGGAAATTCGCCCCACCCGCGCTGGCCGCCTGCCCCGTGCTTTCGGCAATGGAAATCGCCCCGCCCAGATTGCACGCGCCGATCTGCCCGGAAATCATCGCCCACATCCCGGTCAGGGACGAGGTGATGATGCCCCAAGTCTGCCCCGCGCCCAGCCACAGCGCCTCGATTGGGCCGGCGCGGCGGGTTTCAGGGGTGACATAGCCTTCGCCCCCCGTCACCCCAATCAGCCAGCGCCGTTCAAAACCGCCATCCGCCGAGGGCATATCCTGTTCCTTGGGCCGCAACGTCACGCCAAGCTCACCCGCGCCGGGGCGCCAAACGCTCAGCCCAATCGGGTCGCCCGCCGCCGCCTCGACATGGGTGCGCAGATCGCTGAACCGGGCCAGCGGCTGATCGTTGGCGCGCAGGATCACATCCCCGCCGCGCAACCCCGCCTCGGCCGCCGCTGAACGCGGTGCGATACCGCTGACGCGGGGCGGCATCGGATCAGGCCCCGCCACGGTCAGCTCTACCCCGTCGCGGCGCACATGCCAATCATGGCTGGCCGCAGGCGACAGAGTGGCGGTCAGTTCGGCCAGGTCACGCCATGTCGCGACGGGATGGCCATCCAGCGCCAGAATCTGATCGCCGGGTTGCAGGTTGTTGATGGTGCCCGGCGGCCCCTCGATCACGCGGCCCACGGTCAGATCGCCGGTCGGCAGGCCCTGCACCATCGCAAAACCCGCAAAGACCAGAATCGCCAGAATAAAGTTGGCAACCGGCCCCGCCAGCAGGGTCGCAAACCGCGCCCACAGCGGCGCACCGTGCAACGTCTGCCGCAGGCGGGCCGGATCGACCGCCTGCCCCGGTCCTGCACTGGCCGCATTGGCATCGCCCAGAAACCGCACATAGCCGCCCAGCGGGATCGCCGCGACCTGCCACACCGTGCCCTGCCGGTCACGGATCGCCGCCAGACGCGGGCCGAAACCGACCGAAAACACCTCGGCCCGGATACCGGACCAGCGGCCCACCATCAGGTGGCCCAGTTCGTGCACGGTGACGATCACCGACAGCGCGACGATAAAAGAAACCAGCGTCCACAGCGTGCCGCCGAATTGTGGGATCAGATCGGACATGCTGCCTCTTTCCGTGCGGCGGCGTCCCAGTCAAGGACATCGCTTAAACTTGAAGGAGATTCCCCGAACCCCGGCTGCCCCGACAAACGATCAAGGGCATGGGCCACGCGCCCCGCCATTTCGGTGAATTTCAGGCGGCGCGCGATGAAATCGTCCAGCGCCTGTTCCTTGGCGGCATTGAACACCGCCCCGGCCGCGCCGCCCGCCGCCATCACCCCGCGTGCCAAAGCCAGCGCAGGCCAGCGGGTTTCGCACGGCTCACGAAAGGTCAGGCTGCCGATTTTCGCCAGATCCAGAAGTGGCAGCGGCAAGGGGCGGCGATCCGGCCAGTTCAGCGCATAGCCGATGGCGTGGCGCATATCGGGCGGGCCAAGATGCGCGATGGTGCCGCCATCATTATGCGTCACCATGGCATGAACGATGGATTCCGGGTGGACCAGCACCTTGATCCGGCGCGGCGGCAGATCAAAGAACTCATGCGCCTCAATGACTTCCATCGCCTTATTGAACATGCTGGCGCTGTCGATGGTGATGCGCTGCCCCATGGCCCAGTTCGGATGTGTGCTGGCCTGTTCGACCGTCGCCAGCGCAAGCTGTTCCAGCGGCCAGTCACGAAACGCCCCGCCCGAAGCGGTGATCGTCACAGCCTCGACATTTTCGATGTTATCCGATCCAAGTGACTGAAAAATAGCGGAGTGTTCAGAATCCACCGGCAGGATCGTCGCCCCGCCACGCCGCGCCGCCGCCTTGACCAAAGGCGCGGCACAGACCAGCGATTCCTTGTTCGCCAAGGCCAGCGTGCCGCCACGTTCCAGCGCCGCCAGCCCCGGCGGCAAACCCGCCGCGCCAACGATAGCCGAAAGGGTCCAGTCAGCGGGGCGGCTGGCCGCTTCGATCAGCGCGGCACCGCCCGCCGCCACCTGAACCCCCGATCCGGCCAGCGCGTCGCGCAGATCAGGCAGCGCATCGTCATATGCCGTCACGGCGATTTCGGCCCGCAGGGCACGCGCCATTTCGGCCAGACGAGCGATGTTGCGCCCCCCGCTCAGCGCAACGGTGCGGAACGCATCCGGCCCGCCTGCGCGCATCAGCAAATCAAAACCGCTTTCCCCAATGGACCCGGTGGCCCCGAATATCGACACGCCGCGCATATGGATTACAGCACCCGCGGCAGGGTCGCGATCAGCCCGATGGCCATCACCGCCAGCGTGGCCCCGGTGATCGCGTCAAACCGATCCATGAAACCACCGTGGCCGGGGATCAGGTTAGAGCTGTCCTTGACCCCTGCCCGCCGCTTGAGCCAGCTTTCGGCAATATCGCCCATCTGTCCGGCAAAGGCGACCAGCGGCGAAATCCACAACAGTGCAGGATCGCCCGCCCCGGTCGCCACCAGAACACCGCCGACGATCAGCGCACCAAACCACCCCGCCACCGTGCCCGACCATGTTTTCTTGGGGCTGAGGCGCGGCCAGAACTTTGGCCCACCGATGATCTTGCCCGCGAAATAGCCCGCGACATCGGACGCGATCACGATCCCCATCAGCCACAGAACAAAGGGCAGGCCCAGAACCTCGCGGAAACCGACCAGGCCAAAGCCGACCAACAAGATCGCCAATCCAAAGGCGGCAAACACCCAGCGGTTGCCACTGGCGGCACCGGGCAGGCCCGCGATGATCGGGATCAACAGCGCCAGAACGCCCCATTCGTCAAAGAAATTCAACGAGGTATAAACCGCACCCCCCGCCAGCACAGCCAGCACCAGCGGACGCCAGCGGCCAAAGGGCGTATCGTGCATTTCGGGGTGGCGCCAGCCAGTCAGCCGCGCCAGTTCCCAGAATGTGATACCGATGATGACCGCCATACCCATGCGCAGCCAGATGCCACTGGCCATGGCCAGAACAGCGCCAATCGCCAACAGCACCGTCGCCGAAATCAAGCGTCGGGACAGGTCAGTCCAACGCCCGCTGCCCGCCGCCGCGCCCGTCATGCCCCGCCAAAGCGCCGGTCGCGCAGGCCAAAGCGATCAAGAACCGTGGCCAGATGGTCGGGGGTGAAATCCGGCCACAACGTCTGGGTGAATTCATACTCCGCATAAGCTGCCTGAAACGGCAGAAAGTTCGATGTCCGCGTCTCGCCCGAGGTGCGGATCACCAGATCGGGGTCGGGCAGGCCCGCCGTATCCAGGCAGGCGGCCAGATCAGCCTCGGTCGGGCGGTCGATTTGCCCCGCAGCAATCTTTGCCGCCAGACGGGTCGAGGCGCGCACCAACTCGTCACGCCCGCCATAGTTGATGGCCACAGTCAGGTTCAGCCGGGCATTCACCGCCGTCCGCGCCTCGATCGAGGCCATCAGATCTTGCAGTTTACCGTCCAGACGGTCGCGGCTGCCGATAAAGCGCAACCGCACGCCTTCGGCGGCCATACCGTCAGCCTCGCGTTCGATATAGCGGCGGAAAATACCCATCAGACCAATGACTTCTTCGGTCGAGCGTTTCCAGTTTTCCGTAGAAAACGCGTAAACGGTCAGCCAGCCCACGCCCAGATCAGGGCAGGCGCGGACGATCTGTTTTACCCGTTCGGCACCGCGTCGGTGGCCAACCAGCCGCGGCCAGCCGCGCTGAGTCGCCCATCGGCCATTGCCGTCCATGATGATGGCCACATGCCGGGGCGCTGTATTCGCGCCAATCGAAGGTGCCGTTTCCGCTGCCATACCTGGTTCAGACCTGCATGATTTCGGCCTGTTTGGCCTCAAGCGCCTGATCGACATTGCCGATCATCTTGTCGGTCAGTTCCTGCACGGCGGTTTCCCAGAATTTCTGGTCATCCTCGGGCATTCCGTTGGCCTTACCCTTTTTGATCTGATCCATGCCGTCGCGGCGGACGTTGCGGATCGCCACACGCGCGTGTTCGGCGTATTGCGCGGCCACCTTGGTCAGATCGCGGCGCCGTTCTTCGTTCAGTTCGGGGATGGGCAGCATGATGATGGTGCCGTTCAGTTGCGGGTTGATCCCCAGCCCGGATTCGCGGATCGCCTTTTCCGCCTTGCCGACCAGCGCCTTGTCCCAGACATTGATCGTGACCATACGCGGTTCCGGCACGTTGACGGTGCCGATCTGGTTGATCGGGGTCGGGCTGCCATAAGCGTCAACCATGATCGGTTCGACCATCGAGGCCGAGGCCCGCCCTGTGCGCAGCGAGCCGAATTCGTGGCGCAGTGATTCCATCGCACCTTTCATCCGCCGTTCCAGATCGTCGATGTCGATTTCGATTTCCTCAGCCATCGGCCCTGCCTTTTACTCTGACGTTCCGCCGCTTGTAACCGCAAATGGCGAACAGGCAAAGGGGGATAGCAGAAACCAGTAAGCGTTCGGTAAACTTGCGCCGGTCAGCCAAGATCCAGCCGGTCGCGGCTGCCAGCGGCAAAGCGGCGCAGCACGGCAGGATAAAGCTGATGTTCCACCTTCAGCACCCGCGCAGCCAGCGCAGCGGCATCATCGCCCGGCATCACCGGCACCCGACCCTGCCCCAGAATCGGCCCGGCATCCAGATCGGCCGTGACCTGATGAACCGTGGCCCCGGCCCATTCATCGCCTGCGTCCAGCGCGCGCTGATGCGTGTGCAACCCCGGATATTTGGGCAGCAGGGACGGATGAATATTCAAAATCCGCCCCGCATAACGGTCAACAAAGGCGGGTGTCAGAATGCGCATGAACCCGGCCAGACAGATGATGTCGGGGGCCACCGCATCCAGATGTGCGGCCAGCTCGGTTTCAAACGCCGCCCTGTCGCGGCCAAAGGCGCGGTGATCGACTGCCGCCACCGGCACGCCCCGTTCCACGGCCCGCGCCAGACCGCCCGCATCAGGATCGTTCGACAGCACCAGAACCGGCCGCGCCGGATGATCGCCGGTCATGCTGTCCAGCAGGCGGACCATGTTCGACCCGCCGCCGGAAATGAGAATCGCGACACGCTTCACAACAAGCGACCACTGTAGGATACGCCCTGCCCCGCCGTCACATGCCCCAGCCGTGCAACGGTTTCGCCCGCCTCGGTCAGCGCATCCGCGATGGCATCCGCGCGATCAGGCGCAACGGCCAAAATCATGCCAATGCCGCTGTTGAAGGTTTTCAGCATCTCGACTTCGGACACACCACCAGCCTCGGCCAGCCAGCGAAACACCGGGGGCAGTTCCCACGCGCCCAGATCGACCTGCGCGCCCATGCCCTTGGGCAGAACGCGCGGCAGGTTTTCGGTGATGCCGCCGCCGGTGATATGGGCCAGCGCATGAACCCCGCCCAAGCGGATCGCGGCCAGCACGGGCTTTACATACAGCCGCGTCGGCACCAGCAATGCCTGCCCCAGCGTGCCGCCACCAAAGGGCGAGGCGGAATCCCAGTCCAGCCCCGCCGCCTGCGCCACGCGGCGCACCAGTGAAAAGCCGTTGGAATGCACCCCGTCCGAGGTCAGCCCCAGCAGCACATCGCCCTGCGCCACGCCCGCCGGCAGCTGCGAGCCACGTTCCAGCGCGCCGACCGCGAAACCGGCCAGATCGAAATCGCCCTTGGCATACATGCCGGGCATCTCGGCCGTCTCACCGCCAATCAGCGCCGCACCGGAACGGCGGCAGCCTTCGGCGATGCCATTGATAACCCGTGCCGCCTCGTCCACGGACAGTTTGCCGGTGGCGAAATAGTCCAGAAAGAACAGCGGCTCGGCCCCCTGGCAGACCAGATCGTTCACACACATCGCCACAAGGTCAATGCCCACGCCGTCCAGATGCCCGGTGTCGATCGCAATCCGCAGCTTGGTGCCGACGCCATCGGTCGCCGCCACCAGAACCGGATCGCTGAACCCCGCCGCGCGCGGATCGAACAGCGCCCCGAAACCACCAAGGGCATCCATCACACCGGGACGCGTCGTCGCCGCTGCGGCAGGTTTGATCTGTTCGACCAGCGCATTGCCCGCGTCAATGTCGACCCCGGCCTGCGCATAGGTCAGCCCTTGTTTCGGTTCGGTCATCCTGTCCCCCGTATCCGCGTTCCTTTCGCGATACCCCAAGGGCTGCGCGCAGGCAATGCGGCGCAAATGGTCCGCTTGACCGGCGCGGCGTTGCGACTTAGGTCAGGGGCAGATCATCGGGGGCCTGTAGCTCAATGGTCAGAGCAGGGCGCTCATAACGCCTTGGTTGGGGGTTCGAGTCCCTCCGGGCCTACCATTCCCACGCCAAGGGCACAGGCCGCGCCGCCCCCTGCCCACAGTTCCTTTTATTTCACAGCCAGTTGCCGCACAACGTTCCGTGCCTGTTCGATCAGCGCGGCATGGTGGGCCACGATGTCGTCTGTTGCCCCGCCCAACACGTCATAGAGGCACACGACCTCGCTGTCCTCGGCCCCGCAATAGCCGGAAATACCGACATTCAGGTGCCGCATCATCGCCTCACCTAAGCCGCGTTTGTTAAAGGCCGATTCGGGTTCGCCAGCCAAACCGATCCAGCGATGAGTCTTGATCGGCAGGCGGCGGCGGTTGCCATAGGCGATACCATAGTTCCACACCCGGTCGATATAGCCCTTCAGCATCGCCGGAATTGAAAACCACCAGATCGGAAACACAAAGATGATCGTGTCCCTGGTGCGCAGATCATCGGCTAACCGCATGGTTTCGTCGGAATAAGTCTTGTCCAGATTTTCCCAATCCGGTTCATCCGATGGCAGCAGCACCGGATCAAAGCCAGCGCGATACAGGTCCAGTTCGGCCACAGCCACGTCCAGCCTGGACAGTTCGTCCCGAACGGCATCGACAACGTGGGCCGTCATGGAATCGACGCGCGGATGCGCCCAGACAAGTTGAACAGATTTCATGTGCTTTCCTTGACGTGTCATGTGTGTGGCGGTGCGAATGTTTGATCTGACTGTAACCAGAATACCGATTGGACATTGCAACCCCGGCGGACCGAGGGTTTTTCCTTTACGAATCAAGCCAACCTACATTGCCACCGCACGGGATCAACCGGCAGAAACCGCCCCCTGACATCAACACCCACAACGCAACCACGCGACAGGTCCCGCACCCGACCGGAAAACGAACGCCGGGAACAGCCCGCCGCACCTCTTGCCCCAAAAGAAAAGACCCCGCACAGATGTCGGGGTCTTGTGGGACTTGCGGCTGGCTTATTCAGCCGGCGGAGCCATCGGGCTGCCGTCGCTGTCCTCGGGCTGTGCCGGGGCGTCGGGCGACACGCTCAGCAGATAGGCGATCAGGTTGTCCTTGCCCGGACCATCGGCCAGCCGAAAGGTCATCAGCGACCGTGCCGAAGCATCGCCGGTGATCTCGCGGACATAGTTCGTCGGGTTTTCAAGATAACGATCCAGCGAGGCCACGTCCCAGACCGCATCGGGATTGGCTTCGGCGATGGCAGTGATGCCGGGGCCGTATTTAAAGCCTTCTTCAGCAGCGAACTTGCTGCCAACGATGCCCCACAGGTTCGGGCCGGTCTTGCCGCCCTTCACGATGTCATTCCCATCGGGGTCCTGAATCATGTGACAGGCTTTGCATTTGTTATACTCGCGTTCGCCAGCGGCAGCATCGCCCTGCGCGAAGGCGGGGGCAGCCATGGACATAGCAGCGAGCGTCAGGATCAGCTTGCGGTTCATGTTGTCTCCTTTCAGCGTTTCAGATTGCCCGCCACATCCGGGCGAACGAAGATGCCGTCGGGCCGGTCGGCCCGCAGGCGGGTCAAGCGATACGCAACGCCTCAACGCGCGTATCGCGAAACTGTTCACAGACTGACACCATCGTGACGGCATCCTGCATAAGACAAAAGGCGGTGGACAGCGCATCCGCGACCGCCGCCGATGGCGACGACACCGACACCAGACGCCAATGCGGCGATGCGGGCTGTCGGGTCTGCGGATTCAGAATGTGCCCTGCCCCGCCGCCGAGGGTCATCCCCAACGGCGACGAACTGGCCAGTGCCCGGTCGGCCAGTTGGGTCCGACCACCGCCATCGAAGGAAACCGGCCAAGGCCCGCCATCGGACGCGGTGCCGACAGCCGACAATTCGCCGGTATCCACCATCACATGGTCATAGCCCCGCGCCCGGATCAGCGCCGCAACCTGATCGGCGATAAAGCCCTGCGCGATACCGTTCAGCGTCAGTGCCATACCGCGGCGCAGCGTGATGACCGCCGCATCCACAGACACGCCATCCCAACCCATCGGCAGCGCAGCCAGCTGCGCCGGGTCCGGTGCGCCCTGGGCATCGGCATAGGCCAGCCACAGCGGCTGCACGGTCGGATCGAACAGCCCGCCGGTGGCACGATGCGCCCGCCCGGCCAGCGTCAGACATTCGACCAGTTCCGGCGGGGGTGCGTCCAGCCGCCCGGCTTTGTTCAGCCGCACCAGCGCCGAGTCGGGGCGATAAAGGCTGAACACCGCCTCAAGCCGCTCGATCTCGGCCCGGATGGCGGCGAACAGCGCCGGATCGTGGCGATCCAGCGTAATGGTGGCCCGCGCGCCCAAAGCCTGCCCGCGCCACTGTGCATAGCGCGGCGCGGCAACCGCAGGCAGCCCCGAGACCAGCAGCATCCCGGCAGAGATGGTCAGAAAACGGCGGCGCTTCATGTCATTGCCCCCCCTGGGTGCCAAGCCGACGCAAACGCTCGGCATAATCCGGTTCGTCACCTTCTGCGGCCTCGGGCGCCGCGCCCTCATCGGGGGCCAGCACATCTTCGGTTGCAATCTGGTTCAGACGCAGGATGTCACCGCCGTTCAACGCGGCAAAAGCCTGCGCGGCCTGTTCATTGCCAAAGGGCACCATCTCGGCCGCGCCCATACCGCCCACCAGCCGCGAGCCGACAACATAAAAGGCATCATCCGCTGGTATCCAGTTGGCGGCACCGGGATCTGCCCAGTCGGGCGCCACCCCCATATCGCTGACATACATCGTCACGATCTCGTGGCTTTGTTCAGGCATCCGCTGATAGGCGATGCCGTCGCGCACCTGACTGAAGAACAGCGGGAACATCACATCCTTCAGATGCACCTGCGCCTTGGGGCCGGGGTGTTCCAGCAGGTTCATCTGGCAGAAATGCCCGATGGTGGTTTCGGTCATCTCGACCGGCGCGGGCACCTCAACCGTTTCCGTGCGGCAGGCGGTCAGGGCCAGCAGGGCAATCAGTGCGATACGTTTCATGGCGTCACCCGGCGAAAGGCAAGACTGGCCAGCACCAGCATCAGAACCGGCCAGATCAACAGCGATGTCAAAGCCGCCCATGGCGGAATGGTGCTGGCCGCCCCGCCAAGGCCCGCCGCCGCCGCCGTCGCCTCGGACGCGGCAAGGTTATACAGGCGGAAGGCATCGGCGGGATTGCCCAGCAACAGCGCAGGCAGCGCGGTACCAAATGCACCCTCGCCGCCAGTGGCGACCAGCGCAGCCAGCAGGCCCAGATCATACAGCACCACAG
The DNA here is from genome assembly GCF_030538655.1 of Paracoccus sp. (in: a-proteobacteria). Classification (GTDB taxonomy): domain Bacteria; phylum Pseudomonadota; class Alphaproteobacteria; order Rhodobacterales; family Rhodobacteraceae; genus Paracoccus. The sequence continues at coordinate 117,916 of NZ_JAUNTO010000001.1, forward strand.
CCACCAGCCAGATCCCGATCGCCAGCCCCGCCGCACCCGAAGGCCGCCGCGACAGCGCCGAAATCACATAGCCCACACCCAGAAAGCTGGCCCCCAGCAACAGCGAGGTCCAGAACAGCCGCCACAGCGCAGGCAGCCCGGCGACCGCCCCACGGTCAACCGCAATCGCCGAGACAGCGGCCAGCCCATAGCCGACACCCACCGCCAGCGCCAGAATGGACAGATGCGCCAGCAGACGGCCCGCCAGAATCTCGGCCCGCGCGACGGGATAGGTCAGCAGCAGGGGCAGCGTGCCCCGCTCGACCTCGCCGGCCACGGCGTCAAAGGACATCAGCAGTGCCAGCAACGGCACCAGATAGACCGCCAGACTGGTCAACGAGGCAACCACGACCGACAGCCGGTCGGCCCCAAGCGCGCCGGTCGGTGCCGATCCGGCAGCCGACAGCACCAGCGCGAACACCGCCATCATCGCCACCGCAATCGCCAGCCAGCGGTTGCGCAGCGCGATCCGCAATTCGGCCCCCGCCGTGGCAAGAATACGCCCGATCATGCCGCAGCCCCCTGTGCGCCGAAATGGCTGTAGATGTCTTCCAGACTGGGCGGCGTGACCTCGACATCGGCGATCAGGCCGGACAGGTTGCCGATGCGCGCCAGCATGGCGATCTTTTCGTCTTGCGCGCTGGTCAGCATCAGCCCGCCCGTCACCGGGCGCGCATCCGGCAGCGCAGCGGCCAGCGCATCCGCCGCGCCGGTCTGCGGCACCAGCAGATAAGATACCGGCAACGCCGCCTGCCTGCGCAGATCAGCCAGCGTGCCCTCGGCCATGCGACGGCCTTGCGACAGGATCACGATGCGATCCGTGCGCGCCTCGACCTCGGTCAGCGCGTGCGAGGACAGCAGGATGCCCGCCCCGTCAGCGGCCAGCCCGTCCAGCAGTTCATAGAAGGACCGGCGCGACACCGGGTCCAGCCCCGAGGTGGGTTCGTCCAGCACCAGCAGACCGGGATGCCCGATCAGCGCCTGCGCCAGCCCGACCCGCTGCCGCATCCCCTTGGAATAGGTGCCGATCCGCCGCTTCATCGCATGGCCAAGGCCGACCCGTTCCAGCAGGCCGGGTGCATCTGACGGCGGTTCACCGCGCAGCCGCAGATAGAACATCACCATTTCCAGCCCGGTCAGCGCCGGGTGAAAGGCCACGTTTTCCGGCAGATAGGCCACGCGCGTCCGCGCCGCGCCGCTGCCGGGTGCGGCCCCCATCACCGACACCTCGCCGGAATCAAAGGGGATCAGCCCCAGCACGATCTTCATCAGCGTCGATTTGCCCGCGCCGTTATGCCCCAGCAGGGCCACGCGCTGCCCCGGTTCCACCGTCAGCGACACATCATTCAGCGCGGTGAACGCGTCAAACCGCTTAGTGAGGTGCGAAAGCGTCAGCGCCATCGTCATCGGTCCTTATCATTTTCCACAACGGCGGTTGCGCCGCCATCCGGGCAATATTCTCGGGCACCGGAATATCCACCGGCCGGGTCAAGGGGAAACTGTCCACCACCCCGCCGGGCAGGGTCGCAGGAAAGTTAGCCTGACTCCACCGGATCAACTGCACGGCGGGCGATCCGGTCAGCAGCGCGGCGGCAGGTTGCGACCACAGGATATGGTCCATCAGATCATTGGGACGAAACCGGCTGTCAGCGATACCGTCACCGTTCAGATCAAAGACAGCATGATCCGACCAGTAATTTCCGCGACCGTCCAGACTCCACTCAATGTCGCGGGTGCCGACATATTTCACCTGCGTGCGGTTGCCGATAAAGGCATTTTCGGTCAACGCGTTCCGTTCAGACCCTGCGGTAAAGTGGATGCCGATGTCGCAGCCTTCAAAGCGGTTTCCGGCGATCAGATTGCGGTGCGCGTTATAAATGAACGTGCATTTTTCCGGCCCGCCCCGCACCAGATTGCCCGCCACATCGGCCCCGTTGGCATAGTTCAGCATCACCCCGTGATCGCGGTCGTTGATCGACAGATTGTTCGTGATCGTCACCCGGTCGGAAAACATCATCGCAAAGCCCAGATGATTGCCGACCGAGATATTGCCTGAAACTTCGCTGTCATGCGTATACATGTAGTGCACGGCAAAGCGCAGATCATGCATCAGATTGTCGCGGAACACATTGCGGCGGCTGGAGTTGGTGAAAATCCCGTCGCGGCCATAGCGCATGGTATTGCCGACCACCTGCGTGCCGGGCGCGTTCCAGATATAGATGCCATTGCCCCGGCTGTTCATCCGGTGATCGCGCCGCCCGATGATGGTATTGCCGCGCACCATGCTGTCATTCGCGCCATGGACATCGACGCCATACAGATTGCCTTCGAACAGATTATCCTCGATCACGGCGCGGTGGGCGGTGCGGGTCAGCAGCACCCCGGAATCAATATCCTGATGCGAATTACCCGATCCGGTCAGATGCAGGCTGCGGATGGTCACATCCTCGGCCGTCACGAAAATCACGCTGCCCTGCCCGCCGCCATCAATCTGTGCGCCGGGCTGTCCTTGCAGTGTCAGCGCATGGTCAATGGTGACGGGGCCTTGGTGCAGGCCCGGTTCCAGGATCAGCACATCGCCGGGGGATGACCCGTCGATGGCCTGTTTCAGCGCGTCCCCGCCCGCAGGCACGCCGATCTGACCGGCCCAGACGGGACCGGCCAGAATCAGCAGCAGGGCAAGAACGCCGCGTATCATCATGCCGCCTTGGGCCGGACCAGCATCCGGCCGCGCATTTCCATATGCAGCGCGTGGCAAAACCACTGGCAGTAATACCAGTAAACACCCGGCTTGGCGGCGACGAACGTCACCGATGACGTTGCCTGCGGCCCGATCTCTATCGCCACCCCATGGTTACCCATGGTAAAGCCGTGGGTCAGATCGTCGATGTCGTCAAGGTTGGTGACGATGACGGTTACTTCGTCACCCTCGTTCACCTCAAAGCTGTCGAGCGAGAAGGTCGGCGCCTGCGAGGTCATATAGACCCGCACCTTGGTCGGATCGTCAGCATCGCGGATCACACTGTCCTGCCAGCCGTCCAGATCAATGCCATCCGCTTCGGCCTGCGCGCGGGTTTCGGCCCACATCGGATCGTTGCGATCCCAGACCGATTTGATGATCGGCGTCATCAGCGAGGCGGGCACGGCGATGGCGTCATGCGGCTCGGCAAAGTTCGGACCGTCATGGACCACCACCATCTGATCGGTGGAAATGTCGATCAGCTGATCGTTTTCGGGCTTGAGCGGACCGACGTTCAGGAAACGGTCCTTCGAGAATTTCGACAGGCAGACCAGCCACTTGCCATCGGCATCCAGCGTTTCACCCAGCGTGGTTTTCAGGTGGCCGGGTTGATAATGCACGTCAACCTTGGAAATGATCGGATCGACGTTTTCGCCCGCATAGGCGCGCACCGCCCGGTCAAGGTTCCACTTCACCACCTGACTGTCGAGGAACAACGAGGTATAGGCGTTGCCTTGACCGTCAAAGGCCGTGTGCAGCGGGCCAAGGCCCAGTTCCGGCTGTGCAACGACAGCGGTTTCAGGTTCGGCCTCATCCGCAAAGATAGCAGGCAGATTGCGCACGTCGATCACCGAAACCGTGGGCGACAGCTTGCCCGCGATGCACAGGTGAATCTTGTCCGGCGCCATGTTGCAGCCGTGCGGGTTATTCGGGATCGGGATATAGCGGGTCAGCCGGGCCGCCGCGTTTTCCTTGCGCCCGTCCAGAATCCGGGCACCGTTCAGTTCCTGATATTCACCGCGCTCGATCGCGGCCTCGATCGCCTCGATGTCGAAGACCACGACGTGATCCATCTCGGCTTCGGTCATCTCGGGCTGGGTCATCCCCATTTCCGAGTTATACGAGGTCGAGAACGCATATTTGCCGTCATAATCGGCATCACAGTTGTCAAGGTTGCCCGACACCATGATCTGCCAGGCGACATCCATTGTTTCGCTGTCAACGGCGCTGAACAGGTTCACATAGGTGCTGACGTCATCCATGGTGGTGCCGTCATTGACCAGCGGGGTTTCGTCCTCGCTGTTACAAAAGATATAGTTCGACGATGGCACCTTGCGCGGGCGCATCCCGTGCATGGCGGTGGCGTTCGGCATTTCCAGAATGGCGTCGCATTTCATCACGTCGCAGCGGATGCGCGCGATGCGGCCATTGGCCTTGTCCTGCATGAACAGATACTGGCCGTCATAGCGCCCGTCCGTATAGGACATGTGGATATGGTGCAAATCGCCGTTATCGTGGATTTTCTTGCCGTTGGCCTCCAGATAGTTTCTGGTCTTGTCGCTCATCGTCCGCTGGTGAATGCGGATCGATTCATTGGTCTGGCCCCAGCCGGTGGCGGAACAGCGGTTGAAGACGGGAATCCGCATCAGTTCCCGCATCGAGGGGATGCCCAGAATCCGCGCCTCGCCGGTCTGACCCGACGACCAGAAACCATAGTATTCATCAAGCTGGCCCGGCCCGATATGCGGCGCGCTGACACCGCCCGACTGGGCGCTGGCCACGCCGGTGGCTGCGGCTGTGGCCGCAGTGCCGGTGGCCGCCGCGAAAAACGCCTGACGCGCGGTGATCCCGCCGCCAAGCAGTGCGGCCCCGCCTGCCGTCGCGCCCAAAAGCCCGCGGCGGCTGATGCCGGTTTTTCCTTCATTGGACATGTCAGACTCCCTTTGTTTGCAGATTTGGGTGGTTGGACAGCCCGGCACGCGGCAACACCGGCGCATTGCTGGCAGCGATATTCGCGCGCCGTTTCAGCCGCTTGATGACGACCGGGCATTTGGTTTCGGAATGATACAAGACCTGACAGTGCATACAGTTCAGGCACTCGTTCGGGTTGATCTGTCCTTCCGGGTGGATCGCCTGCACGAAACATTCATTCGCACAGGTCTGGCACGGATTTCCGCATTCCTTATAGCGTTTCAGCCAGTCGAACATGCGGATACGCGCGGGGATCGCCAGCGCGGCCCCCAGCGGGCACAGATAGCGGCAAAAGAACCGTTCGATGAACAGCCCCGCCACCAACAGCGCGCCGACATACAGCAGGAACGGCCAGCTGCGCTGGAAATTCAGGATGATCGCGGTCTTGAACGGCTCGACCTCGGCCAGATGCTCGGCCCGTTCAAGGCTCATCAGCGAGACACCGAACAGGCCAAGGAAGATCACGTATTTGATCGCCCAGGCGCGTTCGTGGATGAACCACGGCACAGTGATCTGCGGGATGCGCAGCTTGCGCCCGATCTGGTTGGTCAGTTCCTGCAAGGCGCCGAACGGACACAGCCAGCCACAATAGGCCCCCCTGCCCCAGAAAATCAGCGCCGCCGCGACGCTGAACCACAGGATAAAGGTCAGCGGGTCCATCAGGAACGCCTGCCACGAAAAGCCGTCGCGCAGGGAATTGAACAGCGCAAAGATGTTCACCACCGAAAGCTGTGCGTTCCACATCCAGCCCAGCACGACCAGCGTTACGGTCAAAAAGCCTAGCCGAAAGAGACGCACGGCACGTTCCGACCGCGACAGGTATTCCTGGAAAAAGAACGCCGCCGTCAGCACGCCCAGCATAATGGCAAGGATGGCAATCTGCGGACGTTTCGCATCCCACGCGCGTTTCCACAGCGCCGCCTGCGCACCGGCCTCATCCGTGTCGGCCACCGCCACCGTCGCAGGGGTGAGGGCAGATACCGGCTCGGGCGGCGGCAGCGGCGTCAAATAGCGTTCGGGCAGTTGATAACCCAGATCATAGGTCAGAAACGCCTTTTCCAGCGCCGACACGTCACGGTGGACCAGCAGTTGAATGCGGAACGGTTTGGCCGGGTCAAAGCCGCTGTCAGCCGGGATACGGAACAGGTCCATTTCCGTGAACGCCGGCGCCCCCGCCAGTGCAATCGTGGTGCGGCGGTGCTGCCGGTCGCGGAACCGGACCGAGATGTCGTCCTGAATCAACTGGATACGGTCAAATATCCCGCCGCGCACATAGCCCGATCCCTTAAAGGAATAGATGCCCAGCCCGACAATCGCGATGGCGCTATCGCCTTCTTCCAGCCAGCTTGTGACATTGGCATATTCCGCCGGGCCAAGAATTGCCTGACCGATGGCAGGCACGCTGACCAGCGCCGCCTGCATGTCGATGAACACCGTTTCCGGGTCGTTAGGCAGCGGCCGGGCGGCGGCGCGCAGATCGTCATGGGCGTTGTAAGCCTCGTTCACCTCGCCCACGGTCAGCAGCAGGCGGCGGACGGTGCCGTCACCTTCGGCCTCGGCCCAGTCGGCAACGGGCGCGACATCAGCGGCCAGTTCACGCGGCGGCGTGTTTTCGGCAGTGCTGCTGCCAAGACCGCCCAGACCCAGTGCCCGTGCCACCCGCAGACCCGCACGCACGATATTGTCGTCGATCACCATCACTGTCACCGTCGCACCGGCAATGATGTTCAAATCATGCGCCGATCCGCCCGCCGCCGCCTCGGCCACCAGATCCAGCCCGACATAGCCCGCCGCCATTTCCTCCATCCGGGAATTGGGGATGCCGATCAGGACGATGGGTTCGGAATGCTTGACCAGCTTGACACCGATCACCTTGGCCGCGTCATCGACAGCAACCATGGTGTGAATCGGCTTGCCGGAATAACCCGTCGTGCCGACGAAATCGCTGGTGATAAAGGCCCAGCCCAGTTGCTGATTGCCCTGCATGACCGGCGCAACGGGTATATCGTCGCGCATGGGGCCAAAGGCGTCAGCCCCCGCAACCAGATCACCCGCCGGAACCTCGGCCAGAAATTGTGGCAGCACCGGCGTTTGCGCCCGCGCAGGGCCAGTCAGCAGCAGCAAAAACAGGGCCAGAAGAAAAGCAAGGGCAAGATTCAGCGCGCCCACGGGCCAAGGCCGGCGTTTGACTGTCATGACCGAAATATCCCAACCACCGCACGCAGATAGAAAGTCGCCAGACCAATGATTGCGATGACACATCAGACGCCGCCTTGACCAAACTCAAAAGCCCGGCGTAATTTTGCCCCGTCAGCCCTTGGTCCACGGCAGGCTGGGATCTTCGGATGCGAAATCAATCAGCTGCTGCAAATCCGAAATCCACGCGCGGTTGCCGTCGATGCGCACGCCATAATCGCGCAGACGGCGAAAGGCGCGCGACAGGCTTTCGGGTTTCATGCCCAGCCGACCGGCGATCAGCACCTTGTTATAAGGCAGGTCGACATGGCAGGCGCTGTCCTTGTCGTCGGCCAGTTCGATCAGGAATTCCGCCACCCGCTGCGACCCAGACCGCGCCTTGAGCTGTTCGACCTGCGTGACGAAGCTTTGCAGCTTGGTGACGCAGCTTATCAGCAGCGCCTTGGCCACATCGGGTTCGGTCTCGATCAGGTGGCGCAGCTTGCGGGCATCGACAACGATCAGCGAAGCCTCGGTCGCGGCCTCGGCCGATACGGGATAGGGCGTGCCACGGATCGCCACCGCCTCGGCAAAGCTGTGGCCGCGGGTCTTGACCGACACGACCGCCTCGGTCCCGCTGGGGGCGACGCGATACAGCTTGACCCAACCGCGCACGATCAGGAACACACCGTTCGAGGGTTCGCCCTGCACAAAGATCGTCTCACCCTGCGCGACATCGCGCATCGAGGAAAAGCCCGCGATCCGATCAATCAGGTCCGCTTGCAGGGATGAGAAAAGAATCGACTGTCGGATGGTGTCGCGGATCAGGGTCATTATCTGTCTATCTATTAGGCAAACAGACCCATAACGCCAGTGCGCAAACCCCGACCTGACTTAAGTCAACGCAGATGACAAAAAGAGTCGGCAGAATGCCAAACGGATCATTTTCCGCAGGCCCCTCATGAATACCACGACGCAACGTATCCGCCGCTGGAATGGCCCCGCGCTGCTCAGCTTTGGTTTCCGTCCGTTTTTTCTGCTTGGTGCGATCTGGGCCGCGCTGGCGATGCTGATCTGGCTGCCGATGGCCCTGGGGCGCATTGCCCCGCCGCCGGTGTTTTCGCCGGTGGACTGGCATGCCCATGCAATGTTGTTCGGCTATGGCGGCGCGGCGGTGGCCGGGTTCGTGCTGACGGCGGTGCCGAACTGGACAGGGCGGCTGCCGGTGACGGGCTGGCCGCTGGCCGGACTGGCGGGGATGTGGCTGCTGGGCCGGATCGTCACGACGCTGCCCTTGCCGCTGCCGCCGCTGCTGATCGCCGCCGTCGATCTGTCGGTCTATGCCGCGCTGATGTTCGTCCTGCTGCGCGAGGTGATCGCAGGCAAGAACTGGCGCAACCTGCCGGTGGTGGGATTCATCGGGCTGTTCGTCGCCGGGCTGGTGGTGTTCCACGTTCAGGCGCGCGGCGGGGCTGCGGCGCAGGGCTGGGGCCTGCGACTGGGACTTGCGGCGCTGGTGATGCTTATGACGCTGATCGGCGGGCGGATCATTCCGTCCTTCACCCGCAACTGGCTGGTCAAGCGCGGCGAAACCGCCCTGCCCGCGCCCATGGGCCAACCCGACAAGGTTGCACTGATGATCGGCGCAGCGGCGCTGATCGCCTTTGTCGCCGCGCCGGATGCAGGGCTGACGGCGGCGCTTTGCGCGGTGGCGGGGGTGGCGCATCTGGTCCGCCTGTCACGCTGGCGCGGGCTGGCCACCGCGCCCGAAGCTCTGCTGTGGGTTCTGCATCTGGCCTATGCCTGGATCGCCGCCGGTTTTCTGTCGGTCGCCGCCGCCGGGGCCGGGCTGATGCTGCCCGCCGGGGCGCAGCATGTCTGGATGGCGGGCGGTATCGGCGTGCTGACGCTGGCCGTCATGTCGCGCGCCAGCCTTGGCCATACCGGGCGGGCACTGACCGCCAGCCGGGCGCTGACCATCGTCTATGTGCTGGCCAATCTGGCCGCTGCGCTGCGGCTGGCCTATGCGCTGGCGCCGGGGCAGATGTGGATGCTGCACGCCGCCGGCACGGCGTGGATCGCGGCCTTTGGCGGTTTCGCGGTGCTGTATTGGCCGATCCTCACCGGCCCGCGCATCGCCGCGCGCCAGCCCTCAGGCGGCCAGATACGACAGCCCGGCTAAGATCATGAACACCGCCAGCGCCAGATCAAAGGCGCGGCGGATGGCGGGGGTCTCGTCCAGTTCCAGATAGGCCCCCAGCACCACGCGCGCCTTGACCCATGCCAGCAGCAGCACCGCCACCATGGCCAGCCTGCCGGGCAGCGGCGACAAGGATGCGGCGGTGGCCAGCAGTGACGCCGCAATCAGCACCAGCCAGGCCCGGATCAAGGGGTCGCGCATCGTCCTTACCTCAGCAGATAGATGACGGGAAACAGGATCACCCAGACCAGATCGACCATATGCCAGAACTGCGTTCCGGCCTGCACGTGATCCTGACGGCAGGTGATGGCGCAGATACCAAGGATCACCGCCCCGGCAATGACGTGAACGGCATGAAACCCGGTCAGCAGATAGTAGAAGGTAAAAAACGCCTCGCTGCCGGTTCCGGCATGGGCGTATTCGATGCCCTTCAGGATCAGGAACAGCACCCCGAACCCGGCGGCAGCCAACAGCATCATGCGGCACCCGGCCACCTGCCCGATCCGCACCCGGCGCAAGGCCAGTGCCGCCAGCAGGCCCGAAGTGACCAGCACCACGGTATTGATTCCGGCGGACAGCCGGTGCAACTGATCCTGCGCTGCGGCAAAGCCCACCGGGTCTGTCAGACGCACCGCCAGAAAGGCCAGCAGACCTGCGGCAAAGACCGCCAGCTCCGACAAGATCAGCACCCACATCATCAAATCGCCGGGCAACCGGCGCGGATCGCCTGCCCCCGCGCTCATCGTCCGACCAGTTGCCGATAGATTTCCGGCAAGGCCCCGATCAGGCGATCCGGGTCAGGAAACAGCGCAAAGCCGCCCTGCCCGAAGATGCGCGGGAACCAGCTTTTGCCATCGCGGTCCACGGTGATGCCAAAAACCGAGTGACCGGCGCGGCGGGCCTCGCGGATGGCACGGGCGCTGTCCTCGATACCGTGGCGCCCTTCGTAGTGATCCAGATCGTTCGGCTTGCCATCGGTGATGACCAGCAGCAATCGCCGATGATTGCCCTGCGTCGCCAGCCCGGCCGAGGCATGGCGCACGCCTGCGCCAAGCCGAGTGTAGAATTGCGGGCGCAGCGCCGCGACCCGCTGTTCGACCAGATGCGACATGGGTTCATCGAACGTCTTGCAATTGGCCACGAATACCCGGTCGCGCCGCAACGAGGAAAACGCGTTCAGCGCAAAGCGATCCCCACAGGCGTCCAGCCCCCAAGCCAGCGCGGTCAGCGCCTCGCGTTCGATGTCGATCACCGCGCGGCCGGTCACGGCGCTTTCGGTGGACCGCGACACGTCCAGCAGGATCGACACCGCCAGATCGCGTTCGATCGGGCGCGACTGCCGCCAGATGCGGTCGTTGCCTTCACCCATGGCCGCCAGTTCGCTGGCCGACCGGACGGCCAGTTCGGTGTCCAGTTCGTCGCCATCGCGGTGGCCGGTGGTGGTCACACGACCGGGGCGCAGCGCCTCGAACTGGCGGCGGACGGCGCGGATACGACGGCGCGCGGCGGCATCGTGGATCAGTTCGGTATCGGGCGCAGGTTCGGGGCGCGTTTCCAGCACGCGGACATGCGCGGGCAGATAGACCCCGCGCCGCGCGTCCCATTCGGGATAGACATGCTTGCCCGCCATCGCCTCGATGTCCGCATCCTCGGGCGACAGGTCCAGATGCAGTTTCAGCCGCGTGGCCGGGGCCTTGGACAATTGACCAAGGTTCAGTTCGTCCTGATCCTGTGCGGCCTTCTTGGCGCTGTCGATGTCGTCATCCTCGACCCGGCGGTTCAGGTTCAGGAATTCGGCCCATGACAGGATCGCTTCGAATTTGTGCAGGATCAGGCTGTCTTTGCGTTCGGCCTGATCGGATTTGCGACGGCGTGCGCGCATCATCTTGCCGTCTTGCCCCTCTTCGGGGGTGCCTTCGGTGTCGCGGGTTTCGACCTGTCCTTCGGCGGACCAGACCACATCATCAGGCGCGACCCATAATTCCACCGGGCGCATAGGTTTATAGCCACGCGGGGCGCGGGCATCCAGCGCGGCGCGATCACCGGCGCGGGCGGCCTGCACCCGGTCCCACGCCTGACGCGCATTGTCAGGCAGCGGCGCGGGATCGCCCAGCAGATGACGGATCACCGCCTCGACCGCCGCTTCGGCGGGGGGCAGGCGCGGCGCGTTCCGCCCCGCCAGCAGCAGCGCGCACAAGTCGCGATAGAGCGGGGCCAGCCCCGGTGCCTGAGCCACGGTCAGATCGACGGCACGGGCCGCCGCCGCCACAAAGGCCAGATCGCGCGCCAGCGGATCATCGGTCAGCGGTGCGGGCGGATCATCCTGCGACACCGCCACGGCCATCGCCGTCAGCCACAGATACAGCGCGCCATTGGCCTGTTCTGCCGGAAAGATCGCCAGCGTTTCGGGCAGGCGCAAAACCTCGCCGTCAAAGCTGGCACGGGCGGCTGCCTCGGCCTCGGTGGACAGGCGGCGACGGAACGACAGGCGGTGCCGCGCGGTCACGGCACGGGCGGCGCGCAACTCAACCGAATGATCGCCGCCCAGACCGCGCCAGAACACCGCCAGCCGCCCCGACACTTGCGGCAGATCCACCCGCGCATCGTCATAAACGGGCGGCGCGTCCCACCGGCTGGCCATATCGTGCCACAGCTTGCCGACGGTTTCTTCCGGTTCCCAGGGTTCAAAGCCCATGGCTTATCCAAACACCGCCGAGACCAGATCCAGCAGGCCGCGTTTGACATCGGCATCGTCGGTCAGCGGTTCGATCATCGCCGCCTCGATCGCGCGGTCGATCGACATGCCGCCCACGATCAGCGTCGCCGCATAGACCAGCAGACGGGTGGAAACGCCTTCTTCCAGATCCTGTCCGCGCAGGGCACGCAGCTTGCCCGCCAGACGAACCAGCGCGGTTGCCCTATCGCGGTCGATGCCGGTTTCCTGCACCACCACATCGGTTTCCAGCGCGGGTGCGGGGAAATCGAAATCCATCGCCAGAAAGCGTTGCCGCGTCGATGGTTTCAGCGTTTTCAGGATGTTCTGATAGCCGGGGTTATAGGAGGCCACCAGCATAAAGCCGGGGGCCGCATCCAGTTCCTCGCCCGTGCGGTCGATAGGCAGGATACGGCGGTCGTCGGTCAGCGGGTGCAGCACGACGGTCACGTCCTTGCGGGCCTCGACCACTTCGTCCAGATAGCAGATCGCGCCTTCGCGCACGGCGCGGGTCAGCGGGCCATCGACCCAGACGGTTTCGCCCCCCTTCAGCAGATAGCGCCCGATCAGGTCCGCCGCCGACAGATCGTCATGGCAGGCGACGGTATACAGTTTGCGGCCCAGTTTCGCGGCCATATAGGACACAAAGCGGGTCTTGCCGCAGCCGGTCGGGCCTTTCAGCAGAACCGGCAGATCATTCCGCGCCGCCGCTTCAAAGATCGCAACTTCATCGGCTTGCGGCAGGTAGAAGGGGGCAGATGCCGCCCCCCCTTGATTGTTATGGACATTCATGCTGGTCACTCCGCCGGTTCCAGATGCTCATCGCGTTGACGCTGCACCGGGCCGGGATCGACAACTTCGCGCCCCGGAAACATGACGGCATAGATGAACAGCAGCGCGCCCAGCACCACGGCCACGCCGGAACCAAGCCGCATCCAGTAAAACAGCACCAGCTGATCCTGAACATCCATGTAGAAGATGCCGTTCACCCGTTGCAGGTGGGTCTGCACCGTGCCCGCAAAGGTCAGGGTAAAGGTCATGAACAGCATCCCCGAGGACATCAGCCAGAAGGCCGCCATGTTCAGAACCTGATTATAGGGATCGCGGTTCTTGAGGATCGGCATGGCATAGCTGACCAGCGCGGCGACCAGACAGACATAAGCGCCATAGAACGCCAGGTGGCCGTGGGCCGCGGTGATCTGCGTGCCGTGGCTGTAGTAGTTAACCCCGTGCAGCGTATGCAGGAAGCCCCAGACACCCGCGCCGAAAAAGGCCAAAACGGCGCAGCCCAGCGACCACAGCATCGCGGCCTTGTTCGGGTGATCGCGGCGGCCCTTCCACACCATGATGAAGGCAAAGGCCATCATGGCAAAGAACGGCACCACCTCGAAGGACGAGAAGATCGAACCGATCCAGTGCCAATAGGCCGGCAGACCGATCCAGTAATAGTGGTGCCCGGTGCCAAGAATACCGGAAAACAGCGCGGTGGCGACGATCACATAGACCCATTTTTCGACCACTTCGCGGTCAACGCCGGTCAGTTTCAGCATCAGATAGCCAAGGATGGCGGCCATGATCAGTTCCCACACGCCCTCCACCCACAGGTGAACGACCCACCACCAATATTGCTTGTCCAGCACCAGGTTTGGCGGGTTGTAAAAGGCAAACAGGAACAGCAGCGCCAGCCCCCACAGACCGATCATCAGCACCGTGGAAATCGAGGTCTTGCGGCCCTTCAGCAGCGTCATCGAGCAGTTATACAGAAAGATCAGCGCCGCGACGACGATGCCCATCTTGACCCATTTGGGCTGCTCCAGAAACTCGCGCCCTTCCTTGCCCAGCAGCCAGTTGCCGTGAAACAGGTCGAACGCATAGGTCAGAACCGCGCCCAGCGTGCCGACCACGAGGATCGCCAGTTGCAAATAGGCCAGCTTCGGCGAATAGATCTCGCGTTCAGTTTCCTCGGGCAGCAGAAAATAGGCCGAGCCGAAAAAGCCCAGCAGCAGCCAGACGATCAGCGCATTGGTGTGCAGCATCCGCAGAACGTGGAACGGCAGCAGATCAGACAGGAAATTCGGGTTCACATAGACGTAACCCATCAGCAGGCCCATCGTCACCTGAATGGCGAACAGACCCATCGCCACCACAAAGTAAGGGTAGGCGATCCGTTGTGTGGCATATCTCATCGGCGTTTCTCCCTTAACCGGCGTCGTTCGGCGGCCAGTTCAGCGTATTGATCGTGCCGCTCCACAGCAGGAAGTCGGACAGTTCGCGATATTCTTCGTCAGTCAGGCCGAAATAGGGCATCTGGCGACGGCCCTCGATGCCCGTGGGCATGGCCTCCATCCACGCTTTCAGCGTGTCGGCGGCGGCATCGGGATCGTCCTGCACGGCCCAGCGGCGCATGACATTGCCCAGCTCGGGCGCGAAATACGCGCCTTCGCCCAGCAGCGTGTGGCAGTTGATGCAGCCATTACGTTCCCAGACATGTTTGCCAGCCACCACGCTGTCGGTCAGCGTTTCGCGGTCGGTCGAGACATTCACGGCATAAAGATGGCTGTGCGCCGTCAAGCCGATGAAGATGAGGATGAAAAACAAAGACCCGCCATAGAAGACGTTGCGGGCCATGCTTTTGGTCATGACTTCGCTCATGCGCAGCCCTCTCAAAGCAGTTGCTAACTGTTGGCCACAATGCGGCTGGCAGGCGATTCCACCTTAACGAAAGTCAAAACGATGTGATTGGCGTCGTTTTGCCCAAAGGCACCCCGATGGGGCATTTGGCGCAAGCAACAGCTTATGGCGCGGTGATCAGGCGGTGATCTGTTCGATGCGGCAGCCGGGGAAGGCGCGCAGGGCGCGGGCGATGCTGTCATCCGGCATGATGCAAAACGCTGTGGACAGACCATCAGCCAGCGCGGCAGCGGGGGCACTGACGGAAACCAGTGCGCGCGGGGCCTGGCGGCCATGTGGGTCAAGGATATGCGGCAGATTGCCACGCGGGCCAATCAAGGTGCCCTGCCCCGACGAGGTAGCCAGCGCCCGATCGCCCAGCGTCAGGCGGCTGACCGGGGTGCCATGATGATCGGCGATGGCCGCCGTCCATTCCCCGATTGCCATGATCTCGCCAGCGTCGATCAGCACCTGCGGCAGATCATGCAGGCGGGCGGCATCGGCCAGCATATCGGCGGCAAGACCCTGGGCGATGCCGTTCAGGGTCAGCGCCATGCCGGGGCGCAGGGTGATACGGTCGTTGCTGATCTGAACCGCGTCCCACCCCGGTCCGGGTTCCGGGGCGGGCCGCCCGGTGGCGCGGGCCAGCCATTGCGGCTGGATCGTCGGATCAAACGCGCCGCCAGTGGCCCGATGCAGATCCCCCGCCAGCCGCAACAGCGCGACAAAGCCGGGGCTGGGGTTGGTCAACAGACCGCTGTCGTTCAGGCGCGTCAGCTCCGAGGAGCGATACAGCGAAAACTGCCGCTCGACCCGCCGCAGCGCCTGTTCGGCGGCACGGAAAAAGCTGCGCGCCTGCGTGGGTGCGGCGTCGCGGGTGCGCAGCACCACCTGCGCGCCAAGCGCCTGCCCGCGCCATTCCTGGGGGGCTGCGGCCCCTGCCCGGCCAGCACTTACCAGCGCGGCGGCGGTCATGCCGATAAAGCGGCGACGGGGGATCGGTGTCACGGCGTCACCTCGGGCGTGGCTGCGGGGCGTTGCGGGGGCGGGGCGGCAGCACGGGCGCGGCGTTTCAGAACCGGGCAGGTGTGGTCATCGTTCATGATGACCTGACAGCGCAGGCACAGCACGCATTCATTCGGGTTGATCCGCCCCAGCGGATCAATCGCGCCCACGGTGCATTTCGTTTCACACAGGCGGCATTCGCGACCGCATTGCGGGCGCCGTTTCAGCCAGTCGAACACCTTGAGCTTGGCCGGAATCGCCAGACCGGCCCCCAGCGGGCACAGATAGCGGCAAAAGAACCGCTCGATAAACAGGCCCGCCGCCAGCAGCGCCACAACGAACAGCACAAACGGCCACGCCCGCATGAAACGCATGGAAATGGCGGTCTTGAACGGCTCGACCTCGGCCAGAATGAGCGCCTGTTCCATGCTGTAAAACGACAGGGCGACGATGGCGACAAACAGCGTATATTTGATGACCCACAGCCGTTCGTGCAGCGCCTGCGGCACCGCGATCTGGCGGATGCCGAACCGCTGCGCGGCTTGATTGGTCAGTTCCTGCAAGGCACCAAAGGGGCACAGCCAGCCGCAAAAGACGCCGCGCCCCCAGAACAGCATCCCCAGCGCCACGCAGCACCACAGCACAAAGATGACCGGCGCGACAAGGAAGGTTTCCCAGCGGAACCCGCCCAGCAGCGAATGCAGAAAGGCAACCACCTGCACCACCGACAATTGCCCGTTCAGACCCCATCCCAGCACAAACAGCGTCACCAGCAGGAACCCTGTGCGCACCTGCCGCCACAGGGTCGGGCGGCGGACCAGCCATTCCTGCGCGAACAGGATCACGCCCAGCACTGTCAGCATCGCGCCGACGATCATCAGTTGCGGGATGCGCGCTTCCCATTGCGCGACCCACAGCGGCGGTTCCGGCGCGGCGTCGGCGGCAATCGGGTTGCGGAACGTTTCTGGCAGGGTCACGTCGGTGGCGATCTGCACCACCTGCGGCGGACCCGACCGGGCGTCGCGGCTGGCCGTGACGGTCAGCCGCAGCGGTTGGGTCAGGTCAAAACCGCCATCCGCCGGATCGGCATTCAGTCGAAACAGGCTGATCTCGGGGAAATCGGGCGCGCCTTCGACAGCCAGCCGGTCGATACGGCGAAAGCTCGCTTCGTCCGGCTGCCATTGCAGATCGCCCTGCTCGATGGTCAGACGCTGGAACACGCCGGTGCGGCGCACCTCGGTGCCACGATGGCCATAGGCCCCGCGCGACAGCACCGCCAACCAGACCTGCCCCGGCTGCTGATCGCCAAGGGCGGCAGAGTAATCGCGCGGAGTCAGCAGATTGCGCCCGACCGTCGGCGGATCGACAATACCGGCGTAAAGTTCCATGAAGGGCGCGTCTGATGGCGTCAGCGGGGTTTTGGCATCGTCAAAGGCCGCCGCCGCCGATGCCATGCTGACCATTGCGCGCGACAGCCCCCCCATATCCACCAGCGCCGCCCAGTCGGCAGGCTGATAGGTAACGCGGTTCACCAGTTCGCCCCCGGTCTGCGCCGCCGCAAGGATGCGCCCGGCGCGCAAGATCCCGTCGCGGATCACCGCTGTCGAAACCGTCGCACGCGAGATCACATCGGGCAGCGCCTGCCCCGCAATCGGCGCATTCAGATCCAGCGCGCGATAACTGTTCACATAGGCCGCGATGTCGGCATCCGATATGCCCAGCGTCAGCACAGGTTCGGCGTGGCGGACCAGACGCGCGCCGGCAACCACCCCATCGGGGCGCACCGCCACCTGCACATCCAGCGGCTGCCCCGAATAGCCCGTCGAACTGATAAGCTCCCAGGTCGAGCCGATCAGCCCTACCGGCATCCCGTCCAGTTCCACCCGGAACGAAGGCACCGGCGTTTCCTGCCGCATCACGTTTGGGGCGGCATCCAACCCGAACATCTGCTGCGCCACGACAGAATCAGGCGCAGAGTGTGCAGGATTATTTTCCGCTGCAACCAAAGGGGGTGCGGCCCATGCCGGTGCCGAAGGCGGTGAAATCCACATCATCAAGGCCGCAAACAGCAGCGCGGCCCAGCCCCAAATTCCACAGAAATGCATTGTTTTGAAAAGATTTCCCACCAAAACCCCATCATTCCTGTGCCAGCGCATCCGCACCGCATATCCGACATCAGATTTGCATCGCGACAATTTGACCGCTTTGAAAAAAGTCAAGGACGCCACCTTCGTCGCACGCGAATGTGAGCACGCCCACCAGCAACGGAGATTTGCGATGGTAACTTCCCACGTAGCCAAGGCGCGGCATCTTTTGCTTGCCAGCGCGGCCATGACGCTGATTCTTGGCGCCAGCCCTGTTCTGGCACAGGACGCGCCCCCCGATCCGGCCACCGCGCTTGAAGATCACGGCACCACCCCGCAGGACCAGTATCAGCCCTCGCTGGATGTGCTGGCTGAACAGGATGTAACCGCCCCCGGCGCACCCGAGGGTGTGGCGGCACTGACCGACGAACAATATAACGAAGCGAACAAGATCTATTTCGAACGCTGCGCAGGCTGCCACGGCGTGCTGCGCAACGGTGCAACGGGCAAGGCGCTGACGCCAGACCTGACACGCGAACTGGGTTTCGACTATCTGGAAAGCTTCATCACCTATGGTTCGCCCGCCGGTATGCCCAACTGGGGCACGTCGGGCGAACTGAACGAACAGCAGATCGCCAATATGGCGAACTATCTGCTGCTTGACCCCGCCAGCCCGCCGGAATTCGGCATGGCCGAAATGAAAGAAACCTGGGAGGTAAAAGTCGCCCCCGAGGATCGTCCGACCCAGCAGATGAACGACTGGGATCTGGAAAACATCTTCTCGGTCACGCTGCGCGACGCGGGGCAGATCGCCCTGATCGACGGCAACACCTATGAAATCAAGCGCGTCGTGGACACCGGCTATGCCGTTCACATCAGCCGCCTGTCCGCGTCTGGCCGTTACCTGATGGTCATCGGGCGCGACGCCAAGGTAGATATGATCGACCTGTGGATGGAAGAACCCGACGTGGTTGCGACCATCAAGGTCGGGTCCGAGGCGCGTTCGGTCGAAACCTCGAAAATGGAAGGTTGGGAAGACAGATACGCCATCGCCGGCACCTATTGGCCGCCGCAATATGTCATCATGGACGGCGACACGCTGGAGCCGCTGAAGATCGTGTCCACCCGCGGCATGACCTATGACGAACAGGAATATCACCCGGAACCACGTGTGGCCGCCATCCTGGCGTCGCACTACCGGCCTGAATTCATCGTCAACATCAAGGAAACCGGCAAGATTCAGCTGGTCGATTACACCGACCTGAAGAACCTGAAGATCACCGAGATCGAAACCGAACGTTTCCTGCATGATGGCGGTCTGGATTCGACCAAGCGGTATTTCATCACGGCCGCCAACGCCCGCAACAAGCTGGTCGTCATCGACACCAAAGAAGGCAAGCTTGAGGCGATCACCGACACCGGGGGCGAAACGCCGCATCCGGGCCGGGGCGCGAACATCACGCACCCGGAATATGGTCCGGTCTGGGCGACCTCGCACCTTGGCGACGATTCGGTGGCGCTGATCGGCACCGACCCGGAAGGGCATCCCGATCAGGCATGGCAGATCGTGTCCAGCTTTCCGGCACTGGGCGGCGGTTCGCTGTTCGTGAAAACGCACCCGGAATCGGATCACCTGTATGTCGATGCGACGCTGAACCCTGATGCGGCCATTTCTGGCTCGGTTGCGGTGTTCAAGGTCAGCGAGATGAAGGCCGGCGAAGACCCGGAAATCATCACGCTGAACCTGGCTGAAATGGCCGGTATCACCGGCGGTCAGGCCCGCGCCGTGCAGGGCGAGTTCAACAAAGAGGGGACCGAGGTCTGGTTCTCGCTGTGGAACGCCGCCGATCAGGAATCGGCCATCGTTGTGCTGGACGACAAGACGCTTGAGGTCAAACACGTCATCAAGGACGAACGCCTGATTACGCCGACCGGCAAGTTCAACGTCTACAACACCATGGGCGATGTTTATTGATACTGCTGCGCCGGGGGCGGTTCGCCGCCCCCGGCACCCCGCCAACGACACGCCACCGCGAAGGAAGCTGACATGGCAGGCAAGGTTCATCTGATCGGTGCAGGCCCCGGCGATCCGGAACTGCTGACCCTGCGCGCCCTGCGCCTGATGCAATCGGCAGATGTGGTGGTGTTTGACCGCCTTGTTTCACCCGCGATCATGGATCTGATCCCGGCCACCACGCGGCGAATTTCGGTTGGCAAGGCATCTGGTTTTCATTCCGTCCCGCAGGAACGCATCAATGCGCTGCTGGTCGATCTGGCCCGTCAGGGGCTGACCGTAGCCCGGCTGAAAGGCGGCGATCCGCTGATCTTTGGCCGTGGCAGCGAAGAAGCCGGAGTTCTGCGCGACGCGGGCATTCCTTATGATTACACGCCGGGTATCACCGCCGCCCAGGGTGCCGCCGTTTCGACCGGGGTGCCGCTGACCCATCGCGGGCTGGCGACCAGTGTGCGCTATGTCACCGGACACCGCGCGCAGGATGCCACGCTGACGCTGGACTGGGGATCGCTGGCCGATCCCGACTGCACGCTGGTCGTCTATATGGGGGCCGCGAATATCGGGCTGATCGCGCGCAATCTGATCGCCCATAACCTGCCAGGCGCGACGCCGGTTCTGGCACTGTCCCATGCCACCACGCCCGATGAGATGCGCCTGCTGTCCACGCTGGACCGCATCGGCGACGACATCGCCGATGCGCGGATGCCTGCGCCGGTGCTGTTCATCATCGGGCGTGTGGTGTCGCTGTATAACAGCGTCGCCCTGCCCCTGCCCGCCGAACTGACCGCGCCGCTGCGGATGGTTGCGAATGGTTAGTCGGCTGTTGATCCTGCCGCTGCTGGCTGGGGCGGTCATGGCCGCCGCGGCACCGCAGATTGCGCCGGAACGGCAGATCGCGCTGGAACATATGGTGGTGCAGGATTGCGGATCGTGCCACGGGCTGACGATGCGTGGTGGTCTTGGCACACCGATCACCCCCGCCGATCTGGCCGGGCGCGACCCGGACGGACTTGCCCAGATCATCCTTGACGGCATCCCCGGCACCGCAATGCCGCCATGGCGCCCGCTGCTGACCGAGGCCGAGGCGCGCTGGATCGCCCATTATCTGTTAACCGTCAAAGAGGACCGCCCATGACGCTGGCCCTTCGCCCCCTGATCGCCGCCGCGACGCTGCTGGCCCTGCCCGGCCTTGCCCATGCCGACACCTATACCACCGGCGAAATGGGCGTGGTGATCGAACGCGCCACCGGATCGGTTCTGGTGGTGTCGCAGACCAAACGCAACATGCTGGCCCGGATCGAGGGCCTGGGCGATCTGTCGCACGCCAGCGTGACCTTTTCCCCCGATCAGCGGTTTGCCTATGTCTTTGGCCGCGACGGCGGGCTGACCAAGATCGACCTGACCACGCGGACCATCGACAAACGCATCATTCAGGGCGGCAATGCCATCGGCGGGGCGATTTCCGATGATGGCAAACTGGTCGCCGTGTCGAATTATGAACCCGGCGGGGTCAAGGTGTTCAATGCCGATACGCTGGAACTGGTGGCCGATATTCCGATGGATTCGAAAACCGTCGGGCTGGCCGATGTGCCCGGCAGCCGCTTTATCGTCGCGACATGGGACAGCGGTCAGGCTTGGCTGCTGGATCATTCGGCTGATCCCGCCAACCCCGAAATCACCGTGTTTCAGGACGTGGGCGCCAACCCCTATGATGCGCTGATGACCGGCGACGGGCGCACCTATATTGTCGGGCTGTTCGGCGAAAAGGGTCTGACCGCGATCGACCTGTGGGCCGATGATCCGCAGCCTGTGCGGTTCCTGCCCGACTATGGCAAGGATCAGGACGATCTGCCGGTTTACAAGATGCCGCATTTACAAGGCTGGACGCTGGCAGGCGACAGCTTTGCCCTGCCCGCTGTCGGGCTGCATCAACTGTTGTGGGTCGATGCCGCCAGCCTGTCCGAAACCGGCCGCACCGATCTGCATGGCCAGCCGATCTTTGCGCTGGCCCGGCCCGATCAGCGCGAAATTTGGGTCAACTTTGCCCCGCCCGACAATGACACCGTGCAGGTGATCGACACCATGACGCATCAGGTCATCCAGACCCTGACCCCCGGCCCCGGCGTCTTGCATATGGAGTTCACCCCGCGCGGGCGCGAGGTCTGGCTGTCCGTGCGCGACGAAAACCGCATCGAGATTCGCGACACCCGCAGCTATGAGGTGATTGGCGAGATTCCGGCGCAAGCGCCTTCGGGCATCTTCTTCACCGACCGCGCTTATCGGCTGGGGCTGTAACCATGCTGGACCAGATCACCGACGCCACCGACCTGCGGCTGATGGACGAGTTTCAGCGCGACCTGCCGCTGGTGCCACGCCCCTTTGCCGCGATGGCCACCGTTGTGGGCATCACCGAGGATCAGGCGATCAGCCGTCTGGATGCGCTGCAAAAGACCGGGCAGATTTCCCGCGTCGGTGCCACCTGCCGCCCGAACTGCGCCGGGGCATCGACCCTTGCCGCGCTGGCGATTCCGGCGGATCGCATCGAACAGGTCGCCGCCGTCGTCAGCGCCGAAGCGGGGGTGAACCATTCCTACCTGCGCGAAGATGACTGGAACCTGTGGTTCGTGGCCACCGCGCCCGATGCAGAGGAACTGGCCGCGTCGCTGGCGCGGATCGAGGCAGCATCGGGGCTGGCCGTGCTGTCGCTGCCGCTGGTGACGCCCTACAACATCGACCTTGGCTTTCGCCTGAACGGCCCGGCCCGCGCTATGGCCCCCGACCGGCCCGCCGATATGTCCGAACTGCGCGACGATGATCGCCCGCTGATGCACGCGTTGTCGAATGGGCTGCCCCTGGTGCCGCGCCCCTTTGCCGCACTGGCCGGGCAATTGGGCCGCAGCGAAGAATCGGTAATGCGGCGTATCGCGGCGCTGTCGCGGGCGCGGCTGCTGACCCGCGTGGGGGTGATCGTGCGTCACCGTCGCCTGGGGTATCGCGCCAATGCGATGGTCGTCTGGCGGCTGCCCGAAGATCGCATCGACCCCGCAGGCCGCGCGCTGGCGGCATTGCCGGGCGTCACCCTGTCCTATCACCGCCGCCCGGTGCCGGGCGTGTGGGATTGGCCACTGTTTTGCATGATCCACGCCCGGTCGCGCCCCGATGCCCTGACCGTGCTGGATCAGGCCCGCGCCTTGCCCGAACTGGCAGGCGCGGAACACAAAGTGCTTTTCTCAACCCGTTGTTTTAAACAAACTGGCGCGCTGATTGCCGCCGGAGACAGGCCGACATCATGACACGCCCGATCCGTCACACCTTGCCCGCCGATGCGCTGGACGACACCGACCGCCGCATCATCAATCAGTTGCAGGACGGCTTTCCGATTTCGCCCACGCCATTCGCCGATGTGGCGGTGACTCTGGACATCGACGAAACCGACCTGATCGAACGTATCCTGCGGCTGCGCGACATCGGGGCCATCACCCGCTTTGGCCCGTTCTATGACGCGGCTGCCATGGGCGGTGCCTTTTGCCTGTGCGCGATGGAGGTGCCCGCCGAAAAATTCGATGAGGTGGCGACTTTGGTCAATGCGCACCCCGAGGTTGCGCATAACTATCAGCGCAGCCACCAGCTGAATATGTGGTTCGTGCTGGCGACCGAAACGCCCGCGGGCATCCGCAATTGTGCCCGCCGCATCGAAAAGGAGACAGGTTTGCGCGTCCTGATGTTTCCCAAGGAACACGAATTCTTTATCGGCTTCCGGGTGCAGGCATGAACGCCATGCCGCCCCTGCTGGATCAGATCGACCGGCGCATCGTGACCGCGACGCAGGGCGGTTTGCCGCTGGTCCCCCGCCCCTTTGCCGAAATCGCCGGCTGGCTGAACCTGCGCGAAGATCAGGTGATCGCGCGGGTGCAGCGGCTTCAGGATCGCGGTATCATCCGGCGTATCGCCATCGCGCCCAACCACTATGCGCTTGGCATGACCGCCAACGGGATGAGCGTGTGGGACGTTGACGACGACCGCGCCATCGAGCTGGGCGAACAGGTCGGCGCGCTGGATTTCGTGACGCACAGCTATCTGCGCCCCCGCGCGCGGCCGATCTGGCCCTATAACCTGTTCGCGATGATCCACGGCCCGGATCGCGATACGGTGGAAACGCAGCGCCAACAGATCGCCGCGATTCTGGGCAATGCCTGCCGGGCCTCGGACATTCTGTATTCGACGCGGATTCTGAAAAAGACCGGCCTGCGGCTGGCCCGAGATTGAGGCAAAGATGTTTCGCCTGACCCAATATATGCACCAATTGCTGCACCCGACCCCGGTGCGCCGCCGCGCGGCACCGGGCGGCATGGTCAAGCCGGTGGTGATCTGGAACCTGACCCGCACCTGCAACCTGAAATGCCGCCATTGCTATACCGTGTCATCCAACAACGTCTTTCCGGGCGAGTTGACGCATGAACAGGCGATGGGCGTGCTTGACGATCTGCGCGGCTTTAACATCCCGGCGCTGATCCTGTCGGGGGGCGAGCCTTTGTCGCGCTTCGATTTCTGGGAACTGGCGGCTCGTGCGAAAGAGCTGAACTTCCGCCACCTGTCGCTGTCCACCAATGGCACCAAACTGGGCGGGGATAATGCCGCGCGGGTGGCCGATCTGGGCTTTGATTACGTCGGCATCTCGCTGGACGGGATCGGGGCGGTGAATGACTGGTTCCGGGGCGTCGATGGCGCTTATGCCGATGCGTTGGCCGGGGTGCGGGCCTGCCTTGCGCGCGGCGTCAAGGTCGGCCTGCGCTATACGATCACGCGCGAGAACAGCCACGATCTGCCCGCCATGCTGGATCTGTGCGAGGCCGAGGGCGTGGATAAATTCTACCTGTCGCATCTGGTCTATGCCGGGCGCGGCGACAAACATCGGGGCGAGGATACCGCCCATGACCATACCCGCCGCGCGATGGATCTTGTGCTGGACCGGGCTTGGGATGCGGTGGAAAACGGCCGGAATTTGGAGATCGTGACCGGCAATAATGACGCCGATGCGGTCTGGTTCCTGCGGTGGGCCGAGCGGCGGTTCAACCCGGATCGCGTCGCCCATGTGCGCGCGCACCTAGAGGCGTGGGGCGGCAATTCATCCGGCGTCGGCGTCGCCAATATTGACCCGCAGGGCAAGGTTCATCCCGACACCTACTGGTCGGATTACACCATCGGCAGCGTGAAAGACCGGCCTTTCAGCGCATGGTGGACCGGGGATGACCCGATGCTGGCGACCTTGCGCACGCGCCCCCGCCCCTTGAAGGGACGCTGCGGGGCCTGTGCGTTTCAGTCGGTCTGCGGCGGCAATACCCGCATCCGCGCGCTGCAACTGACCGGCGATCCCTGGGCCGAAGACCCGGCCTGTTACTTGACCAATGCGGAAATCGGCGTCGATGAGGGTCTTGACCGCCTGACCAACGCGCCGTTCCGAGGGAAAAGCCATGATCCAGCGCATCAATTTTTCTAAGCCGTGGTCGGTTTTGCACCGCCGTCATGCGCATGTGGGCAAGCAGAAAGCATGGGCCTTGGTGCTGCTGGCGGGCTTGGCCGCACCCGCATGGGCCGACGCGGCGGCGGATTACGCCGAACATTGCGCCGTCTGCCATGCGGAAAACCGGCTTGGCGCGACCGGCCCGGCGCTGATCCCCGAGGCTTTGGGCCGACAAAAACCCGAGGCTTTGGCGGCGGTGATCGCCCATGGCCGTCCGGCCACGCAGATGGCGGCCTATGCGGATGTGCTGGACGAACAGGCGATTGCCGAACTGGTCGCCTATATTCAGCAACCTTTGGGCTATGTCCCCGACTGGACCCAGGCCGACATCGCCTCCAGCCGCGAAATGCGGGGCGATTATATCGCCGCTGATGCGCCGATATTCGACGCCGACCCGATGAACATCACGCTGGCGGTGGAGACGGGCGACAGCCATATTAGCGTGTTGGACGGCGATGCGCTGACCGTGCTGGATCGGTTCGAGACACCCTTTGCCGTGCATGGCGGGCCGAAATTCAGCCCCGACGGGCGCTATGTCTTTGTGATGGCGCGCGATGGCTGGGTGCAGAAATATGACATCTGGTCGCTGGCCGAGGTGGGGCGCGTCCGCGCGGGGGTGAACAGCCGCAACATCGCCATGTCGGCGGATGGCAAATGGCTGGCGGTGGCGAATTACCTGCCGCATACGCTGACCATCCTGTCCACCGATGACCTGACCCCGGCCCGCGTGATCCCGATTGTCGCAAAGGACAAGAGCACCAGCCGTGTGTCGGCGGTGTATCAGGCGCCGCAGCGGGGCAGTTTTATTCTGGCGCTAAAGGACGCGCCGGAAATCTGGGAGATCGGCACGGCCGAGGACTCGGGTCCGTTTTATGAAGGCTTTGTCCACAACTATCAGCCCGGCGCGGTCGAGGCGGTGGGGGCCGAGGAAGGGTTGTTCGCCCGCCGCCGCATCGTCATCGAACAACCGCTGGATGACTTTTTCTTCACCCCCGATTATCGCCACCTGATCGGCACCAACCGCGAGGGGGACAAGGGCGTGGTGGTGAACCTCGATGTGGGGCGCGAGATCGCGGAACTGCCCCTGCCCGGTATGCCGCACCTTGGGTCGGGCATCACATGGGACAGCGGCGGGCGGCGGGTCATGGCCACGCCGCACCTGAACGAAGGCGTTCTGTCGGTGATCGACATCGACACATGGGAACTGGTCAAGACCATCAAGACCGATGGCCCCGGCTTTTTCCTGCGCAGCCACGAAACCAGCCCCTATGTCTGGGCCGATGTGTTCTTTGGTCCGAACAAGGACAAGATGCATATCATCGACAAGGAAACGCTGGAAATCGTCCGCACCCTTGACCCCGCCCCCGGCAAGACCGTCGCTCATACCGAATTCACCAAGGATGGCAAATACGCGCTGGTCTCGATCTGGGAGGACGACGGGGCGGTGATCGTCTATGATGCCGCCACGCTGAATGAGGTGAAACGCCTGCCGATGCGCAAACCATCTGGGAAATACAATGTCTGGAACAAAATCACCTTCAGCGACGGAACCAGCCACTGATGGCCGCTGGCCGGTGTGGAAACTGGCGCTGCTGCTGTATCCGTTTACGGCGGCGGCGGTGGCGATCAACCTGTTTCTGTTCGCGCTGATCGGGGCCAGGATGGACTGGGGCAGCCTGACGCCGATCCAATCGGTCATCGGCGGGCTGATCCTTGGGGTGCCGGCGACATGGGCGGCGGGGCGATGGGTGCGGCATCTGATGGACGAGGCAGCGGAATGAACCCCGGTTATCTGGTCACACTGGCCACCGTTTCACTGATCGTGCCGGGGCTGGTCGCATGGCTGGCAGCGCGGCGGATGGGGCTTGGCATCCTGTGGGCGGCGCTGATCGCGGGTGCGATCCTTGGGCTGGCCGGTTGGTTCATCACGCGCGAACCGCTGCTGGGGGATGCGGAAATCCGGCGTTCGGTGGCGATCTATTTCGTGCTGTTGCCCGGCTTTGTCGGGATGGTGCTGGGGGCCGGGGCCGGGGCCGTCGCGGATAAATTCCGACTGGATCGCTGACGCTTTTGCCCGGCGCATGATGGCGCTATGATCGCCACCATCGCAAGAGGTGCCCATGCTGGCCACGTTCCGTCGCCATCCCCTGTTGATCGCCGCCCTGACGCTGGCCATGGCGGCGATGCTGTTCTTTGCCGTGACCTTTGCCCACAATTTCATCTATTGGCAGAACCACCGTCAGGAACCCGTGCGCCCGTGGATGACCATCGGCTATGTCGGGCATAGCTGGGGCGTCCCCCCGCGCGAGATTGACCGCATCGCCAACCTGCCCGGCCCCGACCCGCGCCCGCTGACCATCCGCGAAATCGCCGAGGCGCAGGGCGTGCCGCCCGAACAGATCATCGCGCTGGTCAATGCCGCCGTGGCGCAATTGCGCGCGCAGCAGCAGGACGCGGCACAACAGGAACCCGCACAATGACCGAGACCCTGCTGGGCCTTGTGCCGCAGTATGGGGTCTGGCTGCTGGCAGTATGCGCCTTTTTGTCCTGCCTTGCCCTGCCCGCGCCGTCGTCGATTTTGCTGCTGGCGGCGGGGGGTTTTGTCGCGGCGGGCGATCTGTCGGCATTGAACTGCGCCATTGGCACGCTGGCGGGGGCGTTTCTGGGCGATCAGTTGGCCTATCAGATCGGGCGGCGCGGCGGCGGGCTGTTGCGCAGCGGAAATGCCCGCCGCGCCGCCGCGCTGACCAAGGCACAGGCCATGCTGGACCGGCGCGGAGGGCTGGCGGTGTTTCTGTCGCGCTGGCTGGTCTCGGCGCTTGGGCCTTGGGTGACATTCGCCGCCGGGATGGCCGGTCTGGGCTGGGCGCGCTTTACCGGGGCCAGCCTTGCCGGAATGCTGATCTGGATCGCCATGTATCTGGCGCTTGGCTACAGTTTTGCCGGCAATCTTGAGGCGGCATCACAGATGGCGCTGCACCTGCTGGGCTTTGCGGCCGCCGCCGCACTGGTCGTGGTGCTTGGCTGGCGGCTGATGCGATTGCTGCGGGTCGAAGGGCGTTAGGCTAAGAACCCGCATTGCCCGGTCGCAGGGCATCCGAGAGGCCAAATGCACCATGCGGGATGTGCAGAGCGTGGCAACACCACGGTCGCCGTGCCGATGCCTTTGGCCAGTGAGGTATCCCCGAGGGGCGGGATATTGCGGGTGCGCGCCCAGCATACCCCGGCTGCGATAGGGGCGCGGGATCAGAACCTAATGCTGCGCGGGCAAGGTTTTAACCGAAATGGTGACACCTTCCATCGATTCCATTTCCGCACCAATGTCCTGGGCCAGACCACGCATTCCGCTGTTATCATAGAGAAAGCTGATAACAATGCGTTCCACCCCGATGGCGCGGGCGGCCAGCACCATCGCCAGCACCAGTTGCTTGCCCAGGCCGATGTGCTGATATTCCGTTTCCACCGATACGGCGATTTCGGCGTCACGATCCCCCGGCGTGCCCAACAGTTCGCCCACCGCGCGCAGGGTGCCGTCAACGAACACGCCAAAGATTAGCACCGTGTCCCAATCCAGACGGCTGGAATAGGCGTCAATCGTTTCATCGCTGACCGCGCCCTGAAACCGGGAATAGCGGTCTTGGGACGACAGGCGTTTCAGATGGGCAGCATGTTGGGCCTGATCCTCTGCCACCAGCCCACGCAGGCGCAGGTCGTGGCCATGCGTCACCTCGGCGCTGGATGGCAGCACCAGATAGCCACCGTTTTCATCGTCTTTCTGATCCATTGCAGCCCTGTTCAGAACAAGGGTTTCGCGACAGCAGCGCGCAAGCACCCGCGCAACGTCAGCTTTATGCGGCAGTGCAGCAATGATGCGGCATCCCTGTCCGTGGATCAAGGCTTTCGGCCCTGCCGCGACGTAACGTGACGTGACGGCGGGGCCAGCGTCAGTCCAGCAGGCGCAGCAGATCCGGTTCGGCCCCGCTGGTCATGACCAGACGGCGCGCGCGGGCAGGCCCGCGTATCACAAGGCCCGCCAGTTCGACCGCAGGTTCCGCCACCTCGGCAGGGCGGCCGGGGTCGGTGTGGTCATTATCCTCTTGCCCCGACATATCGCGGGCAGGCTGCACCGACAGCACAAAACAGTCATCCGCCGCCGCCACCGGATGCAGCAGCGACCAGCACACCATGGCGGGCGTGGAATCGGCGCGGGCGTGCGGCGAATCCAGCCGCTTGACCCGCATATCCTGCCCCGAAATGACCAGAGCCGCGCAACTGGCGTTCATGTTCAGCACCATGCCCACCAGATCGCCCGGTCCCGTCTCGGCCCGCAGCGTGTCGCCAATCAGCAGCCGGTGCAGATGCTCGGTCATCAACGACGTGCTGCGCTCGGCCTTGCCGTTCAGGTGAACGTGGCGGAATTCATGCACGCTGCCCTGTTCCGTGCCGATCTGGGCATGTTGCAGAAAGCGAGTCAGCGTCTCCATCAGCACCTCGGCGGTCATTTTGGCCCCGCGCGGGTTCAGGTGGTTCGGCCCCGACATGAAATGACGCGGCGCGCGTTCGCCGAAAAAACAGGCATGGCGCAGCAGGCGATAGCCATCCAGAAACGGCAGGCCAGCGGCACGGCACATTTCCGCCCAATGATCGCGCACCGCCGAATGGCGCAGCCCCGCCGTGGTGACATGCGGCAGGATCAGCACCACCGGCAGAATACCCCGGTCGGCGCACCAGCCGCGCAGCCATGCAAACAGCGCCGCCGTTTGCGCGGGGTCATGCAGGTTGCGGTTCAGCGCCCGCTGTTCGTTCACGCACAGATCGACGATCAGCACATCCATCGCCACATCGTCCAGCAGCGGCAGCCGATAGGGCAGCATCACGGCATGAGACGACCCCAGCGAGGCATTGCCGACGATCTCGAACCCGCAGCCGGGTTGGGCGAACGCCTGCGTCCATCCATCCTGCATCAGCGACCCCGAGGTGCCCGCGATCCCGACCCGTATCTTCATGCCACGCCCTGCCCGGTTTCGCGCAGATAGTGGCGCACCGCATCGGCAACATGGCGGAAACGGTCGCCGCCCAGATGCTTGCCGCCATACCAGCGGGTAACGATCACGATATGATCCGCCACGCCCGCACGATCCAGCATTTGCAGGATCAGCGCCCCTGCCCCGGTTTCGCCGTCGTCATCCTTGACAGGTTCGCCCGAAAGGATTCCGGCCCAGGTGTTATGTGTGGCCCTGGCGAACCGCTTGTTGCGGGTCAGGTCTGCAATCAGCGCCTGCGCCTGTTCGCGGTCCCGCGCCGCCCCGCCAGAGACGGCGTAGCGCGAGCCGCGGTCAGAAATGATCTTGTCGAAAATGCGCAGGGTTTCGGTCATGTGGCGCAAATGCGCGTTATCGCGACGGAAATCAAGGTTGCCCCGAAAGGCCGGGGGCGCTTCGTCCCTCCCATTCGTCGGGGAAAAGGTCCGCCGGACCTTTTCCTGATCCTCCTCATCCCAGAGGATATTTATTGAACCAAAGATGCCTTTAGTCCGCGTTCAGAAAGGCGCGGATTTGCTCGCCCGCCTGCGCGATGTTCAGCACCCCGTCCAGATGGCCGCGCCCGCCGGTGATCTGCACCGTTTGCACCGGCGTGCCATCGCTGCGGATGATGGCGGCGGTTTCGCGCACCGCATCGGGCGGGAACACAAGGTCGGCATCGGAATAGATCAGCAGCGCGGGCACCTCGATCGCCCGCAGCCCGTCATAAATACCGCCTTCAGGCTGACCGGCGACGAAAAGCTGGTTCGCTTTGACCAGATACAGAAAGTGGTTGGCATCCGCGATCTGTGCCCGTGCCGCGCCCGCCGCATCCAGCGCGGCCTGCACGGCGAATTTGCCATCAATGCTGGCCGGATCGCTGCCCTCGGCCGGGGCGCGGCCAAAGCTGCTGTTGGCCCATTCGGCGGAATTGGCGTGCAGCGTCAGGGTTTTCAGCGCCGCCGCCAGCCCGGCCACGGGCGCATTACCGCCGTAATAATCGCCGCCGTTCCAGTTGGAATCGACCCTGATCGGCGCGGCCCAGACATCCAGCCAGGCGATCAGATCCGCGTTGGCATAGCCCGATGAAATGACCGGGATCACCCGTTCCAGCCGGTCGGGATAGCTGGCCGCCCATTCATAGCTTTGCAGTCCGCCCATCGAGGCCCCCATGACCGCGTGCCATGTCTCGATCCCCAGCTGATCCATCAACCCCTTTTGCGTATCGACGAAATCACCGATGGTCATGACCGGGAAATCCATTCCCCACGGCTGACCCGTTGCCGGGTTCAGTGTCGCCGGGCCGGTGGTGATAACATTGGGATCATGCGCGCCAAGGTTCACCGGCGTATCGACCGAGACGACAAAGAACCGATCCGTGTCAATCGGCTTGCCCGACCCGATGATCGCATCCCAATAGCCCGGCGCAGCGTCGCTGTCGGCATATTTCCCCGCCGCATGGCTGGTGCCGCTGAAGAAATGCGGGATCAGGATAGCGTTGTCTTTCGTCTCGTTCAGGGTGCCATAGGTTTCGTAACCCAGCCGCATTTCAGGGATGGTTTCCCCGCTGCGGGTCTGAAAATCGGTCAGGGTGAATGCCTGCTTTTCAACCAGCCCGTCCAGTGCAAAGGCAGGGGTGGCGGTCAGCATCAAGGCCAGAATGCGACGCATGGGGTTCCTCCGGTTTCCTCGCCCCCAGCTAAAGGCGTTGCTGCCCCGCGATCAAGTCCGCCGTCGCACATACAGCTCCAGCCGGTGGTGCACGATCTCGTATCCGCGCTCGGCCGCGATCTCGGCTTGCAGGCGTTCGATGCGGTCGTCGGTGAACTCGATCACCGCGCCGCTGTCCACGTCGATCATATGATCGTGGTGATGCTGGTCGGCAGGCTCCCAGCGCGCCGGCTCGCCCTGAAACTCCAGCTTGTCGATCACGCCCTGCGCGCGCAGCGTGGTCAGCGTGCGGTAAACCGTGGCCAGTGAAACGCCTGCCCCCGCCGCCTCGGCCCGCGCGTGCAATTCGGTCGCGTCAGGGTGGTCATCGACGGCGGCCAGCACCCGCAGCAAAGCGGCGCGCTGCCGCGTCACCCGCACGCCCGCATCGCGCAGCGCCTGTTCCATCCGTTGTGCCCGAGCCTTGTCCATTACGGATTGATGGCAAGTCCCGCAGCCAGTTGCAAGTAGTTCTCACCTACTTGACAGTTGCGATTCATTCGCAGAAAGATTGCACCATGAACCGCCGCCACGCCCTCGCCGTGCTTGCCAGCACCCTTGCCGCCCCCGCACTGGCACAGGGCCGGCTGAGGGTGGCAACGACCTTTACCGTGCTGGCCGATATGGCCCGCAATGTGGCGGGCGGGCTGGCCGATGTGGTCAGCATCACCAAGCCGGGGGCCGAGATCCACGGATACGAACCCACGCCGCGCGATCTGGTGCAGGCGCAGGGGGCGGGGCTGGTGTTGTATAACGGTCTGAATCTGGAACTCTGGTTCGAACAGTTTCTGCGCAACCTGTCCGGCGTGCCCGCCGCCATCGTCAGCGACGGCATCACCCCGATCGAGGTGGCCACTGGCGCGCCCAACCCCCACGCGTGGATGGCGCTCGATTCCGCGCTGATCTATGTGCGCAACATCGCCGCCGCACTGGCCACCGCCGATCCCGCGAATGCCGCCGCCTATCAGGCGAACGCCCGCGCCTATGCCGACCGGATCACCGCCACCATCGCCCCCCTGCGTGACGCGCTGCGCGCCCTGCCCGATAACCGCCGCTGGCTGGTCACCTCCGAAGGGGCGTTCAGCTATCTCGCCCGCGACGCCCGGCTGAACGAACTGTATCTGTGGCCGATCAACGCCGACGCACAGGGCAGGCCGCAACAGGTGCGCCATGTCGTCGATACGATGCGCGCCCGGCAGATCGGGGTGATCTTTTCCGAATCCACCGTATCGGATCGCCCGGCACGGCGGATCGCGGCGGAAACCGGGGCAGGTTATGGCGGCGTGCTGTATGTGGACAGCCTCTCCGATGCCGACGGCCCGGTGCCGACCTATCTGGACCTGCTGACCGTGACCTATACCACCATCCTGAAAGGACTGTCCCATGGCTGAGGGCATCGCCGTCACCGGCCTGACCGTCACCTATCGCAACGGCCACACAGCACTGCGCGACGCCAGCTTTACGGTGCCGCAAGGCTCGGTCACGGCGCTGGTGGGCATGAACGGCGCAGGCAAATCGACGCTGTTCAAGGCGCTGATGGGGCTGATCCCCGGCGCCTCGGGCCAGACACGCATCATGGGCCTGCCCGTCGCCCAGGCCCTGAAACAGAACCTGATCGCCTATGTCCCCCAGTCCGAGGACGTGGACTGGACCTTTCCGGTTCTGGTGCGCGACGTGGTGATGATGGGCCGCTATGGCCATATGGGCTGGCTGCGCCGCCCGCGCCCGGCCGACCACGCCGCCACTGCGGCGGCACTGGCCCGCGTCAACATGCAGGACTACGCCACCCGCCAGATCGGCGAGCTGTCGGGGGGGCAGAAAAAACGGGTCTTTCTGGCCCGCGCATTGGCACAGGATGCCCGCGTCATCCTGCTGGACGAACCCTTCACCGGCGTCGACGTGCAGACCGAGGAAACCATCATCATCCTGTTGCGCGCCCTGCGCGACGAAGGCCGGGTGATGCTGGTATCGACCCACGATCTGGGATCGGTGCCGGAATTCTGCGACCGGGTGGTGCTGGTCAAAGGCACGGTGCTGGCCTATGGCCCCACCGCCACCACCTTTACCGCCGACAACCTGCGCAAAACCTTCGGCGGCGTGCTGCGCCACTTTACGCTGGCAGGCCCGGACCTGCACGACGATCAGGACAACCGCGCCGTGACCGTGCTCAGCGACGACGAACGCCCGCTGATCTTTTACGACGATCAGCACCAGACCACGGGGCGCGACTGATGGCGTCTTTCGTTTCTAAATATCCTGCGGGGGTGTGGGGGTGCAAAACCCCCACTTGCGAGGGCGCATGATGGAAACCCTGCTTATCCCGTTCCGCTATGGCTATATGGCCGAAGCGATCTGGGTCTCGGCCCTGGTCGGCGCGGTCTGCGGCTTTCTGTCGGCCTATCTGATGCTGAAAGGCTGGTCGCTGATCGGCGATGCGCTGTCCCATTCCATCGTGCCGGGCGTCGCCGGAGCCTATATGCTGGGCCTGCCCTTCGCGATTGGAGCCTTTTTGTCCGGCGGGCTGGCGGCAATGACCATGCTGTTTCTGAACAGCCGCACCGGCCTGCGCGAAGATGCGATCATCGGGCTGATCTTCACCGCCTTTTTCGGGCTGGGGTTGTTCATGATCTCGCTCAATCCGATGGCGATCAGCATCCAGCAGATCACCATGGGCAATATTCTGGCCATCAGCCCCGACGACACGCTGCAACTGGTGCTGATCGGCACCGTCTCGCTGCTGATCCTGACGCTGAAATGGCGCGACCTGATGGCGGTGTTTTTCGATGAAACCCACGCCCGCACGGTCGGGCTGAACCCGGCGCGGCTGAAGGTGCTGTTCTTTGCGCTGCTGGCCGCCTGCACCGTCGCCGCCATGCAGACGGTGGGGGCGTTTCTGGTCGTCGCGCTGGTCGTGACGCCGGGGGCCACCGCCTATCTGCTGACCGACCGCTTTCCCCGGCTGATCGCGCTGGCCGTTACCATTGGCGCGGTGACGTCGGGGACCGGCGCCTATCTGTCCTTCTTTCTGGACGGTGCGACCGGCGGCGTGATCGTGGTGCTGCAAACGCTGGTCTTTGCGCTGGCCTTTGTCTGTGCGCCCACTCATGGCCTGCTGGCCACACGACGCCGCGCCGCCGCTGCCCGCGGGGCCGCGCCATGATGCAGACGCTGACCCTGCCCTTTGCCTATCCCTTCATGCAGAGCGCCGCGCTGATGGCGCTGATCGTCGCCATCCCCGCCGCGCTACTGTCGTGTTTCATGATCCTGCGCGGCTGGAGCCTGATGGGCGACGCCATCAGCCATGCCGTCCTGCCCGGCATCGTGCTGGCCTATATCACCGGCCTGCCACTGCTGATCGGAGCTTTTGCCGCCGGCACCACCTGCGCCGCCCTGTCCGGCTGGATTCAGGAAAACTCGCGCGTCAAATCCGACACGGTGCTGGGCGTGGTCATGGCGGGCATGTTCGGGCTGGGGCTGGTGATCTATGTCGCCACACCGTCAGATATGCATCTGGATCACATCCTGTTCGGCAACATCCTTGGGGTCGGGCCAGGTGACTTTGCGACCGCAGGGACCATCGGCGCGGCCATCACCGCCGCCATCGTGCTGAAATGGCGCGATCTGGCGCTGTGGTCCTTTGATCCGGTGCAGGCACGGGTCGCGGGGCTGCCGGTGCGGCTGTTGCATTATGGCCTGCTGGCGATGATTTCGGCCAGCGTGGTGGCGATGCTGTCGGCAGTGGGCATCATTCTGTCGGTGGCACTGCTGATTGCACCGGGCGCCATCGGCTTTCTGACCACCCGCCGCCTGCCGGTCATGCTGACCGTGGCCTGCGCAGCGGCGGCAATGGCGGCCCTTGCCGGTGTCTGGGCCAGCTTCTGGCTGGACAGCGCCCCGGCCCCGACCATCGTTCTGGCGCTGACCGTCATGTTCATCGCCGCCTTTGCCCGGCGGCAATGGCAGGCCCGGCAAGCCGCGCCCCACAGCCAAGCCCCATAGCGCCACCGCCCGCAACATGCGATAACGGGGCCAACCCAAACCAAAGGCCCCGCGATGAACAGACAAACGGTGCACACGATCAGTTCGGTAACACTGCTGGTGCTGCTGACACTGGCCTTTGCCTGGGTGATCCGACCCTATTTCGGGGCGGTGCTGTGGGCGGTGATTCTGGCGATCCTGTTTCACCCGCTGCACCGGCGCTTTCTGAGCGTGACCCGAGGGCGGCGAAATGCCGCCTCGGCGCTCAGCCTGCTGGCGGTCATGCTGGTGGTGCTGATCCCCGGCAGTATCATCCTGTCGTCACTGTCGGCGCAGGCGGCCGGGCTGTATCGTCAGGTCACGGCACAGCAGATCGACCTGAGCGCAGCATTAAACAGTCTGCAAAATGCCCTGCCCTCAATCGTGACCGAGACCTTTGCTTCGTTGAACCTGACCCCGTTTCAGCAGATCCAGACCCAGATCAACGCCTTCATCGGGCAGTTGTCGCAACTGATCGCCACGCAATTGCTGACCATCGGGCAGAACACCATGCAACTGGTCATCGCCAGCGGTGTCATGCTGTATGTGCTGTTCTTCATGTTCCGCGAGGGCGAGGCGTTAAGCCACAGGCTCCGCCGCGCCAGCCCGCTGAACCCCGACTATACCGATTATCTTGCGACAAAATTCGTCGATGTGGTGCGGGCCACGGTTCAGGGCAATGTCATCATCGCCATGGTGCAGGGCACCATCGGCGGCGTGACCTTCTGGCTGCTGGGGCTGGCCAGCCCGCTGTTGTGGGGCGTGGTGATGGCGGTGCTGGCGCTGTTGCCGTTTCTGGGGGCAACGCTGGTCTGGGCGCCGGTTGCGGTCTATCTGCAGGCGACCGGCAGCTATCTGAAAGGCGTGATCCTGCTGGCTGTCGGGGCCTTTCTGATCGCCACCATCGACAACCTGCTGCGACCGCCTCTGGTCGGGCGGGGCAGCCGCCTGCCCGATTACATCGTGCTGCTGTCCACCCTGGGCGGCATCGCCACGCTGGGGGTGAACGGGCTGGTGATGGGACCGCTGATCGCGGCGCTGTTCATCGCCGCCTGGTCGCGCTTTACGCAGGAACGTGACGCACAGCCGGGGCCGGTTACGCGCTGATCGCGGCCTGACGATCCTCGGCCATCATCAGCGCGCATTTTTCCCCGATCATCACCGCAGGGGCGTGCGTATTGCCCGACACAATCGAGGGCATGATCCCGCAGTCGGCCACCCGCAACGCCGCGACGCCATGCACCCGCAACCGCGCATCCACCACCGCCATCGGGCCACTGCCCATGGCCGTGGTGCCAACCGGGTGAAAAATCGTGGTGCCGACATCGCCCGCCGCCCGCTCCAGCTCAGCCTGCGTGGTGATCGCGGCCCCCGGCAAGGTTTCCCGCGGCGCATAGCGCGCCATCGCCTGCGTCGCCATCAGCCGCCGGGCGTGGCGGATACTGTCGGCGGCCACCTCTCGATCAGCAGGGGCGGACAGGTAATTGGGGGCGATTTCCGGCTGAATGGTCGGATCGGCGCTGGTAATATGGCTGTGGCCGCGGCTTTCCGGGCGCAGGTTGCACACCGAAACCGTCAGCGCCGGCCAGCGGTGCAATGGCTCGCCGAACTTGTCCAGCGACAACGGCTGCACGTGATATTCGATATTCGCCGTCTCGAACCGATCTGACGAGCGGGTAAAGATGCCCAGTTGCGAGGGCGCCATCGACATCGGCCCACGCCGCCGCAGCGCATAATCCAGCGCGATCCCCGCCTTGCCCCACAGGCTGGCCGAACGGTCGTTCAGCGTCCGCGCCCCGGTGATGCGAAAGATCGTGCGCAATTGCAGATGGTCCTGCAAATTCTCGCCCACGCCGGGCAGATCGTGGCGCGGCTGAATGCCAAGCGCCGACAGCCGGTCTGGCTGGCCAATCCCCGAATATTCCAGCAAAGCGGGCGAGTTGATCGCCCCCGCCGCCAGCACGATTTCCCCGCCCGCGCGCAGCCGCGCCACGCGCCGGGTGCTGCCCTGCGCGAATTCCACCGCCACGGCGCGGCGGTCATTCAGCACGATGCGGCGCACCTGCGCATGGGTTTCAATCCGCAGATTGGCGCGGTCGCGGGCCGGATTCAGAAACGCCTTGCGCGCGTTCCAGCGCAAGCCGCGCCGCTGGTTGACGGGGAAATATCCGACGCCCTCGTTATCGCCGCCGTTGAAATCGGTGGCGGCGGGGATGCCCAGTTCATGCGCCCCACGCGCCACCGCATCAAGGATCGGCCAGTTCAGGCGCTGCTGTTCGACCCGCAATTCACCCTCGACCCCGTGGGCATCATCGGCGGCGGCATAGTGACGTTCCGACCGGCGAAACAGCGGCAGCACATCACCCCAGCCCCAGCCCGGATTGCCCGCCTGCCGCCAGCGGTCGTAATCGGCGGCCTGCCCGCGCATATAGATCATGCCGTTGATCGAGGAACAGCCGCCCAACACCTTGCCGCGCGGATAGTTCAGCGCCCGGCCATTCAGCCCCGGCTCGGCCCGCGTCTTGTAGCACCAGTCCAGCGAGGGGTCGCCCATCGCATACAGATAACCGACCGGCACATGCACCCAGAAACGGTTGTCCGACCCGCCCGCCTCGATCAGCAAAACCCGCAGGCGCGGGTCAGCAGACAGCCGGTTGGCCAGCACACAGCCGGCACTGCCCGCACCGACGACGATGGCATCCCATTCACCGAAATCCCAAGTCTCGTTCATGCCGCCGATACAAGCATCATGGCCGATTGCGGCGCAAGCCCCGTTAATCTGTTGTTGCGCGGGCTGTGTACAGGTTGT
The DNA here is from genome assembly GCF_030538655.1 of Paracoccus sp. (in: a-proteobacteria). Classification (GTDB taxonomy): domain Bacteria; phylum Pseudomonadota; class Alphaproteobacteria; order Rhodobacterales; family Rhodobacteraceae; genus Paracoccus. The sequence continues at coordinate 156,605 of NZ_JAUNTO010000001.1, forward strand.
GTACAGCCTGTGCACAGGTTGTGCATCATCTGTGCAGCGAAAAACCCAGCAAATGCAGGGGCTGACAGCGGCGCAGCCGCCATTACCGCGCAACGCAGCGCGCGCCCTGTTGCATCGGAATTGGTTAATCCGCCGTCCGCCGTCAGACCCGGCGCAACGCGATCACCGCGTTCAGGCCGCCAAAGGCAAAGGCATTGGACAGAACGGCCTCCACCCGCGCCTCGCGCGCCTCGTTCGGCACGACATCCAGCGCGCATTCCGGGTCGGGTTCCTCATAGCCGATGGTCGGCGCGATGATCCCGTCGCGCAGCGCCATGATACAGGCCAGCAATTCCACCGCGCCGGTGCCGCCGATCAGATGGCCGTGCATAGATTTTGTAGATGAAATCATCAGCTTATCGGCGTGATGGCCAAAGGCATGGGCGACGGCGGCGCATTCGGTCTTGTCATTGGCGGCGGTGCCGGTGCCATGCGCGTTGATATAGCCAACGTCCTCGGGGTTCATGCCAGCATCACGCATCGCGCCGGTGATCGCCCGTTCGGCCCCGATGGCCGAGGGCATGACAATATCCTGCGCATCCGAAGACATAGCGAATCCAACCACTTCGGCCAGAATATCGGCGCCGCGCGCGCGGGCATGTTCATAATCCTCGAACACGAAAACCCCCGCGCCTTCGCCCTGCACCATGCCGTTGCGATTGGCGCTGAACGGGCGGCAGGCATCCTTGGACATGACGCGCAGCCCCTCCCACGCCTTGACGCCGCCGAAACACAGCATCGCCTCGGACCCGCCGGTCAGGGCGGCACGCACCGCGCCCGAACGGACCATCTGGAACGCCAGCCCCATGGCGTGATTGGAACTGGCGCAGGCGGTTGAAACCGAAAAGGACGGTCCCAGCAGGCCGAACTCCATCGACAGCAGGCTGGCCGCCGCGTTGTTCATCAGCCGCGGGATGACAAAGGGGTGAACCCGGTTCTTCCCTTCTTCGTAAACGGTGCGGTAATTATCGTCCCAGGTGTTGACCCCGCCGCCAGCGGTGCCCAGAACCACGCCGGAATGGGCACCCAGCTCGCCCTCGAACGACAGGCCCGATTGCGCGACGGCCTGCTTGGCCGCCAACAGGGTGAACTGAGAAAACTTGTCATACAGAACGATCTGCTGACGATTGAAATAGGTCTCGGGCTGCCAGTCATGCACCTGCCCGCCGATCTGCACCGACAGCCGGTCCACATCGCGAAAGTTCAGCCGGGTGATGCCGCAGCGGCCTTCGCGCAGCGCCTCGAACGTGCCGGGCACGTCGCGGGCCAGCGCATTGATCGTGCCCGCGCCGGTGATGACAACACGGCGCGGCCCGCCAGTGGTCGCCAAGGCCCCCGCGCTCATGCGGATTTTTCAGCGACGAGCCGTTCCACGGCAGAGATGATCGCGCCCATCGAGGAAATGTCGAAATCGGATTGTTCCGGTTCGTTGGCGTTGAAGGGGATCGAGATGTCGAATTCTTCCTCGATGGCAAAAATCGATTCGACCAGCCCAAGGCTGTCGATGCCCAATTCTTCGGGTGTGGCCTGATCGGTGATCTGGTCGGGTTCCAGCATCGCCTGTTCAGCAATGATTTCGCGGATTCGGGTTTTCACATCTTGAGTCATGTTGGCCTCCGGTCAGCCCTTGTCCATCAATTTTGTAACGATTTTCTGAAGCTCGGCCACGGTCGCGGCGATCCGTGGCAGGCGGCGCATGGATTTCTGAATATCCATCTGCGTTTCCATCTTGACCGCCGGGTTGCCCAGAATGACGCGCCCGGCCGGCACGCGGGTAAAGATCTTGGTTGCACCGCCGGCGATCACATCGTCGCCGATCTCGATGTTATCCGACACGCCGACCTGACCTGCCAGCACCACCCGGTCGCCGATGCGTGACGACCCGGCCACGCCGACCAGCCCGCACAGCAGACAATCCTGCCCGATGATGACGTTGTGGCCGATCTGAACCAAACTGTCCACTTTGGTGCCCGATCCGATGCGCGTAGACCGGATCGTGCCGCGGTCAACGGTGGAATTCGCGCCGATTTCCACGTCGTCGCCCAGTTCAACCGCGCCAAGGCTGTGAATACGGTGCCATTTCTGCTGGCGGATATGATCGCGCTCGCCCAGATTACGGCGCATTTCCTCGACCCCGGATTCCTCGGGGGTCACGAAGGAAAAGCCGTCGCCACCGATCACCGCGCCGGGCTGCACGATCAGCCGATCGCCCGCGACGACGCCATGGCAGATGCGCGCGCCCTCAAGGATCAGCGCATCCGCCCCGATCCGTGCCCCCGCACCGACGCTGGCATGGGCGGCAATACGCGCGCGCGGCCCGATCTGCGCATCCGGACCGATAACAGCCAGCGGACCGACCGCCGCCCCTTCGCCCAGCTGCGCGGTCGGGTCAATCACGGCACTGGGGTGAATGCCGGGCGCGATGCCGGGGCCGGGGTCAAAGGCACGCGTCAGCCCCGCCATAACCAGCCGGGGACGCGGCGCAAAGATGGCGGCGGCAAGGCCATATTCGGCGGGGTCCATCCCCTCGGCCAGAATGGCGATGGCGCCCGGCTTCAGCGTCGCGGCGTATTTCGGCGCCATGGCCAGCGCGATCTGATCGGCCTGCGCCGCGCCCGGTTCTGCCGCGCCGGTAATGGCCAGAGACAGATCGCCCCACGCCCGCGCATCCAGTGCGCGGGCCAGTTCATCAACAGTGACAGTTTTGGTCATCGGCTCAACCCTTTCGGGGCAGTGGTAGCCGGTTCAGGCGTCAGGTTCCAGCCCGGCCTTGGCCATCGCCTGCCACACGGTGGCATCGCGCCCATAGACATCATGATAGAACCGCATCTGCCCGCTGTCGTCGGGAAAAGCCGTGAAATAGACCAGATGCACCGGCACGAACGGCGTCAGCTTGAGATAGGTTTCCCGCCCGCTGTCACGCGCACGCTGAAACATGCGCTGCGGATTGTCGGTTTGCTGCGACAACAGCAGATGCGCAAAATCTATCGGATCGCGCAACCGCACACAGCCGTTCGAAAAGGCGCGGGCAGATTCGCCGAACAGCCCCTTGGAGGGCGTGTCGTGCAGATAGATGTTCCACTGGTTCGGAAAGATGAATTTGACGATGCCCAAGGCGTTGTCATCGCTGGGTTTCTGCCGCAACCGATAGGGAAAGCTGCGCGCGGTATAGCGGCCAAAGTCGATCTGGTCGCGCGGCACCACCCTGCCCCGGCGATCCACCACATCCAGATGCGCAAAGGCGTTGCGGTTCTGTTGCAAGCGCGGGAAATAATCGCGCGCGAACATCCCCGGCGGCACGTTCCAGCTGGGGTTCACGACAACATATTCCATCTCGTCGGAAAATTCCGGCGTCTGCATGTCGTCGCTGGTCTTGCCCATCACGGCGCGGGTCTGAAAGATTTCCTGCCCGCCGTCGAACACGCGCACCATATAGTCGGGAATATTCACCCAGACATGGCGCGCGTTCAGATCATGATCGCCCATCCAGCGAAACCGTTCCAGCGCGATCAGGATGGCGCGGGTCTGCCGGTCGGCGCCCGTGTTCAGGCGCTGAATGGTGCGCGGCCCGGCGATGCCATCGGCGGGCAGACCGGCAGCCTGCTGATAGGCCAGCACCGCCTGCGACAATCCTTCGTCATACAGCGCCGGGTCCGCCGCCGGGCCAGCGTCGAACCCGATCGAGGCCAGACGCAGCCGCAGGTCCGCCAGACGCGGGTCGCGGGCACCATCGCGCCACAGCCCTTCGGGGGCGGCGGGCGTGCCTGCGGGGGCGATCAGCCGCGCACGCTGCGCCAATGCGCCCTGCAAGACACGATAGCGGCGATCTTTCGGCCCCAGCCCCGACAGAAAGCGGGCGGGGTCCGGGCTGGCAGCGAAATCGCGTAGATTGTCGGCGACGGCACGGCGCGACACTTGACGGTGGATCTGCGGATCAGCGGATTGCGGACGCACCATCCCGCCGGTCAGATCGGAAATCACCCGCGCCAGAATACGCGCGTGCAGCACCTCGCCTTCCAGGCTGGCGGGATCGGCACCGGCCAGCGCATCAGCGCGGTAACGGGACAGGGGCAGCCCGTGGTCGGGCATCGCCGCAACAGCGGCTTGCAGCGCGGCGGCACGGGCAGCACCCCCTGGCCCGCCGAAAATCGAGCGCAGCCCGTTGCTGCCATAATAAGCTGCAAGATCGGCATTGCCTGCCACAGCGGTCGCCAAGGCCATTTCATCCGCGGTGAAATCCAGCCGGGGGGCCGCCTGCGCGCCAGTCATCATCACCTGCGGCACCTGCGCCGCAGCGGGCAAGGTCCACGCCGCCGCAACCCCGAACGCGGCGACCCGAATCCATGTGGAAACGCCTGAAACGACAAAACTCATAACAACCCCGAATGATGTGATTCGCATTTGTGCCACCGACTGCGGCGCAGCGTCCATACTGACACGCTGAAAAAGTCAAGGGGGCGTTACCGCACGGCAACATCACACGCCAGCCCTCGGGAATGAGTTAAGAAATGATTAACAACCCGCAGTTGATCGGCGGGATTCCGCCCAAACCGGCGGGCCAGTGCCGTGCCGGGAACTAAACGGTTCCCAGTAGCAGGAAAATTTGACACATTCTTAACTAATCCCGGTTAACCGGGGAATCGCCGCGCAAATGTGGCACTCAAGAAACAAGCAGGACAGGCGATCCGACATGACCATGAATCTTCTGAACCGCCGCGGCCTTTTGGGCGTGTTTGCCGCAACGTCCGTTGCCGCCGCGCCCGTGATGGCCAATGCCTTCGGTTTTCTGCGGGGCGCGGGCGACATGCGCCGCATCAAGATGTATTCCGGCCGGACCGGCGAAAGCGTTGATGTCGTTTATTGGGTGGATGGCAAATACATCCGCGAGGCCCTGAACGAGATCAACATCTTTATGCGTGACTGGCGCACCGGCCAGGCCATCGGCATCGACCCCCGCACCATCGACATCGCCTCGGCCTCAGCCCGGCTGATGCAGACCAACGAACCCTACATGATGCTGTCGGGCTATCGTTCGCCGCAGACCAACAACATGCTGCGCCGGACCATGGGCGGCGGCGTTGCCCGCAACTCGCTGCATCTGGTCGGCAAGGCCGCCGACATGCGGATGAAGTCGCGCTCGGTGAACCAGATGTATCAGGCGGCGGTCGCCTGCCGCGCCGGCGGTGTCGGCAAATACAGCCGCTCGAACTTTGTGCATATGGACTGCGGGCAGGTTCGTCAGTGGGGTTCGTAACCCCGATAGAATCAGTCTTGGTTGAACCGGCCCGTCTGCATCTTGCGGCGGGCTGTTTCATTGACAAAAAGACAAATGGCCGCACCCGCAGATTGCAGTTCCGGCAACGTTACTGGTTTTGGGATGCGCTGTCGCAGGCATATAGATCTTATTAACCATGATTCATTAGTCTGCCCGTTGATTTTCTATTGTCAACCCAACCAACACCGGCAATTTTGAAAGTGAAAGCGCAGTATTTCATAGGTTTATCCCAAATGACCCCCGCACAAGGCCGGAAATTAAAGACGGCGCGAAAGATACAGGCAGCGGCGATGCGGCTTGCCAGTCAGGATGGTATGGCCGGTCTCACGGCCGAAGCGATCGCGCGCGAGGCAGGTATCAGCACACGGACCTTCTTCAACTATTACCCATTCAAAGAGGCGGCCTTGATGGGGCCGCCGCCCGATTATCCCGCCGATGCCGCCGAACAGTTCGTCGAGGGGCGCGGTCGTCTGATCGACGACCTGCACAAGCTGATGGAACATCACCTTGGCCGTTTTGCGGACGAAAGGGACCAGCTGGCCGCCGTTTTGCGCCTTGCCGAAACCGATGCCAAGCTGGCGGCGATGTATCAGAACACCCAGAACCTGCGCCGCGCTGAAATGGCCACGCTGCTGTTTCGCCGTGTGCCGCGCGCCGACCCGGTTCTGGTAGCGATCCTGTCCTCGGCTATCACCGCCGCGATTGAGCGCGCGCTGGTGGACTGGGCCGAGGGACGGCAGGACAATATCATCGCGACCGGGCTGGTCTATCTGGAAAAAATCGGCCCTGCCGTCGGGATGCTGAACCGCAAACCCGACTGACGACCCGCGCGTCGGCAATCAGATGTTGATCTGCTGGCCCCACCCGGTTGGACGGCAGGCGTGCAAGTTCACTGGCCCGAACACGCTTTTGCACAGCGACACAGACGAGCCGGGCGGCCCTTCCAGCATCAGCCGCGCCTTGCCCACGCGCAGAATGCGGCGGTTTCGGTGCCAGCTGGTCTGGATGATGCCGAACTTGTGCCCCGGCCCACGCGATCCCGCCAGCGCGCGGCGCATTGGGCGGTTCCACAGAACCAAAGCGCAGACAGAATCCGGGGCCGATCTGCTGGAAAGGGAATGCCAATATCCCCGTCACCGCAATGCCATAGGCATTGGCCTACGATTCAGATGAACCACAACCATCAACGCCACGGCCCTTCCGATGACGGCCAGAAACACCGCCCCGGCACCGGCAGCGCACCAAAGCCGTTGTGCGGCAGCGCCCGTCACGGTTTCAGCCCCCGAAATGCGCCCGTTATCCGTGACATGGCTGGCCCCAGTCGCATCACCGGCCCGCCAGCCGCGACACCGCCTCGGCCCCTGACCAACCAGCGCCCGCACGATACCCAAAGGGTTTGCCGTCAAAGCCGAGGGCAGCCCCCCTCGACCGTCGACAACAGCGGACTGGCCGGTGTAATCACCTTATCGCCAAAGACAGCAGCACGACGACGATGTTTCGGCCCACCCCGCGCGCGCCAGCGATTCGCGCAGCGTGTAGCGGGCCGATGTCGCTAGGGCCAGCATAGCCGCACAGCCCACCCATCGCGGAACACAAAAGTCGGCGCAAGCGCCCCTCAGACGACCAGCATCCGCCGGTAAAGATTGTCCAGAAACGGCCCTGCCTCGGCATAAGGGTCGTGGCCGGGACCAAGCACGGCCCGCACCTGAACCTCGAAATCGGCGTAATGCTGGGTCAGCGCCCAGATGGAAAAGATCAGATGATGCGGATCGACCGGCGCAAGACGCCCCTGTTCGATCCATGCGGCCAGAGTGGTCACGGCCTCGTCTACCAAAGAACGCAACCCACCGCCCAGCAACTCGCTCAGATGCGGGGCACCTTGCAGGATTTCATTGGCAAAGAGGCGGCTTTCGCGGGGATAATCACGCGACAGGTCCAGCTTGGCCCGGACATAAGACAGCACCTCGCCCATCGGATCGCCCTGCGGGTTCAATTCGCGCAGTGGCGCCAGCCACGTATCCAGCAGAATCGTCAGCAAAGTGCGATAAATTTCATCTTTTGATGAAAAATAATACAGCACATTCGGCTTTGACAGGCCCGCGCTTTCAGCGATCTGGTCAAGGGTGGCACCGCGAAACCCCTGGGCGGAAAACGCATCCAGCGCCGCTTGCAGGATCAAATCTCTGTTCTTTTGCTGGATACGGGTCAGCGTGGGCTGGTTTTGATTGTTCATGGCTTGCCTTGGCACGAATTCCTGCAAGAGTCAGCCGGGATTGGGCACCCCAACATGCTTGACTGACTGTTGCGCCGTGCTAGCGTGATCCTGACCGTCTGGTCAAACATGAATGGAGTCAGCCGGATGGCCCTTGACCGTAAACCCGCCCCGAACGACCTGCGCGCCTTCTGGATGCCCTTCACCGCGAACCGGCAGTTCAAATCCGCGCCCCGGATGCTGGTTGCGTCCAAAGACATGTATTACACCAGTGCCGACGGGCGGCAGGTGCTGGATGGCACCGCCGGGCTGTGGTGCTGTAACGCGGGCCACTGCCGCCCGCGCATCACCACCGCCATTCAGCAACAGGCCGAGGAACTGGATTACGCCCCCGCGTTCCAGATGGGCCACCCGCTGGCGTTCGAACTGGCCAACCGTCTGATCGGAATCGCGCCTGACGGGATGGAGCATGTGTTCTTTACCAACTCTGGTTCCGAGGCGGTGGATACGGCGCTGAAAATCGCGCTGGCCTATCACCGGGCACGGGGTGATGCTGCCCGCACCCGCCTGATCGGGCGCGAGCGGGGCTATCACGGTGTCGGCTTTGGCGGCATTTCGGTGGGCGGGATTGTGAACAACCGCCGGTTCTTTGGCAGCCTGCTGAACGGCGTCGATCACCTGCCGCATACACATCTGCCGGAAAACGCCTTTACCCGCGGCCAGCCCGAACATGGCGCGAACCTTGCCGACGATCTGGAACGCATCGTCGCGCTGCACGGCGCCGAAACCATCGCAGCCGTGATCGTGGAACCGATGGCCGGGTCCACCGGTGTCCTGATGCCGCCCAAGGGCTATCTGGAGCGGTTGCGCGCCATCACGAAAAAGCACGGCATCCTGCTGATCTTTGATGAGGTCATTACCGGCTTTGGCCGCCTTGGCTCGGCCTTTGCAGCGCAGCACTTTGGCGTGGTGCCCGACATGATAACCTGCGCCAAGGGGCTGACCAACGGCGTCATCCCGATGGGTGCGGTGATGACCACCGCCGAAATCCACGACGCCTTTATGCAAGGGCCGGAACATGTGATCGAGTTGTTCCACGGCTATACCTATTCCGGCAACCCCATCGCCTGCGCCGCCGGTATCGCCACGCTGGACACCTATGCCGAGGAAGGGTTGTTCGACCGCTGTGCCGAACTGGCCCCCTATTGGGAACAGGCGCTGCACGGGCTAAAGGGCCTGCCGCATGTCATCGACATCCGCAACATGGGCCTGATCGGCGCGGTCGAACTGGAACCGATCGAGGGCAAGCCGGGCGTGCGCGCCTTTGACGCCTTCATCCGCGCGTTCGAGAAAGGCATCATGATCCGCACCACCGGCGACACCATCGCCATGTCGCCGCCGCTGATTATCGACAAGGCGCAGATCGACACGCTGATCGGCACGCTGGCTGATGTGCTGAAGGAAACGCCGTGATGGCGGGGCGGCGTGTGCTGCCGGGGCTGATGGCAGCACGACGGCCGCCCCGATGAAAACCAGAACCGGGCAGTCCTGACGCCCGGCCCATTCCGCCGACCCCGCGCCAAGACAGGGTGGCCAGACAGGAAGGATGTATGATGACCGACGCCAGTGGGGTGGCCCCGGCTGCGAATCTGAAAATCAACGGCGAACGGCTGTGGGACAGCCTGATGCAGATGGCACAGGTTGGACCGGGCATTGCGGGTGGCAACAACAGGCAGACCCTGACCGACGCCGATGCGCAGGGGCGGGCGCTGTTTCAATCGTGGTGCGAAGATGCGGGCATGGTCATGGGCCTTGATCGTATGGGCAACATGTTCATGCGCCACGACGGGACTGACCCCGACCTTGATCCGGTGTATATCGGCAGCCATCTGGACACCCAGCCGACCGGGGGCAAGTTTGATGGGGTTTTGGGCGTGCTGGCGGGGCTGGAGGTTGTGCGCTCGATCCGCGATCTGGGCATTCGGACGCGCCGCCCCATCGTTGTGGTGAACTGGACCAATGAGGAAGGCGCGCGGTTTGCCCCCGCGATGCTGGCCTCGGGCGTGTTCGCGGGCGTGCATACCGAGAATTACGCTAATGCACGCGTGGATGCCGAGGGCAAGCATTTCGGGGATGAGCTGGACCGCATCGGCTGGCGCGGGTCCGAGGATGTCGGCGGGCGGCCCATTCACGCGATGTTCGAATATCACATCGAACAAGGCCCGATCCTTGAGGCCGAGGGTAAGGATATTGGCGTCGTCACCCACGGTCAGGGGCTGTGGTGGCTGGAAATCACCCTGACCGGCAAGGACGCGCATACCGGCTCGACCCCAATGAACATGCGGGTGAACGCGGGGCTTGGCATGGCCCGGATCATCGAGGCCGTGCATCAGATCGCCATGGATCATCAGCCCGGCGCGGTCGGCGCGGTGGGGCAGATGAACGTCACGCCCAACAGCCGCAACGTGATCCCCGGCCGCGCGGTCTTCACCGTCGATTTCCGCAGCCCCGATCTGGACAAGCTGACCGCGATGCGCACCCGACTGGAAACCGAGGCCCCGGCGATTGCCGCCGAACTGGGTCTTGGGATCAGCATCGAGGCCGTCGGGCATTTTGACCCGGTGACGTTCGATCCCGGTCTGGTCGGCACGGTGCGGGCCGCGGCCGAACGGCTGGGCTATAGCCACATGGATATTATCTCGGGTGCCGGTCACGACGCCTGCTGGATCAACCGCATCGCGCCGACGGTGATGATTATGTGTCCCTGCGTGGACGGGCTGAGCCATAACGAGGCCGAAGAGATCAGCCCCGAATGGGCGGCGGCGGGGGCCGATGTGCTGCTGCACGCGGTGATAGAGGCGGCGGAGGTGGAGAGTGAATCACTTTAAGTTCGCAAGGATTGAGGCAACAGCAAATCACCGCAGTCAAATAACGGAAGTAAATCTTTCTCATGATAAGAAAAAATATGGGGATTGGTATAGTCACCGATTTGAAGTTGGTAAATGGAAAAATCCAGACCCGTTGAGGCGGAGCAACGACACTTACGTGAACCTCTATATTAGGGAAGATCATAGCCCAACTTGGAGGCGAACTGCCAGTTTCGACGTTCCCTTGGATTCATTAATAAGCGGCATAACTGTTTCAGTCAGGAGACGGGGAGACCCGATATTATCGAAGGAACTAAAGTCCCTCTTACTGGCCGCGACAGAAACACTGGAGGATGATAGCTGAGTTTTTTTTCAGTTAAGAGGAGATAACAATGACAACCACTGTCATAAAAAACGGCACCATCGTCACCGCCGATCTGACCTATGACGCCGATGTTCTGATCGAAGGCGGCAAGATCGCGGCGATTGGTGAGAACCTTTCCGGCGACAAGGTTCTGGACGCCACCGGCTGTTATATCATGCCCGGCGGGATTGATCCGCATACGCATCTGGAAATGCCCTTTATGGGGACATATTCCGTCGATGATTTTGAAAGCGGCACGCGGGCCGCTTTGGCGGGCGGCACGACCATGGTGGTGGATTTCGCCCTGCCCTCGCCCGGTCAGGGTTTGCTGGATGCGCTGAAGATGTGGGATAACAAGGTCAGCCGCGCGCATTGCGATTATTCCTATCATATGGCGATCACCTGGTGGGGCCAGCAGGTGTTTGATGAGATGCAGGCGGTGGTGGATCGCGGCATCACCAGCTTTAAACATTTCATGGCCTATAAGGGCGCGCTGATGGTGAATGACGATGAGTTGTTCGCGTCGTTCCGCCGCTGCGGCGATTTGGGCGCTTTGGCGATGGTTCATGCCGAAAATGGCGATGTGGTGGCGGAACTGTCCGCGCGGCTTTTGGCCGAGGGGAACACCGGGCCAGAGGCGCACGCCTATTCCCGCCCGCCGCAGGTCGAGGGCGAGGCGACGAACCGCGCGATCATGGTCGCCGATATGGCCGGGGTGCCGCTGTATGTCGTGCATGTGTCCTGCGAGGACAGTCACGAGGCGATCCGGCGCGCGCGGGCGGCGGGCAAGCGCGTCTGGGGCGAGCCGTTGATCCAGCATCTGACCCTGGACCAATCCGAATATTTCAACGCCGATTGGGACCATGCCGCGCGGCGGGTCATGTCGCCGCCCTTCCGGTCCAAGGATCATCAGAACAGCCTGTGGGCCGGGCTGCAATCGGGCAGTCTTTCGGTGGTGGCCACGGATCATTGCGCCTTTACGACCCAGCAGAAACGCACGGGTGTGGACGATTTCACCAAGATTCCGAACGGCACCGGGGGCCTTGAGGACCGGATGCCGATGCTGTGGACGCATGGTGTCGGCACCGGGCGGCTGACGCCGAATGAGTTCGTGGCCGTCACCTCAACCAATATCGCCAAGATCTTGAACATGTATCCGCGCAAGGGGGCGGTGCTGGTTGGCAGCGACGCCGATCTGGTGGTCTGGGACCCCGAGGCGGAAAAGACCATCACCGCAGGCGCGCAGCAATCCGCCATTGATTACAACGTGTTCGAGGGGCAAAGGGTCAAGGGCCTGCCCCGGTTTACCCTGACGCGCGGGGTGGTGGCCGTGACCGAGGGCCGCGTGGACAGCCGCGAAGGGCATGGCGCGTTTGTGGCGCGCGAGGCGCGGCCAGCGGTGAACCGGGCGCTGTCGGCGTGGAAAGACCTGACCGCGCCACGGCCAGTCGCGCGGTCGGGTATTCCGGCAAGCGGGGTGTGATGGCGGCGGCGGTAAACCCGGCTTTTGATCGCCGCTTTCTGCTGCTGCTGTTCGGCACGGCGCTTGACAGCGCCTTGCTGACTTCGGGTGCTTTGCTGCTGTTCCTGCTCGACACGTTGGTCAGGCCGGTTGACGTGACCTTCGCGCGCGGCGCGCTGGCGGTGCTTGGGGCGGTGGGCAAGTTTCTGATCTTTGCCTCAGTCCTCGCCTTGACGGCCCTGCCCTTTGCGGCGGTGATCTGGGCGGGGGTCTGGGCGTTTGGCACCCGTGCGGGGCTAAGCGAAAAGACTCGCCTGGTCGCGGGCAGCATCCTGACGGTGCTTAGCATCGCGCCTGGCCTTTGGTGGATCGGGAATAATCTGGCGACAGGCGAGATGCGCGCGGGGCTTTTGCTTGTCGCACTTTACGGCACGCCTGCCGCATTGAGCATTGCGCCGCTGCTGGCCATGCGGCTGTATCGCAAGGGTGAACCATGACAGGAGAGATGCGATGACCAAAACCGCCCTCATCACCGCCGGCGGGTCCGGCATGGGCGCGGCCTGCGCGCGCAGGCTTGCGGCGGACGGGTTCGCGGTGGGCATCCTGTCATCCTCGGGCAAGGGCGAGGCTTTGGCCGATGAGCTGGGCGGCTTTGGCGTCACCGGCTCGAACCAGTCGCCGGAGGATCTGGCGCGGCTGGTGGATGGGGCGATGGACCGCTGGGGGCGGATCGACGTCTTGGTGAACAGCGCAGGCCACGGGCCGCGCGCCCCGGTTCTGGAGCTGACCGATGAGGACTGGCATCAGGGAATGGAGGTTTATTTCCTGAACGTCGTGCGTCCGGCGCGGCTTGTCACCCCGCATATGGCGGCGGCGGGCGGGGGCGCGATCATCAATATCTCGACCGCATGGGCGTTTGAACCGGCGGCGAATTTCCCGACCTCTGCCGTGTTCCGCGCCGGGCTGGCCAGCTTTACCAAGCTGTTCGCCGATCAATATGCGTCACAGAATATCCGCATGAACAATGTCTTGCCCGGCTGGATCGACAGCCTGCCCGCGACCGAGGAACGGCGCGAGATGGTGCCGATGGGTCGCTATGGCACGTCCGAGGAAATCGCCGCGACTGTCGCCTTTCTTGCCTCGGACGGCGCGGGCTACATCACCGGCCACAACATCCGCGTCGATGGCGGGTTGATGAGGTCGGTATGACGGCAGTGATAAAGGCGCGCGGCGTCGATCTGACCTTTCAAACCGCTGACGGGCCGGTTCATGCACTGAAAGGCGTCGATCTGACCATCAATCAGGGCGATTTCGTCAGCTTTATCGGGCCTTCGGGCTGCGGCAAGACGACGTTTCTGCGGACGATGGCGGCGCTGGAGACGCCGACCGGCGGCAGTCTGACCGTGAACGGCATGACCCCGGATCAGGCGCGGCGCGCGCGCGCCTATGGCTATGTGTTTCAGGCGCCGGGGCTTTATCCGTGGCGGACGATTGCGGGGAATATCTCGCTGCCGCTGGAGATCATGGGGTTCAGCCGCGCGGACCGGGCCGAGCGGACCCGGCGCGTGCTGGATCTGGTCGATCTGGCGGGCTTTGGCGGGAAATACCCGTGGCAATTGTCGGGCGGTATGCAGCAGCGGGCCTCGATTGCCCGCGCGCTGGCCTTTGATGCCGATATTCTGCTGATGGACGAACCCTTTGGCGCGCTGGATGAAATCGTGCGCGACCGGCTGAACGAAGAACTGCTGAAGCTGTGGGCGCGAACGGGCAAGACCATCGGCTTTGTCACCCATTCCATCCCCGAGGCGGTGTATCTTTCGACCAAGATCGTCGTCATGTCGCCGCGACCGGGGCGGATTTCCCGCGTGATCGACAGCACCCTGCCGCGCGAGCGCCCCTTGGATATTCGCGACACGCCCGCGTTCATCGCCCTGGCGCATGAGGTGCGCGAGGGGTTGAGGGAGGGGCATAGCTATGACTGACGCGCCCAAGCCGGGGGTTTTCCACCCCCGGACCCCCGAGGATATTTCCGGACAGAAGATGCCTATCCGCCTTCGCCCTGCGCGGGCAGAGGATCTGCCTGGCTGCGCCGAGATCATTAACGACTATATTGACGCCACCGAATGGCTGCCGCGAAGCAAATCTGCCGAAGAAATCGCCGCGATGTTTACGCCGGAGATGTTGGATAGCCGCTGTCTGATGGTGGTCGATGATGGCAGCCGCGTGCTGGGTTACGCTTCTTATGATCGCGCGGCGCGTTTCCTACCTGCGCTTTATCTGCGGCCAGAGGTGCGCGGGAATGGGTTGGGCAAGCTGCTGCTGGATGCGGTCAAGGCCGAGGCACTGTTGGGCTTTGATCTGACCGTATGGTGCGCCAACCCCGCTGCCCGCCGATTTTATGGACGTGAGGGGCTGGTCCTGACCGGCGAGGGGACCGATGCGGATGGGTTGCCCGTGTGGCATATGCACTGGGCTGCGCCATGAACCGTATCCTGCCCGTTCTGACCGTTCTGCTGGCTATCGTGGCGATCTGGTATCTCGCGGCAGTCTGGATGAACGCGCCATGGGCGCGGGATCAGGCGGCGCGGGCGGGGGTTGAACTGACCACCGCCGAACTGGTTGCCGATACGATGGGCCAGCAGCGGCCCGTGCTGCCCGCGCCGCATCAGGTGGCGGCGGGGCTGTGGGACGGGCTGGCGGGGCAGGCTGTGACCTCGCGCCGGTCTTTGGTCTGGCATGGCTGGATCACGCTGTCGGCCACGCTGGCGGGGTTTGCGATTGGCACGGCGGCGGGGGTGCTGTTGGCGGTGGGAATCGTGCATAACCGGGCGATGGACATGTCGATCATGCCATGGGCGGTGGCCAGCCAGACGGTGCCGATTCTGGCGATTGCACCTATGGTGATCGTGGTGTTCGCCAGCGCGGGCGTGACCGGGCTGCTGCCCAAAGCATTTATTTCGGCCTGGCTGTCGTTTTTTCCGGTGCTGGTCGGTATGGTCAAGGGGCTGCGCGCGCCCGATGCCATGCAGCTGGACCTGATGCGGTCGTGGAATGCCAGCGGCGGACAGGTGCTGCGTTATTTGCGGTTGCCGTCTTCGCTGCCCTATCTGTTCGCCTCGCTCAAGGTGGCGATTGCGGCGGCTCTGGTCGGCACCATCGTGGCTGAACTGCCCGCCGGAGCGACACAGGGGCTGGGGGCGCGACTGCTGTCGGGATCGTATTACGGGCAGACGATCCAGATCTGGGCAGCACTATTCACGGCCGCGATCATGGCGGCCGGGCTGGTCTGGCTGATTGGCCTGATCGAGAGAGTGGTGCTGACCCGCATGGGGTTGGCGCGATGAGCGGGGCGACCATACGGCGGGGGCTGAATCTGGGGCTGTTGTTGGTGGCCGGTGGCGTCGCAGTGTCGCTGGCGGTCGCGGGGGCGCTGTCGGGTGCCCGCGCGCTGGCGCTGGTCGGGTTCTGGCTGCTGTTCTGGACGCTGAATGCGCGGCTGGCAACCTTGCCGGTTGCGCCCAGTTGGGAACGCCCCCGCCGCATCGCCGTGGCCGCGATCTTTGGCCTGACGGTGCTGGCGTTCTGGGAAGCGGTCGTCACGCTTTATGCGGTCCCACAGGTGATCTTGCCCGCGCCCTCGGTCATCGGGGCGCGGTTCATTGCCAGCTTTCCAATGATCTGGGGCGACCTGATCCAGACGCTGCTCAAGGGCGCGCTGAGCGGCTGGCTGATTGGCGCGGGCGCGGCGGTGGTCACGGCGATTGCCATCGACCGCAGCCCGTTTTTGCAGCGCGGGCTGCTGCCCATCGGCAATTTCGTCGCCGCCCTGCCGATTGTCGGCATCGCGCCGATCCTTGTGATGTGGTTCGGGTTTGACTGGCAGTCCAAGGCGGCGGTCGTCGTGGTGATGGTGTTCTTTCCGATCCTTGTGAACATGGTTGCCGGGCTGGCCGCCACCGATGCGCTGCAACGCGACCAGATGGCGACCTGGAGCGCGGGCTATTGGCAGGCGCTGGTGAAACTGCGCTTGCCCGCTGCCCTGCCCTTTCTGTTCAACGGGCTGAAGATCACCACCACATTGGCCCTGATCGGCGCCATCGTGGCCGAATTCTTTGGCAGCCCGACGCGTGGCATGGGTTTTCGGATCTCGACCTCGGTGGGCCAGATGGACCTTGCGCTGGTCTGGGCCGAGATTTTGATGGCGGCGATTGCCGGATCGCTGTTCTATGGCATTGTCGCGCTGGCCGAGCGCCGGATGACCTTCTGGCACCCCTCGCAGCGCCAATAACGGGCGAAACGCCCCTCAACAGTGGAGTGGAAAATGACCAGACTGATGATTTCGGCGGCGGGTCTTGCGCTGCTGGCCGGGGCCGCGCAGGCGGCAGACGATCTGACGCTGCAACTGAAATGGGTCACACAGGCGCAGTTCGCGGGATATTATGTCGCCAAGGACAAGGGATTCTATGACGAGGAAAACCTGAACGTCACCATCAAGCCGGGCGGCCCCGACATCGCGCCGGTGCAGGTGCTGGCCGGGGGCGGGGCCGATGTGACGGTGGAATGGATGCCCGCCGCGCTGGCAGCGCGCGAAAAGGGCCTGCCCATCGTCAATATCGCACAGCCGTTCAAGTCGTCCGGGATGATGCTGACCTGTCTTAAGGAAAGCGGCATCACCGACCCCGCCGCCGATTTCCCCGGCAAGACGCTGGGCGTCTGGTTCTTTGGCAACGAATACCCCTTCCTGTCATGGATGAACCATCTGGGCATTCAGACCGCGGGCGGGGCTGATGGTGTCACCGTGCTGAAACAGGGGTTCAACGTCGATCCGTTGCTGCAAAAGCAGGCGGCCTGCATCAGCACCATGACCTATAACGAATATGGTCAGGTCTTGGATGCGGGGATCAGTGAAGATGACCTGATAACCTTTAAATACGAGGATCAGGGCGTCGCCACGCTGGAGGACGGGCTTTACGTTCTGGAAACCGCGCTGGCCGATCCTTTGACCGAAGACAAGCTGGCGCGCTTTGTCCGGGCCAGCATGAAGGGCTGGAAATACGCCGAGGAACACCCCGAGGAAGCCGCTGAAATCGTGCTGGACAACGACGAAACCGGCGCGCAGACCATCGAGCACCAGACCCGCATGATGACCGAGGTGGCGAAACTGACCGCCGGGTCCAACGGCACGCTGGACGAGGCCGATTATCAGCGCACGGTTGACACGCTGATGAGCGGCGGTTCCGACCCGGTGATTACCGCCGCACCCGAAGGGGCGTGGACCCATGCGATCACCGACAAGGCGCTGAATTAAGCGCCCGCCCAAAGTTGCGTATTCAGGCAAACAGGAAACATTGCCTGTTTGCCTGAATATCCGTTGGCCCTTGCGGATCACGGGTTACGGAGGCATCAGAGCGGCATGGATCAAAGCAAGCTACAGCACGGTATAATCGACGATGCCCAAGGCATCGCCTATGGCAGCTTTATGGCGGCGGCGGCGGTGGTTTTGCTGACGCATCTGGGCTTTGTCACCGGGCAGACGGCGGGGCTGGCGATCCTGATTTCCTATACAACCGGCTGGGGCTTTGCGCCGGTGTTCTTTGTCATCAACCTGCCGTTCTACTGGCTGGGGTATCGCCGCTTTGGCCGGGTCTTCGTGTGGAAAAGCTTTGCCGCCGTGGCGTTGATGTCGGCGCTGGTGGCGCTGTTGCCGCGATGGCTGGAATTCGGGGCGATCAACCCCGCCGTCGGCGCGATCCTGTTCGGCACCATGACCGGATCGGCACTGCTGGCGCTGTTCCGGCACGGGGCCAGCCTTGGCGGGGTTGGTGTGCTGGCGCTGTATGTTCAGGATGCGACCGGCTTTCGCGCCGGATGGGTGCAGCTGGCCTTTGATGCGCTGGTCTTTACCGCCGCGCTGTTCCTGCGCGACTGGCATCTGGTCGCCTGGAGCTTTCTGGGCGCGGTCGTTGTTAATCTGGTCATCGCCATCAACCACCGCCGCGACCGTTATGTTGCAACGTAACGGCAGGGGGCTGCGGGCGCGCCCCCTGCCTGACCGCCTGCCTCAGCGGGCGGTTTCGCGGATCACATCACCGGCGCGATTCAGTTCCAGCGTGACGTTTTCACCACTTGCGTTGACCGCGTTCACGGTCAGACCACGACCTTGCTGACGGGCAAAGTCGCCCAGATCGGTGTAACCGGCATCGGTCAGGCTTTGACGCAGCGCCGATTCATCGACCTGCGGGCCGCGCTGATCCATGCGGGCAGGCGCATCCCCGCGCTCGCCCCGGTCGCCGCGCGGGCCGCGATACTCGCCCTTGCCACGATCATGGCCACGACCGTCAAAGCCGCGCTTGCCGCCCCGGTCACGGTCGCCGTGCATCCCCGGTCCGCGATCATCACCCCGGCCAAAACGCATCAGCGTGCCATCAGTCGCAAAGCCGGCGCGCAGTTTCTGACCGTCGGCATCCTGACCGCCAACCATCACCATATCGGGCATTACGCCAAAGCCGGAAATCAGCGCGAACTGCTGGATGATGGCATTGCCACGCACCGGGGCAGGCAGCACCGCATCGACCAGCGATTGCGGCAGCGCCGCATCATCATCGGCGCGAACACCGCGCAGCGTGCCGTCATTGGCCACCATCGCCTGAATCTCGGTGCCATCGGCCAGCGTGCCGGTGACGCGCGATCCGCCGCGCTGGCCGGTGCGGATCTCGACATCCGACATGTTCAGCGCGCGCAGCGCCTCGGGCAGTGTTTCGGCGGTCAGCGCCGGGGTCTGAGTCGGCGCTGCGGGTTGCGTGGCAGCCGGGGCCTCGGGGGTTGCGGTCTGCGCCACAGCGGCCACGCCGCTGCCCAGAACCGAGACCAGCGCCAAAGCGGCGACCGAATGACGGAGGGTGAATCTGCTCATAGGTTTTTCCTTTCGTTTCACCATTGCGAGGGCGACATGGCCCCCGCTGACGAATCGCTTTTAGCCCAACGGAACCGAACCAAAGGCGAATGGTCCGTTTATTTTCCGTTTGGGTTCGCCGTGGCACAAAAGGCCATGCGGATCGCCCCTGCCCCCCTTGCCTGCCTGCTGGCCGCGCTGCTTGCGACGGTCGCGCCCGCACAGGATCTGTCGCCGCTGCCGCAGGATTTCCGCCCCCTGCCTCTGCACGAGGCCGCCGAAATCGCCACCGCCCGCTATAAGGGCCGGTTGATCGCCGCCCGCCTGTCCTTTCCCGCGCCACACGAATCCGCGCTTGGGGTTGAACTGGTGCGCGAATTGCGGCTTTTGACCCCGCAGGGCAATCTGCTGACCATCCGGCTGGACGCGCGCGACGGGCGCTTTCTTGAGGTGGCAGGCATAGGCCAGACCGAGGCACGCAAATGAGAGCATTGATCGTCGAGGATGACCGCACCCTGGCCGCGCAGGTGGCGACGGCAATGCAGGACGCGGGCTTTGTCACCGACATCGCCCATGATGGCGAACAGGGCGAGTTTCTGGGCGCGACCGAAACCTATGACGTGGCGGTGCTGGACCTTGGTCTGCCCGGTCTGCCGGGGATCGAGGTGCTGACCCGCTGGCGCGACGGCGGGGTGACGATGCCGGTGCTGATCCTGACCGCGCGCGGCGACTGGACGGATAAGGTCGCCGGTTTTCGCGCCGGGGCCGATGATTATGCCGTCAAACCCTTTCGGCTGGACGAAGTGGTTTTGCGCGCGCAAACGCTGATCCGCCGTGCGGCCGGTCATGCGCGCACGGTTATCAGGGCCGGGGTTCTGTCGCTCGATTCGCAATTGGGGGTGATTACCCGCGACGGGGTGGCGCTGAAACTGACGGCCTTTGAAACGCGGATTTTATCTTATTTGATTTTGCATCAGGATCGCATCGTCAGCCGCACCGAGTTATCGGAACATCTGTATGAGGCCGACACCGACCGCGATTTTAAATCCATCGAGGTGGTCATCGGCCGGCTGCGCAAGAAAATCGGTGAGGGCATCATCGAAACCCGCCGGGGCGAGGGGTATATTCTGCGCGCTGCCGGTGGGGTCGCATGATCCGGTCGCTGCGCGCACGGTTGCTGTTATTGGCAGCCGTCTGGATTACCGTGGCATTATTAGCGGCTTTTCTGGTGATCGGCGCGGTTCTGGATCGTTTCGTCGCCGAACGCTATGACAGCGAAATGCAGGCGATGGCCGATCAGGTCATGGCCGGGATGGTGATAAACAATGCGGGCGGGATCGAGGTGGAAAACACCCCGCTCGATCCGCGTTTCGGCACTCCGCTGTCGGGCTGGTATTGGCAGTTGCGCGCGGGCGGTGTGGTGGTGGCGAAATCGGCCTCGCTGGCGGATGCGCAACTGGTTTCGCGCGACCCGGACAAGACGGGCACCGGACGCGGGCGCGGCCCGATGGGCGAACCTTTGCGCGTGCTGAACCAGCCGCTGACTCTGCCCGACAGCGATGATTCACTGATGCTGACGGTAACGGCTCCGGCGCGGGAAATGCTGGGCAGTCTGCGCGAGGTGCGCCGCCCGTTGGCCGTGTCGCTGGCGGTGCTGGGGGTCGGGCTGGCTGTGGCGGTGGCGGTGCAGGTGGGCAGCGGCCTGTCGGGGCTGAACCGTCTGGGCCAGGATCTGCGCCGCGTCCGCGACGGCAGCGCCGACCGCCTGCCCCGCCCCGGCATCAGCGAGCTTGACCCGCTGGTGGCTGAAATCAACGCCGCGCTGGATCAGAACGCCACGCTGCTGGCCCGGTCGCGGCAGCATCTGGGCAATCTGGCGCATTCGCTGAAAACACCGCTGGCGGCGCTGTCAAACGACCTGCCGCCCGGTGATCCCGGTCAGGCGCTGATCGCGCGGATGGACCGGCTGATCGGCTGGCATCTGCGCCGCGCACGATCCGCGCAGCCGCGCGTTCTGGGTCAGCGCACGCCGGTCGCTCCGGTGATCGACGACATCCTTTTGGTGCTGCGCCATCCGATGCAGGACAAGGGCATGACCGCCACCGTCACCTGCCCGGCTGATCTGACCTTTGCGGGCGAGCGGCAGGATCTTGAGGAGCTGATCGGCAATCTGTGCGACAATGCGGTGAAATGGGGGCGCACCCGGCTGGCGATTACCGCCCGTCCCGGCCTGACCCTGCGGATCGAGGATGACGGCCCCGGCATGAACGGCACCGACGCCCCCCGTGCCCTGATCCGGGGCGCACGTCTGGACGAATCAGGCCCGCCGGGCACCGGGCTGGGCCTTGCCATCGTCGCGGACCTGGCTGCTTTGCATGGCGGCGAATTACGGCTGGACAGATCGCAGGAACTGGGTGGCTTGGCTGCGGAAATTTATTTACCCGAATAAACACAGGCTTGACGGGCCATTATTAATACGCACGGCGTTCGGCAAATAATTATTGAAAATTATTCAATATAACATAATATTATCCCCGTTGCGATCTTGTGTGCACCCTTAAAGTGATCTACCCATGTTTAAAAGTATCAGCCTTGCGCTGGCTTTCTCGGCCATGGCCGGGGCGGCAGGCGCCACAACCTTAACCGTTTTTGATGGAGTCACCGCTGGCAAGACTTCATTCAATTCGACCGTCGCCGCAGCAGGTGGCGTTGTCCATAACTCAATCTGGAGCACCGCCGGATCTGGCACGGAACTGGATTTCGGAGAATATAAAGTAACTCGCAATAATGGTGGTTCTTTCTGGGGGCCTAATGGTTATGGCTCTCTCAGCGGTGGCACGGTGGACATCAGCCCCAACGGAACCGGGCCGGGCATGGGGGCTTTTGACAGCGGCATTACATTTACCTTTGATAACCCGGTGAATGCGCTTGGGTTCGAGGTGGGGGATTGGGCGACCTGCTGCCATCCATCGGCTTTGTTCATGTCGTTTGACGGCGGCGCACCGATTCAGGTTGCAAATGCGATAAGTTATGATGACGGGCTTTTCCCATCGCAAAACAATCCAGACCTCAACGTCTATGAAATCTTTGTCGCCGCATTCGATGACAGCGGCTCGTTCACATCCGTGTCATTCTGGGGCGATGGATTTGGTGAATATCTGGTCGCGGGCGGTCATGTGAAATATGCGCTGCTCGACGAAGGCTCGCTGCCGCCACCGGCGCCAGTGCCACTGCCGGCCGGTGGGCTGCTGTTGGTCAGCGGGCTGGCCGCACTGGTCCTGCGCCGCCGCAAAACCACCTGATCGCCGCTTTTTCAGGCAAATCATAAACGGGGCGCCCGATTCTGCGCCCCGTTTTCCATTCCGCTGCCCACCGTGATTTTATCGTTTGATAAAATTTTTGACCTGTGCCAGCCTTCTGGAACAGGCCGTGCCAGGGGGAGTATGATGACCCAAGCCAAGCTGACAGCCGGAGTTACACCGGGCCGGTTGATGCCCGGACAATATCAGATCAATTTCGCCGATGTCGCGCCACCGCTGGACGATCATCAGGCACAGGTTGCGGCGGATCGCTGTTATTTCTGCCATGACGCGCCCTGCATCACGGCCTGCCCCACCGGCATCGACATTCCGCTGTTCATTCGCCAGATCGCCACCGGCACGCCCGACGCCGCCGCGCTGACGATCTTTCACAGCAATATCCTGGGCGGTATGTGCGCCCGCGTCTGCCCGACCGAAACCCTCTGCGAAGGCGATTGCGTCCGCATGGAGGCCGAGGGCGAGCCGGTTCAGATCGGCGCGCTGCAACGCTATGCCACTGATGGGCTGATGGCGGCGGAGGGGCATCCGTTCCGGCGCGGCGAACCGACGGGGCGGCGCATCGCCGTGGTGGGTGCCGGGCCTGCGGGCCTGTCCTGCGCGCACCGGCTGGCCGCCAAGGGGCACGAGGTGACGATTTATGACCCGCGCAGCAAACCGGGTGGGCTGAACGAATACGGCATCGCCAGCTATAAGGCGACCGATGGCTTTGCGCAGGCCGAAGTCGAATGGCTGCTGCGCATCGGCGGCATCACCGTCGAAACCGGGCACCGTCTGGGCCATGACATGACGCTGGACGGTCTGCGGGCACAATATGACGCGGTGTTTCTGGGCATCGGTCTGGGCGGCGTCAACGCGCTGCGGATTGAGGGCGAAGATCGCGACAACATCCGCGACGCGGTGGATTTCATCGCCGAACTGCGGCAGGCCGACGATCTGGCCACCCTGCCCGTGGGCCGCGATGTGGTGGTGATCGGCGGCGGCATGACCGCTGTGGATGCTGCGGTTCAGGCGAAACTGCTGGGGGCGGAAAACGTCACCATCGCCTATCGCCGCGGGCAGGATCGCATGTCGGCCAGCCAGCACGAACAGGACCACGCCACCAGCAGCGGCGTGCGCATCATCTGCAATGCCATGCCCGTTGCGATTCACGGCAACGGCGCGGTGGCGGAAATCGAGTTCGCCTATACGCAGGATCTGCCCGACGGCAGCCTGAACACGGGCGAGCATTTCCGCATCAAGGCCGATCAGGTGTTTCGCGCCATCGGTCAACGGCTGAACGGCGTGCCCGACGGGCTGGCGCTGTCAGGGGGCAAGATCGCCGTATCCGGGCCGGGCCGCACCTCGGCCGCGGGGGTCTGGGCAGGCGGCGATTGCGCGGCAGGTGGCGAGGATTTGACCGTGACGGCGGTTGCACAGGGGCGCGATGCCGCTGAAGATATTCACGCGACATTGATGGAGGACGCCCCATGACAGACACTGCCAAAAAGGTGACGATCCACACGTCTCGTGACGGTGAAAACCCGGTTCCGCTGGCTTCCAGCGACGGTTTTCAGATCATCGAAATGTCGGGCAGTGGCCCCGGCTATCTGCACCGCCACCCGCAGGATGACGTGGCCTTTCATTTGATTTCCGGCAGGCTGCGGTTCCGGCTGGCGGATGGAAACGTCGATGTGCCCCCCGCGTCAACCGTTTTTATTCCCGCCGGTGCCGCCTATGATTTCGATGAAATCATGCCCAGCCGTTACTTGATGATCGGCACGCCCCGCCTGCGCAAACTGACCGAGGCGCTGCGCGGTGCGGCGCGCGACAAGCACCCCGAAATTCTGCGCGAATACGAATCCGAAATCGTCGTTTGACCCCCTTGGCAGGAGACCTGGCCGATGGCTGACCTTCGCTCCGAGTTTATCGGCATCAGATCGCCCAACCCGTTCTGGCTGGCTTCGGCCCCGCCAACGGACAAGGAATATAACGTCCGCCGCGCCTTTCAGGCTGGTTGGGGCGGTGTGGTGTGGAAAACCCTGGGCAGCGAAGGCCCGCCGGTCGTGAACGTCAACGGCCCGCGCTATGGCGTGATCCATGGCGCGGATCGGCGCGTTCTGGGCCTGAACAACATCGAACTGATTACCGACCGCCCGCTAGAGGTGAACCTGCGCGAGATCAAATCGGTCAAGCGCGATTACCCCGACCGGGCGCTGATTATCAGCCTGATGGTGCCCTGTGACGAACAATCGTGGATCGACATTCTGCGCGCCATCGAGGACACGGGCGCGGATGGGGTCGAGCTGAACTTTGGCTGCCCCCACGGCATGAGCGAACGCGGCATGGGCGCCGCCGTCGGTCAAGTGCCAGACTATATCGAAATGGTGACACGATGGGTGAAACAGCACTCGCGTATGCCCTGTATCGTGAAACTGACCCCCAACATCACCGACATCCGCAAACCGGCCGAGGCGGCCAAGCGCGGCGGGGCTGATGCGGTCAGCCTGATCAACACGATCAACAGCATCACCAGCGTCAATCTGGACTTGTTCGCCCCTGAACCCACCATTGACGGCAAAGGCGCGCATGGCGGCTATTGCGGCCCGGCGGTGAAACCGATTGCGCTGAACATGGTCGCCGAAATTGCCCGCGACCCAGCCCTGCGCGGTCTGCCCATCAGCGGCATCGGCGGCATCACCACATGGCGCGACGCGGCTGAATTCATGGCGCTTGGGGCCGGAAATGTGCAGGTCTGCACGGCGGCGATGACCTATGGTTTCAAGGTCGTGCAGGAAATGATCTCGGGGTTGCGCGACTATCTGGACAGCCATGACATGACGCTGAACGATCTGATCGGGCGCGCCGTGCCGAACGTCACCGATTGGCAATACCTGAACCTGAATTATGTCACCAAGGCGGTGATCGACCAGGATCAGTGCATCAAATGCGGCCGCTGCTTTGCCGCGTGCGAGGATACCTCGCACCAAGCCATCGCTATGAAACCGGGCCGGGTGTTTCAGGTGATCGAGGAAGAATGCGTCGCCTGTAACCTGTGCGTCGATGTCTGCCCGGTTCAGGACTGTATCACCATGCGCGAACTGGCCCCCGGCGAAACTGACCTGCGCACCGGGCGGACACGCGGCGACTATGCCAACTGGACCTCGCATCCGAACAACCCGATGGCTCGGGCGGCGGAATAAGGCGGTGGCCCTTGCCCGCCGGGCTGCGTGGATGCGCTGCTGGGGTTTGGCTGGCGGGGTAACGAACCCGGCCACACAACGCCGCCAAGGACATGAACGTGCTGGGCAGAGGACCGCGAACGGGTTGACGCCCTTGCCCTGCACCGCCACCCTGCGCGCGACTGCGGGAATCAGGGGCAGACCATGGCCGGACCAGCATATGCGAACCGGACGAGAGGCACCGCGCCCGAAGTCTTTGCCGCCTTTCTGAAACTGGGGCTGACCGCATTTGGCGGGCCGGTGGCGCATCTGGGCTATTTCCGCGACGAATTCGTGACCCGCCGCCAATGGTTAAGCGACCCGGCCTATGCCGACCTTGTGGCGCTGTGCCAGTTCCTGCCCGGCCCGGCCTCGTCGCAAGTGGGGTTCGCGCTTGGGCTGACACGGGCCGGATGGGCAGGCGCAGCGGCGGCCTTTGTGGCCTTTACCCTGCCATCCGCGCTGTTGCTGATGAGCTTTGCGCTGTGGGCCGCGTGGCTCAGCGGGCCGGTTGGGCAAGGCGCATTGCACGGGCTGAAAATCGCCGCCGTCGCCATCGTCGCGCAGGCAGTCTGGGGCATGGCGCGCAGCCTGTGCCCCGACCGCGAACGCGCTGCCATCGCGGTGCTGGCCGTGGCAATGCTGGCGTTTCTGCCCGGTGCGCTTGGCATGATCGGCGCAATTGTGGTGGGCGGGCTGGCCGGTCTGCTGCTGGGGCGCGGTCAGGCCACCCAAAACGCAGCCGCCCTGCCCGTGCCGGTGTCGCGCCGGGTCGGGCTGGCAGCACTGGCCACCTTTGCACTGTTGCTGTTGCTGCTGCCAATGGCGGCAGACGGCAGGCACCTGCTGGCGCTGACCGACGCCTTTTACCGCGCTGGATCGCTGGTCTTTGGCGGTGGCCATGTGGTCCTGCCGCTGCTGGAGGCCGAGGTCGTGCGTCCCGGTTGGGTCAGTGCCGACAAATTTCTGGCCGGTTACGGCGCGGCGCAGGCGGTGCCCGGCCCGCTGTTCACCTTTGCCGCCTATCTGGGCGCGGTGTCTGAACCCGTGCAGGCTGCGCCGGGGCTGCTGTCGGGAATACTGGGCCGCGCGCCAGTCGCCGCCCCGGCGGGGCTGGCAGGGGCAACCGTCGCGCTGCTGGCGGTGTTCCTGCCGGGCTTTCTGCTGCTGATCGCGGCGCTGCCGTTCTGGAATGATGTCCGCCGCCGCCCCGCCGCGCAATCCGCGATGCAGGGGGCAAATGCCGCCGTGGTCGGCATTCTGGGCGCCGCTCTGTATTCGCCGGTGTTCACCAGCGCGGTGCACGGGATGCCGGATTTCGCGCTGGCTCTGGCCTGCGCCGTGTTGCTGATCGCGTGGAAGCTGCCCTCATGGGCGGTGGTCATCATCGCGGCCATAGGCGGTATCGGGCTGCATCTGCTGGCGTAATCGCACCAGCGTGGCCTGCACCGCCCGCATCCGCACCCGCGTCAGCGCCACGGCCTGATCGGGCGTGACCAGCCGAAAACGCACCGCCTGCCCGCTGCGGCATTGCGCGAACCCGTCCAGATCGGCGGAAATCACCGTCGCGATCTTGGGATAGCCGCCGGTCGTCTGGTGATCGGCCAGCAGAACCGTCGCCACCCCGTCGCCCGCCACCTGAACCGAGCCACGCAGCACCGCCTCGGACGGGATCGACAGCGCCCCGGCCAGATCCAGCGGCGGGCCGGACAGGCGCACGCCCATGCGGTCATAGGCGCTGGTCAGCCGAAAGGTGCCGCCGCGCAGCGCGGCAATGGCCTGTGGCGTAAAATGCCGGTCCTGCGGGCCAAGCGTCGCGCGCACCGTCGTGCGTGGGCGCGCCCAGACCGGACACGGGATCGCGCGCGGGGGTGTGGGGCGAACACGCGGATTGCGGATACGCAGCAGATCACCCCTGGCCAGCCGCCCGCCGCCCAGACCCGACAGACCGTGCGTCGCCGCACTGCCCAGCCAAAGCGGACAGTCCAGTTCACCCGCGAAAGCAAGGCAGGTCCAGCTGCCCCAAGGGCCGGGGCGGATCACCAGCCTTTGCCCTGCCTGCACCGTCAGCACTTGCCACGATCCGAACCGTGCCCCGTCCAGCGTCACGATAAAACCGCCGCCCGCGATGGCGATGGTGACGGGCCCGACCTCGCATTCAAGGATCAGCCCGCCGATCGAGACCTCGATCAGCGGCGCATCGGCGGGGTTTCCGGCGGCGATATTCGCCATCACCGCCGCAGCGCGATCCATCGGGCCGGATTCAGTCACGCCAAACCGCTGCCAGCCCAGACGGCCGCTGTCCTGCACCGTGAGATAAGGCCCGGCATGGATGACCCGAAACAGCGCCTCAGCCATCAGACACCTGACATTCGGCACGGCTGATGCGGCGAAAACGCACCCGGTCGCCTACCTCGAACAGAAATGGCCGGTCGGCGCTGCCATCCAGTATCCGCGTGGGCGAGCGTCCGATGATCCACCAGCCGGTCGGCATGGTCAGCGTGGTGACGATGCACTGCGGCCCGGCGATGATAACGCTGCCCGCCGGAATACCGCGTAGCGGTGCTGGCTTGCGATCCAGTTGCAGGGGTTTGGGCACACCGCCCAGATAGGCATAGCCGGGCGCGAAACCATACATATAGACGCGGTAATCGCCTGACAGATGGCAGTCGATCACCTGCTGCGGAGTCATTCGACAGCGGGCCGCGACCTCGGGCAGATCGGGGGCCAGATCATCGTCGTAACAGACCTGAACTTCGCGCAGACGGCCTTGTGCGCTGTCAGAGCCGGGGCACGCCATCAACCGCCGGGCATGAGCCTGCACCGCAGCGTGATCGCTGTGCAGCGGGTCGAACTGGATCAACAGGCTGACATAGGCAGGGATCACCGCCTGCTGCCCCGGCGCGGGGTCCGACTGCAAGGCCCGGTCCAGCCGCAGCACCTGCGCATGGGCGGCATCGTCCAGCGCCTCGGCCCATTCGATCAGCAGCGCGTGATCGGCGACCGCAATCAGCCGGGGAAAGCCGCTCATCCCGGCACGGTGCCACAAAAGGGCGCAAGGCCGACACCCGCCGCCGTCAGACGCAGGCGGATTTCGCGCGCCATCGCAACGGCCTGGTCGCTGTCGCCATGCACGCAGATCGACTGCGCCGCCAGCGGAATGGAATCGCCGCCCACCACCGGCATCAGGCCGCCGTCCAGAAACCGTAACAGCCGGTCCGCCGCCTGCGCCGCATCATGGATCATCGCGCCGGGCTGACCACGCGGGACCAGCTGGCCGTTGGGTTGATAGCCGCGATCCGCAAAGATTTCCGAAAACACCCGCAGCCCAGCGGCGCGCCCCGCCGGTTCCAGTTCCGTGCCCGAAATCGCCAGCAGCGCCAGATCACCGGGCAAAGCCGCCACGGCCCGCGCCACGGCATCCGCTACCTCGCGCCGGGCGGCGGCCAGATTGGCCAGCGCGCCATGCGCCTTGACATAGGCCACCCGCGCCCCGGCCAAGGCCGCCACGCCCTGCAACGCCCCGACCTGAGCCGCAACCATGCGGCTGATTTCATCAGGCGTCATCGGGATCACCCGGCGACCAAAGCCCTGCCGGTCGGCATAGCCAGGGTGCGCGCCGATACCGACCCCCAGATCAGCGGCGCGGCGCAGTGTATGAAACATCACATCCGGGTCGCCCGCATGACCACCGCAGGCAATATTGGCCGATGTGACCAGTTCCAGAATATGCGCGTCATCACCCATGACCCAAGGCCCGAACGCCTCGCCCAGATCGGAGTTGAGGTCGATAACCGCCATGACATCCCCCTGTTTTCGGTGACTATGGCGTATCGGATGGGGGCGGGAAAGCCCCCGGCAGGCAGCAATCGTCAGTAAATATATCTGATCTGTTCGGCCCAGAACCGTTCGATACGGCGGGTTTGCAGGTTCACCGCCAGCAGCGGCGGATCGTCCAGCACCCCCGACATGGCCAACCCTTCAGCGTGGCGTGTGAACATGTTCATCACCGCGTCGCGCACCGCCTGCCCCGATTCCGTCAACCGCACCCGGACCGAGCGCCGGTCCTGATCGCAGCGTTCGTGATGCACATATCCCATCTGCACCAGCTTTTTCAGGTTATACGACACATTCGACCCCTGATACATCCCGCGCGAACGCAGTTCGCCCGCCGTCACCTCGGACGTGCCGAGATTATACAGGATCAGCGCCTGCACGGGGTTCAGATCGTTACGGCCCAACCGTTCGAATTCATCCTTGATAAGGTCCATCATCAGCCGATGCATCCGGTCAAGCAATTGCAGCGTTTCCAGATAGGCGGCGGCATTTGCCGCCTCGTGCCGGGTCAATTGGTCGTCGCGCTGATGAAAGCCGCTGTGCGGCACCGGGGCAAACATCGTCATAACCTGTCCTGTCTTGTCGTCCTTGACAGAACATTTGCAGAAAATCCCGAAGGTTCAGTTAATCACCGACAGTTTTTTCGCCATGATTTCATAAAACTCTATCGATCCGGGGAAAGGTGGCGCGCGGCATGGGCAGCCACAAGGTCCAGCACCGGCGCCAGTTCCTGCGGCCCGGCTGTGCGCCCGTTAATGCGCGCAGTGATCCACGGATACAGATCCTGATCGTTTTCGGCCAGCAACTGTTCATAGAAATCCAGCATCGCAGGTTCCAGCGCGGCCATCGGGCCATCCGCGAAGGGGCCAAGGATCAGGTCCATTTCCTTGGTGCCGCGCCGCCAGCTGCGCATCCGCAAGCGGCGCAGGCGGGTGTCGTGATCTTCAGTCATTGGCCAATACCTTTTCCAGCCGGGCCAGCCGCAGATCGGCGGCCTTGAACATCTGCCGCAGGGCGCGCAACTCGGCCAACGTGCCGGCATTGCCGCCATCGGACGAGGCCAGCACAGGGCCTTCGCCGCGCCCGGTCATCAGCCAGATCAGCGAAACGCCCAGCATCCCGGCCAGCATCTGCACCTGATTGGCGCGCGGTTCGCGTTCGTCATGTTCCCACCCGCGCAGAGTGCGCAGCCGCACACCCAGTTGCTGCGCCAGTTCGCGCCGCTCCAGTCCCGCCGATTCCCGCGCGGCGGTGATGCGATCGCCCAAAGTGGCCTTGTCGTCGGCATACCAGTCGGGTTCCATGCTGTTCCTTGCTTGCTGCCTTTGCCCGCGCACCCTAAGACATGCCATTGTCTGATTCAAACAGGCTGCCAAAGGAAAGCTGTCATGGGATTTCTGTCCGACAATCTGGGGCGGGTGAAGCCTTCGCCCACCATCGCCATGACGGCCCGCGCCGCCGAGCTGAAGGCGCAAGGGCGCGACATCATTTCCCTGTCGGCCGGAGAACCGGATTTCGACACCCCCACCCATATCTGCGACGCGGCCAAGACGGCGATTGACGCAGGGCATACGCGCTATACCTCGGTCGATGGGATGCCGGCACTGAAAAAGGCCATCGCCGATAAATTCGCGCGTGAAAACGGGCTGGATTACGCGCCGTCGCAAGTAACGGTCGGCACGGGTGGCAAGCAGATCCTGTATAACGCGCTGATCGCCACGCTGAATCCGGGGGATGAGGTGATTATTCCCGCGCCCTATTGGGTCAGCTATCCCGACATGGTTCGTCTGGGCGGCGCTGATCCGGTGATTGTGTCCTGCACCGCCGATCAGAGGTTCCGCCTGACCCCGGCTGCATTGGCCGCCGCAATCACGCCGCGCACGAAATGGCTGATCCTGAATTCCCCCGGCAATCCGTCGGGCGCGGCCTATTCGCGCGACGATCTGGCCGCGCTGGCGGCCGTGCTGCTGGATCATCCGCATGTCTGGGTGCTGGCCGACGACATCTATGAACATCTGATGTTCGACGGGCTGGAATTCGCCACCATCGCCCAGGTCGAACCGCGCCTGAAGGATCGCACCCTGACCATGAACGGGGTCAGCAAATCCTATGCGATGACCGGCTGGCGCATCGGCTATGGCGCCGGGCCAGAGATGCTGATCCGGGCGATGGCCAAGCTGCAATCGCAATCCACCTCGAACCCCAGCAGCATCAGCCAATATGCAGCATTGGCGGCGCTGAACGGACCGCAGGGTTACATCAGCGAAAGCCTGACCGTGTTTCAGCGGCGGCGCGATCTGGTGGTGGCGGCGCTGAACACCTGCCCCGGTATTGATTGTCCGGTGCCGCAGGGGGCGTTTTACGTCTATCCCTCGATCGCCGGGCTGATCGGCAAGACCAGCGCCGGCGGAACAGTGATTGCGAATGACGAGTCCTTCGCCAATGCTCTGCTGGAAGAAACCGGCGTCGCGGTGGTCTTTGGCGCGGCCTTTGGCCTGTCACCGCATTTCCGCATCAGCTATGCCACCTCTGACGCGGAACTGACCGAGGCCTGCCGCCGGATCAAGGACTTCTGTCAGGGTTGCCGCTGAACCGCCATGCCCAAGGGGGCGTATTGGGGAAAACAGCAAGCCCTTTATTTCAATTGTGAATCCTTGCTGCCACGCCGGTTGATTCCTGCTTGTGGGCGAAAGGCACGGTCGCGGCCAGATTGACAGGCCACGCACAGTTGCACGCCGGGAATGGCATCGCGGCGCGCCTGCGGAATCGGTTCGTCGCATTCGGCGCAGAATTCGGCGCTGTCGGTTGCGCTTGGTCTGGCGGCGCGCAGACGGGCGCGGGCGATAGCCTCGTTCGTGGAAACCTCGATCTGATCGTTTACCGCATCGTCGCGCGCCCAACCGCCAGCCATATCGCCGCCCCCCCTTTTGTGACGGCTTCGATATAATCACCCCTATGCTGCCGTTCAAATCCCCGGCGCGAAAGGGGTAAGCAATGAGAATGCTTTGGATTTTGTTTCCGCACAGGAACGATTTTACCCTGCCTGTTGTTGACAGACCTTGCGAATCCACTCATCCTTATGCTGAATCCGAAAGGACATGATATGAGTGAAAAAACCCTGACACGCATGGATCTGGCCGAAGCGGTTTTCCGCGATGTCGGTTTGTCACGCCACGAATCAGCGCAGCTGGTCGAAAGTGTGCTGGGTCATATCTCTGACGCACTCGTCCGGGGCGAGCAGGTGAAAATTTCATCCTTTGGCACGTTTTCGGTTCGTGACAAAAACGAACGCGTCGGGCGCAACCCCAAAACCGGCGAAGAAGTGCCAATCACGCCGCGCCGGGTGCTGTCGTTTCGCCCCTCGCATCTGATGAAAGATCGTGTCGCCGCTGGCAACAAAGGCTGAGACCGCCGACGATGGAGAAGGGCGCAGAGGCATTCCGCTCCATCGGTGAGGTGGCAAAACTGATCGGCGTGGCACCACATGTGCTGCGCTATTGGGAAACCCAGTTTTCACTGCTAAAGCCCGTCAAGCGCGGGGATGGGCGGCGCTATTACCGCCCCGATGATGTGCGGCTGGCCGCTGGCCTGTGCGAAATTCTGCGCGATGAGGGGCTGACCATTCGTGGTGCGCGCAAGATGCTGGCGCGGGATCGCGGCGCGATGATCCGCGCCCGTGGGGCGGCCCGCTTGGGCGAGGCGATCGGGGTGGCCATGCCGCAGGATGAGGAAAGCACCACCGACGCGACCGCCAATGATGCAATGACGGCCATACCGGCTGCGGCATCGTCTGCACCCAGACCAGAACCGGCAGCGATTCTGTCAACGCAGAATCACATTCAGGATCATGACGACGACCTGCCACATGCCCCCCGCAGCCGTGAACGCCATCGGCGGCGCCCGACGGCAGAGCCGCTGCCACTGTTTCCTGACCTTGCCACGCCCGAGGATAATCCCGCCACACCGCAGGCCCTTGCCGTTGCGCCTGTGGAATGGCTGCCCCGGCTGGGGGCGCTGGCAGCAACGCTGCGGAACAGCCCCGCCCCCCTGCCCCGCGCAGCCCGCAAACCGGCGCTGCATCTGCTGGATCAGATCGCCGCGCGGCTTTGACCTGCGACATGTCTCAAAATTCGCACAAGAAATCCGTCTGCGGCCTCTTGTGCAGGTCGTCGGCTTGGCCCTATATGGCCCCCGTCGGGCCGTGGCGCAGCCTGGTTAGCGCGTCCGTCTGGGGGGCGGAAGGCCGCGAGTTCGAATCTCGCCGGCCCGACCATTTCGACAACGCCCACCCTTCACGGGGTGGGCGTTCGCATATCCGGGGGAAGCGATGAACGGGGTTCTGCCAGACAGCCTTTTGCGCAACCTGATCGCGCAGGGCGCAATCACCGCCGATCCGCCCGTGACCGACGCACAGGTGCAGCCCGCCAGCCTTGACCTGCGGCTGGGGACCGTGGCTTACCGGCTGCGCGCCAGCTTTCTGGCGGGCAAAGGGCAGCGGGTGATGGACCGGCTGGCCGATTTCGAAATGCACAAGATGGACCTGACTGGCGGTGCGGTGCTGGAAAAGGGCTGCGTCTATCTGGTCCCGCTGATGGAAAGGCTGGCGCTGCCCCATGGGCTGACGGCGGTGGCAAACGCCAAATCCTCGACCGGGCGGCTGGACCTGCTGACGCGGCTGATCGCCGATGGCGGGACCGAATTCGACCGTCTGCCCCCTGGCTATGACGGCCCGCTTTATGCCGAAATCTGCCCGCGCAGCTTTTCCGTGCTGGTGCGTCCGGGGATGCGGCTGAACCAGCTTCGGCTGCGGCAGGGCCAAGCAGTGCTGTCTGATGCCGACCTCGCCGCGCTGCATCGGGCCGAACCGCTGGTCAACGGCGAGGCACTGATCGACGAAGGTTTGGGCTTTTCCGTCGATCTGCGCCCGGCAAAGGGCGATCTCGTCGGCTATCGCGCCCGTCCCCATACCGGGGTGATCGACCTCGACCGGATCGCGGCCTATGACCCCGCCGATTTCTGGGACGAATTGCGCAGCCATGATGGGCGGCTGATTCTGGACCCCGGCGCGTTTTATATCCTCGTCAGCCGCGAATCGGTGGCGATCCCCGCCGATTACGCCGCCGAGATGGCCCCCTATCTGGCGATGGTCGGCGAATTCCGGGTGCATTACGCCGGATTCTTTGACCCCGGCTTCGGCGTCGGCCAGCGTGGCACCGGCGCGCGGGGTGTGCTTGAGGTGCGCTGCCACGAGGCCCCCTTCGCGCTGGAACACGGTCAGGTCGTCGGGCGGCTGGTCTATGAGCGGATGGCGGCGCGCCCCGATCGCCTTTATGGTGCCGACATCGCCTCGAACTATCAGGGACAAGGGCTGAAGCTGGCGAAACAATTTCGCTAACGCACCTGCCCGGATCTTTCCTGCCTGTCGAAATCCCACGTGAGGCACGACGCCTGTCACCCGGCGCCCCTGCGCCACATGTCCGGCTACGCGCTCAACCGCGTTTGCGGGTGGTCCGCGCGGCCTGTCGGGCGCGTTTGACATCCGCACGCCTGGCCTGCGGCTTTTGCGCCGGGGCGGCAGGCTTGGCTGTGGTTTGATCTGATCCGCCGATCATGGTTTTCAGGCGCTTCACAATGTCTTTCAGGCTCATCCCGGACCCTCGAATCTGCGGCGGACAGCATAATTCAGCCGCACCGCTCTGGCGTTTCAGAAGCGGATAAAGCGGCGCAGAACCCGCATGGCCTGCCGGGTGCGACTGCTGTTCTGCCGGGCGACCTGCTGGCGTTTGCGGGCTTCTTCGCGGGTTTCACCGGGGCGCGGCTGGGTCTGGCCCATGCGCCTGATACCGGCGTTCACACCCCAGTTCAGCAGAAACCGGCTGAGCATCCGCGTCAGTTGGTTCATGTTCATGGCTCGTCCTCGAACAAATCGTCAGGCGCGTCGGTGGACGGAATGTCGTCATCCTCGTCTTGGTCGCGCGGCAAATCCAGCCCCGGCAGCAGTGCATCGGGCGGGGTCGATTCCAGCAGCCCTGCGGCGCGCAATTCCGTCAAGCCCGGCAGATCACGGGCGCTTTCAAGGCCGAAATGGTCCAGAAAGCTTTCGGTCACGACAAAGGTAACGGGGCGGCCCGGCGTCATCCTGCGGCGACCGACACGGATCCAGCCGATGTCCAGCAACTGATCCAGCGTGCCGCGACTGACCGCGACGCCGCGGATTTCCTCGATCTCGGCGCGGGTGACGGGCTGGTGATAGGCGATGATCGCCAGCGTTTCGGTGGCCGCACGCGACAGGCGGCGCTGTTCGGTGGTGGTATCCTGCATCAGAAAGGACAGGTCGGGCGCGGTCCGAAAGGCGTAAGCATCACCGATGCGTTCCAGCACCACCCCGCGCCGGTCGTATTGGCCGCGCAGATGCGCCAGGGCTTCGGGCGCATCGCAACCGGCGGGCAGGCGCGCGGCGATCTCGCGCAGGGGCATGGGCGTGGCCGAGGCGAACAGCAGCGCCTCGACCATACGGGCCTGTTCCGGCAGCGGCGGCGGGGGAAAGCGGGTCGGGTCAGCCTCGGTCATGTCGGCCTGCGGCGGATGCTGATAGGGGCGAACATTTCGGGCTGGCGGATCTCGATCCGGCCTTGACGCGCCAGTTCCAGCGAGGCGGCAAAGGTCGCCGCGCGGGCAGATGCAGACCGCGCGCCGTCCCAGCCGTCGGGCAGAAATTCGGACAGATCGGTCCAGTCACCGGCATAGCCGATC
The DNA here is from genome assembly GCF_030538655.1 of Paracoccus sp. (in: a-proteobacteria). Lineage (GTDB taxonomy): Bacteria > Pseudomonadota > Alphaproteobacteria > Rhodobacterales > Rhodobacteraceae > Paracoccus. Next base: position 192,823 of record NZ_JAUNTO010000001.1, read on the forward strand.
AGCCCGCGCAGCCGGTTCAGCGCCTGTTCCATAGTGAACAGGTCTTTGCGATCAAAGGCATAGGGGCGGAATTCATCGCGTGTGCGCAGCCGGGCATAGGCGCGCATCAGGTCCAGCAGCCCGGCCTGCCACTCGGTCTGTCTGCTGCGTGTCACGGTTTCGGGTGCCCCTCGCGGGTGACGGCTGATCCCCAGCCGGTCGCGCGCCATCAGGTTCGCCGCCGCCTGCCGCATGGCGTTCAGCCGTTCCAATTGAAAGGCCAGATGCGCGGCCATATCCTCGGCGCTTGGGCCTTCGGCCTCGGGGTCGGGGGGCAGCAGCAGGCGCGATTTCAGGAACGCCAGCCAGGCGGCCATGACCAGATAATCGGCGGCCAGTTCGATCCTGAGGCGGCGGGCCTGTTCGACAAAGGCTAGGTATTGTTCGGCCAATGCCAGAACCGAGATTTTCATCAGGTCCAGTTTCTGCGTCCGCGCCAGTGTCAGCAGCAGGTCCAGCGGGCCTTCGAACCCGTCCACATCAACGATCAACGCCTCGTCCACGCGGCGGGCGGCAATGTCGTCGGCCTCGGGCACGGTAGCGACAGGGCGCAGATAGGGGGCTTGCGGTCGGGTGGTCATGGCGCGGGTCTGATTGGTCAGGCCCGCAGAGTCCGCCGAAGCAGGGTGTGAGTCAAGGCGCAGCGTTGGCAACCGGGGGCGCTTCGCCCCGTTCGTCGGGGAAAAGGCCCACTGGAGCTTTGCTTGATCCTCCTCACCCCCAAAGGATATTTACAGACCAAAGATGCCCTATGCCGCGTCATATTCAGCGGCGAGCGCGGCCAGATCGGCGGCATCCGGGGCGCGGCGCATGGCCAGTGCGGCATCGGCGCGGCAGGTGGCGGCGGCAGACAAGGGACCGGCGGCGGCGGCCACCTGCTCCATCGCCGCGATGTCGCCGTTGCAATGCAGGACCAGATCACAGCCTGCCGCGATGGCGGCGCGCGCGCGGTCGGCCTGAGTTCCGGACAGAGCGTTCATGCCGATGTCATCCGTCATCAGCAGCCCGTCAAAGCCGATCTGGTCGCGGATCAGCGCGATGGCTTGTGGCGCGGCTGTGGCAGGCTGATCGGTGATCGCGGTAAAGCGGATATGCGCCGTCATCCCTATCGGCAGATCGGCCAATGCGCGGAACGGGGCAAAATCGCAGAGGTCGAGTTCCGGCAGCGGCGCTGTCACCTGCGGGGTTTCAAGGTGGCTGTCGGCGGTGGCCCGACCGTGGCCGGGCATATGTTTCATCACCGGCAGCACACCTGCGGCCAGCAGACCGTCGGCGGCGGCGCGGCCAAGCCGGGCAACTGTTTCCGGGTCGGTGCCAAGACAGCGGTTGCGCAGGAACGGATGTGTTTCGGGCTGTGCCACGTCCAGCGTTGGTGCGCAGTTGCTGTCGATTCCGGCAGCACGCAGTTCCGCCCCGATCAGGCGGTGGCGCAGCCAGATAACGCGTTCGCCGCGCGCGGCATCATCCAGCGGGGCGGGCCAGTCGCGCCAGTGCGGGGCGCGGAGGCGTTGCACACGGCCACCTTCCTGGTCGATGGTGATGACGGCATCGCGGCCCACAGCATTGCGCAGCTCGGCGGTCAGGCGGCGGAGTTGATCCGGGTTTTCGACATTGCGCCCGAACAGAATGAACCCCCACGGATCGGCCGAGCGAAAGAAGTCCCGCTCGACCGGTGTGAGGGTGGTCCCGGCAATGCCGCCGAGAATCGTGGCGCCGGTCACTGCGCCGTCGCCGGGATACAGTCGGTGCCGCCGGACTTCAGCGCCTCGCAAAAGCGGCGGGCGTCGTCGCGCGAATCGAACCCGGCCACGCGCAGCCGCCAGAAGGTGCGCCCATTCGCGCGGTGTTCCTGAATAACCGGGGCCTTGCCGCTGAACTGCGACCCGAACTTGCCCGACAGGCGTGCCCATTCGCTGTTGGCGATGGCATTGCTGTCAAAGGCACCGATCTGCGCCAGTGGTGCGCCCGACGGGGCGGTGGCGGCGCGCGGTGCGGGGGCAGGCTCTGCGCTGGCCTGTTGCACTGCGGCCGGACGGGCAGCGGGGGCATCGGCAGAACCGGCCCCGACCGTGGCAGCAGCCGGGGCCTGCGCCGGGGTTGCCGCAGCAGAGGCAACCGCAGCAGCGCGGCGCGGACGCGGGGCCGGACGGACAGATGCCGTCAGACCGCCCTGCGCCTGAGCCTGCGCAAGCGCATCGGTAATCGCCATGGCCTGCGCTTGCTGGCCATTTTCGTCCAGCACGGCGGCGTTGACCGGGCCTTCGCTGGCCGGGGCGTCCATGATCTGGGCCTGAGCCACGGCCTGATCGGCGGCCAGCGCCTCGGCCGCGGCCAGTTCGGCACGCATATCAGCATCGCTCTGGGCGATCATCGGGTCGGTGTCAAAGCTGATCGCGGGGTCGGACCCAGCGGCCGGCTCACGCGCAGTGGCGCCAAGCTGGCCCATGGCCACATCGCTATCCGTCAGGCCGGTGGCGGATGGCGCAATGGCGACCTGCGCGGCAGGTTCGCTGCGACCACCGGCGGCAACGCCATTCACCGCAAGGCCGGTGTAAGACGTCAATTCCCCGCCCGGATCGGCGGGGGCGGTGCGGGCATCGCCTGACAGCGCGGTGATGACCGGCACCCCCGACACATCGCGCATCACCAATTGCCACCCCCAGTAAACCAGACCGATCATCAGCCCGACCGAGATCACAGCACCCAGATAATGCGTCAGCCGCGCCAGACGCACCGACAGCCCTTCTGGCTGCGCCTGTGCCGAATGGCCAGAATCATCGGCCAGATCATCCCAGCCGCGTTCTTCGAAGTCGTAATCCCGCCGTCCACGCTGACGCGAAAAGGTGAAACCAAATCCGCCCTCGCGGAAGTCCATCACTGCCATAGCCTGCCTGCCCGCCGGTTAAACCCGGTCGCTGTTACCTGCTCGATACCTGCTCTGGCAGCGGCGCCTGTTGTCAGCGCATTTCTTTTGCCGGAGCAACCCCCAAGATAGCAAGACCGCAGGAAATCACAACGCCAACCGCACGTGCCAATGCGATTTTCGACGCGGTTGTGTCCTTATCGCCATCCTGCACGAATCGCAGCGCGATTTCGTCATTGCCACGATTCCACAGCGAATGCAGGTCAGAGGCGAGATCATACAGGAAAAACGCCACCCGATGCGGTTCATGCGCGCGGGCGGCATGTTCGACAAGGCGCGGCCATTCGGCGAGCTTGCGCATCAGGTCGATTTCCGCCGGATGGGTCAGCCGCGACAGATCGGCCCCTGCCAGCGCAGAATCAGACGTATCGACCCCCATATCCGCCGCACGGCGCAGCACCGAATGGGTGCGCGCGCTGGCGTATTGCACATACCAGACCGGGTTGTCCTTGGACTGTTCCAGCACTTTGGCAAAGTCGAAATCCAGCGCCGCGTCGTTCTTGCGGGTCAGCATGATAAAGCGGGTCACATCGGCCCCCGCCTCATCCACCACATCGCGCAGCGTGACAAAGGTGCCGGCGCGTTTCGACATCTTGAACGGCTCGCCGTTCTTGAACAATTTCACCAACTGGATCAGCTTGATGTCCAGCGGCACCCGGCCATTCGACAGCGCCTTGACGGCGGCGTTCATCCGCTTGACGTAACCGCCATGGTCGGCGCCGAACACGTCGATCAGCTGGTCAAAGCCGCGGCCGATCTTGTCCCAGTGATAGGCGATGTCGGGGGCGAAATAGGTCCAGCTGCCATCCGATTTCTGGATCGGGCGGTCCACATCATCGCCATGCGCGGTGGCGCGGAACAGCAGTTGCTCGCGCGCTTCCCAATCCTCGGGCAGCTTGCCTTTGGGCGGTTCCAGCACGCCGCGATAGATCAGGCCCGCCGCCTCAAGCCGCGCAATCGCCGCCTCGATCCGGCCCGAGCCATAAAGCGCGCGTTCGGATGAATAGACGTCCATGCGCACGTTCAGGAGTTCCAGATCCTCGCGGATCATCTGCATCATCGCTTCGGTGGCAAAATCGCGCACCAGGGTCAGCCAATCGGATTCTGGCTTGTCCAGCAGGCTGTCGCCATATTTATCCTTGAGCGCCTGCCCGACCGGGATCAGATAGTCGCCGGGATACAGCCCTTCGACGATCTGCGGTTCCAGCCCATGCGCCTCGCGGTAGCGTTCATAGGCCGAGCGGGCCAGCACATCGACCTGCGCGCCGCCGTCATTGATATAGTATTCGCGCGTCACGTTATAACCGGCGAAATCCAGCAGCGCGGCCAGCGCATCGCCGAACACCGCGCCCCGGACGTGGCCGACATGCATCGGGCCGGTCGGGTTGGCGCTGACGAATTCGACGTTGACCTTTTGCCCCGCCCCAAGGTCCGAGCGCCCGTAATCCGCGCCCTGCATCAGCGCCGCGCGGGTCACATCCCGCCACACCGACGGGTCAAGCCGCAGGTTCAGAAAGCCCGGTCCCGCCACCTCGGCCGCTGTGATCGGGCCACCGGTCAGGCGCGCGGCCAGCGCATCGGCGATGTCGCGCGGCTTTTTCCCGGCGGGCTTGGCCAGCACCATCGCGGCATTGGTGGCCATATCGCCATGCGCCGGATCGCGCGGCGGTTCGACCGTCACAGCGGCAAAATCCAGCCCCTGCGGCAGATCGCCCGCCTGCACCATTGCATCCAGCGCCGCGATCACACGCCCGCGCATTTCGGTAAAAAGGTTCATCACGCTCACCTGAATTTGCGGCTTTCCGGTTAGCGCCAGCAAGGGGGGCAGGTCAACAGCGCCATCACGCGGCGGGCTGCGCTTGTGTCACAAATCGTGATCGCGGCGATGCAAAATCCCGGTGACGCTATCAGCGCCCGGCGCAATATGCAGACACCTGCTCACCGGATTTTCGCCATGGCCAGACTGACCGCCTTCAGCCCGCTTGACATGCTGAACACCGCTGCCCTTGGCGGCACCATCACACGGCGCGACGCCAAGGCATTCGAGGTTCAGAATGCCCTAATAACAACTCGTTACGAGGGTGATTTTAGCTATGATACCGCCTTGCGGCCCGTCGGGGCCGCGACCTCGGCCACGTTGCTGGTGTCCGACACGCCGGTGATGAAGATCACCGAAATTTCCATCGAATCGGGCGTGATTGCGGCAGCCATCACCATGAACCGGCCCGCGTCGATACTTTATCTGGCGCTTCAGGGCGATGATGTGATCGTTGGATCATCGGGAAATGATACGCTGATCGGCTTGGCCGGAAACGACCGGATCAGCGGCAAGGACGGTTCGGATCAGTTGTTCGGGCTCGAGGGTGATGATGTTCTGGACGGTGGCAACGGCAATGATGTGCTGATTGGCGGGACCGGGCGCAATGCGCTGTATGGCGGCGAAGGCTTTGATCTGGCAGTCTATTCTGACGATACGCCCGTTATCGTCTCACTGGCAGAGGCGGGTTATCAGAACACCGGCACCAGCATCGACCGCCTGACCGGGATCGAGGGGATCGTCGGCAGCGAGGGCAACGATACGCTGACAGGCGACAGCAACGTCAATCTGCTGGCTGGTGCCGGCGGCAATGACCGGCTGACCGGCGGCGCAGGAAATGACACGCTGCTGGGCGGCATTGGCCGCGACACTGTTGCAGGTGGCAACGGCAATGATCTGATCGAAGGCGGGGCTGGCTCCGACCGTCTGACAGGCGGCAGCGGCAACGATACGCTGCAAGGCGGCGACGGGCATGATTATCTGATCGGCGGTACGGGCAAAGATAGACTCGATGGCGGTGCGGGCAATGACACGCTGATCGGGGGCAGCGGCGATGACCAGCTCTTCGGCGGCAATGGGATCGACACGGTGCTCTTTCAGGGCAGCGACAGCTTTTACATCGACCTTGGCGCGCAGCTTCAGGTGCAGACGGGTCAGGGGCTGGACAGCTTTGACAGCGTTGAGAATGCCACAACCGGCGCGGGCCATGACCGCCTGCACGGCAGCGGGCTGGCCAATCGCCTGATCGGTAGCGCCGGTCACGATTCGCTGGTCGGGCTGGGTGGGGATGACCGTCTGGATGGCGGCAGCGGCAGGGACTGGCTGCTGGGCGGTGCGGGGGCCGACCGGCTGACCGGCGGCACAGGGCGCGATACCTTTGCGTTCCATTTCACGGCCGACAGCCCTGTGGGGCGCGGGCGCGATGTCATCACCGACTTTGCGACTGGCGAGGATCGGCTGGACCTATCGCAGATCGACGCCAACCCGGATCAGGGCGGCGATCAGGCGTTTATCCGGGCGGATCGCGCCACCGCCCATGGCGTCTGGACCGTCAAAAGCGGCACTGACCTGCTGCTGCGCGCAGATACAACCGGCGACGGAATCACCGATCTGGCCATCCAGCTTGCCAATGTTGCTCAGATCGAGGCCGGAGACCTGATCCTGTAACCGCCCGCCCCGGTGGTCTAGTTGCTTTTTAAACAGCCCATTGCGCGCAAAAAGCGCGAAAACATTGACGCGCGGTCTGGTTTCGTCTAGGCGACGCGTGCCTGCATCCGGTGGGCAAATGATGCGGGGCGTGCGCAAGCGTCCCTGACAGGCCGCGGCGCGATCCGTGGCCGGACGCGTAACCGCGCCGCAGGCGCGACAGTAACGAAAGCCCCGAATGACGCTGTTTTCCGATCTCAAGCTGGACCCCAAGGTTTTACAAGCCATTGACGAGGCCGGGTATTCCCAGCCCACCCCCATTCAGGCCGGTGCGATTCCGCCCGCGCTGGAAGGGCGCGACGTGCTGGGAATCGCCCAGACCGGCACCGGCAAAACCGCCAGCTTTACCCTGCCGATGATTACCCTGCTGGGCCGTGGCCGCGCGCGCGCGCGGATGCCGCGCTCGCTGGTGCTGTGCCCGACGCGGGAACTGGCGGCTCAGGTCGCGGAAAACTTTGATATTTATGCAAAATACACCAAGCTGACCAAGGCTTTGCTGATCGGCGGTGTGTCCTTTGGCGAACAGGACAAGCTGATTGATCGCGGCGTTGACGTGCTGATCGCCACGCCGGGCCGTCTGCTGGACCATTTCGAACGCGGCAAGCTGTTGCTGACCGGCGTTCAGATCATGGTCGTGGACGAAGCCGACCGGATGCTGGACATGGGCTTTATCCCTGATATTGAACGGATTTTCCAGCTGACCCCGTTCACGCGCCAGACGTTGTTCTTTTCGGCCACCATGGCGCCGGAAATCGAACGGATCACCAACACCTTCCTGCACAGCCCCGAACGGATCGAGGTGGCGCGTCAGGCCACCACCAGCGAAACCATCACGCAAAAGCTGATCGAGATCACGCCCACCCGCCGCGATCAGGCCGCCAAGCAGAAACGCGAACTGCTGCGCGCGCTGATTGAGGCCGAACAGACCCGTGACGAAGGTGCGCTGACCAACGCGATGATTTTCTGCAACCGCAAGACGGATGTGGACATCGTTGCCAAGTCGCTGAAAAAGCATGGCTTTGATGCGGCTCCGATCCATGGCGACCTTGACCAGTCGCAGCGGATGCGCACGTTGGACGGTTTCCGCGATGGAACGCTGAAGCTGCTGGTCTGTTCCGACGTGGCGGCGCGCGGGCTGGATATTCCGGCGGTCAGCCATGTGTTCAACTTTGACCTGCCCTCGCACGCCGAAGACTACGTTCACCGCATTGGCCGCACGGGCCGCGCCGGACGCTTGGGCACCGCGATCAGCATTTCCACGCCCGCCGATGAAAAATATCTGACCGCGATTGAGACGCTTATCAAACAGACCCTACCGCGTGGCGACATTCCGGCCGGTTTTGCCTTGTCCGAGGCGGCGACCTCTGCCCCGCGCCCGCGCGATGATCGCAAGGGTGGGCGCAACGGTCGGGATCGCGACCGTGACCGCCGCCGCCATGACGACCGTCCGGCGCGCGATGCCGCCGCACCGGCCGCTGCGGAAACCCCGCGCGCTGAGAAACGCGAAGAGCGACGGGATGACCGGCGCGAGGATCGTGACGATCGCCGCGACCGGCGTGACCGCCGCGATCACGACCGCGACAACCGCCGCGATTCGGTGATTGTCGGCCTGGGCGACCATGTGCCGGAATTCCTGAACAATGTGTTCCGCCCCGGCTATATCGAAAAGCCGGTGCAGCCGGATGAACCGGAAGCCCCGGTCGCCGCCGCCGAACCCGCCGCCGAAGAACCGAAAAAGCGTCGCAAACGCGCTGATCGCAAGCCCAAGGCAGCCGATCCGACCCCCGAAGCAGTGGCAGCACCGACCGAGGTCATCGCGCAGGATGAGGTCACTGCGCAGGACAGCGCCGACGCGGCACCTGCCGTGCCTCAGGCCGAAACCGATACCCGGGCAACCGATGCCCCGGTGGAAGCACCGAAAAAGCGCCGCCGCCGCACCAAGGCCGAAATCGAGGCCGACAAGGCCGCCAAAGCCGAGGCCGCAGCCGTCAAAGCCGCAGCCAAGGCCGATGCGGAATCCGAAGCCGCCAAAAAACCGCGCCGCCGCCGCAGGGCCGAAGCAAAGGCCCCCGCAGACGCGCCCGAGGCCAGCCCGACCAATTCTGCCAACCCGGAAATCTGACGCGCAGCCATGCGCGATCCCCTGACCCCGCCCCAGATTCGCCGCCGTTACCGCCCACCGCTGCGACGGTTGGCGGGGGATGCGGGCTTGGGTGCCATCGCGGCGACGGGGCTGGCACCGCTGAACCTGTGGTTTCTGGCTCTGCCCGCCATCGCGCTGATCCTGTGGCGCGTGGCGCGCGCGCCCACGGCCCGCACCGTCTTTTGGCAGGCACTGGCCGCCGGGGTCGGCTGGTTCGCACTGGCACTGGTCTGGATCGTTGAACCGTTTCTGGTCCAGCCCGAGGTTTACGGCTGGATGGCCCCCTTTGCGCTGGTGCTGATGGCACTGGGGGGCGGGCTGTTCTGGGCCATCCCCGCCGCCGTCGCGTGGCGGCTGGCCGCCCCCCGCCACGCGTCTCGAATCGCGGCCATCGCCGCCGTGCTGGCCCTGTCTGACTGGCTGCGCGGCTGGATCTTCACCGGCTTTCCCTGGGCGCTGACCGGGCATATCTGGATCGCAACCCCTGTCGCGCAATCAGCCGCCGTGATCGGTGCCACTGGCCTGTCGGCGCTGACGATGCTGCTGGCCGCCCTGCCCGGCCTGCTGCGCCGCCCCCACGCGGAACCCGCTGCCCGCGCCCTGCCCGGCGCGGCGCTGTGCATTGCCCTGACCGGCGCGCTATGGGCGGCGGGGCTGGCGCGTCTGGCCACGCCGCTGCCGCCCGATACGCCAGTCACGCTGCGCGTGGTGCAACCCGATGCGCAGCAGGCGCTGAAATGGGACCCCGACTGGTCGCTGGAATTCTATCGCCGCCTGCTGGATCTGTCCTCACAACCGGGGGCGCCCGATGTGGTGATCTGGCCCGAAACCGCGGTGAATTTTCTGCTGAACGATGCCGAGGCGGTGTTGCCGCAAATGGCCGCTTCGGCAGGTGGGGCAACGCTGATACTTGGCATTCAGCGCGCGGAATATCCACGCTTTTTCAACAGCCTCGCCGTGATCGCCCCGGATGGCAGCGTTACCGCCACCTATGACAAGTTCCACCTCGTCCCCTTTGGCGAATATATCCCATGGGGCGACGCGCTGGCCCGGTTCGGCATCACCGCCTTTGCCGCGCAGCAGGGCAACGGCTATTCCCCCGGCCCCGGTCCCGCAGTGCTGAACCTGCCCGCCCTGCCCGAATTCCAGCCGCTGATCTGCTATGAGGCGATCTTCCCCCAGCATCTGCGCCACGGCCCACGCCCGGCATGGCTGTTGCAGATCACCAATGACGCATGGTTTGGCCGGTTCTCAGGCCCCTATCAACACCTCGCCCAAGCGCGACTGCGCACGATTCAAAGCGGCCTGCCGCTGATCCGGTCGGCCAACACCGGCATATCCGCCGTCATCGACGCCCATGGCAACACTCGCGCCAGCCTGCCCCTGAATCAGATGGGCAAGATCGACGCCGCCCTGCCCGCCGCCCTACCGGCCACGACATGGTGGCACTGGGGCGACACCCCGGCGCTGGTCTTGCTGGCGCTGATCCTGACCGCCGCCAGCCTGCGCCGCCGCGTCTGACGTATCTTCTGTCCATAAATATCCGACGGATGAGGCGGATCAGAAAAAGGTCCGATGGACCTTTTCCCTGATGAATGGGGGTGCCTCCGGCCCGGCGCTGGACGCAAAGCAGGCGGTCAATCGCGGAAATACCGGCTTTCGCGGACCTGTTCCCACGCCCAGACGACCTCGGCCAGACGATCCTCGTCGGAACGGTCGCCGCCGTTCATGTCAGGATGAAGATCCTTGACCAAGGATTTGTATTGTTTCCGAATTTCGGCACGGGTCCAGCTGTCTTTGGCCTCAAGAATGTCGATGGCACGACGTTCGTTCGGGGGCAGCTTGCGCGCAGCGGTCTTGGCGCGCACCTCGGGGCTGGTGGCATTGTCGCCCAAAATCTCCATGGGGTCGCTGATGCCGTGGCGTGCCCAGGCCTGCTCCTGCGCGGCGCGGCCAAAAGGCTTGGTCGGGCGTTCCCACACCGTGGCATTGTCCAGAAACTGCTGGAACTCGGCCTCGCTTTGCCCCTGAAAATAGTTCCAGTTCAGGTTGTATTCCCGGACGTGATCCTTGCAGAACCAGTAATAGTCCTCAAGGTTACGCGGGCTTTTGGGCGCGCGATACTGGCCGGGCAGGTCACAACCCGCCTTGTCACAGGTCCGGGTCGATGTCTCGATCGCGCCCGACATACCGCGTCTGCCCTTGGACCGCCGTTTTTTATCCTTGGCGGCGGAAATGTCGAAACCGAACGGGTCGTTACTGGTCATATGTTTGCCCTTTGCGACTCGGGAACAGGAGTTTAGGGGTTTTGGCGCGACATGAAAGGGGGGCAAAGAAATGATAGCGGATGACATGCGCGACAGGTTGATGGCACTGAACCCGGTGGTGCTGGAAATTGCCGATGAAAGCGAACAGCACCAGGGCCATGCCGGCTGGCGCGAAGGGGGGCAGACGCATTTCCGTATCTGTCTGATTTCACCTGACTTTCAAGGGAAATCACGGATTGACCGGCACCGGATGGTTCATGCCGCCTTAGGCGACATCGTGCCGCGCATCCATGCGCTTGCGCTTGAGCTTGATACCCCCACGGCCTAAGACAGCGCCGACGCGCCCATCTTGTAGAGGAATGGCCATGAACGCCAAAACCGATTTTAACGACCGTATGTTGTCCCTGGGCCTCGCCCGCGTTTCCGAGGCTGCGGCCCATGCCTCGGCCCGGCTGATCGGCCGTGGTGACGAAAAGGCCGCCGATCAGGCCGCCGTGAACGCCATGCGCGAACAGTTGAATATTCTGGACATTCGCGGCGTCGTTGTCATCGGTGAGGGCGAGCGAGACGAAGCCCCCATGCTGTTCATCGGCGAGGAGGTCGGCACCGGAAACGGCCCCGAGGTGGACATCGCGCTTGACCCGCTGGAAGGCACCACCCTGACCGCCAAGGACATGCCGAATGCGCTGACCGTGATCGCCATGGCCCCGCGCGGCACGCTGCTGCATGCCCCCGATGTGTATATGGACAAGCTGGCGGTTGGGCCGGGTTATGACAAGGACGTGGTGAATCTGGATATGACCCCGACCGAGCGCGTTCACGCGCTGGCCAAAGCGCAGGGCGTCCAGCCCGAGGACATCACCGTCTGCATCCTGGAACGCCCCCGGCACGAGGACATGATCGCCGAGGTCCGCGCGACCGGTGCCGCGATCCGGCTGATTACTGATGGCGATGTGGCGGGTGTGATGCATGTCGCCGAACCGGAAAAGACCGGGATCGACATGTATATGGGTTCCGGCGGCGCGCCCGAGGGCGTTCTGGCCGCATCCGCGCTGAAATGTATGGGCGGGCAGATGTGGGGCCGCCTGCTGTTCCGCAACGATGACGAGCGTGGACGGGCTGCGAAAGCCGGAATCACCGACCTGAACCGCATCTATTCCCGCGACGAGATGGTGACGGCGGATGTGATTTTCTCGGCCACCGGCGTCACCAACGGGTCCATCGTGCGCGGGTTGAAACGCGAGCCGCATTTCATCGAGACCGAAACGATCCTGATGCGGTCGAAAACGGGTTCGGTGCGCCGTGTGATCTATCGCAACCCGATCAAGTAAGGGGGGCCAGCCCCCCATCCGGCCCCAAGGGGCCGGATTCCCCCCGGGATATTTATAAACGAAAGACGACATGAGCGCGTTTCTGGGGGTTGAACAATCGTTGACCGCGCGGCGGTGGATCGGACCTGACGACGCCCTGATCCGCCGGGCTGAGGGCTTGGCGCAATCCGCGCAGCTGCCTTTGCCAGTGGCGCGGATTCTGGCGGAGCGCGGGATCGAGGCTGACGGGGCACCCGGCTTTCTCAATCCGCGGCTGCGTGATCTGCTGCCTGATCCGCTGTCGCTGCGCGACATGGCTGTGGCGGCGGAACGGTTGGTGGCCGCTCTGGATCAGCGTATCGCGATATTTGCGGATTATGACGTCGATGGTGGGGCTTCGGCGGCGCTGCTGCTGGACTGGTTGCGGGCACAGGGTCGCGATGCGACGCTGTATATTCCTGACCGCATCGACGAGGGCTATGGCCCGAATGCGCCTGCTATCGCCGGGCTGGCGACGGCGCATGATCTGATTGTCTGTGTCGATTGCGGAACGCTGTCGCATGATGCGCTGGCGGCGGCACAAGGGCTGGCGGATGTCATCGTACTGGATCACCATCTGGGCGGTGAAACGCTGCCCCCTGCCCTTGCGGTGGTGAACCCGAACCGCGCGGATGAATCCGGCGATCTGGGCTATCTCTGTGCTGCTGGCGTGGTGTTTTTGACGCTGGTGCAGGCAGGCCGGGTGCTGCGCACGCAGGGCCGGGCCGAGGTGCCGTTGATCCAGATGCTGGATCTGGTCGCGCTGGCGACCGTTGCCGATGTGGCGCCGTTGGTCGGGGTGAACCGCGCCTTTGTGCGCACCGGGCTGGAGGTGATGGCCCGCCGCGCCCGCCCCGGATTGCGCGCCTTGGCCGATGTGGCGCGGCTGGACGGGCCGCCAAGTGCCTTTCATCTGGGATTTCTGCTTGGCCCCCGCATCAATGCCGGGGGGCGCGTGGGGCGGGCCGATCTGGGGGCGCGCGCACTGGCCGCGACCGATGACGCCACCGCCGACCGGCTGGCCGCGCAGCTTGACGATCTGAACCGTGACCGCCGCGCCATCGAGGCCGAAGTGCGGCAAGCCGCATTGGCGCAGGTCGAGGCGCGGGGGGACAGCCGGCTGGCGTGGGCGGCAGGCGCGGGCTGGCACCCCGGCGTCGTCGGCATCGTTGCAGCCCGCGTGAAAGAGGCAACCAATCTGCCCTCGGTCGTCATCGGCATCGAAGGCGGCATCGGCAAGGGCAGCGCGCGTTCGGTGCCTGGCGTTGATCTGGGCCGCGCGGTGCAGCGACTGGCGGCCGAGGGGCTGATCCTCAAGGGGGGCGGGCATATGATGGCGGCGGGCCTGACCGTCGCCGAAGAGGCGATCCCCGCCGCCATGGCCCGGCTGGCCGATCTGATCACCGCCGATCTGAACGCCCGCAGCGGTGCGGGCGATCTGCGCATTTCCAGCCTGATCGAACCCGCCGCCGCCACGCCCGAGCTGATGCGGCTGATCGCCGATGCCGGACCATTCGGGCAGGCGGCCGCCGCGCCGCGCTTTGCCTTTGCCGATCAGTTGATCGACAGTGCTGGCCAGATGGGCGACGGACACCTCCGCCTGTCGTTTCGTGCCCCCGGCGGCCCCTCGCTGGAGGCGGTGGGCTGGGGCGCGATGAACGGCCCGCTTGGCCCGGCGCTGATCGGGGCCAAGGGCCGCCGGTTTCACCTTGCGGGCAGGTTGGAACTGACCACCTGGAACGGGCGCGAACGGGTGCGGCTGCGGCTGGATGACGCAGCCCCGGTCTGATGACGCCCACATGCCTTGCTTGCCTGAATACCGTGATCCGGGGCTGGCCCCTCGCAGCCGACCCCGCTAACCTGTCCCCAAACGGCACAGGAGGATTGCATGAAACTGACCTGGCTTGGCCATTCCGGCTTTCGTCTTGAAATCGAACAGGCGGTGATCCTGATCGACCCGTGGCTGACCGGCAATCCGCTGTTCCCACAGGATCAACGCGATCAGGCGCTGAGCGGTGCCACCCATATTCTGATAACCCACGGCCATGGCGATCACACCGGCGACACGCTGGCCATCGCCAAGGAGCGGGGCATTCCCGTCGTCGGCATCTATGACCTGATAAGCCACTGGGAAAAAACCGCCGGGATCGAGGGCGTGGGCTTTAACAAGGGCGGCACGGTCGATCTGGGCGGGGCCAAGGTGACGATGGTGAACGCGGCGCATTCCAGTTCACTGGACGGGCCGGACGGGCCGATCTACGCAGGCCACGAATCGGGCTATATGATCGCGGGCGAGGGGCGTGTGATCTATGTCAGCGGCGATACCGACATCATGGCCGATATGGCGTGGATGGGCGAATATCACCAGCCCGACATCGGTATCCTGTGCGCCGGGGGACATTTTACCATGGACATGGCACGCGCGGCGTGGGCAGCAAAGAAATATTTTGATTTCAAGACTGTGGTCCCCTGCCATTACAAAACCTTCCCGCTGCTGGCGCAATCGGCGCAGCCGTTAGTGGACGCACTGCCCGGCGTGAAGGTGCTGACCCCCGACGTGATGGAGACTGTGACCCTGTGAGCGGCTGGCAGAGTTTTGATGCGCCCGAGGCAGGGCAAAACCGATCTGCCCGGCTGGCGGCGCTGCGGGCACAAATGGCTGATGCCGGGCTGGATGCCTTTATCGTGCCGCGCGCCGATGCGCATCAGGGCGAATATGTCGCCCCCTCGGATGCACGGCTGGCATGGCTGACCGGGTTCACCGGCAGCGCGGGCTTTGCCATCGTCACGACGGATACGGCGGGCGTGTTCATCGACGGTCGCTATCGCGTGCAGGTCCGGGCCGAGGTGGACGCCGCCGATTATGCTCCGGTCAACTGGCCCGAAACCAGGCCCGCCGACTGGCTGCGGCAGGCGCTGCCCGGCGGCGGGCGCGTGGGCTTTGATCCGTGGCTGCACACCCGTGCCGAAATCGAGGCGCTGGAGCAGGGCCTGACCGGCACGGGCATTGGCCTGATCGCCACGGAGCGCAACCTCGTCGATGCGATCTGGCCCGACCGCCCTGCCCCACCTGTCGGCCCCGCGCGGATTCATGATGACTCGCTGGCGGGTGAAAGCGCGGCAACCCGCCGCGCGCGCCTTGCCGAAACCCTGCGCGACGCGGGTCAAACGGCGGCATTGCTGACGCTGCCCGATTCGATCTCGTGGCTGCTGAATATCCGCGGCAGCGATATTCCCCGCAATCCGGTGGTGCAATCCTTTGCGGTGGTGTCCGACGGTGGTCATGTCGCGCTGTTCGCCGACGCGGGCAAATTCGACGACGCGCTGCGAACGCATCTGGGCAATCAGGTGAGCATCCTGCCCCCCGACGCGCTGACCGCCGCGCTGCGCGACCTGCCCGGCCCGGTGCGCCTTGACCCACAGACCGCCCCCGAGGCCGCCTTTCGCATCCTGACCGAAGCCGGGACCGAGATCGCCCGCGATCGCGACCCCGCCATCCTGCCCAAAGCGCGCAAGACCGCCGCCGAACTGTCCGGCATGGCCGCCGCGCACCGCCGCGATGGGGCAGCAATAGTGCGGCTGCTGGCGTGGCTGGATGCACAAGACCCGGCCAAACTGACCGAAATCGACGTGGTGCAGCGGCTGGAACAGGAACGCCGGGCCGAAGGCGCGCTGGACATCAGCTTTGATACCATCTGCGGCGCGGGGCCGAACGGCGCGATCATCCACTATCGCGTAACCGAGGCCACCAACCGCGCCCTGTCCGCCGATCAGATCCTGCTGCTGGATTCGGGCGGTCAATATGCCGACGGCACCACCGACATCACCCGCACGGTCAGCCTTGGCGCCGCGCCCGATGCGGCGCGTGCACCCTATACCGCCGTGCTGCGTGGCCTGATCGCGATCAGCCGCGCCCGCTTTCCCAAGGGCGTGGCGGGTGCGCATATCGACGCTTTGGCGCGGCAATTCCTATGGGCACAGGGGCTGGACTACGATCACGGCACCGGCCACGGCGTCGGCGCGGCGCTGTGTGTCCACGAAGGCCCGGTGCGGATCAGCCGCATCAGCACCCTGCCGCTGGAACCCGGCATGATCCTGTCAAACGAACCCGGCTATTATCGCGAGGGCGCATTCGGCATCCGGCTGGAAAACCTGATCGCCGTCACCCCCACCCAAGCCGAACCGGGGCGCGAGATGCTGGGTTTTGACACGCTGACGCTGTGCCCCTTTGACCGCCGCCTGATCGACAGCGACGGGATGTCGTCCGAGGAAATCGACTGGCTGGACGCCTATCATCTGCACGTTCGTAAAGAACTGTTGCCTCTGCTGGATGGCACCGCCCGCGACTGGCTGATCGGGCAGACCAGCCCGCTGACCTAGGCAGGCATCTTTGGCCTGCAAATCATAGGATGAGGCGGATCGGAAAAAAGTCCAGCGGGCCTTTTCCCGCCGAAGGGGGATGTGGAATCCTCCGATCCGGTGGATCAATCGCAAGCCGCCAGAACCTCATCGCGCAGGGCGGCGATCTCATCCCGTGCTGGCCCCGCGCCGGCCCGCTCGATCGCACCGAGACCCAGCCCCAGCGTCTCGGCATAGGCAACGCGGTTGGCAAGTTGCGCACCCGCCACCGTCGCCCCCAGTTCGACCGTCTTTTCAGCTACTTCCGCCCCAAGCCGGGTGTTCGGGCGGGTGCGGTTCAACACCACCAGCACCGGCGCCTTTTCACGTCGGGCCAGATCCAGCACACCTTCGGTTGCCCACAGATCGACATGACTTGACGCAACCGGCACCAGCACCAGATCGGCCACGCGCAGCGCCGGGCGCAGATCGCTGTCGATCTTGGGCGGAGTGTCAATGATGACGAAATCGAAACGCTTTTTCAGCTTGTCCGATTCATAAGACGCCCCCCAGGCCGACGAGGTGGAAAACTCCAGATCGTCATCCTCGCCCACGCGCCCCAGCCGTTCGATGAACCAGCGCCCCATGCTGCCTTGCGGATCGGTGTCGATCAGCGCGACACGATAGCCCGCCTGCCGCAGCGCGATTGCCAGATTGACAGCAACCGTCGTCTTGCCCGAACCGCCCTTTTGCTGAGCCACGGTGATAATGCGTCCGGCCATATGTCCCCCCTTATATCGCAGTGCAGCATAACCCCGCGCGTCGTGTTGAAAAGGGCCAATCCTGCCTTAACTGCGATAGACCTCGGCCACCTCGTACATCACCGGCTCAAAACTTTTGCACATGCCGTGAATAACGCGGTTCCGTTCGCGCATTTCGGGGGTGCGCAGCATGGCCTGATAATCCTTGCGGTCGCGCCATTGCGAATAGGTGGCGATGCGGGTCTGCGCGTCGTTCAGATGCACCGCGGCAGACATAAAGCCGGGCTGCTTGCTGATGACATTGGTCCAGGCATCCGTCAGCAGTTCCAGCACATCCTGCGCGGTGCCGGGTGTCACGTCAAATGTTGCGATGACGGTCTGCCCATTGAAATCCTTGCGAATATCTGGCATCTCTGGCCTCCTCAAGCTGGGTTTCCCGATCAGATTAGGCCAATTCTCACACGGCGAAAAGCACGATGACCGGGAACGCCACCAACAGCGCCACCCGGATCAGATCGGCCAGCACGAACCAGACAACGCGCACATAGGTAGCCGCAACCGGCGTATCCGGTGCCATCGCAGCCAGCACGAACAGGTTCATCCCGACCGGCGGGCTGATAAGACCGACCTCGACCACGACCAGCACCAGAATACCGAACCAGATCGCGGTCTGTTCCGGCGTCAACCCGAAATCCAGCGCCATGACCACCGGAAAAAAGATCGGGACGGTCAGCAAAATCATGGACATACTGTCCATCAGCATCCCCAGCAGCACATAGACGGCAAGGATCAGCACCAGCACCGCCAGCGGCGGCAACCCGGCGACGATAACCCAGCCCGACAGGGTTTGCGGCACCTGCGCCAGCGCCAGAAAGCCGTTGAACACCGCCGCGCCCAGAATGATAAAAAACACCATGCCCGAGCCTTCGGCAGTGCGCATCAGCGCCTCGCCCAGTCCGCGCCAGTTCAGCCGCCGCGATGCCAGCGCGATCAGCCCGGTCGCCGCCGCCCCGATGGCCGCGCCCTCGGTCGGGGTAAACCAGCCGCCGTAAATACCGAAAACCACCAGGAAAAATACCGCCAGAACCGGCCAGACCCCGGCCAGCGCGCGCCAGCGCCCCCGCCAGGGCACGCGCGGCGCGGTTCCACCTTCGATCGGGCGGGCGACCAGATACAGGCGGATCACCAGCATATAAAACAGCGCCGCCAGAATGCCGGGGACGAAGGCGGCCAGAAACAGCTTGCCGATATTCTGCTCGGTCAGGATCGCATACAGCACCAGCACGACCGAGGGCGGGATCAGGATACCCAGCGTGCCGCCCGCCGCAATGATGGCAGTGGACAGCCCGCCCGACCAGCCTGCCCGGCGCAACTCAGGCAAGGCGACCTGCCCCATGGTCGCGGCGGTGGCCAGCGACGATCCGCAAATGGCCCCAAAGCCCGCGCAGGCCCCGATGGCAGCCATCCCCAGCCCGCCGCGCCGGTGCCCGACAAAGGCACCTGCTGCACGAAACAGCGCCTCGCTCATCCCGCCGCGAGTGGCAAACTGGCCCATCAGCAGAAACATCGGAATGATCGACAAGGAATAGCTGGAAAATGTTGAAAAGGTTTCGGTTTTCATCCGCGCCAGCATCATCGCCGGGCTGCCGGTGGCCAGCCACAGCCCACCCGCACCGCAGATGAACATCGCCAGCCCGACGGGGGCGCGCAGCAGGATCAGCACCAAAAGCGCGGGAAAGGACCACAGGCCAAGCTCAAAATTGCTCATGCCGCACGCCCCCGTGCGGCCATCCATAGACCTGTCAGCGCCGCCGCGGCCAGCCCCGCCACACAGGCCGCAAAGGCCCACCACACCGGAATATGCAGCAGAAAGGTGGTTTCGGCGTTCAACCGCTTGGTCAGCATCCCGTCCCACATCCGCCAGGCCAGAAACGCCATACAGGCCGCGATGGCCGCATCCCAGAACCGATCCAGCCCGCGCGCGAACCGCCCGCCCAGCAAATCGACGCGTGCATGAGCCGCCGCCAGATGACACCATGGCAGAAAGGCGCAGATGGCAATCGCGCTCCCCAATTCGATCAGCTCATAGTCGCCGCGTATCGGGCGCAACCGGCTGAACCACGCGGGCAGATCAGCCATCGTGGAAACCGTCAGCCCCGCGCGCGCCAGCACCGACACGCAGGTGACAGCCACCAGCGCCAGCAGGATCGCCCCCCCTGTCAGCGCGCTGATACGGGCCAGTAAAACGACGATCCTGTTCACGGCATCACAGATTCCACGCCCGGTGCGCCAAAGCCCTGCGCCTCGGCCTCTGCAATGGCGGCGCGTGCCTGCGCGACCAATGCCGCACCGTCAAATCCACGCGCCGCAGCGGCCCATTCAGCGATGACCTGATCGCCAAGCGCGTGCCACGGTTCGATCTGATCGGCACCGACAGTCAGAATGGTGCCGCCCGACGCAAGGGTTTCCGCACGCTGCGGTTGGTCGGCATTTTGCTGGATCGCACCGGCATGACGGCTGAATGCTGCGCCCGACGCGGCGTCAATCACCGCCTTCAGATCGTCAGGCAGCCGGTCGTAAACTCCTTTGTTCATCACCAGCATCAGAACGGCATTATAGATGGCCGGACCTTCAAACTCGGTATGATTTTTGACGAATTCCTGCACGCGGACAGATGACGTCACCTCCCACGGCAACAGCGCGCCGTCGATCACACCTTTGGACAACGCCTCGGGCACAGCAGGGGCGGGCATTCCGACAGGCGCGGCACCGGCCTTTTCCAGCAGCATCGAGGCCGCGCGCGACGGTGCCCGCAGCTTTAACCCTGCCATATCCGACAGATCTGCAACGGGGCGTGCCGAATGGATCACACCCGGCCCATGGACCCAGATACCCAGCGGATGCAGGTTACGGAAATCACTGTCCCGCCAGCCCTGCGCCAGATTCCACAGCGCCGCCGAAGTCGCCCCTGCATCGCGCGAAATAAAAGGCAGTTCCGCCACTTCGGTATGCGGAAAACGACCGGGGGTATAGCCCGGCAGCGTCCAGACCACATCGGCAACACCATCCGTCACCTGATCGACCAGATCCGCAGGCCGCCCGCCAAGCGCCATCGAGGGATAACGCTCTACCTTGATCCGCCCACCAGATTCCGCCTCGATCCGGTCGGCCCAAGGAGTCAGGATCTGCGCCGGGACAAAGCTGTTTTCCGGCAGGAAATAATGCAACCGCAACGTGATTTCCTGCGCGGTGGCAACCAGCGGTGCCAGCATCATGACAACGGCGGCAATCATGCGGCGTAGCAGGGTCATCCGGGTCTCCTTTTTCGCGATTTATGTTGCGTGCCGCAGGCATTGTCCACGCCCTGCAAAGATGCAACCTGACAGCAACAGGTTAAGGAATCACCCATGATCGCGGTTTTTGACGGCCATAACGACTTTCTGCAACGCGCCGTCGCCGTGCCGGATGCCGCGGCGCTGTGGATGAATGGCGACGGCACCGGCCATCTGGACCTGCCGCGCGCACGAAGGGGTGGCTTCGCCGGCGGTTTCTTTGCCATCTGGATTCCGGTCGAGGATGGGCCAAACGATCCCGCCACCGCACAGACGATGGAAAACCCGCCGTTTTCCATGCCTTTGCCGCCGCCCGTCCCCTATGGCGTGGCGCTGCCTCATGCGATGGCGCAGGCCTCGGCGCTGATGGCCATGGCGCGCAGCGGCACGCTGGAGATCGTGCGCAGCGTGGCCGAGATTCGCCGCGCCATCGCCATCGGGCGCATCGCCGCCATCCTGCATATGGAGGGCGCCGAGGCGCTGGACACCCCGGATGCACTGTATCTGTGGCATGCGATGGGGTTGCGCTCGCTGGGTCCAGTGTGGTCGCGGCCGACGCGATACGGGCATGGGGTGCCCTTCGCCTTTCCGGCCTCGCCCGATATTGGCGCAGGGCTGACACAGGCGGGGCGGGATCTGGTGCGAGTCGCGAATAGGCTGCGGATCATGCTGGATCTGTCGCATCTGAACGAGGCAGGTTTCTGGGACGTGGCCCGCCTGTCAGACGCGCCGCTGGTCGCCAGCCACAGCTGCGCCCATGCGATCAGCGCCAGCGCGCGCAACCTGACCGACCGCCAGCTGGACGCCATCGCCGACAGCGGCGGCCTTGTCGGGCTGAACTTCGCGGTCAGTTTTCTGCGCGAGGACGGGCGGCGTCTGGCGTTCAAGGGCTTTGACCCGATGCTGCGCCATCTGGATCATCTGCTGGACCGGCTGGGCGAGGCGGGCGTGGCGCTCGGGTCTGATTTTGACGGCGCGCTGGTGCCGCAGGATCTGGCTTCAGTTGATCAGCTGCCGGGGCTGATCGCCGCGATGCGCGCGCATGGTTATGACGACGCACTGATCCGCAAGATCGCGCTGGACAATTGGTTATCGGTGTTGGAACGAACCTGGGGTGGCTAAGGCCTGGCACCCCGAGGCATTTCAGCAAGCACGAAACCCGTTAATATCCCGCATCAGACAGGATGCGCGCAGCTTCGTCGCGACAAGAGGTCAACTTGCCGCGATCCTCGCCGGGGTGAAAGCGGGCACGAACAGCCGTCGCCATCGGTGCCGGCTCCGCCACGATCACGCGCGGCCCCAGCCGGGCGGTTTCCGCCGCCCAACTGCGGGCCAGTGCGATCTGACCGGCTTTGGTCGCACCATAATTGCCGTAATAGGCCTGTCCGGCATGCGGATCGTCAAAGAACATGGCCGTCCCGTTGCGCAGACGCAGCAAGGGTTCGATCAGCGACATCAGCCCGCGTGTGGCATCCAGATTGGTGGCGACGGCCTTGGCCCAATCCTTGGGGTCAAGCTGCGCAGCCAGCGACAGCGGCGCGGCGTGGATGGCGCAATGCACCCACAGGTCCAACCCGCCCCAGCGGTCCAGCGTGGCCTTGCTCAGTTGTAACATCGCCTCGGGGACGGTGACATCCATAGGGGCAAGGGTCGCACTGCCCCCGGCGGTGCGGATGCGGTCATCCAGTTCTTCCAGCGCGCCGGTGGTGCGGGCGACAGCCAGAATGTGCCAGCCTTTCGCCCCCAAAGCCTCGGCCATGGCGGCACCAAGGCCGCGCGATGCCCCGGTCACAAGGGCGATTTTCTGTTCGGGATCTTTACTCATACTCTGCCCTTGCCACCCGTCGCGCCCACCCGCAAGAGGCAAACGCCGTCAAAAGACGGCCCACACGCTGCGGCTATTCAGCGCAAGAGCAGCGTCCCAAGATCATCGCCGCGCCCCGCTTTGTCTTTCGTTCAATAAATATCCCGGGGGTCCGGGGGCTGGCCCCCGGCCTTGGGGCACGACACGGACATAAAAAGCCCCCAACATGCGGGGGCTTTTCCAATTGTTCACGCGGTTCAACGCGCGTCCACATCCACATAATCGCGACGATCCGAGCCGATATACAGCTGGCGTGGGCGACCGATCTTGTTCTGCGGGTCGCCGATCATCTCTTTCCACTGCGAGATCCAGCCGACGGTGCGCGACAGCGCAAAGATCGGCGTGAACATGCTGGTCGGGAAGCCCATCGCCTCAAGGATGATGCCGGAATAGAAATCGACGTTCGGATACAGCTTTTTCGAAACGAAATAGTCGTCTTCCAACGCGATCCGTTCCAGTTCCTTGGCGACTTGCAGCGTCGGGTTGTTGTGAACCCCCAGCAAGTCCAGAACCTCGTCGGCGGATTCCTTCATCACCTTGGCGCGCGGGTCAAAGTTCTTATAGACACGGTGGCCAAAGCCCATCAGGCGGAACGGATCGTCTTTGTCCTTGGCCTTGGCGATATATTCCGGGATGCGGTCCACGGTTCCGATTTCGCGCAGCATTTCCAGGCAAGCCTGGTTCGCGCCTCCATGAGCCGGTCCCCACAGACAGGCGATACCCGCCGCGATACAGGCAAAGGGGTTCGCACCCGACGACCCGGCCAGACGCACGGTCGAGGTCGAGGCGTTCTGTTCGTGATCGGCGTGCAGCGTGAAGATGCGGTCCATCGCGCGGGCCAGCGCCGGGTCCACATGATAGGGTTCTGCCGGGACCGAAAAGCACATGTGCAAGAAGTTACTGGCGTAATCCAGTTCATTCTTGGGATACACGAACGGCTGGCCGATCGAATATTTATAGGCCATCGCCGCAATCGTCGGCACCTTGGCGATCAGCCGCATCGAGGCGATCTCGCGCTGCCACGGGTCGCTGATGTCGGTCGAATCATGGTAAAAGGCCGACATCGCACCGACGACACCGACCATGGTTGCCATCGGGTGACTGTCGCGGCGGAACCCGCGGAAGAAATAGTGCATCTGTTCATGCACCATCGTGTGACGGGTGATACGGGTTTCGAAATCCTCCATCTGCGCACGGTTCGGCAATTCGCCGTGCAGCAGCAGATAGCAGACCTCAAGATAATGCGATTTTTCGGCCAGTTGTTCGATGGGATAGCCGCGATACCACAGCTCGCCCTTGTCGCCATCAATATAGGTGATCGTCGAATCACAGCTTGCCGTCGAGGTGAAACCGGGATCGTAGGTAAAAACGTCCGCCTGACCATAGAGTTTGCGAATATCCAGAACGTCCGGGCCTGCGGTCGGACGCAGGCGCGGCAGTTCATAGTCGTTGCCATCAATGGTCAACGTGGCGGGCTTCGGGTCTGCCATGTTGCGACTTCCTTTCTGCTGGGGCAGCCCGACCGCAGTCGCGGGGGCTGCAAAATAGGGGGCCGTTCAGGCCCGGTCGAATTGATCCCGCAGCCGGGCCACAGTTTCATCGCGGCCAAGTGCAATCATCATATCAAACACGCTGGGGGTCGAGGTTCGTCCCGCCAAGGCAGCCCGCAGCGGGGCTGCAATCTTGCCAAGTCCGATGCCGCTTTCCTCGGCCAAGGCTTTCGCGGCCTCCTCCAGATCGCTCCGGTTCCAGCTACCATGCTGCACTGCGGCAGTCAATGTTTTCAGCATACCACGGGATACCGAATCCAACGTATTTGAGGCTTTTTCGTCGGGAATTACCGGCCTGTCGATCAGCGCGAAACGCGCCTGTTCCAGCAGCGCGGGCAGCGTGCGGGCCTTTTCCTTCAGCACCGGCAGGGCCGCCTGAACCCGCGCGCGATGCACCCCGGTCAGCGCCTCGCCGCCGGTTTCGGCGATGAAATCGTCCAGCGCGGCCATCAGCGCGGCATCATCCATCTGCCCGATGTGCCAGCCGCTGACATGTTCCAGCTTTTTGAAATCCAGCCGCGCGGGCGCGCGTCCGATCCCCGACAGGTCGAACCAGTCCCGCGCCTGGGCATCGGTGAACAATTCGTCGTCGCCGTGGCTCCAGCCCAGTCGGGCCAGATAATTCCGCATCGCCGCCGGCGGATAGCCAAGTGCGGCGAATTCATGCAACCCGACCGCGCCGTGGCGTTTCGACAGCTTTTTGCCATCCTCGCCATGGATCAGCGGGATATGTGCGAAAACCGGCAGATCCCATCCCATCGCCTCATAGATCTGGATCTGCCGCGCCGTGTTGGTCAGGTGATCGTCACCGCGGATGATATGGGTCACACCCATGTCATGATCGTCCACCACTACCGCCAGCATATAGGTCGGCGTGCCGTCGCTGCGCAGCAGGATCATATCGTCAAGCTGCTGATTTTGCACTGTTACATCACCCTGAACGGCATCATGCGTGACCGTCTGCCCTTCGCGCGGGGCACGCAGGCGGATGGCATGGGGAGCATCCGGGTGGTCGGTGCGGTCGCGCCATGGGCTAAGGAACGGCTGGTTCGGATTCGCCTCGCGCCATGCCGCAATCTCTTCGGGCGTGGAAAAGCACTTATAGGCCCGCCCGGCGTCCAGCATCGCCCGCGCCACCTCGGCATGACGGTCCTTGCGAGCGAACTGGCTGAGCGGTTCGCCGTCCCAGTCCAGCCCCAGCCAGCGCAGCCCTTTCAAAATCGCCTCGGTCGCCTCGGGGGTGGAACGGGCGCGGTCGGTATCCTCGATCCGCAGCAGAAACTGACCGCCGCGCGCGCGGGCGAACAGCCAGTTGAACAGCGCCGTCCGCGCGCCGCCGATATGCAGATAGCCCGTCGGCGAAGGGGCAAAGCGGGTGACAACGGGGGCATCGGTCATGGCGGGTCTTTCAGTCGGATGTGGCAGGGGCGTTAACGCTTTTGAAAGGATCGTCGTGCCATCTTGCACAGCAGAGGTAAAGTCCCGGTTAAGAAAGGACAAGAATGGCCACTCTGGCCGATCCCCCTGCCCCGCCGCAAACCCGCGCCAACCGGCTGCGGGCGGTGGTCGCACAGCAGGTGCGGGTGCCCGACCGGCGCGACACGCCGCAGCCCCCCCGGCCAGCCGCCGCCACGCGGGCCGGGTTGCTGCCGTGGGTGCCGGTGCTGCTGTCGGTTGGCATCGCCATCTGGCTGACCGCGCCGGTGCAGCATGCGGCGATCTGGGTCGCGGTGGCGCTGACCGGCACGGCCGGGCTGGCGCTTGCCTGGCGCGCGCCGCATTGGGCCGATGCCGGGCGGCTTGGCTGGACGGCGGCGGAATGGCTGCGTCACACGGGTCTGGCGACGGCACTGATCGCGGCGGGGCTGGGGCTGTCGGGGCTGCGCGCCCATATGACCGCCGCCCCGGTGCTCGAATTCCGCTATTACGGCCCGGTTGAGGGGCGGGTGGTCATGGTGGACCGCTCTGGCCGCGACCGGATGCGACTGACGCTGGATCAGGTGGTGCTGCGCGATATGTCGCCCCTGCGCACCCCGGTCAAAGTGCGGCTGTCGCTGATGGATCAGGCCACCGACAACCTGCCTGCGCCGGGGCAAAGGGTGATGCTGACGGGTCATCTGGGGCCACCGCCCGGCCCGGCCAGCCCCTACAGCTTTGATTTCCGACTGATGGCATGGTTCGAACAGATCGGCGCCGTCGGCTATGCCCGCACGCCGGTAATGACCGTCACCCCGCCCGAGGGGGGCATCTGGGCCATGCACCGCGTCCGCATGGACCTGTCGCGCGCGATGCAGGACCGCATCGGCGGACAGGCTGGCGCGGTCGCGGCGGCGCTGATGACCGGCGACCGATCCGGCATCCACGAGGCCACGAATGAGGTGATGCGCGCCTCGAACCTGTATCACATCATCTCGATTTCCGGGCTGCATATGGGGATGCTGGCCGGGTTCGTTTATGCGGCGATGCGCATTCCTTTGGCAGCAGCCGCAGGGGCGGGGCTGCGCCTGCGCTGGCCGGGGCACAAGATCGCCGCATTGGCGGCGCTGATCGCGGCCGCGATCTATCTGTGGTTGTCGGGCGGTGGCGTCGCGACCGAGCGTTCCTTTCTGATGGTGGCGGTGATGCTGAGCGCGATTCTGGCGGACCGGCGGGCGATCTCGCTGCGCACCATCGCGGTTTCGGCCGTCCTGATCCTGATCTACAGTCCCGAATCGGTCGCCTCGCCGGGCTTTCAGATGAGCTTTGGCGCCACCTTGGCGCTGATCCTGATGGCCGGGCCGTGGGCGCGGTTCGCGCAGCGCCTGCCGCCGATCTCTCGCGGACCGCTGATGCTGCTGGCGACCTCGCTGGTGGCCAGCTTTGTCACTTCGCCCATGGCGGCGGCACATTTCAACCGGATGGCGCATTACGGGCTGATCGCCAACCTGCTGGCGGTGCCGGTCATGGGCACGCTGGTCATGCCAGCCGGGGTGATTGCCGCGCTGCTGGCTCCGCTGGGGTTGGCGGGGCCTGCGCTGTGGGTGATGGGGGTCGGCACCGAATGGATGCTGATCGTGGCCGAGCAGGTCGCCGCGCTGCGGGGGGCCGTAACGGGGCTGCCGCTGCCGCCGTTCTGGGTAATGCCGGTCATGTGCTTTGGTGGCTGCCTGTGCGTGCTGTCGTGGCGGCGCGGCCATATGCGCCGGCGCGGCGCGGCGCTGACAGGGTTTGCCACCGGGCTGATGCTGATCGCTGCGGGCACAATCGGCTGGGCCATGGTCCAGCGCCCGCTACTGCTGATCGCACCCGAAGGCGAGGCCGTGGGCCTGATGACCCCGGCGGGCCGCGCCATGTCAAAACCCTCGGGCGGGGCGTTTGTCGTTGGCAACTGGCTGACCGAGGATGGCGACATCGCCACACAGGAACAATCCGCCGCCCGCCCGGCATGGCGGGGCGACCGCCGTGACCGCGTGGCCGACCTGCCCGGCGGCGTCTGGCAGGTCTGGCACTTCACCGGCAAAGGGGCAGACGAACGCGCCCTGCCCGAGTGTCAGCCGAACCGCATTCTGGTGGTCGCCGCGCCGATCAGCCCGCCCCCGGAACGCCCTGTCTGCCTGCTGATTCACCAGGGCAGCCTGCGCAAAACCGGATCTTTGGCGATCAACCTTGGCCCGGACGGCGCGCCAGTTATCGTCAGCGCCGCCGAAACCGGCGCGCGCTATCCATGGGCGGCGCGCTGAGCCGCGCGCCGCATATCAGGGACGGATCAGGCGACCTCGGCAAAGACCTTGTGCAGCGCCTGTTCCAGCTTGTCGAACATCTCATCCATCTGATCTTCGGTCAGGATGAACGGCGGGCACAGCACGATGGACTGACCCAGCGGGCGGCAAATCAACCCCATATCGGTGCAGGTGTTGGCGATGCGTTCGCTGACCGACAGCTTGCCGTCAAATGGGGTTTTCGTCGCCTTGTCCTTGACCGCCTCAAGCGCCCACATAAAGCCGATACCACGGACTTCGCCAATGTTATCAGACCGTTCGGCAATCGCACGCAGCCCCGCCTCAAGACGGGGGGCCAGGCGGCGCACATTATCGGCCAACCCCTCGTTCATCACCACGTCGATGGCTTTCAGCGCAATCGCACAGCCCACCGGATGCCCCGAGGCGGTGAAGCCATGCGGGAATTCCTCGATCTTTTCGACCGCCACATCCATCCGGTCGGACAGCTCTGGCCCAAGGATCACCGCACCCATCGGGAACAGCCCGGCGGTCAGGTTTTTCGACGAAATGATCGCATCGGGCACAAAGCCATAGGTCTCACACCCCCAGGTGTTGCCGGTGCGCCCGAAACCGCAGATCACTTCGTCGGAAATCAGCGGGATGCCGTGTTTCTGCAAAATCGGCTGGATCGCCTGAAAGTAACCCTCGGACGGCGGAATCACCCCGCCCGCGCCCATCACAGGTTCCGCAAAGAACCCGGCGATGGTGTCGGCCCCTTCGCGCGCGATCACCTGCTCCAGCTCATCGGCCAACCGCTGAGTGAACTGCGCCTCGGTCTCGCCCTCGTTGCCAAAGCGCCAATAATGCGGGCAGGTCAGGTGGATAAAACCGTCCAACGGCAGGCCGAACACTTCGTTATAGGGTTTGCCGGTCATCGAGGCCGAAACCGCCGTCACCCCGTGATAGGCGTTCCAGCGGGTCAGGATCTTGCGCCGTTTCGGGTTGCCTTCGCTGGCGTGCAGAAACCACAGCATTTTCACCATGGTATCATTCGCCTCGGACCCCGAGTTGGTATAGAAAACCTTGCCGCGCGAGAATGGCGACACCTCGATCAGCTTTTCCGACAGCAACACCGTCTGATCCGACATCCGCCCGAAAAAGGCGTGATAGCCGGGGAACCGATCATATTGCGCCTTGGCCGCGTCAGCCAACCCCTTGTGGTCAAAGCCCGCCACCATGTTCCACAGGCCGGAATTCGCATCCAGATAGCGTTTTCCATTGGTATCAACGATATACGGCCCCTCGCCATGCGTCACCACCACAGTTCCGCGCTGATGCACACTGGGCAGGTCGGTGAAGCCATACATGGAATATTCTTCGGCACGCGCTTCCCAGCTTTGCGGTTTGACCTCGTTCATCTTCGGCTCCTGTCGGAAAGATTTTGTCCAAGCTATCTGCGCACGCCAGCCCGTTCAATGGGGCCGCATCAGCGCCGGGCAATCTGCCTGCCCTGCCGACCAATCCGCTGCCAAACGCCCAGCCGATCAGACAGATCGCCGCACCGCAGGCAGTCCGATCTGGTCCAGTGCCGCCTCGATCCCCGGCGGAATCGCGCCTGAACCGCCGACCAGCGCATCAAACCGCACCCGCAGCGCCGCCTTTTCCGCGCCCCGGCAATCGTTCCACGGTCGCCCCTGCAAACCCATATGCAGCACATAATAGCCAATGAAATGCGGCCGCTCGCCCGAGGCCAGCAGCGCGGCATAGGCGGCATCCGCCCCCATGGCCCGCAGCGCTGCCGCATCCGGCACGCCCGCCGCGATCAGCGCCCGCGCCGTGGCCGGACCGATGTTCGGAATGGTGGTCAGATCGCTCATCGCATCCTTTGCATTACTGGCCCGACTGGTGTATCAGCACGGATTACCGCAAGGAACCCGCCCATGACCGACGCGCCGAAAAAGCTGTTCATCAAGACCTATGGCTGCCAGATGAACGTCTATGACAGCCAGCGCATGGCCGAGGCGATGGCCACCGAAGGTTATGAACTGACCGAGGATCAGGCACAGGCCGATATGGTGCTGCTGAACACCTGCCATATCCGCGAAAAGGCCGCCGAAAAGCTGTATTCCGACCTGGGCCGGCTGAAACCGCTGAAAGCAGAACGGCCTGATCTGAAGATCGGCGTCGCCGGCTGTGTCGCGCAGGCCGAGGGGGCGGAAATCACCCGCCGGATGCCGCTGGTCGATCTGGTCGTCGGCCCGCAGGCTTATCACCGCCTGCCCGCCATGGCGCGGGGCGAGGCACCGGCCATCGTCACCGACTTCCCCGAGGAAGACAAATTCGACCACCTGCCCCGCAGGACCGAGAACCGCGCAACCCGCCGCGCCCCGGCGGCCTTTCTGACCGTGCAGGAAGGTTGCGACAAATTCTGCGCCTTTTGCGTCGTCCCCTACACCCGCGGCGCCGAAGTCAGCCGCCCCGCCGCCCGCATTCTGGCCGAGGCGCGCGATCTGGTGGCGCGCGGCGTGCGCGAAATCACCCTGCTGGGCCAGAACGTCAACGGCTGGCATGGCGAAGGCGCGTCCGGCTTTGGCGACCTGATCCGCCAGATCGCTGAAATCGACGGGCTGGACCGCATCCGCTATACCACCAGCCACCCCAATGACATGGCCGACGATCTGATCTGCGCGCATCGCGACGTGGCCAAGCTGATGCCCTATCTGCACCTGCCAGTTCAATCCGGCAGCGACCGCGTGCTGAAGGCGATGAACCGCAAACACACCGCAGACGATTACCTGCGCCTGATCGACCGCATCCGCGCCGCCCGCCCCGACATCATGCTAACCAGCGATTTCATCACCGGCTTTCCCGGCGAAACGGATCAGGATCACGCCGACACACTGCGCCTGATCGAACAGGTCGGCTTTGGCACGGCGTTCAGCTTTAAATATTCGCCCCGCCCCGGAACACCCGCCGCCGGGCGCGACCCTGTGCCCGATGCCGTCGCGGATGCCCGCCTGCACGAATTGCAAGCCCTGCTGACCCGCCAGCAAAAAGCCGCGCAAAACGGTATGGTCGGCCGCACTCTTGGCGTTTTGTTCGAGAAAAAGGGCCGCGAACCGGGGCAGATGGTCGGCAAATCCGATTACCTGCACGCCGTCTTTGTCCAGGCACCCGATGCGCAGGTCGGCGACCTGCTGCCCGTGCGCATCGCCGAAAGCGCGCCGAATTCGCTGCGCGGTGAATTGGTTAACTGACCTGCGGCTTCCTGTTTGCCCAACACGCATCTTCGGGGGCGCGACTTCTCCCCCGAAGTAAGCCTATTCGTCCCGCAAACCCGGCGCCGGGGCGATCTGTGCAACTGCCACCATCTGTGCCAGTTCGGGATCAGCGGTAACATCGGCAAAGGCATATTTCTCGGCCAGGGCATCAGCCGACAGCACAACATTGCTGACCACCTGCGCGCCCGGCGCGGCAGGGCCATAGGTCTGGCCGTTCACCGCGAAATACACGGCGCCGGAATTGCCAGTGCGCAGCTTGGGCGGTTGTTCCAGCTTGGGCAGGGTAAACCGTTCGCCCGCGTCCATGATCTTTTCCAGCAGCACGGTGCCATCCGCCGACGTGACCCGCACCCAAGCCGGACGCGCCGCCAATAGTTCCAGCGCAGGGGCATCCGGCGCAACGGTGCGCACCGCCAATTGCCCGGCGGGCATCTGCGGGCCGTAATCCATCGCCTGCACCAAGCTCGTGCTGCCCGGCAGCGCTGAACTGGCCCCGACACCCGCACCGCCATGTGTCGCAACCATGGTTTCCGCAGGCGCGGGCGGCTGCGTCAGGCCGGGATCAATTGCGGCAATCGGCCCGTCGCGCGCGATCAGCACCGGCGCTTCCAGCACTTGCGGGCGATACAGACGATCCAACCCCTCGGGCTGCGGCAGCACGGCGACATCCAGCGGTGCATTTTCATCCAGCGCGGGCTGCGACAGCGATTGCACCGGGTCCAGCGCGGCAATCACGCCGGGCGATTGTTCGCCGGGGCGCAGGTTG
This sequence comes from Paracoccus sp. (in: a-proteobacteria), assembly GCF_030538655.1. GTDB lineage: Bacteria > Pseudomonadota > Alphaproteobacteria > Rhodobacterales > Rhodobacteraceae > Paracoccus. The sequence goes on from NZ_JAUNTO010000001.1 coordinate 224,657, forward strand.
ACGCGCTGCACCTCTTGCAGGACGGACCAGCCGCCGTAACCCAGACCGGCCACCAGCAGCGCCAGCACCAGAACCGACCCAACGGCCCGCGGTTCGACCGAAGACCAGAAGCTTTCCTGCTGCGGAATGAACAGCGCACGCGGATTCGCCAGCGCCTCGGCCGGGTCAGAGGGGCGGCGCGTGGGCTTGGGACCGGCCGCCGTCGGGGCCATGCCATGCGTGGGTTGAAACCCCGCCTCGGCACAGAAGCGGCGGAAGGTCCAGTCCGGGTCCATCCCCAGATAACGCGCATATGAGCGCACATATCCAGCGACAAAACTGGGCGTATCAAAGGCTGTAATATCGCAATTCTCGATCGCGGCGACATAAGAGGCACGGATGCGCAGTTCGCGCTGCACATCCAGCAGGGATTTCCCTTTGGTCGCCCGTTCGCCGCGCATCAGATCGCCAAGACGAACGTCATCATCGAAGAAGGCCGAACCGTCCTGATCCGCCAACCCGTCATCCGCCGGGGATTTTGCCCACAGCCCGTTCATGCGTTCTGCCCCATTCTGCGCCTGCCACTGTCCGTCCGAATCACAGACATATCAGCTTTTGATTAATGACAGCTTATCACGCACGCGCGAGGGCTTCACCCAAGAATTGCGTTATGCGCTAATTTCTGCGCGGTTCAGTGCACAACGTGACCACAGCGCATCCATACCACGCACCAGATGGTCGATTTGTTGCGTGTCATGCACCGGCGACGGCGTAAAGCGCAAACGTTCGGTGCCGCGCGGCACGGTGGGATAGTTGATCGGCTGCACATAGATACCGAAATCGCCCAAAAGCATGTCGGACAGTGCCTTGGTATGCTTGGGATCGCCGATAACCACCGGCACGATATGGCTGCCATGGTCGATGATCGGCATCCCCAGACCCTTCAGCCGCATCTTCAGAATGCGTGCGTGCAACTGTTGCGCATCACGCAGCTTTTGCCCGCCCTCCCCCTTGAGATAGGCGATCGAGGCAGCAGCCCCCGCAGCCACGGCAGGCGGCAGCGAGGTGGTAAAGATGAAACCCGGCGCATAGGATCGCACCGCGTCCATCATCTTGGCCGTCCCGGCGATATAGCCGCCGAACACGCCGAACGCCTTGCCCAAGGTGCCGTTGAATATGTCGATCCGGTCCATCAGACCATCGCGTTCAGCCACACCGCCACCGCGCGGGCCATACATGCCCACCGCATGAACCTCGTCCAGATAGGTCAGCGCGTTGAATTCATCGGCCAGATCGCAGATTTCCTTGATCGGGGCGAAATCGCCATCCATCGAATAGATCGATTCGAAGGCGATCAGCTTGGGCGCGGCAGGGTCATCGGCCTCAAGCAGTTCGCGCAGATGTGCCAGATCATTGTGCCGAAAGATTCGCTTGGCCCCGCCGTGACGGCGAATCCCCTCGATCATCGAGGCATGGTTCAGCGCGTCGGAATAGATAATCAGGCCGGGAAACAGCTTGGGCAGCGTCGAAAGCGTGGCGTCATTGGCCGTATAGGCGCTGGAAAACACCAACGCGGCCTCTTTGCCGTGCAGATCGGCCAGTTCGGCCTCAAGCTGCTTGTGATAAACGGTGGTGCCGGAAATATTGCGCGTCCCGCCCGAGCCTGCGCCCGTGGAATCCAGCGCCTCGTGCATGGCGTTCAGCACGATGGGGTGCTGCCCCATGCCCAGATAATCGTTGCCGCACCAGACGGTGATTTCGGTCTGCGTGCCGTCCGGCCGGTTCCAGATCGCCTGCGGATAGTAATCCTTGCGCCGTTCGATGTCGATGAACGTGCGATAGCGGCCTTCTTCGTGCAATTGTCCGATGGCCTGGTCGAGTGCAGCATCATAATTCATCGCGGGCAGTCCCTTGCGTAGCTGGCTGGGTGCGATCATTGTCTAGATCACGCGAGGTTGTGCCTTGATAAAGGTCAATGTCGGAAAAAGACAGGGCAAAATTGCCGCACCTCGACCATTTAACAGCCATGAAAAGATTACGGAAAGGCTCAGGAATGATGGATCAGGCCAATCTTACCGCCATGCTGGATGCACTGGACCGGGGGCAAGACGCGGCGCTGCACCGGCTGACCGAACTGCTGCGCATCCCCTCGATCTCGACCGACCCGGCGCACAAGGGCGATGTGCGCGCCGCCGCTGAATGGCTGCGGGTGGAACTGGCCCGGCTGGGCTTTGACGCCAGTCTGCGCGACACGCCCGGTCATCCGATGGTGGTGGCCCATTCGCGCCCCGGCGGCACGCGGCGCATCCTGTTCTATGGCCATTACGACGTGCAGCCCGTCGATCCGCTGGACCTGTGGGATCACCCCCCGTTCGAGCCGCATATCCGCGACAACCAGATCCGTGCCCGTGGCGCATCCGACGACAAGGGCCAGTTGATGACCTTTATCGAGGCCGTGCGCGCATGGAAACATGTCCACGGCGAATTGCCCCCCGGCCTGACCCTGCTGTTCGAGGGCGAAGAGGAATCCGGCTCGCCCTCGCTGGTGCCGTTCCTGACCGAAAACGCCGACGAGCTGCGCGCCGACATCGCGCTGATCTGCGACACCGGCCTGTATGCCGACGGTCGCCCCGCCATCGCCACCCAGTTGCGCGGCCTCGTCGGGCAAGAGGTGGTGATCCGCGCCGCCGACCGCGACCTGCATTCCGGCAGCTTTGGCGGGCTGGCGGCCAATCCGCTGATGATCCTGTGCCGCGCACTGGCCGCGCTGAAAGACGACAGCGGGCGCATCACCCTGCCCGGCTTTTACGACGGCGTGCGCGACCTGACCAACCAACAGCGCGCTGACTGGGACAGCCTGAACTTTGACGCCAGCGAATTTCTGTCGCGCGTCGGCCTGTCACTGCCCATCGGCGAACAGGGCCGCACGGGGCTGGAAATGATCTGGTCGCAGCCGACCGCCGAAATCAACGGCCTGTCGGGCGGCTATACCGGCGAGGGCTTTAAAACCGTGCTGCCGGCCGAGGCGCGCGCCAAGGTCAGCTTCCGTCTGGTCGGAGATCAGAATCCACAAGTGATCCGGCAGGCGTTTCAAGATCACATCCGCCGCTTTGTCCCGGCCGATTGCAGCGTGACCTTCATCGACCACGGCGCATCCCCCGCCAGCCACATGGACACATCTCACCCCGCCTTTGCCACGGCCCGCGCGGCGCTGACTCAGGAATGGGGGCGCGAGACGGCGTTCATCGGTATGGGCGGGTCAATCCCCATCGCGGGCGACTTCAAGACCATCCTCGACATGGATTCGATGCTGATAGGCTTTGCCCGCGACGACGACCGTATCCATTCCCCGAACGAGAAATACGACCTCGACAGCTTTCACCGCGGCGCACGGTCATGGGCGCGGATTCTGGCCGGGCTGACCACGCCGGAATAAGGCATCTTTGGCCTGGAAATATCTCACCGGAGCGAGGCGGATCAGAAAAAGGTCCACTGGACCTTTTTCCCACCGAATGGGGTGCCCCCCGGTTACAGCCGCGCCGCAAACGCATCGCCTGCCCTTAATACAACCCGCCCGATGACAGCGTGCCGAAATCGGCGCGCTGCGGAATCACCCGGCGCTCGCCGGTCGAGGTGGTGACATTCCGCGCACGCTCTTGTTCCGTCGCCTGCCAGGGCAGCGTCACCGGCCCGTCGCCAAAACCCGACACAACCACCGGAGACATCCAGTCCGGGTCGGTGCCGTTGCGGAAATATTCCGAAATCACGTTGTCGCCGGTGGCATTGTCGGGCAACCGCTGGCCGGTCACGCGGTCGATCTTGACCCAGAAACCACCCGGCGGCACCTTGAACGCCGTGCCGCCGTATTTGCGCACCGCCTGCCGCATGAAGGCGTTGAACACCGGCACGCACAGCGTCCCGCCATAGGCCCCCTGCCCCAGCGAACGCGGCTGGTCATAGCCCAGATAGCAGCCGGCCACGATATTGCTGGTATAGCCGATATACCACACGTCCTTGGCATCGTTGGTGGTGCCGGTCTTGCCCGCCGAGGGCACCGGCAGGTTTACGCCCTTGCCCGATCCGCGCGTGACCACGCCTTCCATCATCGAGGTCAGCTGATAGGCCGTCACCGCGTCCATCACCCGTTCGCGGTTGCTGCCGATGACCGGCGCTTCGCCCGCGGGCAGCGCCTGACGGCCGCAGGTCTCGCATACCCGGCGGTCGTGGCGGTAAACCGTCTGGCCGCGCCGGTCCTGCACCCGGTCCACCAGTGTGGGTTCCACCCGCTCGCCACCATTGGCGAACATGGCATAGGCGGCGACCATGCGGAACAGCGTGGTTTCCTGCGCACCAAGCGCATTGGCCAGGAACGGTTCCAGATGATCGTAAACGCCGAATTCCTCGGCATATCTGGCGACCACGTTCATGCCGATGTCTTGCGCGATGCGGATCGTCATCAGGTTGCGCGATTGTTCGATCCCGGTGCGCAGCGGTGTCGGGCCGTAATGGCGGCCCGATGCGTTCCGGGGTTCCCACAGCCCCTGTGGCGTGTTGATGCGGATCGGTTCGTCCACAACGATGGTGGCGGGGGTATAGTTATTGTCCAGCGCGGCGGCATAGACAAACGGCTTGAAACTGGACCCCGGCTGGCGCATCGCCTGCGTGGCCCGGTTAAAGCCCGATGACTGATAAGAAAATCCGCCCTGCATCGCCAGCACCCGGCCCGTGTTCACGTCCATCGCCATGAACCCGCCCTGCACCTGCGGCACCTGCCGCAGCGTCCAGCGGATAAAGCTACCGTCGCTGTCATTGGTCATGGCGCGGACCAGAACCACCTCGCCGGGGCGGACCAGATCGCCGGCGGCCTGTGCGCGCGGGCCAAGGCGCCCATCTTCGCCACGGCGGCGCGCCCATTGCACGTCGCGGGCGGGAATCCAGTGGCCCTGCGGGTTTTCCTCGATCCCCTCGATCCCGATGCGGGCGTCGCTGCCCTCGGTGGACAGAACCACGGCGGGCAACCAGCCGGGGATGTCGCGCGGCACATCGGCCTCGAACAGCGCGCCGCGCCATTCGGCCTGATCGGCCAGCGCGGTTTCCGCGATGGTCTGGCCGGTGCCGCGCCAGATGCCCAACCCCCGGTCATAGCTTTCCAGCGCCTCTTGCAGCGCCGATGCGGCAACAGCCTGCAACTGTGGTTCAATGGTGGCGCGGATCGCCAGACCGCCGCCAAAGAACTGATCCTCGCCGAATTCGCGCGACAATTGACGGCGAATTTCATCGGTAAAGTAATCGCGCGGCGGCAGTTGCTGGCGGAAATCTGGGAAATCGCCGTTCTGGACGGATCGCAGCGGCAGCACCGCCTCGGCCTCGTAGGTGGCCTGGTCGATATAGCCGTTCTGCCACATTTCGCGCAGCACATAATTGCGGCGTTCCGTCACGCGATCCTTGGCGCGCACAGGGTGATAGCGGCCCGGTGCCTGCGGCATGGCGGCCAGCGTCGCGGCCTCGTGCGGGGCCAGTTCGGCCAGCGTCTTGTTGAAATAGGTCTGCGCGGCGGCGGCCACGCCATAGCTGTTCTGACCCAGAAAAATCTCGTTCAGATACAGTTCAAGGATCTGGTTCTTGGTCAGCGACTGTTCCAGCCGGGTGGACAGGATCACCTCTTTGACCTTGCGTTCGATGCTGCGGTCGCTGGACAGAAGAAAGTTCTTGGTCACCTGCTGCGTGATCGTGGACGCGCCCCGCACCCGATCACCGCCGGTTGCCACCGCCTCGACCAGCGCGGCCACGATGCCACGCGGATCATAGCCGGGATGGTGATAGAAATCCTTGTCCTCGGCGCTGATGAACGCCTCTTTCACCAGATCGGGAATCTCGCCGATCGGCACGAACAGGCGGCGTTCATGGGCGAATTCGTCGATCAGCCGACCTTCACCGGAATAGACGCGGCTGATGATCTTGGGTTCATACTGCGCCAGCGTGCGTTCATCGGGCAGATCGCGCGAATACATCCAGAACACGCCGCCCACCGTCAATGCGATGAAAAAGGCGGCGGTGACGAACCACGAAAAGATCGCGCCGAAAAAGGCAAGAACAGAGCGGAGCAAGGGACCAGACCTGTTAACAGAATCGCCCCGCTATAGCGGCCCCGGCCCCTTGGGTCAAAGCAACTGTCTGCTATTGGCGCTATTTGCGCAGCAGGTCGCGGCGCGCGGCTTCATCCTCGGCCCACAGCGATACCGCGCCGCTGATGGCCGCAATCATGCGTCCACGCCACACCGGATCGTTCAGATTGGCACGGTCAGTCGCATCGGTGATAAAGCCCAGCTCGACCAGAACCGAGGCCATATCCGGCGATTTCAACACCGAAAACCCCGCGCCCTTGACCGGGCGACGGTGCAGGCTGATCCCCTCTAACGCCATGCGGGAGGTCAGGAATTTCGCAAAGTTTTCCGACCGGGGCTGCGTATCGGCGCGCGCCATCGCCATCAGCGCCCCGGCAAGCTGGTCGTCAGCCCCGTCCAGATCGACCCCGGCCAGCAGATCGTCGCGTTCATGGCGCTGCACCAGCTGCGCCATCGCCCGGTCATCCGCAGACGGGTTCCAGACATAGACGGTCGCGCCCGTCGCCTCGCCCTGCGGCAGCGCATCGGCGTGCAGCGAGATGAACAGATCGGCCCCCGCCTCGCGCGCGGCGGTCATGCGCGATTCCAGCGACAAAAAGCGGTCGTCGCGGCGGGTCAGTTCGACCTCGACCCCCGATTGCGCCAGATCGCGCGACAGATCCAGCGCAAAGCCCAGAACCAGCGCCGCCTCGGTCTGACCATCGGCCTGCGCGCCGGGGTCAAAGCCGCCGTGGCCGGGGTCCAGCATCACCCGCAGCGGGCGTTCACCGGGCGCGGGCACCACAGGCGGCAGATCCGCAGGCGCGGGCAGCATTCGCGGATCAGCACTGGCGCGCGGGGCGAAATCGTCGGGCGAGACCGGGATCAGCGCAATATCCAACAGTGCCCCGCCGTTGGTGCCGTCACTGGTGCGCATCTCGGCGCTGTCGATGCGGTAAGGGCCGGGCAGTTCCGCCACCACCCGCGACCAGTCGCGCCGGGCCTGACCCCAGCGCAGATCGGGCAGCCCCGCAACCCCCGGCACCTGCGCGGGCTGCGCCGTGCCGAATTCCAGCCCGCGAAAATCGACCACCAGACGCGGCGGGCTGTCCAGCAAAAAGGCACGCCACGGCACCCCCCGATCCAGCGCCAGCCGCAGCGTGACCGGCGGATGCGGCGCGCGCCCCATCCACCGCGCCAGACGGCCCGGCGCTTCGCCCAGCACGACGGCGGAACCGGCGGCATCCAGATACGCCGGTTCCTGCGCCGGGGCCGCAATGCCCGTCAGCGCCAGCATGATGGACAGCAGCACGGCCCTCATCTGCGGGCCATGAAATCCCGCAGCCGGGCCAGCCCCTCGGCGATGTCGGCGGTGGAGCGGGCATAGCTGAACCGCAGCGTCTGCCCGCCGCGCACGGAATCGAAATCCAGCCCCGGCGTCACCGCGACCCCCGCCTGATCCAGAATTTCCGCCGCCAGCGCACGGCTGTCATCGGTCAGTTCCGACACATCGGCGTAAACGTAAAACGCCCCGTCCGGCGGCGCGAAACTGGTGAATCCGGCAGCCGGCAGCCCAAGGGTCATCAGGCGGCGGTTTTCGGCATAGGTCGCCAGATTGGCCCGCGCCTCGGCCTCGCAATCCAGGGCCGCAAGGGCTGCGACCTGACTGGCATGGGGCGGACAGATGAACATGTTCTGCGCGATCCGTTCGACGGTGCGGATATGGCTTTCGGGAACGACCATCCAGCCGATACGCCAGCCGGTCATCGAAAAGAATTTGCTGAAGGAGTTGATGATGAACACATCATCCGACACCTCAAGCGCGGTATGGCAGCGTTTGCCATAAGACAGGCCGTGATAAATCTCGTCCGAGATGACAGCGGTGCCCTGCCCCTGCGCCCGTTCGATCAGCCCGCGCAATTCGTCCAGCCCCAGCATCGTCCCCGACGGGTTGCCGGGCGAGGCCAGCATCAGCCCCTGCACATCGGCGGGTATCTGATCCGGCAGCGGCTGATAACGGTTCACCGCCTCGGTCAGCATTTCCACCGGCGTAATCGACATGGCGCGCATGATCTGGCGATAGCTGGGATAGCCGGGCGCGCCGATCGCCACCCGGTCGCCCGCATCGAACAGCGCCGAAAAGGCCAGCAGAAACGCCCCCGACGATCCGGGCGTCACCACCACCCGCGCCGGGTCCAGATCGACGCCATACCAGCGCCGGTAAAGCCCCGCGATCCCCGCGCGCAGACGCGGCAGGCCAAGCGCCACCGTGTAACCCAGCGGCTGATCCAGCGCCCCGGCCAAGGCCGCGCGCGCCCCCGACGGCGCGGGGGTGGATGGCTGACCGACCTCCATATGGATGATGTGACGGCCCGCCGCCTCGGCACGGGCGGCGGCCTCCATCACATCCATGACGATGAAGGGATCGACTTGTCCGCGGGTGGAGTGACGCATGGCTTGGCCTTTCGGTTTTTCCGGCCTTGTAGCGCGCCGCCGCGCCGGGGTCATCCCCCGACTATTTGGCCCCGACGATTTGACTCATCCCCGCGCCGTGGTCGTCATTGGGGCGGGTGCGGAAGCCATAGTTTTCATAAAACCCCTCGTTTCCGGGGGTAGACATCAGCCCGATGGTCGCGCCTTCGGGGGCGATCTTGGCGATCTCGTCCATCAACGCGGTAACGATCTGTTCGCCCAAGCCCTCGCCCTGATGATCCGGGTGGATCAGCACGTCCTGCAAATAGAAAAACAGCGCCCCGTCGCCCACCACCCGGCCAAAGCCGATCAGCCCGTCCTGCGGATAACGGATGCACACCTGCGCCGTGGTGCCACCAAGGGCGCGCGCCGCCAGTTCGTCGCTAATGGGGGCAGACCCGCAGGCAGCGCGGATAGCGGCATATTCCTGCGGCTCGGGCTTGGAAAAGGTGGTTTCGACCTGGCTCATCGGTTCCTCATGAATGCTGCGGCGCTGTTAGCAGCAGATGGCGGCACCGCCCAGCTAACCTTTCGCAACGCTTCACGCAGCCGTGCGGTTGCGGCGGGCGCTGATCCGGCTATGGTCCCGCGAAACCGAAAGGAAGACGTATGAAACGCCTGATCGCCGCCCTGCTGCTGACCGCCACCCCCGCCATGGCGCTGGACCTGTCCGCCATGACCGATACCGAAAAAGCCGCCTTTGGGCAGGCCGTACGCGATTACCTGATGGAAAACCCCGAAGTGCTGATCGAATCGATCAACGTTCTGGAACAGCGCCGCGCCGTCGAAGACGCCCAGAACGACAAGGAACTGGTCGCCGCCAACAGCGCCGATCTGTTCGAGGACGGCCATTCCTGGGTCGGTGGCAACCCCGATGGCAATCTGACCATGGTCGCCTTTATCGACTATCGCTGCGGGGTCTGCCGCCGCTTCAACGACGAAATCCACGATGTGACGGAAAAAGACGGCAACATCCGCCTGATCCTGAAGGAATTCCCGATCCTCGGGCAAGACAGCGACACATCGGCCCGCTTTGCCGTCGCGGTGCAACAGATCGCCGGGGATGATGCCTATGTCAAAGCACATGACGCGCTGATGACCCTGCGCGGCCCGGCAACGCTTGACGCACTGAAAGGGCTGGCGGGCGATCTGGGGTTGGAAGCCGACGCGATCATCAACGCCATGAACACCGAAGACGTCACCGCCGTGCTGCGATCCAACCGGCAACTGGCCGAACGGATGCGCATCAACGGCACCCCCACCTTCATCATCGGCGACGAGCTGCTGCGCGGCGTCCCACAGGCCGGGCTGGCGGCGACAGTTGCGGATATTCGCGCGGGGCGGGGGTAAGGGGCCTCGTCTTTCGTTTAAAAATATCCTCGGGGGTCCGGGGGTGGAAAACCCCCGGTGCTTCCCACCCCAAGCTGCGCTGCATTCGGCACACAAGAAAGGGGGCTTTGCCCCCCTCAAGCCCGGCCCCGCGCAGGCCGGGCGTTCGGCAGGTCAAAGATCCAGCGGACCTTTTCCTGCTCCGCCTCACCCCGCAGGATATTATCAGACCAAAGATGCAGCAGCCTTTGCCTCGATGGCGGCGGCGCGTTCCTCGACTTGGGCGACAATGTGGTCGATCATCTGTTCGTTCGACATTTTATGGCTTTGCCGCCCGGCCAGATAGACCATGCCCGACCCTGCCCCGCCGCCGGTAAAGCCGATGTCGGTCATCAGCGCCTCGCCGGGGCCATTAACTACGCAGCCGATGATCGACAGGCTGATCGGGGTTTTGATATGTTCCAGCCGCTGTTCAAGGATTTCGACCGTGCGGATCACGTCAAACCCCTGACGCGCGCAGGACGGGCAAGAGATAATCTGCACCCCGCGCGTGCGCAGGCCAAGCGATTTCAGGATTTCAAAGCCGACCTTCACCTCTTGCACCGGGTCCGCCGACAGCGACACGCGGATCGTGTCGCCGATGCCTGCCCACAAGAGGCTGCCAAGGCCGATAGCCGATTTTACCGTGCCACCGACGAATCCGCCCGCCTCGGTGATGCCAAGGTGGATGGGCGCATCTGTCGCCTCGGCCAGTTGCTGATAGGCGGCGGCAGACAGGAACACGTCCGACGCTTTGACGCTGATCTTGTATTCGTGAAAATCGTTGTCCTGCAATATCTTGATGTGATCCAGCCCGGATTCGACCATCGCATCGGGGCAAGGCTCGCCGTATTTTTCCAGCAGATGCTTTTCCAGCGAACCGGCATTCACGCCGATGCGGATCGAACAGCCGTGATCCTTGGCGGCCTTGATGACCTCGCGCACGCGCGCGGCGTCACCGATATTGCCGGGGTTGATGCGCAGACAGGCCGCGCCCGCCTCGGCCGCCTCGATCGCGCGTTTATAGTGGAAATGGATGTCGGCCACGATCGGCACCGGGCTTTCGCGGCAGATTTCGCGCAAGGCCCGCGTCGTGTCCTGATCGGGGGCGCTGATGCGCACGATGTCCGCCCCCGCATCCGCCGCCGCGATCACCTGCGCCAGTGTGGCGCGCACATCGGTGCCGTCGGTGTTGGTCATGGTCTGCACGCTGATCGGGGCATCGCCGCCAACAGGAACATTGCCAACCATGATCTGACGCGACTTGCGCCGTTCGATATTACGCCACGGGCGGATCGGATTATGAGTCATGGGCGACCTTTCGCGCTGATGGGCGTCAGATAGGGCTTTCCGCCGGGTTCGGCAACAGCGCGGGCAGATGCCGGGCGGGCAGGATGACCAGCAGCGGCCCGGTGCTGCGGATATGGACCGGGCCGGTCGCCTGATTCGAGGCGCCGACACGGCCTGCCGGTTCCAGCATCAGCCCGTCGATGGGCCAGCGCAGGCCGGTTGACGAGCCGGTGACGGGGCCAAGCGGGAACAGCGACACACGGGTGCCGGGCGGCAGATCCAGCCTCAGATCGGGCGGGGCCAGCGTCACAGCATCGGCGGCGGTCAGGATCACGCAGGGCGGCTGCGGGTGGCGGGCCAGCACCGTCATCGCGGCCAGCGTATGATCGACGCGTCGCCCGTCAAAGCCGACCGCGATCACAAAGGGCGCGGCAATCCGCATCAGGCATTTGGCGAAGTCGGTGCTGTCCTGTTCGGCCACGGGATGCTGGTTTGCGGCGGGGATGGCGGCGCGGGCCGCCGAACTGATGCTGTCGAAATCCCCTATGACGGCTGCGGGCACCAGCCCGGCGGCCAGCGCCGCATCGGCACCGCTGTCGGCGGCAGCGACGACCGGGGCCAGCGCCAGGGCAGAGGCCAGCGCAGTGCGGTCAACCGTGCCGCCGCCGATCAGCGTGACCCCCTGATCGCTGCGCAGAATCGGTGTCATTCGTCACCACGGCCCACGCCGCTGAACACCGGCTTCAGCGGGAACACCCAGCCGATGGCCAGCACGATATAGAGCGGCAGTTCCAACCACATCGGCAGATCGCCAAAGCGGTCATACAGCCAGTTCACCAGCCACCAGGCAAAGATCAGATACAGCGGCAGCCCCACCAGCAGGGCCAGCAGCGACCAGCGTTTGCGTGATTTCAGGTCCATCATCACCCCTTCGGCCTTGGAATGGTTATCGCCGCCCGTGCCAGACGCGCGCGCCAGCGTGGCAGATTACGCTCGGCCCCGCCCCGACGCACCGGACCGAGATAGAACAACCGCAGCGGGCGCAGCCCACAAAAGCCCAGCACCTGCCATTTCAGCCGCCAGCCCAGCGGGTCGAAATAGGCCAGCCGCAGAAACGGTGGCGGCGTGTCCATGGTGACGATCACATCGGCGCTGCGCCCGGTCAGCAGCCGGTCCCACCACGGGGCATCCTTGTGATAGCGAAAGGCACGGCCCGGCAGGAACACGCGGGTGATAAAACCCGACAGCAGCGGTGGTTCGGCCCCCATCCACATCGGAAAGGCCAGCACCAGATGATCGCAAGCCTGTATCTGCGCCCAGGCGGATTCCAGATCTGGTTCCAGTTCCTGCACCACCGCATAGCCGCGATGCAGGATCGGGTCAAAGTTCAGATCGCGGATCGCAAGGCGGGTGACTTGCGTGCCTTGTGGCAGTGCGGCGGCGTAACTGTCCAGCAGATGCGCCGACAGCCGCCCGGCATCGGGATGGCCGTCGATCAGCAGAACCCGCCGCGCCGTCATCAGTCGGCGAAGGGGTCAGTCACCAGAATCGTGTCGTCACGTTCCGGGCTGGTGGACAGCAGGGCGACCGGGCATTGGATCAGCTCTTCGATCCGGCGCACGTATTTGATCGCTTCGGCGGGCAGGTCGGCCCATGACCGCGCGCCTGCGGTCGATTCGGACCAGCCGGGCATTTCCTCATAGATCGGAGTCGCCTTGGCTTGTAGCGCCGCGGCAGTGGGCAGATAGTCATAGGTGACGCCATCGACCTGATAGCCGATGCAGATCTTCAGCGTCTCGAACCCGTCCAGCACGTCCAGTTTCGTCAGCGCGATGCCGTTCACGCCGCTGATGGCACAGGTCTGGCGGACCAGCACCGCATCGAACCAGCCACAGCGGCGCTTGCGCCCGGTGACGGTGCCGAATTCATGTCCGCGCTCGCCCAGGCGCTGACCGTCGGCGTCGTGCAGTTCCGTCGGGAAGGGGCCTTCGCCGACGCGGGTGGTATAGGCCTTGACGATGCCCAGCACGAAACCGATGGCCCCCGGCCCCATGCCGGTGCCACTGGCGGCCATGCCCGACATGGTGGTGGACGAGGTGACGTAAGGATAGGTGCCAAAATCGATATCCAAGAGCGATCCTTGCGCACCCTCGAACAGGATGCGTTTGCCGGATTTGCGGGCGTCGGCCATGATCTTCCACACCGGCTGCGCGTAGGGCAGCAGTTTCGGCGCGATTTCCAGCAGTTTGGCGCGCAACGCGGCGCGGTCGATGGGCGTGGCGCCAAGGCCGCTGCGCAGCGCGTCGTGATGCGCCAGCAGCCGGTCAAGCCGGGCATCCAGCGTATCAGTGTCGCCCAGATCGGCCACGCGGATGGTGCGGCGGCCCACCTTGTCTTCATAAGCCGGGCCGATGCCGCGGCCGGTGGTGCCGATTTTCGCCTTGCCCGCCGCTTCCTCGCGCAGCTTGTCCAGATCCTGATGCAGCGGCAGAATCAGCGGGGTGTTTTCCGCGATCATCAGGTTGTCGGTGCTGATGTCCACCCCCTGCCCGGCCAGCTTGTCGATTTCCGCAAACAGCGCCCACGGGTCCAGCACGACACCGTTGCCGATCACCGCCAGCTTGCCCTTGCGCACAATGCCCGAGGGCAGGAGCGACAGTTTGTAAACCTCGTTGCCGATGACCAGCGTATGGCCGGCATTATGGCCGCCCTGAAAACGGGCGATCACGTCGGCGCGTTCGGACAGCCAGTCAACGATCTTGCCCTTGCCCTCGTCGCCCCATTGCGCGCCGACAACCACCACATTGGCCATAATCTGATCCCTTTCGGTTCTGCGATGCCGGTGCATGGTCTAACGGATGCGCGGGGGCGGGGAAAGCAGGGATTTCCGTTTGTCCTGCCCCGCCCGCAGATGCGTATTTGGGCAAACAGCACGCGGAGCGGTGATTTTTCTTTGCACGGCAGCGGAATCGGACGCAGCATGGCGACATGAATGGGGGAAAGCGATGTGCAATGCCTGTTTGATCGAATCGGTGCGTCATGATGCCATGTCGCGGCGGCACCTGCTGATGGGGGCCGCCGCAGCGGGGGCGGCGGCGGTGGCCTTGGGACCAGTCGCGGCGCGACCCGCGCTGGCGGCGTCATCGGGGCGGGTCGTGGACCTGACCCATGCCTGGGACGAGACGTTCCCGACCTTTGATGGCAAGCCGGGCATCGCCTATGAACCGGACAAGGTGTTCGACCGCGACGGTTATCAGCTGTGGAAGCTGACGATCTGGGAACATTCAGGCACCCATGTCGATGCGCCGCTGCATTTTTCGTCGGACGGGCTGTCAGTGGATCAGATCCCGGTGGCGCAGTTGATGTGCCCGCTGTGCATCATCGACATTTCCGCCAAGGCGGCGGACGATCCGAATGCCACCGTCGATGCCGAAGATGTGGCGGCCTTCACCCGCGATCACGGCGATATTCCGGCCGGGGCACTGGTGGCGATGCGGTCTGGCTGGGCGGGCAAGCTGGGCGACGCGGCCTATCGCGGCACGCCCGATGGCACGCTGGCCTTTCCCGGCTTTTCCAAGGCAGCTACTGACCTGCTGGCGGGGATGGATGTGGCGGGGATCGGCGTCGATACGCTGTCGCTGGACCCCGGCAACTCGGCCGATTTCGCGGTGCATTATTCGTGGCTGCCTGGCGGGCGTTACGGGATCGAGAATTTGGCCGGGCTGGACGATCTGCCCGCGACCGGGGCGACGATCTTTGTCGGCGCGCCCAAGCACAAGCGCGGCACCGGCGGGCCTGCGCGCGTGATGGCGGTGATCTGATGGCCGTTCTGCCCTTGCTGCGCGATAAGGACGCCAGCCCGCAGGCCCGCGCCACATTCGACGCCATCCGCGCCGCGCGCGGAACGGATTACGTCAACAACTTCTGGCGCGCTCTGGCCCATGATCCGGCCTTGCTGGCGGCAACCTGGGATCGGCTGTCAGCAGTGATGGCCCCCGGCGCGCTGGACCCGCTGGTCAAGGAGCTGATCTATCTGGCGGTGTCAGTGGCGAATGGCTGTGATTACTGCATCCACTCGCACACGGCAGCGGCGCGGGCCAAAGGGATGAGCGATGCGCAGCACGCCGAATTGCTGGCGGTGATCGCAATGGCCAGCCAGACGAATGCGCTGGCCACCGCGCTGTCGGTGCCGGTGGACGCGCGCTTCCGCGCGCCCGATGGCGATCAGGTCACTTGACGGTGATGCGCCCGTCGATCACCGGGGTATAACCGCCGTCCTGCACCTGCATATAGGTCGCCAGCACCTCGGCCAGATCGGGGCCGAAGTCATAGGCATCGGTCGCCCGTTCGGCAAAGACGCGATAACCGTCGCCGCCCTGCCGCATGTAATCGTTGCTGGCCACGCCATATTCCGCATCCGCGTCGATGAGCGACCACGTGCCGTCACGGCCCCGCACCTGCACATCGCTGATCCGGCTGCCCGCCGGGGCGGCGGGATCGACCGTGTATTTCAGCCCGGCAACCTGCGCGAAACGGCCCGCACCTTCCTCATACTGGCTGGCGCCGTTTTCCAGTGCGGCGACCACATCGCCCCCCTTCAGCCGAAAGGTCGCCAGCGTGTTCTGGAACGGCAGGACCGTATAGATTTCACCCATGGTCACAGGCCCTGCGTCGATCGAGGCCCGCAGCCCGCCGCCGTTCTGGATGGCGATCTGCACACCCTGCGCGCGCACCCGGTCCAGCATGGCGTCAGCGACCAGATTGCCCATCTCGCATTCACGCTGGCGGCAATTGGCGCGGTCGCCGTCGATGGCTGCCGATGTCTCGGCCACGACCCTTTGCCGCAACTCGTCGATGGGGGCAGCCATCTCGGTGATGCGGGCAGCAAGGGTTTCATCCTCGGGGATCGCGTTGTCCAGCAGGATCGGCTGACCGCTGGCGCTGGTCAGATTGCCGTCATCGTCAAAAGTCAGGGTCAGGTGGCCAAGATATTTCGAATAGGCATAGGCCGTCGCCACCGGCACATCGCGCCCGTCCGCGCCCGTGATCATGGTGGGATAGGGGCCTTCGGCGCCCTCCATATCGCCCAGCAGCGTGTGGGAATGGCCGCCGATCACCGCATCCAGCCCCGGCACCTGCGCCGCA
Organism: Paracoccus sp. (in: a-proteobacteria); assembly: GCF_030538655.1. Classification (GTDB taxonomy): domain Bacteria; phylum Pseudomonadota; class Alphaproteobacteria; order Rhodobacterales; family Rhodobacteraceae; genus Paracoccus. Next base: position 241,015 of record NZ_JAUNTO010000001.1, read on the forward strand.
AATTCCTGATCGCGCAGATAGCCGGTATGCGTCAGCGCGATGATCTTGGTCACGCCCTGTTCGGTCAGTTCCTGCACATCGGATTTCAGGCTGTCCATGTCATCCTGAAAGATCACGTTCGGGCCGGGCGAGGCGGTTTCCGGCGTATCCATCGCAAGGGCCGAGACGATGCCGATCTTTTCACCGCCGACATCCAGCACGGTGTGACTGCCGATCTTGCCTTTCAGCACATTCGATTGCGACAGGTCGAGGTTGCCGGAAATCACCGGGAATTCCACCCCATCGGCCAGCACGGCCGCCCCTTCGGGACCGTCATCAAATTCGTGATTGCCCAATGCCATCACGTCAAAGCCGACGGCATTCATGAACTCGACCGTATCGGTCCCCTTGTAGGTCGTATAGAACAGGCTGCCCTGATACTGATCGCCCGCATCCAGCACGATGACATTGCCGCCCTCGGCCCGGATCTGGTCCCGCAACTGATTGACGGCGGTGGCAAGGCGGGCAATCCCGCCGAAACATTCACCCGCCGCGCGCGTTTCAGCGTCGCAGGTGCTGTCGTATTTGTTGATCGGCTCGATCCGGCTGTGCAGGTCGTTGATATGCAGCACATGCAAAACATATTCGGCCTGCGCATGGCCCGCGAACAGGGCCAGCGCAGCAGTCGTGGCCATAAGGCGGAAGGTCATCGGGGTTCCTCGGCTGTCGGTTGGTGATGGCGACAGATTGGCGCAGTCGGGCCATCGGGTCAAACAGGTGATGCGGGGTTGACCTTGGCCGGAATGCGGCGGCAGATGCGGTTATGCTGATCTACAAGGTTCTTCGCCCGGCTGAATGGGCTGATATGCAAGCCAATGGCCAGACCGCCGGTGCCCCGGTCGATCTGGCTGATGGATTCGTGCATTTTTCCACCGCTGCCCAGTTGGCCGGCACGCTGAACAAGCATTTCAACGGCGCGGGTGATCTGATGCTGTTGGCCTGCAATGCCGGTATGGATGGTGTGGTCTGGGAAAAGTCGCGCGGCGGGCAGGATTTTCCGCATCTTTACCGGGCGTTGCGGATGGACGACGTGATCTGGTCGCGCCCCTTGCCGCAAGGGCCGGACGGCCATGATCCGGGAGAATTGGAATGACGATGCTGGAAAAGCTGGGGCTGGCCGCGCTGCACCGCATCGACCCCGAGCGCGCGCATGATCTGTCGATCAGGGCGCTGTCTATGGGGCTGGTGCCACTGAACGGCGGGCCGGTGACATCAGACCGGCTGGCCGTGCGGGTCGCCGGGCTAAGCCTGCCGAACCCGGTCGGGCTGGCCGCTGGCTATGACAAGAACGCCCGCGCCGTAGCGGTACTGATGAAGGCAGGATTTGGCTTTGTCGAGCTGGGGGCCGCCACACCGCGCCCGCAGCCCGGCAACCCCAAGCCGCGCCTGTTCCGGCTGAGCAAGGATCGCGCGATCATCAATCGTTTCGGGTTCAACAACGATGGCGCGGCAGCGATTGCCGCGCGGATGAAGACGCGCCCTGCGGGGATTCCGGTGGGGCTGAACATCGGCGCGAACAAGGATAGCGTGGATCGCGCCGCGGATTTTGCCGAAGTGGTGCGGGTGGCGGGGGATGCGGCCGATTTTCTGACGGTGAACGTAAGCAGCCCCAACACCGAAAAGCTGCGGGATTTGCAGGGGGCGGATGCCTTGACCGCGCTGTTGGCGGGGGTGATCGCCGCGCGCGATGAATTGGCGGTGCGCCGCCCGGTGTTTGTGAAAATCGCCCCCGATCTGGATGATGCAGGGATCGCCGACATCGCCGCCGTCGCGCGCGAGGTTGGTGTGGATGGCATCATCGCCACCAATACGACGCTTTCGCGCGAAGGGCTGGACGCCCGCTGGCAATCCGAGGCTGGTGGGCTGTCCGGCGCGCCGCTGTTCGACCGCTCGACCCGCGTTCTGGCGCGGCTGTATCGGGAAACAGGGGGAAACGTGCCGCTGATCGGCGTGGGCGGCATCGCCAGCGCCGATCAGGCATGGGAAAAGCTGCGTGCCGGAGCCAGCGCGGTGCAGATCTATTCAGCACTGATTTATCAGGGGTTTTCGCTGGCCGCCGATATTGCGCGCGCGCTGAACGACCGGCTGGCGCGCGAAGGGATCACCTTGGCGGAATTGACTGGCAGCGGAGTGGCTGACTGGGGGTAAGGAATCGCCCAAAGGCGGGGGTTTCACACCCCCGAACCCCCGTGGGATATTTACAGACAGAAGATGCCTCAGGCCGGGTCGCTGATGCCAAGAATCTGGTTCATCGACGCAGCCGGTGTGTCGCAACCCGCATCGCCGATGACACGCGCCGGGACCCCCGCGACCGTCTTGCAGCGGGGCACATCATGCAGCACGACCGAGCCTGCCGCGATACGCGAATGATCGCCAATCGTGATATTGCCCAGCACTTTGGCGCCGGCACCGATCAGCACGCCGTTGCCGATTTTCGGGTGGCGGTCGCCGTCCTCTTTGCCGGTGCCGCCAAGCGTGACAGAGTGCAACATCGACACGTCGTTGCCGACGACCGCCGTTTCACCGATGACGATGGAATGGGCGTGGTCGATCATCACGCCAGTGCCGATCCGCGCGGCGGGGTGAATATCGACGCCAAAGCATTCCGAACAGCGCATCTGCACGAAATACGACAAATCGTGCCGCCCCTGTTCCCACAGCCAATGGCCGATACGATAGGCTTGCAGCGCCTGAAAACCCTTGAAAAACAGGATCGGCTGAATCAGCCGGTGCGTTGCCGGGTCACGTTCATAGACGGCCAGCAAATCATCACGCGCGGCATCGCCAAGCGCGGGCGTCTGCGCGTATGCCTGATCGGCAATCTCGCGCAGGATCTGTTCGGACATTTCGTCCGAGGCAAGTTTCATGGAAAAACGATAGGCCAGCGCGGCTTCCAGGCTGCGATGATACAGCAGCCCGGCATGGATCAGCGCGCCCAGCAGCGGTTCATCCTGAACCGCGCCGCGGGCCTCGGTGCAAATCTGCGCCCATATCGCATCTTTTTCATGCGATATGGCGCGTTTGCTGTTGGTCTGAATATTCATCGGCCCGCCCACTGGTTGTGCTGCATCTGTCTTAGCGCAGATACAGGCCAGCGAAAAGCGCGGGCGGGCCGAAAGTGTCAGCTGCGCGGAATGCGCAGTTCCAGCCAGTGAACAGCGATCCTGACCACGCCGCCGGTAAAGCTGCCACCCTCGGCGGTCATCACGATGGTGTCGGGGCTGTAAAACGACATCGGACTGCCCAGCAGGCCGCGCGCCCATGCCCCCTGCCCCGTTCCAAGGCCGCCGCCAAAGCGATCCTCGGCCCCCGTATTCCCCAGCTTCCATGTGGTCAGGCTGCCAGTGATGGCCTGGGTCACGCGCGCAGCGGCACCGATGACCATGACCCCCGCCGGAATGGTGATCCCGGTGTCCAGCCTGGTGCCGGAGGTCACGGCAACTTCGGCTTCGGTCATGCCAGCCATCAGCGCTGATCCGAACAGGCCCATCGACAGGGCACCCGGCACCCAGACCCGGCCGTCGTGAACGGCCTCGACCCCCAGATCAACGATCTGAGCGCGCATCCCGGCCTGCGGACGGACGAAAACCCAGCCGCCATTGCTGGCGACGGCGATCTTGCCCGCCTGACCGGCCCAATCACCCGACGCGCCCGAGGGCACGCCCCAGCATTCACCATCCGTCACCGTCTGCGGCGGCTCTGTGACGCTGCGACTTTGCAGCACCAGATTCACCAGCCCGTCCAGACGCATCAGCGCCTCGTTCACGGTGACATGTTTCTGTGCCTGAGCGGGTTGCAGCAGCGGCATCCCCAGCCGTTGGGTGTCATTCAGAGACATCGAAAACTCTCCTTGCAAAAGGGCCTGCGCCGTATTCATCCGAAAGCTGTGCCACAGCGGCGGTGAACGGGCCCGAACCGGCCAATTCGGGCGGAACGATCAGACGGGGCAGCGAAGTGACGGTCTCGGACAGCAACTGTCCGTTCCGGGTCAGCCGCACCAGATACGCCTCGCGCGATTCGCCCAAGGGCACATCCAGCCCGTCCCAGCCATCGCCACCGATCCGTGTGCGCCGCACCCATGTCAGCACGCCGCCCTGCAACCGCAGATGGCAGGGCGACAGCGGCCGCAGCCCGTTACCCTGCACCTGCGCCGACAGGCTGCGATAGCTGCCGTCATCCGGCCCCCGCACGGTCGGACCTATGCGCCAATGGCGCATCTGCCCCCGCACCGACGGCGGCAGGTCCAGTTGCTGCGCCGCACCATCCAGCAGCACAACCGCGCTGCCAGCAGGCCAAACGGCGGGCATCAGCGCATCTGTCCCCGCCTGACCGCGCAACCGCCCCGAGACCTCCCACACATCGGGCGCAACCGGCCTTGCGGTCAGGAACTGGAACAGTTCCCACCGCCCCGGTGCGCCATCACCGATGGCCATCAGGTTGGCACCCGCCAGCAGCCCTGTATGCGAGGCCGATTTCAGACCGCCGCCTTTCAGCCGCACACGCAGCGCGGGGCCGCGATCCGTCATACCGGGTCGGGCCGCCGGCAGATCGGTTTCGGTCACCCCCATGATCGAACGGCGCAGAACAGTGGTGTTCAGATCGAACCCACCATCCTCGCCCACCGAAATATAGGCCGCGACCGAACCCGGCCAAGGCGTCGCCGTCACTGCCAGATGCGGGGCGTGCGGCATTTCGTCGCCATTCATCAGCGGCAGATCCAGCATCAGCGGCCAGACCGGCAGCGCCGGACGAAAGGCAACCGGCGCCGGGCTGTCGCTGACCGCTTCGGGCGCCGCATAGCTGGACGCATCGACACGCACCGCCTCGACCGTGATCGCACCGGCGCGTTCCACCCGGTCGATACGCCAGCGATGCGTGCCGCCCTTGTCACTGCGCAGCCGCACGATGTCACCCGGCCCCAGCGAAGACCACGACGGCGGCACCGCAAAGCGCAGCGTATCCCGCGCGGCCAGCGACTCGGCCAGCCAGCGTTCGGCCACCTCGCGCCCCTCGCCACGGGTCAGCGCCATGGGAAATTCGCTTTCCGCGACCGAACCCTGATCGTCATCTGGCAGCATCGTTTCAGCGGTGGTGACAGCATAATCCCCACCCGCCTCGATATGAGTCAGCCGGATGCGGCCCGAGATGTCCGACTGTGGTGCCCGCGCCGTTTCCGGTCCGGCCAATTCGCCCGCAATCGCCATATCGTCGGGGCCAAGATCAGCTGTCACCCGACCGTCGCGCATGACAAAGCTCAGCTTGCCGTCCCGTTCCACCGGGTCAAAACCATAGGCCAGCATCAGCGGCTGCATCGCCGCGCGTCCGGTTTCTCCGCCCTGCAACGCATAGCCGCGCACGACACCCGACAGACCCGACGTATCAAAGTCCGCAACCCCTGCCTCGCGGCACAGATCGGCCACCACAGCCGACAGCGCCACGGCACCGGCCCGACCGTTCAGCCAATGCCCCCGCTCCCACGCGGGGCCGTCGCTCCACAAATCCGTGCGGGCGGGAAATGCCGGAAAAGGCCGCGCATCCCAGCACCAGACATGAGCGCGCGACATGTCGATCATCTGCCCCCCGCCTTGCCGCACCGGATTGTTGGCCGGGTCACGCCAGTAACTGGTGAACGCCTGCACATAGGCCGCCTGCAACGCATCATTGCGCCGCCCGTTGGAGTAATGCGGCAACACGCTTTCAGAACTCATGGCATCCAGAAATTTGTTCGGCTGGTTCGTGGCCTTGTCCAGCGCCGCACAGCCGTATTCCGTGAACCAGATCGGCTTCAGCCCCGGCTCCCAGGCGGTCGGGCGCTGCTGGCGCACACCGTTAATGCGTTCGTGATGGGTGTTGCCCCACCAGCCGCGCAGATCCTTGTAGCGCCAGATCCAGTCCTCGCCATGGGCACCGTCCTGAATGGGCGTGCGGATTTGCGCCGCACGATCCGCATCAGAGGCATAATACCAATCAAACCCCTCGCCCCCGGCAACATTAGCGCGCAGATAATCGGGATTGTCGATCCGACCCCAATGCGCATCCGCATGGGTCTCGCCGTCGCGCCAATCGGACAGAGGCATATAGTTGTCGATACCCACAAAGTCGATCGCATCATCCGCCCACAGCGGGTCCAGATGAAAGCGCACATCGCCGCCCGGCAGGTGATGGCCAAAATATTCCGACCAGTCCGAGGCATAGCCGATCTTGACATCCGGCCCCAGAATCTCGCGGCACTCACGCGCCAGACGGATCAGACCTTCCACGGCCGGATAGCGACCGTTGGCCCCACGAATACGGGTCATCGCCACCATTTCCGACCCGATCAGAAAGGAATCAATCCCGCCCGAGGCCGCGCACAGATGTGCGTAATGCAGGATGAACCGACGATAAGACCACTCCTCTGGTCCGGAATAGATGATCCGGTCACCCTCGCGGCGGAAATCGCCAGGTTGCGCACGCCCCAAAAACGCCGCGACTTCGGCATCCGCTGCCGCAGTGCCATCGGTGCTGCCCTCGCGATCCGGGGCAATGGCCGTGGTCACGCGCCCACGCCACGGCATCACCGCCTGTTCGTCCGCGCCATAGGGATCGGGACGGCCATTCCCGGCGATCTGCTCCATCAGGATAAAGGGATAGAACATCGCCTTGCGCCCGCTGTCCGCAATGGCCCGCAGCGCCTCGACCACCGACTGATCGCTGGGTGTGCCGCCATAAATCGGGCGGCCATCGACCTGCGCCACCTCGGTCGCCTGGGCGCGGGTGATCCCACCGGCACGCCACGGCATTTCCGAACCGTCAAGGTCGGCGTGCTCCACTTTGGGCTGCACCGTACAATGCCCGATCCGCAGATCATCGCCGAACCACGACACGATCAGCGACACCGACCCGACATTGGGCAGTTCGCACCCCAAAATATCCAGCGAGGCGCTGAAATCCGTGCCGCCGGTTGGCGTGTTACGATTCAGGGAAACCGTCTCACCCAGGCCAAAGTCATAGGTGACAGGGGTAGTCGCCAGCGCATATTCGCCCGTGCCGGGGATCATCGCCACCGCCTGCACATCGCGTTGCAACCCACTGCCGTCCTGCGCCGCCCGCGTCACCTCGAACGTCAATTGCGGCATCCGATTGCCCCAGCGTTCCAGCGCCAGATTCTCCAGCACGACATAAGCCGTGCCACGATAGGCCGGGGCGGCATCGCCCTCGGACGCAGCAATCGCCGGGTCGGGCATCTGCATATCATCGCCATGATAGACGCGCATGTTCAGATCAGTGGCGGCAATTTCCTCGCCATCGGCCCAGACCCGGCCCACACCCAGAATGACGCCTTCACACAGCGCCAACGCCACCGACAACATATAGCTGATCTCGGTCACGCGCGGCTGCGGGCTGCCTTTGCCGCTGCCCTGCGTGCGGCGAACTTCCTGCAACGGGGTCGCCCAGATCACATGCCCCGGCAGACGCATTTGTCCCCAGATACGAGGGATCGGCTGGCCCTCGCCCGCCGTGGGCAGACGCAGCCGGTCAATGCGCCCGGTCTCGACTGCGCGCGATCCGCCGCCCAGCAGCTTCTGGTCGATGACCCGCCCCACAGTCGCACCAATTGCACGCCCCGCAACGGCCCCCGTCAGGCCCAGAAACGCGCCGCCAAACCCGCCTCCGACCGAAGCGCCAACCGCAGACAGCAGAATCGTGGCCATTCGGGCCTCCTTTAGTTCAGTTGGTTTCAGGGAACCGGAAACGCGCCGCGATCCGCGCACGCCATGGCCCGCTCAGCGGGCTTTCGATCACCCCGTGCCGCTCATAGGCATGGACAAAGCTGGCCGCTGGCCCTGTGCGGGCCAGAATGCCAAGATGTTTGGCGATGGCCCCCTGTCGCATTCGAAACAGCAAGACCTCGCCGGGCATGTCAGGGGCGGTGGCGGGCACGGGCCGCAGATGCCGCAACGCGCCCTGCATCAGCACCTCTTGCCCGCCGATTTCGCCCCAGTCCGCCGTATAGGGCGGCGCGTCCTCGGGTTCGCACCCCCCGTTCAGATCGCGCCAGATGCCCCGGATCAGGCCCAGACAATCGCTGCCCGCACCCTTGACGCTGGCCTGATGGTGATAAGGGGTGCCGATCCAGCCCCGCGCAATCGCAACCACATCACGCGCCATAGGTATCCTCCGGCGCAGGGGCCCAAATATTCGCGCGCTCATAGCCTGAATTATCAACCCGCCGCGATCCGCTTTGCGGCGCGGCCAGCCAATCCTCGCCAGGCAGATGCGGAAAGCCACGAAAGTTCAGATAGTTGTCAAACTTGAACCGGCAGGCGCGCGGGCTTTTGTCGCAACCGGCAACCAGCCGGATCACATCACCCGGCGCGGGCACGATGGCCAGCGCCGACCAAAGCTCGATCTCGCGCCCGCCACCAGCCCGCGCGCGATCATTCTTGATCCGGGCGCGCAAACCCGCCGCCGCCCCGGTTTCTACATGCAGAACGCCGCGCTCAAACCAGCGCGCTTCAAACCCGCTTTCGGCAAAGCGAAACAACCGCCCCTCGACACAGCTTGCCAGCGGCCAGCGCGCAAACAAACCGTCGCGCACCAGATCGACCCCGCATTTGCTATCCCCCAACCCAGCCGAGCAGCGTGGGTGATACACCCGCCCACGCGAATGGTTCAGCGGCTCGCTCAGCCCACGCAGTTCCGCGCGAAAGGCACCACGGCTGCGGACGATCTCGCCCAGCGATCCACGAAAGACCAGCCGCCGCATATCAAGCGCGGTCCAGTCCACCTCCCACATCAGCAGCTCGGCACCATCCCAGCGCCCGGCCATCAGGTCGATCTCGGTAATCGCGTCATCGGTCAGCGCACCTTCAGCCTCGGTATTGTCCACCGACAACCCGGCGGCCTGCACCAATGCCATGGCCGACATGCCGTGTTCGGGGCGAAAGCTGATTCCCTCGAACTCCAGCACGCTATCGTGGTCGGTAAAGCCCAGAACGACACCATCGCGTCGCGTGATGGCCCAGGCACGGGCAAAACAGGTCGCACTCATACCCGCACCTCGATTACGGGAACCTGCGGCAGTTCACCCGCTTTGAACGAGGCAACCGACACCGCGATCCGGTCAGTGTCAAAGCGAACCGGAACGTCGAACTCGAACCCGGCGGTAATAATGGCACCGCTTTCCGGCGGGCTGGCCAGCGTGACGATTCCTGCTTCGTGGTCAACCGTATAGCTGATGCCCTGAAACAGCTCGACACCACTGATCCCGACACGCACCGTATCGACCACTGGCTTGACGATCGGGCGGTCATAGCGGGCCGGCCCCGACACATAGGATTTCTGCAACCGGAATGCGGTCGTTACCCCGTCACCCGCTCCGATCACCTGGTCGCCAAATTGCGGCGCGCGGGTCGGCGGACAGCTTTTGTAATCAGACCAGTCCTTCCAGCGAAAGCCATGCAACTGCCCCTGACGCGCCTCAAAGAAATCCAGCAGCCGCGCCATATCATCCAGCGACCGTAACCCCATGCCCGCGTCATAGCGGCGGCGCGAATGCGCCCAGGGTGTATTCCGCTCCTCGAACCCGTTAGTCAGCGCCACGATCTCGGTGCGCCGCTCGGGGCCGCCGACGGAACCGAAAGACAGGTTCGCCGGAAATCTGATGTCGTGAAATGCCATGTGAACCTCCTCACCCGTTACGATCACCGCGCGCCATCGCCCGGCTAAGTTGTGCGGCAATCTGCGCATGACTGCGCTGGAACCCCGCCACATCGGGGGTTGATACGTTGACAGTGACATTCACCGCCCGCCCCCCTGACCCGGCAGCCACGCCCAGCCGCCCATCAGGCCCGCGCTGCAAGGGCATGATCGCCTCTGGCCCCGCCTCGCCCATCAGGCCCGTTGCGCCGCGCATCGGAAAATAGGTCGGTGCGCTGACCACACCGCCCTTGGCGAACGGCATCACCCGCCCTTCGGTAAAAGCGCCGCCCTTGGCGAAAGGCGCAGCACCCGACAACATCCCCGCAATGCCGCTCGACAGCGCCCCCGACAGCGCGTTTTCAACTGGCTTCATCGCCATGGAAAACGCCGTGTCCGCCATGCTGCGTGCAATGCCCTTTAACGCATCCGATAGCTTCAGCCCGTCCAGCGCGACCCCCTGAAACGCCCGGCTCAGCCCGCTACCCAGCCCCGACGCCAGCTTGTCCACCTCGCGCGAGGTATAGGCCGCCTGATCCCGCAGCCGCGCCATTTCCGCCTGAAACTCCGCTGTCACCCGGCTGGCCTGCGCGCCCGCCTGATCCCAGCCGTCGAAATCGTCATCGAACCGGTTCGCATCCGCCATGCGCCCTGCCCCCTGAAATGAATGATCCCTCAGCCCCCCGTGGGCTGGTCGGGAAAGCGCGCGGCCAGCTCTGCCAGCCGGTCGCGCGTCATATGGCCCGCGCCGCGTTCGACGCCCAGCATCAATGCCAGTTCAGCCGGGGTCAGCGCCCAGAATTCAGCCGGACGCAGCCCCAACCCCCGGATGCCCGCGCGCATCAGCCCCGGCCAATCCAGCCCCTTTGGGCGCGCGCTGCTCATTCCGGCAACCGGAACGCATGCGCCAGCAAGGCCGCCGCCAGACGTGCAGCAGCCAGCGGGCCACCACCGATGTCCGCCGCCAGCAGATCATCGACGCGCCCGCGCCAACCACCGCCCCGCAGACCAGCCGCCAGAACGGCCAGAACATCGCGCGCCGAAAACCGGCCCTGCTCGAATCGCTCGACCAGGACCAGCAGGCTTTCGGCCTTTAGGTCCTGTTCCAGTTCGGCCAGTGCACCCAACGTCAGCCTGGCCGTCAGAACCTCGCCGTTCAGCACGACATCGACCTCTCCCGCCATCGGATTGGCCATCACAGCGCCGTAAATTCCAGCACCCCGGCCGAGGCCATGCTGACCTCATAGGTCGCCTCGCCGTTGTAGCTGCCGGAATATTCCAGGCTGGTGATCTGAAACGGTCCCTCGACGATACCGAAATCCGGGATCACCACCTGAAACCGCGGCACCTCGCCGTCGAAAAAGATCTGCCGCGCACGCCCGTCGGTCGCCGCATCGCGGAACACGCCCGAACCGGACACGCTGGCACTGCGCACACCCGCGCCGCCCAGCAATTCGCGCCAGCCGCCTTCGCTTTCCAGGCTGGTGACATCCACTGTTTCGGCGTTGAAATTCAACCGCGAGGCGCGCAGCCCCGCAATCGTCTGGAACGAGCCATCGCCCGTCATATCCATCTTTATCAGCAGATCGCGCCCATTCTGCACTGCCATCACTGTCTCCTCAGCCCAGATCAATCCGGGCGCGGAAGGTCATATCAACCCGCCGCGCCGCTCCTTTGCGATCCCGACGCGCGCGTGCGCGCAGGAACCACAGCCCTGCCAGATGGCCCTGATCCAGCCGCAGATCGCCGCGCTCCAGCGCATCTGAAACTGCGGCGGCAGCGGCCTTGACGGTGCGAAACCCGCCACCCTCATCCGCGCCTGTCAGAACCGAAACCACAAAATCATGGCGCGATCCGCGGGCGGTGTAATCGCCCGCATCCGCCACATCCTCGGGGCCAAGCGCGACATAGGTGCCCGCCGGTGCCTCGATTGGCATCGCATCATAAATCGCATCGCCCACCAGACCGGCCAAAGCCGGATCAAGGCGCAAATGCTGATAAACCGCGCCTTGCAGCGCGATAGCCGCAGCATAGCTCATGTCTGATCTTCCTCTGTCGCAAAGCAGGTCAGCCAGCGTCCCTGCATGTCACGCTCTGCCACCGCCTGAATGGCGAATAGCCGCTGCCCCATCCGCAACCGCTGCCCCGCCGCCGGACGGCGGGGGTCGCCGACACCAGCACCGCGCAGCGTGATCCGCCAGCCAACCTTCGCGACCGGACCGATCTCGTCACGCGCTGCCGCACCGGCACCCGACTTCATCTCGGCCCAGACACGGCCCAAAACCCGCCACTCCAGAACAAAGCCGCCCATGCCGTCAGGCCGCTTGTCGCGCGCCTCCAGAACCAGCGGCACCGTCAACCTTGGTATCGCCGCCATCAACGCGCCCCTCGCCCGGCAAGGGTCCGCACCTGGCGCCACTTCTCGATCAGCGCACTGACGCCAAAGGGCATTGCCCCGCGCGACCCTTCAAAGCTGCGATCCTCGTAATATCGCGCCGCCAGCATCAGAACTGCCTGCGCCAGATCGGCGGGAACGCGATCCCATGTCTCGCCAAAGCCGGCCACGAACTGCACCGTCACGAACCCCGCGCGCGGCACATGCGGCAGCATGACCCCGGCGGGCAGAATCATCGGTCGCTGCTGGTCCTGCAACAGACGCCAGCTTTCGGGCGGCAATTCCGTGGCAATCCCGCGCCCGTCGTTGATCTCGATCCGCTCAACCGCCAGCACAGGCGCCAAAGGCAGCGTCTGCCCCAGCCGGTCGCGCCAGTCGTTCACCTGCATTCTAAAGCGCCGGGTCAACAATACCTTGCCGGTCCGCGCCTCGATTGTGGCAATGGCCGCGCGCAGAAAGCCCGCCAGCGCCGCCGTCTCTGCCGCATCCTCGGCCAGATCAAACCCTGATCCCAGCCGCAAATGGTCGCGCAATGCGGCGACGGGCAATACCTCCGCCGCAGGCGCCGTTTCCTCGATCAGCATCACTTTTCCGAACCTCCCGTCCTGCCGTCCGCCTTATCCGTCATCCAGATAAAAAAGGGCCGCCCCATCGGACGGCCCGCACCTTCATACATCAGAAACAGAGGGCCACGCCCGCGCGCCGGCCTCTGGCACGCGCGGACAGTATGCAGCTGGTCAGCCCGTCGCGCTTTGCGCAGCCCTCTGTCTCCCCGGACCCGAACCGGATCAGGCGATTTGCAGCAGCTTCACGGCCCGGAAATCGGTGACACCGCCACCGACACGTTTAGTGGCATAGAACAGAACATGCGGCTTGGCGCTGAACGGATCGCGCAGAACGCGCAGGTCGGGGCGCTCGACCACGGTATAGGCGGCACGGAAATCGCCAAAGGCCAATGCGTTGGCCTTGGTGGCGACATCCGGCATATCCTCGGAAATCATCACCGGATAGCCCAGCAACAGCGCGGGTTGACCAGCCGCGAACTGATCGGTCCAGATATAGCGACCCTCGCCATCCTTCATCTTGCGGATTATGGCGGCGGTTTTCGAGTTCATCACAAAGGCCGCATTCGCGCGATATTCCGCACCCAGCGCGTAAACCAGCCCGATCAGGTCATCCGCAGCCATAATGCCCAGTTCATCTGTGGACACGGTGCCAATCTGACCTTCGGCTTCCTCGCCAACACCGGCAGTGGGATAGGACAGCAGGCCGCGCGGCTTGTCCTGACCATCGCCGTTGATGAACGCGGCGGCTTCTGCACGGGCAAACTTGTCGGCGATGCGTTCCGCCAGCCAGCCTTCCACGTCAAAGGCCGCATCATCCAGCAGGCGCTGGCTGGCCTTGGGCATAGCCGACAGTTCGTGCACCGGGATCACCACGCGATCCACACCCGGCGATTGCGCTTCGGGGGCTGTGGTCTCGGTCGCCCAGCCCGCGCTGGTATCGGCCTTGTCCACCAGCACCTCATAGGTGGCGCTTTCAACGGTGACGACATTGGCCAGCTTGCGCAGCGATGTCGCGCCGGTCAGCACGACCTGCACTTGCTCGGCCACCTGCGGAGCGGCCAGAAAGCCGCCGTCGGATGCAACGGTCAGGCCCTTTTCCTCAACAGGCAGGCCGCGCAGCGCGGCATCATCGCCGTTGCGCAGATAGGCGTTGAACGCCTTTTGATGCGGCACGTCCACCTCGGCCTGGGTGGACAGAGGGGCGCGGCCCCGGAAAGCGGTCTTGCGGTCCAGCATGGTCATGCGTTCGTCCTGTGCTTGCAGTTTCTTTTCAACATCTTCACGAAAGTTCTTGAGTTCGTTCACAAACCCCAGAACGGCCCCCTTCAGTTCGCCGGGCGCATCGCCCCCGGCCGCGGCTTTCACCTCGGTCATCGACTTCTCCTCATCGCAAGGTCGGGGCCTCGCGCCCCACGTCACGGGGCGCGCGGTCACACGCCCCGAATTCGTCATCCGGCCGGACAGTCGGGCTGCCACCCTGATCCTGCCCGGCCCGTCCGTCGCTGGTCACGCGCCGCGCAAAGCCTCTGCCGCCTGCGCAAACACCGCCGCCATCTCGCGCAGATCATCCGCATCTTTGCGGCCGACCTTCGCCTCGGGCAGCATCGGGAAGGTCACCAGCGACACCTCCCACAATTCGACTTCTTTCAGGCTACGACGCCCGGCTTGATCCCGTTCCGCGCGGATGGTGCGATAGCCGATCGACAGCCCGTCAATCGCCCCCGCCGCGATCAGCGCCGCCGCCTCGCGGGCCAGCGCCACATCGGGCAGCAGACGCCCCTTGACCCACAGCCCCTTGTCATCCTCGCGGATCTCGTCCCAGACGCCGATGGGCTTGGCGGGGTCATGCTGCCACAGCATCCGCACCTTGTCGCCCTTGGCCGCCAGCCGCGCCAAGGACGCCGCAAAGGCCCCCCGCGCCACCGCATCGCCGCCCTGATCGGTCAAGCCGAACAGGCTGGCATAGCCCTCGATCACCGATCCTTCGGTCAGAACGGGCGCGCCGCCCGCGAATTTCAGCTCAAGCCCCAGATCCATCCTCAAAACCCCTTCGGCGCAAAATTCAGAATGCTCTGCACGCCTTGGGTCAGGATCACGGCGACAACGCCGTAAACCGTGACCCAAAGCCGCTTTTCCAGCCGTTCGATCAGGGTCTCGATCCGCTCCAGCCGTTTCTCGACCGTGCCGAATTGCAAGGCCATGATCCGCTCCTGCGCCTCGAACCGCTGGTCGTGCCAGCCAAAGGCGTCTTTGACGAAACGCGATCCCTCCATCGCCTCACCCATCGCTTTCCAGCGGCGCCAGGCCCAGCAAGGCCCGCTTCTCCGCATCCGTCAGGAACGAGGCACCGGAAATCCGCGCCCATTGCTGATCCCGCTCGGCCGCCAGCGCCGGAATCTGATCGGGGTCGGGCCGCAGCTCGATCTCATGGCCCAGATGCTCGGACAGCCACCACGCGACCCCCGCCGCCACCCGCGTCGCCAAAGGCAGAACCGTCAGCCGGTAAAACGCCCGATGCGCCTCGGCATAATTGGCATAGGTCGCATCGCCGGGTATCCCGATCAGCATCGGCGGCACGCCAAAGGCCTGCGCGATTTCCCGCGCCGCAGCCTTCTTGGTCTCGTGGAACTCCATATCGCTGGGCGAAAACCCCATCGGCCGCCAGTCCAGCCCGCCTTCCAGCAGCATCGGCCGCCCGGCATTGCGCGCGCCCTGATGGTTCAGCTCCATCTCCATCACCAGCCGGTCGTATTGCTCGGGCGACAGGCTGCCGTGCCCATCGACCCCGCGATACACAAACGCGCCCGAGGGCCGCGCCGCATTATCCAGCAACGCCTTCGACCAGCTTGACGCACTGTTATGCACATCCAGCGCCACCGCCGCCGCCTGCATCGGCGACAAACCATAGTGGTCATCCTGCGGATGAAACGCCTTGATATGGCAAATCGGATCAGGGCTGCCGGTCATATCGAACCGATGCTTGCGCCCGCCAACCGCGTAATCATACGCCACCGGCCAGCCATCCGCCCCCGGAACCACGTTCATGCGGTCCGAACGCAGCACATGCAGTTCTTCCGGCACCCGGTCCGCCGTCACGCCAACCGCTTCCAGATACCCGTCGCCCGACAGCAAAATCTGCCCGAACAAAGCCTCGAACAACTCGGCCCGGCCCTGCCCCGGATTGGGCCGCCGCAGCAGATCCATCACCGGATGCGCGTCATAGCGGCAGTCCCGATCTTCGCAGATCAGCGGCACCGCCGCCGCCGCCTCGGCGATCATCTTGACACAGCGAAACCCGACAGGGTTGCCGACAAACCCCGCCCGCGTCAGCGACCCCGTATCCCGCGCCGACCACACCACCCGACCCGACCCGGCAGCCATCGCCACCACCCGGCCGGTCGCGCTCGCCTTTCTTTCCATCGCGGGGGCTTCGGGCGCGGCAACAGCCGCCTTCCCGCCCCGCGCAAACAAACCAAACGCCATCCTCGCCTCCGACAGCCCGCCACGAAAAAGGGGCCACCCCGAAAGGCAGCCCCACGACTTCTTGCTTGCCCCAATATCCTCGGGGGCTGTCAGGGGTTTTCATCCCCTGACCGGGTGCGCGGGGGCGACCCCCGGCATCCCTCACAACATCCGCATCTGCGGTCGCCGATACCGCGCCGCCGGCTCGATCATCAGCTCGTGGATCGCCCAGACCATCGCATCCAGCCGGTCGGGCGAGCCTCGCCCTTCCCAGCCGCGCACCGTCATCTGGCACATTTGATCCTCAAGCTGACCCAGCCGACCCGACCGCAGATGCTTGATGCGCCCCTGCTCATACAGCGCCGCCACAGGCTCGGCCCGCAAACCCTTCCCGCGCGTCGCGCGCAAAGCACGGAATGGCACCAAAGGATCAACCTGCCGGATCACCTGCTCAACCAGATCACCGCCCTGATTGACCTCGGCGACCAGCCGTTCCGCCCCGTGCCGGTCCATCGCCGCAATCGCCGCCTTGGCCCAATCCACCGGGCTGCCCCGAACGCTGGCATCCTCCAGCACGACCGCGCGCCACTCACCCGGCCCACCATCGCTGATCACCCCGGCAACCACGATCCCGCATTCGTCACTCGCCCGCCCCGCCGTCACCGCCGGGTCCACCGCCACAACGACGCGATCCAGCCGCGGTGCCGCATCAATCCGGCACCCTTCCAGCATCGCCGTCGTCCACAGCGCGCCCTCGACGTCATCCAGCAAAACGCCGTCCAGCTCCTGCCGCCCCAGTCGTGTCCCGCCATAGCGCGCCTCGACCTCGGCCAGAAAGCTCTCGGCCAGATAGGCCCTGTTCGCATCCGTCGGCGCATGGGTCGTGACCGTGCTGGCATTGCCCAGAATGCGCTTCAGCACGCCAACATTGCGCGGCGTCGTGGTAATCACCTGTTGCGGATGCTCACCCAGACGCAGCGCGAATTGCAGCATGTCCCAGGTGTCTTCCGCCTTTTTCCACTTGGCCAGCTCATCCACCCAGGCCGCGTCGAACTGCGGCCCGCGCAGGGCCTCGGGTTCATGCGCCGAATAAACCGTCGCCGTCGCGCCATTGGCCCAGACCAGCCGCCGCCGCCCAGCCTCCCACACAGGCCGCCGGTCGGGGGGCGAGCAGGCCAGAATCCCCGACTCGCCCATCACCATCACTTCGCGCGCCTGATCGAAGGTCTCGCCGACCAGCGCAACCCGATGACACTGCCCCGGCGCCGCCGCCGTCGGCCCTTCGACCATCCGCCGCACCCATTCCGACCCGGCCCGAGTTTTCCCCGCACCACGCCCGCCCATGATCACCCAAGACTTCCAGTCACCCTCGGGCGGCAATTGATGCGGCAAAGCCCAAAACTCGAACAGCCACGGCAACGCCATCAGGGCGTTCTCGCTCAGCCCGTTCAGGAATTCGTCAACCTCCTCCGGCTCGGCGCAGGCAAGCCAGGCGGCGCCCGATCTCGTCTCGTGCCGCGTCAAGGTCAAGGGCGCCGCCCCCGACTGCTCCGGCAATGTCCTTGCGAAGTTTGTCAACTTTCCCCCTTTCCTGCATGACCAGCTGCGACGCCTCTCGAACGTCACGCACCGCTGCAACGGCATTTTTCAACGCATCTTTGGTTGGTCCGGCCTCTCCGGCCAGTTCCATATCCTGCCAGCGTTTTTCCAAATCGCTGACATAGCTCCACAAAAGGCGGGTCACGAAATCAACCGCATCCAGCCCCTGTTCCTTTTCACTCCTGGCAACCCGCTCCAGTGCGGCCAGAACACCATCGTCCCGCATCGCCCGCGATGCGGCATCCAGCGCCGCCGGTTTCCCGGTGGCGACAAACCCCTGATCGTCCATGAATCACTGCCCCGCCTCGTGTTCTGTCCGCACGAGCGAGAAATGAAAAAAGCGGCCAACGGGTTGCCCCGTGCCGCTTGCCCACTTCTCCCAGCATGTGAGGTTTCTACCTTAGGGCGTTCGCCGAGTCAAGGTGAACCGCATGTCAATCAAACTTAACGCCGCATTTATACGCAAAAACAATGTCTTAATTTGCGCAACACCTTGACCGCGCGCCACCATGCAACAGCGCCGCAGCGCAACAGAGCACCCTAAAATTGTGCGCCAAATCTCGCACCGGCAGGAATCAGTCATCCCATTTCCGACCTGCCGCATGGGTCCGGCCTTTCTCGCCCCCCTCAGCGCCGCCCACGCGCATCAGCGTCTTGGTGTTCCGATGTGTCATCGACAGCTGGGCTATGGCCAGAATCGGCTCCAGCGTTTCGGGCATTTCGGTAATAAATCTGCTGACCCAGACCGGCCCCACACGCACCGCAAACAGTCCCCGCAACTGCATACCGCCCTTCAGGCCGTCGCCCAAGGCGGCGGGTATCACCAAAAGCGGCTTCACCCATCATTTCCTCAGCAAATATGCACTGATCGACATGATCGTTCAGCGGATGCAGAACGATCCGGGCACACGACTACCACCCCAGAGCGCAACGGCGCCTTTACCTGCACCTATAAATATCTGGCGTCCGGCCCCGGCACCGCCCGGTTCTGCGCCGTTCTTTCAGCCCTGATGCTGCGCAGGCCAAACCTGCGCAACCTCTTGGCCAAAACCCTCAACATGGCTGCTCGAAGCAGAGGATACCGCGCCCCCAAACTGACCATGCGCGGCCTTGTCACCGGCGGCGTTTTACTTGCCGATGTCATGCGCAACCCCCGGCCGAACAGACGACCGCCATTGCGGCAGGCGACCGACCGCGCCCGCCGCTGAAATGCCACATCAAGCTTCTTTGCTGCTGGCCGCCTTCGCCCGCGCCTCAGCCGCCGCCGCAACGGCATCCGCCGCTTCGTCCTGCACCTGCTGCGCAAAGGCGACCATATTCGCCGCATAGGCTTCGGCCCAGTCGGCCATATCCTCGGCCTGCATCTGCGCCGCCTTGGCGCGCATCTCGGCCCCTTTGGCGCGGACCTTGGCCACTTCGGAATCCCAGCCTTCCTTGGCCTCGGCCCATTGCGCTTTCACCTGCTCGCTGGCCTCGTCGAAATAGCCCGAGATCTGCGCGTCCAGATCCTTCTGCCGCGTCTCTGCCGATTCGCGCCATTTGCGGGCGCTGGCCATCAGCTCATCCTGACGGCCCTTGAAATCTTCCTGCCATTTCTCGATGCGCGCCTCGAAATCCTGCGCGCCACGCGACAGGTTCGCAAAAAGCTCGGACAGTTTCATCTTACATCCCCAGTTTCAGAACCACCCAATGCGGCCCAAATCGAAACGAAGAAACGCCCGCCAAAGTTCCCGAAAACCGGCTTCCTGTTTGCCCAGATACGCACCTTCAGGCGCTTGCTCAGCCGCCGTCCTGCACTGGCGTATCGGTGGGCAGACCCTGCTGCCGCTCGATCTCGCGCCAGCGGGCGACATTGGCGTTATGCTCATCCAAGGTGCGCGCGAAAGCGTGCCCGCCGGTGCCATCCGCCACAAAGAACACATAGTCGGTATCCGCCGGATTCAGCGCCGCCTGAATCGCCGCCCGTCCGGGGTTAGCAATCGGAGTCGGCGGCAAACCGTCGATCTGATAGGTGTTATAGGCCGTCCGCGCATTCAGTTCCGACCGCCGCAGCCCCCGGTTCAGCACCTCACGCCCGTTCGTCACCCCATAGATCACCGTCGGGTCGGTTTGCAGCCGCATCCCGGTATTCAGCCGGTTCACGAACACGCTGGCGACCTGCGGGCGCTCGTCCGCCACCCCGGTTTCCTTTTCAACGATCGAGGCCATAATCAGCGCCTCCTCGGGCGAATCATAGGGCAGACCAAAGGGCCGCGATTCCCATGCCGCCGCCAGAATCACCGCTTGCCGCCGTCCCATTTCGGCCAGCAAGGCCGCGCGGTCAGCCCCCTTCTGCACCTCATAGGTATCCGGCGCCAGAGACCCTTCAGCCGGAACCGCGCCCACCTCGCCCGACATGAACCGCGCCGCCTTCAGCCCCTCGGCCACTTGCCAGGCGGTCGTGCCCTCGGCCACCGCGATACGCAACCGCGCATCGGCAGCATCCTCGGCCGCCAGAATCTCGGCCGGAGGCTGCTCGCTCGCCGGATCATAGCGCGCCATATCCTCATAGGCGCCCGTCGCCGGATTCAGATCGCGCAGCACCACCGTGTTGCCCCGCACACCGACACGAAAGATCACCTCGGTGCCACAAGTGCTGGGGCCGCCCGCGGTAATCACACCTAAAATGTCCTGCATACTGGCCTGCGGCGGCACCAGATAGCTGCCGAACTTCAAATCACCGGCCTTGCCCTCATAATCGGCCCCGGCGCGAAAGATATAGGCGTTGCTGATCGCCCCCTGCGCCGCCAACTGCCCTGAAACGGCGCTCAGGCTGGCCCCCGGCGCAACCTGCACACATTGCGCGACATCGCTTGGCCCCGGCCCGCTGAACTGATGCTTGCCCCAGGCAATGGCCCCGGCCACCGCCACCAGCACCACCACCATCAGCGTCAGAAAATTCGAGGCGATGTGCCGCCAGATCATGCGTCAACCTTCCCCACGATCAGACAGGCATTGGTGCCGCCAAAGCCAAAGCTGTTCGACAGCGCCACATCAATCTTGCGCCGCACGGCGGCATTGGCGGCCAGATCGACCTTCGCCTGAACCGCCGGGTTATCCAGATTAATCGTCGGCGGCGCGATCTGGTCACGGATCGCCAGAATGCAGAAAATCGCCTCGACCGCGCCCGCCGCGCCCAGCAAATGCCCGATGCTCGACTTGGTGGACGACATCACCACATTCCCGGCATGATCGCCCAGCAGCCGTTCCACCGCCCCCAGTTCAATCGTGTCGGCCATGGTGCTGGTGCCATGCGCGTTGATATAGTCCACCGCCTCAGGCCCAAGCCCGGCAGACCGCAGCGCGTTTTTCATCGCCCGGAACCCGCCATCGCCATCCTCGGATGGGGCGGTAATATGATACGCATCACCCGACAGGCCATAACCCAACACCTCGGCGTAAATCCGGGCGCCGCGCGCCTTGGCGTGCTCATATTCCTCCAGCACAACACAGCCCGCACCCTCGCCCATCACAAAGCCGTCGCGGTCCGTATCCCACGGGCGCGATGCGGCCTTGGGGTCATCCTCGCGCTTGGTGGACAGCGCCTTGCAGGCGTTGAACCCGGCAATGCCAATCTCGGAAATCGGCGATTCCGCCCCGCCCGCCACCATCACATCGGCATCACCCAGCGCGATCAGCCGCGCCGCATCGCCAATCGCATGGGCACCCGTCGAACAGGCCGTCACCACCGCATGGTTCGGCCCCTTGAACCCGAACCGGATGCTGACCTGCCCCGACACCAGGTTAATCAGCGCGCCAGGAATAAAGAACGGCGACACCCGCTTTGGCCCGCGCTCTTTAATCAGCACCGCCGTTTCGGCAATCGAGGTCAGCCCGCCGATCCCCGAGCCGATCATCACACCAGTGCGTTCCCGATCTTCATCGCTTGCAGGCACCCAACCCGAATCCTGCACCGCCTGCGTCGCCGCGGCCATGCCATACAGGATAAAGTCATCAACCTTGCGCCGGTCCTTGGCCTCCATCCAGTCGTCGGGGTTGAACTCGCCCGCGCCGTCCCCGAACGGAATCTCGCAGGCATATTTCGTCACCACATCCGACGCATCAAACCGCGTGATCGGCCCGGCGCCCGACTGACCGGCCAGCAGCCGTTCCCAGACCGCATCCACGCCAGACCCCAGCGGACACACGATCCCCAGTCCGGTGACAACAACCCTGCGCATTCGCACTATCCTTGATCTGCTCTCATGTCCCGTCCTGATACACCCCCGGTTCCGCCCACGCAACGCCGCCGCGAATCCCGTATAGCCCACAGGCCCTTTCAGGATCGTTAAGCCGCGTCTTTCGTTTCCAAATATTCCGGGGGTCCGGGGGCTGGCCCCCGCCTTAGGGCGCCAATCCCTCGGCGCGGAAATCCACGCGCAAATCCCGCTGTGGCCGCGCGCCCAGATGGCCGATCACCTCGGCCGCCGCGACACAGCCCATCCGCCCCGCCACCTCCAGCGGAGCACCCACAGCCAGCCCATAGATCAACCCGGCGGCGAACTGATCGCCCGCGCCCGTGGCATCGACCGGCACCACCCTGCGCACCGGGGCCATCACCCGTTGACCGGCGCGGATCAAGATCGCGTCATCGCCGGAACGGGTGCAGATCACCAGGCCGCAATCACGCGCCGCCTGATCCAGCGCGGCGTCCAGATCGCATTGATACAGCGATTCCCATTCGTGAACGTTTCCAATGACATAATCCATCGGCCCGGCGACCAGACGGCGGAAATCCTCGCGGTGGCGATCGACGCAGAACGGGTCCGACAGCGCGATCCCGGCCTGCCCGCCCGCCGCATGGCATGCCTCGGCGGCCTTCAGAAACGCCGCCTTTCCGGGGGCTTTGTCGAACAGATACCCCTCAAGGAACAGCCAGCCCGCGCCCTGAAACACCGCCGGATTCACGTCACCCGGCCCCAGTTCCGCCGAAATCCCAAGGTAAGTGTTCATCGACCGCTCACCATCCGGCGTCACCATGATGATGCTGCGACTGGTCGGCAACTGATCGCCGCCAACGGGCGGATTGACGAAGACCGTCCCCCCCGCCTCGGTCTGTTCGGCATAAGACAGGCCAAGCGCATCGTCGGCCACGCGCCCGATAAACGCCGTGCGCAAGCCCAGCATCCCGATCCCGGCCAGCGTGTTCGCCACCGAGCCGCCCGGCACCAGCCGCGCCTTGCCCGCACCCTGATCCGCCGATTGCGCCGCCATCAGATATTCCGACCGCGCCCGGTCGGTCAGTTGCATGATGCCCTTTTCGACCCCCAGCTTGGCCAGCCCCTCATCCGTGGCCGAGGCGATCACGTCCATCACGGCATTGCCAATGCCAATCACATAAGGCGTCGTCATTCGGTCTTGTCCTCATAGGGGCACAGGTCGGCAATCGGGCAAATCCCACAACGCGGCCGCCGCGCCTGACAGATATAGCGGCCATGCAGGATCAGCCAGTGATGCGCATGAGCCTGAAACCGCGCGGGCACGTTATCCTCGATGGCGCGCTCTACCGCATCGACATCGCGGCCCGGCGCGATCCGGGTGCGGTTGCCGACGCGGAAAATATGCGTATCCACCGCCTGCGCCGGATAGCCAAAGGCGCAGGACAGCACCACATTCGCCGTCTTGCGGCCCACGCCGGGCAGGCTCATCAAAGCGGCACGGCTGTCGGGCACCTCGCCGCCGTAATCCTCGGCCAGAATGCGCGACAGGGCGATCACGTTGCGCGCCTTTTGCCGGAACAGCCCGATGGTCTTGATGTGGTCGATGATCCCGTCTTCGCCCAGGGCCAGCATCGCGGCGGGGGTATCGGCGGCGGCAAACAGCCCGCGCGTGGCCTTGTTCACCCCGGCATCGGTCGCCTGCGCCGACAGCGCCACTGCCACCAGCAGGGTAAAGGGATTGCTGAACTCCAGCTCCGTCTGCGGTTCGGGGGTGGCGCTGGCCAGCCGCGAAAAAATCGCCACCTGCACCGGATAGGGCAGTGCCTCGGGGATGCGCCCCGTCCTGACCATCTTGTTCGCCGCTTTTGCCATAGCCCACCTTTTGACCGCTGCGTCATGATGATGCAAGCACCGCGCCACGCCGATGTGACTGGAATCTTTCGCGGAACCGGCCCAAGCTGCGCGGCGTTAAGGCACCGGCACCTGTTCGTGCCACGGAATCACGCCCCGGCATCACGCCGCGGCACAACGAAGGGAACACAGATGAAAACCCGTATCAGCCTGCTTATGGCCACCGCCGGCCTAATGGCCATCGCCGCCTGCACCGACCAGACCGGCCAGCCCATCGGCGGTATGAGCCGCACCCAACAAGGCGCCATCGCCGGGGGCGTGCTGGGCGCCGTTATTGGCGCGACCGAGGATGGCGACAACCGTGGCCGCGACGCCGCGCGTGGTGCGATTATCGGCGCGGCCGCGGGCGCGGTGGCAGGCAACATCCTTGACCGTCAGGCGCAGGCGCTGCAACAGCAGATCAGCAACCCGAACGTGCAGATCGTCAACCACGGCAGCTATCTGCAAGTCGTCATGCCCGAAGGCATCCTGTTCGCCACCAATTCGGCGGCGGTCTCTGGCCCGGCGCAAAGCGACCTCTATGCCGTTGCGCGCAACCTGAACCAATACCCCAACAGCCGGGTCGAGGTGATCGGCCATACCGACAGCACCGGCTCGATGGCGCTGAACATGGACCTGTCGCAGCGCCGCGCGCAATCGGTCACGGGCATCCTCGCCGCTGCTGGCGTGAACCAGGCTCGTCTGACCGCACGCGGCGTCGGCCCGAACCAGCCCGTCGCCTCGAACGCGACCGATGCGGGCCGCGCCCAGAACCGCCGTGTCGAAATCCTGATCCGCCCGACGCAGTAAACCACAGCGGGGACCGGGCAGCCGGTCTCCCTTCCTGCCCTGCCCAGGATCCAAGGCCCCGCGCCAGCACTTGGCGCGGTGGACTTGGCCCCCGACTGGTCCTAAAATCTGACCAATCCACGCGGGGCCGCCATGCCGTTTCAGAAAATCCCAGCGCAAAAGCTGTCGCAAGCTGTCCAAAGCCAGATCGAATCGCTGATCCTGCAAGGTATCCTGCGCCCCGGCGAACGCCTGCCCGCAGAACGCGAGCTGTCCGAAAGCCTTGGCGTCAGCCGACCATCCTTGCGCGAAGCGATCGCCGATCTGCAACAGGCGGGCCTGCTGACCAGCCGTCCCGGTTCCGGCATCTATGTGGCCGAGGTTCTGGGATCGGCCTTTGCCCCCGCTCTGGTGCGGCTGATCTCGCGCCACGAACGCGCGCCTTATGACTATCTGGATTTCCGCAAAGACATCGAGGGGCTGGCCGCCGAGCGTGCCGCGCGTCATGCCAGCGACGCCGATCTGGGCGTGATCGCGGCGACGCTGGCGCAGATGGAAAAGGCCCGGCAGGTAAACGACGCGCAGGTGGAATCGGCGCTGGATGTGCAGTTCCACATGGCCATCGTCGAGGCCAGCCACAACATCATCGCCCTGCATATGATGCGCGCCATGTATGACCTGCTGCGCGAAGGGGTGTTCTATAACCGCGCCCGCCTGTTCGACGATCCCGCCATCCGCGCCGCGCTGCTGGATCAGCACCGCGCCATCAACGCCGCGCTGCAAGACCGCGACGGGCCGCGCGCGCGTCAGGCGATTGTGGTGCATCTGGATTTCGTCTCGACCCGGCTGGCGGCGCAGGCGCGCAGCGATGCCAATGCCGACATCGCCCGGCTGCGGCTGCGCCATATCGCGGAATAGTGGCTGTCCGGGGCCGCAACGAAAAACCCCGGCCCTTGCAGGCCGGGGTCTGATCTTGTCCCTCGCTGAAAGCTCAGTTCAGCTTGCGCGCCACATCTGCGATGGCGTCGTCAATCCCGGCCGAACGACTGCCCGAGGCGACCTGCTGACCCAGCAGTTCCCCCGTGGCGGCAATCGCCGCAGCCGCCGCGCGATCACGGACGGCGCGAACGGCGTCCGCCTCGGCACTGGCGATCTGATCTTGCGCAGCCTTCAGGCGGCGGTCGATCGAGCTGGCCAGATCGTCCTTGGCCTTGGCGGCCTGCAATTCCGCCTCGCGCTTGGCATTGGCCACGATCTCGTCGGCCTGAACCTTCACGTCGCGCTGACGGCGTTCATAGTTGGCGTAAATCTCCTGCGCCTCTTCGCGCAGGCGACGTGCCTCGTCCAGATCGGCGCGGATACCCTCGGCCCGCTTGTCCAGCAGGTTGCCGATCAGCGCAGGCACCTTGAAGTAAACAAGGATGCCCACGAACAGCAGAAAGGCCAGCAACACGATGAAATCGGTGTTGTGCAGGCTGAAGAACGGGCCGGAAGCCGCCATGGCCGGACCAGCAGCGATCATACCGCTGGCGACACCCGCAAGGATGGTGAACGGCTTGTTCATTGCACGGCCCCTTTCAGACGACGATCCACCGCCGCATCAATGGCCGACTGATCCGCCGCACCGCCAAAGGCGCGCAGCAGGTCGGCCGTCACGTCGCGGGCCACGGTTTCGGCATCCGCCGCCGCCGAGGCACGGATTTCGCCAATACGACGTTCCGATTCCGAGGCACGGGCGGCGATTTCCGCATCGGCATGGGCGATGGCGGCATCCAGTTCGGCCTGAATTTCAGCCCGGTTGGCGGCCACGATCTTTTGCGCCTCGGCACGGGCATCGGCCAGCGCCTTGTCATAGGCGGCCTCGGCCTCTTGCGCCTTGCGCTTGAATTCCTCGGCGGCCATCAGATCGCCGGTAATGGCACCCTGCCGGTCAGACAGAACCGCCGCGATGCGCGGCAGCGCGATGCGCGACAGAATCCAATAGATCACGCCCAGCGTGATGACCAACCAGAAGATCTGGTTCGGGAAGGTCGATACATCAAGCTGCGGCAACCCCGTGCTGGCAACCTCGTGGGTCACATCAGCGCCGTGATGTGCGACATCACCCGCCACGCCGATCACGTCGGGTTCGACGGTAATGATTTCGATCGTTTCCTCGACCACGACGGGCGCGGTCTGCTGTAACAGGCTAATCATAATCCTCACCCTTGGCCTATCAGGTCACGAAGGGGAGGGAACGCACCCGCGCCCCCACCCCGCCGCAAGGATGGGAAAGGATCAGACCGCAAACATCAGCAGCAGCGCGACGAGGAACGAAAAGATCCCCAGAGCTTCGGCAAAGGCCATGCCGATGAACAGCGTCGCGGTCTGACCGGCGGCAGCCGACGGATTGCGCAGCGCGCCCGCCAGGAAGTTGCCAGCAACGTTGCCCACACCGATGGCGGCGCCGCCCATGCCGATGGCCGTCAGACCAACGCCGATGTACTGACCCAGCTCTCCGATATTGCCTTCCATGTCTTTTCTCCTTGCGGTTGGAAGTTGTGAATTCTGTTGGATGACCCGCGCGGGGCCGCGCCCGTCAGTGCGACGGGTGCAGCGCGTCCTTCAGATAGACGCAGGTCAGGATGGTGAACACATAGGCCTGGATAAAGCCCACCAGCACCTCGAACCCATACATCGCGGTCACGGCGACCACCGACAGGGGCGACACCAGCGCGATGGCGGCAAAGCCTGCAAACACTTTGATAACGGCGTGGCCCGCGATCATGTTGCCAGCCAGACGAATGGAATGGCTCAGCGGGCGGACGAAATAGCTGATAACCTCGATCACGGCCAGCACCGGGCGCAGCGCCAGCGGCGCGGATTTCACCCAGAACAGTTCAAGGAAATGCGCGCCATTTTTGACAAAGCCGACGATGGTCACGGTCACGAACACCGCCACGGCCAGCACCGCCGTCACCGCGATATGCGACGTGGTGGTGAAAGCCAGCGGGATCAGGCCCAGCATGTTGGAAAACACGATGAACATGAACAGCGTCATGATATAGGGGAAGAATTTCAGCCCCTCTTTGCCCGCAATATCCTCGATCATCTTGTGAACCATGCCATAGCCCAGTTCGGCGATCGACTGGGTGCGGTTCGGCACGATGGCGCGGCCACGGGTGCCCACGACCAGCAGCAGCGTGATCGCGACGATGGCAAGGAACATCCACAGCGTGGCATTGGTAACGGTATACCAGTGAACCGGCCCGTCGCCGAACAGGGGTTTCACGATGAACTGATCCATCGGGTGAAAGACCAGACCGCCCTCGTTACCTGCTGCCACGTTCAGTTCCCCTCGTCCTTGCCGGTTTCGCGCCCGGCCCGTTGATCTGCGCCGGGCGGTTCCGGCCTGTTCAGTTCGCCCGCGGTCAGCATCATGGTTTTGACGCCCGCCGCAAAGCCCAGAAAGATAAAGACAATCAGCATGATGGGCGTAGTGCCCAGCCAATAGTCCAACCCGTATCCGATGCCAAAGCCGATCCCCAGCCCCGACACCAGCTCGATCACCATGCGCCAGGCGATATGCGCCTTGTCATGCCCGGCCAAAGGGCTTGGCCCTTCATCCTTTGGGGTCAGTTCGGCAATCCGTCGCTCCAGATCGCGCAGCCGCGCGGCGTCAAGCGCCCGCTGTGCCCCGCTGTCCGGCTGATCGGCCATGGCTCATGTCCCCGTCATCGGTTGTCCGGGGTGATAGGCGCTGCCCGCCCCCGAGTCAAGCAACCCCCGTCACGATCTAACAGACTGTTTTTATTCATGTCATCGCCAACAGGCCGGGGCTGGACTTTGCCCATCGGCCCGGTCCATATTCAACCCCGCAGTTAAGCATGGCCCGCCGTGACCGACCAGAACCGCCCCAATCCCGCCCGGCTGGACGCCATCTTTGCCGCGCTGGCCGACCCGACACGGCGGCGGGTGCTGGCCATGCTGCTAGAGGACGACATGGCCGTGTCCGACGTGGCCGAGCCGTTCGGCATCAGCCTTGCCGCCGTGTCGAAACATCTGGCCACCCTTGCGGCGGCGGGGCTGATTGTGCAGGAACGCCGGGGCCGGATCACATGGTGCAAGCTGGACCCGGACGGGATGCGCGCGGCCTCGGTCTGGATGCAGGGCTTTGGCCAGTTCGACCCGGTGGATCTGGACGATTTCGAGCGGTTTCTGGCCGCTCAGCTTGGGGAAGCTGATGACTGACATCTTATGTATCGGCGCGATGCTGTGGGACGTGATCGGCCGCGCGCCGCGCGCGATGCAGGCCGGACAGGACGTGCCGGGCCGCATCGCCCATGTGCCGGGCGGCGTGGCGCTGAACGTCGCCGTCGCACTGGCCCGCTGGGGTATGGCGCCCGCGATTCTGTCCGCCGTGGGCCGCGATCCCGAAGGCGCGGCGCTGACCGATCAGGCCGCCCGGCTGGGGGTGATCTGCGACCATCTGACCCGGCGCGACGACCTGCCGACCGACTGCTATATGGCCATCGAGGATTCCCACGGCCTGATCGCCGCCATCGCCGACGCCCACTCGCTCGAAGCGGCGGGCGATGCGATCCTTGCGCCGCTGGACGGCGCGCTGCCGGGCTGGACCGGCCCGGTGGTGCTGGACGGCAATCTGACACAGGCGCTGCTGGCGCAGATCGCCCATGACCCGCGCCTTGCCCGCGCCGATCTGCGCATCGTCCCGGCCAGCCCCGGCAAGGCCGAGCGGCTGGAACCGCTGATAGCCGCCCGGCGCGGCACGTTTTACCTGAACCGGGCCGAGGCACAGACGCTGGCCGGCCATCCCTGCGCCGATGCCGCCACAGCCGCTGCCGCCGTGGTCGCACGCGGCGCGCCCCGCGTCATCGTGACCGACGGCGGCGAGCTGGTGGCCGAGGCCGCCGCCAATGCCGCCCCGATCACCGCCCTGCCCCCCGCCGTCCGCATCGCCCGTGTGACCGGGGCGGGTGATTGTTTTCTGGCCGCCCATATCGCCGCCGAACGCGACGGGTCCGACCGCGAAACGGCGCTGATACGCGCCGCGCAGGCCGCCGCCGCCCATGTCTCTGGAAAGGATGTCCCATGAACCCCCCGCTGAAATTCGCCCCCGCCGTCCGTGCCGCGCTGGACTCTGGCCGCCCGGTGGTGGCGCTGGAATCGACCATCATCACCCATGGGATGCCCTATCCGCAGAACCTTGAAATGGCCCGCAAGGTCGAAGACACGATCCGTCAGGCTGGTGCCGAACCCGCCACTATCGCGGTGATGAGCGGTCATATCCACATCGGCCTGACCGATGACGAACTGGAACGCCTCGCCCAGACCCCGCAGGATCAGGCGATGAAGGTCAGCCGCGCCGATATGCCCGTCTGTCTGGCACAGGGCCGCACCGGCGCGACCACCGTTGCCGCCACCATGATCGGCGCGCATCTGGCCGGAATCCGCGTCTTTGCGACGGGCGGCATCGGCGGCGTGCATCGTGGGGCTGAAACCAGCTTTGACATCAGCGCCGACCTGTATGAGCTGGCGCAGACCCCGGTGACGGTGGTCTGTGCGGGGGCCAAAGCGATTCTGGACCTGCCCAAGACATGGGAAACGCTGGAAACCCTGGGCGTGCCGGTGATCGCCTATGGCCAGGACGACCTGCCCGCCTTTTGGTCGCGCCAGTCCGGCCTGCCCGCGCCCCTGCGCATGGACAGCGCCGCCGACATCGCCGCCGCCGCCGATATGCGCGCCGCATTGGGTCTGCCCGGCGGGCAACTGGTGGCGAACCCGATCTCGCAGGCCGACGAAATCCCGCTGGACGAGATCACTCCGGTGGTTGAACAGGCCCTGGCCGATGCCGACGCCCAGGGCATCACCGCCAAGGCGGTCACGCCGTTTTTGCTGCAACGCATCTTTGAACTGACCGGCGGCCGCTCGCTGGAATCCAACATCGCGCTGGTGCTGAACAATGCGCGGCTGGCGGCAGAGATTGCAGCGGAAATGGCGCGGCAGCCCTGAGCACAAAGCCCGTTCGAAGGTGCGGATTCAAGCAAACAGGAAACCGACTCAAGCCGCTTCCTGTTTGCCCCGCCCCCCTTGGGCGATCCCTTACCGCAGCCGCGCGATCAGGGACGACGTGTCCCACCGCCCGCCGCCCATGCGCTGCACATCCTTATAGAACTGATCGACCAGCGCCGTTACCGGCAGGCTGGCCCCGACCTCATCGGCGGCGTCCAGACAAATCCCCAGATCCTTGCGCATCCAATCCACCGCAAAGCCAAAGTCGAACCGATCCTCGGCCATGGTCGCGTGACGGTTGACCATCTGCCAGCTGCCCGCCGCGCCCTGAGAGATCACCTCGACCAGCGCCGCCACGTCCAGACCGGATTTCTGCGCGAAGGCCAGCGATTCCGACAGCGCCTGCACCAGCCCGGCGATGGCGATCTGGTTGCACATCTTGGCCACCTGCCCCGCGCCCGCCTCGCCCATGCGGCGGCAGATGCGGGCATAGGCGGCGATCACCGGCTCGGCCCGCGCGTAATCGGCGTCAGAGCCGCCGCACATTACCGACAGCACGCCGTTTTCCGCCCCCGCCTGCCCGCCCGAGACCGGCGCATCGACCCAGCCCAGCCCGGCCCCGCGCGCCACCTCGGCCAGTTCGCGCGTGATCTTGGCCGATACCGTGGTGTGATCGACGAACACCGCGCCCGGCGTCATCCCGGCAAAAGCTCCGTCATCACCTAACACAACCGATCGCAGGTCGTCGTCATTGCCGACACAGGCCATGACGAAATCCGCCCCCTCGGCGGCCTGACGCGGGGTGGGCGCGCTGCGGCCACCATGCTGCGCCACCCATGCGCCGGCCTTGGCGGGGCTGCGGTTATAGACCGTCACCTGATGCCCCGCCGCGCGTAAATGCCCGGCCATCGGAAAACCCATCACGCCCAGTCCCAGAAACGCCACATGCGCCATGCTGCCTTGTCCTTTCACTCTGCCGTGCGTTGAAAATCCTGCGCGGCTGTCCTATGCAGCACCCCACCACCCAAGGGCGCGCGGGTCAAGCCGCCCTGCCAGCCGCCAAGGACCGCCACGACCCCATGCTGACGCTTTTCCGCTGGCTGCTGAGGATCACCATCGGCATGATCGCCGCCTTTGTGGCCGGTGCCGTGCTGATCTGGTATTTCGCCATCCGCTCGCTGCCCGATTATGACACCACGATCAGCGTGCCGGGCATCAGCGCGCCGGTAGACATCATCCGCAGCACCGAAAACGTGCCGCATATCTTTGGGCAGAGCGACGAAGACGTGTTCTTTGCCCTCGGGCTGGCCCATGCGCAGGACCGGCTGTTTCAGATGCTGGCGCTGCGCCGCGCCGCGCAGGGCCGTCTGTCGGAAATCTATGGCGAACGCACGCTGCCCGCCGACGATCTGGCCCGGCGCATCGGCTTTCAGCGGCTGGCGCAGCAGGCACTGACATCGCAGACGCCACAGGCCCGCGCCGCGCTGGACGCCTATGCGCGCGGCGTGAACGAGTGGATTCGCCAGATCAACCAAGGCGCGCGGGGGCGGGGTGCGCCGGAATTCTTTCTCTATCCCGGCGACATTGCCTATTGGCAGCCCGCCGATTCGCTGGCCATCCTCAAGCTGATGGCGGCGGCCTCCAGCACCGCCATGGCGGACGAGGTGCTGCGCGCGCGCCTGTCGCTGGCCGCGCCCGGTCGCGGGGTCGATCTGCTGGCGCCGCCGGGGGGAATGGCGCTGCCGGATTATGCCGGGCTGTTCCCCGGCGCACGGCTGTTGCCGCCCGAGCGGTTGCCCTTGCCCCCCGGCCGGGCGACCGAACTGGCGGGATTTTTGCCCTCCGATGCCGGGCTGACGGCCAATGGTTTCGCGGTCGCCCCCAACCGCACCGCCATGGGGGGCGCGATTCTGGCCAATGATCCGCAAGGCCCGCTGACCGCGCCCGGCCTGTGGTATCTGGCGCGGTTGGATCTGACCTCGGGCGGGGTGATGGGCGGCACGATTCCGGGGCTGCCGCTGGTGCTGTCGGGGCGCAACGCCGCGCTGGCCTGGGGGATCACCCCCGCCGCGCTGGACGATACCGACGTGCTGATCGAAGAAGTGCAGCCGGGCGACAACAACCGCTATCGCACCGAACAGGGCTGGACCAGCTTTGACACCGCGCGCGAAATCATCCGCGTTCTGGACGGGCAGGACCGCGCCATCACGCTGCGCAGCACCGTGAACGGGCCGGTGATGACCAGCCCGGCCTTGGCGCAGGTTGCGCCCGTGGGGCATGTGACCGCGATCAGCTGGACCGGCGCGCGGGCCGATGACGCCAGCTTTTCCGCGCTGCTGGGGCTGATGACGGCGCGTGACCGCAACGCGGCGGCCCGCGCGCTGACCAGCATGACCGCTCCGGCGCTGAACGTGCTGCTGGCCGATCAGCAGGGCGTCGCCCACATCATCGCCGGCGCGGTGCCGCGCCGCGACCCGGCCAGCCAGACCGCAGGCCGCCTGCCCGCCCCCGGCTGGGTGCCCGCGAACCGCTGGCAGGGGCAGGAACCGGCCCCGCAACCCGCGCCTGCCGTTGGTCTTGTCACCGCCACCGGCGAGGGGGCGGGCGGTCCGCGCATGGCCCGCCTTGGCCGGTTGATGAACGACCGCGACATCCATTCCCGCGACAGCCTGATTGAAACGCAACTGGACATCGTGTCACCGGTGGCGCGGCAGTTGCTGCCGCTGGTCGGGGCGGAACTGTGGTTCACTGGCGAACCCGCCGCCCCCGGCACGACCGAACGGCAGCGGCAGGATGCGCTTGGCCTGCTGGCCGAATGGGACGGCGCCATGAGCGAACACCTGCCCGAGCCGCTGATCTATGCCGCCTGGATGGCCGCCTTGCAGGACCGGATGATCCGCGACGAGCTTGGCCCTCTGTCTGACGACATCCGCCGCCTGTATCCGGCCTTTATCGAGGCCGCCTTCCGCAACACCCGTGGCGCGGCGCGCTGGTGCGACGTGGTGCAAAGCGCCCCGGTCGAGGATTGCGCCACGCTGGCCCGGCAGGCGCTGGACGCGGCGATTCTGGACCTGAGCGCCCGCTTTGGTCCCGATGTCACCAGCTGGCGGTGGGGCAACGCGCATGAGGCGCATCAGATCAACCCGGCGCTTGGCGGCATCCCCGGCCTTGGCTGGGTGGTCAATCTGGTGCAATCGACCTCGGGCGGGGATTTCACGCTGGCGGGGGCAGGATCGGCAGGTTTCGGGCCTGATCCGTGGCGGCAGATCACCGGGGCAGGCTATCGCGCGGTCTATGATTTGGCCGACCCGGACAGTTCGGTGTTCGTGATCTCGACCGGGCAATCGGGGCACCCGCTGTCGCGCCATTATGACGACATGGCCGGGCTGTGGCGGCGGGGCGAATATGTCACCATGTCGCTGGACCCGGCCCTTGCCCGCGCCGCCGCGCGCGGGATCACCCGGCTGGAACCGGCTCCCTGATCCGGCACCACCCGCCCCCGGCGCCACCGCGCATTCATGAGTCCGCGACATAACGACAAGCTGAAACTTGTCATAGTCAGCCGGGCGTTTTGCGCTATCATCGCGCCACGACCGGCAGTTTGCCGGCACCCGGAAGGAGAAATCCCATGTATGCCACCGTCATGCACGGTCCGCGCGATGTGCGGTTTGAACAGGTCGAAGACCCCAAAATCCTGAAGCCCACCGATGCCATCATCCAGCTTGCCGCAACCTGCATCTGCGGATCAGACCTGTGGCCCTATCGCGGGGCGCAGGCGCTGGATCAGCCGATGCATATGGGGCACGAATATTGCGGCACCGTGATCGAGGTCGGTTCCGAGGTGAAAACCCTGCGCCCCGGTCAGTTCGTCGTGGGCAGCTTTTGTCTGTCGGACAACACCTGTCCGCATTGCCAGTTCGGGTTCCAGTCATCCTGCGTGCAGCGCGAATTCATGCTGGGCGCGCAGGCCCCCTTTGCCCGCGTGGCGCTGGCCGACGGCACGCTGGTCGCGACGGAACACACGCCCGACGCCGACATGATCCCGCATATGCTGGCCGTGTCGGATGTGCTGGGGACGGGCTGGTATGCCGCCGTTGCATCGGGCGTGCGTCCGGGCGGCACGGCGGTCGTGGTGGGTGACGGCGCGGTGGGGCTGATGGGCGTCATGGCCGCGAAGCAGCTGGGCGCGGAACGCATCATCGCCATGTCGCGCCACGAACCCCGGCAGAAACTGGCGCTGGAGTTCGGCGCAACCGACATCGTGGCCGAACGCGGTGCCGATGGCATCGCCCGTATCATGGACCTGACCGACGGGGTGGGCGCGGAATCGGTGCTGGAATGCGTCGGCATGGCGGAATCCATGGAGCAGGCCATGGGTGTCTGCCGTCCGGGCGGCACCATCGGCTATGTCGGCGTGCCGCATGGGGTTAATCTGGAAGGGCAGCAACTGTTCTTTAAACAACAGCGGATGCTGGGCGGTCCGGCCCCGGTGCGCCGCTTCCTGCCCGACCTGATGGCCCGCGTGCTGGACCGCCAGATCCAGCCCGGCAAGGTCTTTGATCTGGTCCTGCCACTGGCCGAGGTCGCCGAGGGCTATAAAGCCATGGACGAACGCCGCGCCATCAAGACGATGCTGACGGTATCGTAACCATCAAACCGCCGCGCCGGTCGATCTGGCGTGGCGGTGCCCATGTGGCAGCGGGGGGCGGTTGCGTTTGTGCACCGCTGTCGGATGCGCTGGCGCAGCAAACCGGCCCAGGGCGCGGCGGTGCCTTTGCGCATGACCACACCCGTTGGTGCCGGATTTCATCAGCAATCCCCCGCTTACCACAGTCGCACAGGCTGCCCGCACCAGTGTTTCTGCCGGTGGAAAATGGTCCCGGTGGCAGCGGCGGATCAAATCAGCCCATATGCGGACGGTGTATCACCGCGACGTTCACCAACCTCAGCACATTGTTTTATCGCTTGCGCCACGGGATGCCCCACTCATCTGCAAACAGCGCAAAGCCGGGCAGTCAGCCGTCGTGCAGCGTCGCCCTGCCCCGCCCCGCGTTCTTGGAGGCATACAGCGCTTCGTCGGCATCGGACAGCATCCGTTCCGGGTTCGGGTGGCGATAGCGCGACGAAATGGCGATGCCGATACTGGCCGAGACCTGGCAGGCGTTGCCATCCACCTCGACCGGCTGTTCGATGCCGCTGATGATGCGGCGGGACAGCGCGTTCAGCGCCTCGGGGGCGGTGGTGCCGGACAGGATCAGCACGAATTCATCCCCGCCCACCCGCGCCACCGTGTCATTGCTGCGGGTCGCGGCGCGCAGCACATCGGCGACGTGGATCAGCACCTCATCGCCCGCGGCATGGCCCAGACGGTCGTTCACCTCTTTGAAGCGGTCCAGATCCAGATGCGCCAGCGCAAAGCCGCCACGCTCGCCCTGCCCCCGCGCCGCCTCGGCGGAACGAAGGGCGACCGACAGCGCCAGTTCCAGCCCGCGCCGGTTGTAAAGCCCGGTC
The DNA here is from genome assembly GCF_030538655.1 of Paracoccus sp. (in: a-proteobacteria). Lineage (GTDB taxonomy): Bacteria > Pseudomonadota > Alphaproteobacteria > Rhodobacterales > Rhodobacteraceae > Paracoccus. The sequence goes on from NZ_JAUNTO010000001.1 coordinate 277,158, forward strand.
AGCGGATCGGTGAAGGCCTGAATTTCCGCCGCCTCGCGCGCTTCTTCCAGGCGGAGGTTAAAGCGGGACAGTTCGTCCATGACGGCACGGTTCGCCTCGTGCAGAAACATCAGCTCCATCGCCAGTTCCGGCGGGGCAAAGTCGCCATCGGTCAGGGCCAGATCGCGCACCGCATCAGCCAGCCCGATGCCGAACCCCAGATTGACCAGCAGCGCACCATCATTCAACGGCACCGCATGGCCGCGCAACGACAGGCCCGGCGGCTGCGTCATTCGCAAAAACACCCGGTCCCCACGCCGCGCCGCTGCCGCCAGCACGATCAGATCATCCTCGGCCGAGACGGGCCGCGTCAGCACAAAGGCATCGCTCAGCCGCTGGCAATCTTCGGGCAACAGCTTGCGCAACGTCGGCCCGGCCCCCAGCACCGCGCCATCGGCATCCAACCGCAGGTGCATCGGCAACAAGGCATCCAGCGCTGCAAGGGCCATGGCGATGGCGGGGGGCAAGGCGCCGCTCATCTTGCCGCCTCGGGCGCGGGGAACGCGCCCAGTTCAAAGGCGCGGCCTTCGGCAAAGGCATCATCGGAAATCTGCACCCGCACGCCGTTACCCTCGACCGCGATCAAGCCAAGCGCGCCGTAATCGTCGGCCATCGCGCGGATCAGCCCCGCCATCACACTGCGCCATTCGTTGAAACAGTCCGGCATCACCACGCGCAATTCATCCCCCGATTTCGGCTCGATCCGAATGCGCGGCATCCCCAGATCCGGGATCACCATATGCGCCCGGCCCGGCCATTCTTCCAGCGAGAACAGGAAATCCGCGAAATCACGCCCCGAAAACCGCAGCAGCCGCCGCAAGGGTTCGCGCGCCGCCAGCCACGCGCCCAGATCCTCAAGCAATTCGGCCTCGGGCTTGTCCAGCCGCAGCGCCGCCTGATTGATAAGCCCAAAGCTGACTGCATCGGGATAGTTGCGGATCGTCTGAAAGCCGCGCGCATCAATCCCCGAGGCCCCGGCGACATCATGCCAGAACGAATCGCCATAGGTATGGCGCAGGAAACCTTCGATCGAGCGATTTATCAATCCGTGCATTGTGCCCCCTTGCACAGCGGAACTAGCACTAAATTGTTAATAATTCGATAAGCCGATACGTGGATTGCGGCGATGTGATCGCCTTAATCCGCCGACCACCCGGCACTGCCCGGCCCGGCCAGAACGGTGCGCGCGGCCATCACCGCCTCTGGCCGGATGCCGGTGCTGGCCGCGAAATCCAGCACACGGCGGTCGTCCTCAAGGATGAAATCCAGCACGAACTGCCCCAGATCGGGGCTGGTGGCCAGGTGCCGCAGATCTTCGGGGCGCAGCCCGGCATTCGCCAGCAAAGCCTGCACCATCTCGGGGTCGGCGGCGATAAAGCCCAACGCCTCGACCGCCAGATCGCGGGCGCTGTCCTGCGTCCATGTCATCGGATCTGCCCTATGGTTTTTTCGTCACTGCGTTCAGATCGAAAGGGTTTATTAAACATTTGCTGCCAAGGTGCCAATCACAGGCAGGCGTGTAAAGGACGCAACGCAAGAATGACAGGCCGTATCCTTATCGTGGACGGATTGGCAACGAACCGCCTTGTGCTCAAGGGGCGGTTGACGCCTGCCAGCTATGACATCGCTACCGCCGCCACTCTGCCCGAGGCGATGGCGCGGCTGCGTGCCTTCGCGCCCGATCTGGTCATTGTGGGCGAGGCGGTGCCGGACCATGATTGCGCCGCGATCTGCGCGATGATCCGTGACGATTGCGGTCAGGACGGGGCGGCGATCATCGCGCTGTGCCCGACCGATCAGCGACTGGCGGTGATGCGGGCCGGCGCCTCGGCGGTGCTGGAACCGCGCGGGGATGCGCTGCTGTTGCTGGCGCGCATCCGCGGCCTGCTGCGCAACAGTGCCAGCGTCGATCTGCCACGCGCCTTTGCCGAATCGCAGGTGCCGTTTCAGCATGGCCGCACAGCAGGCAGGTTGCCGCATATCGTGCTGGTGGCGGAAACGCCCTCGCAGGCTCTGGGCTGGAAACATGCGCTGTCGCAGCGCCTGCGCTATCGCTTTTCGGTGCAGGATGCGGGGCAGGCTCTGGCCTCGGTCGCGCGGGGCGAGGCGGGCGACCTGTATCTGATCGCCGCCGACCTTGACCAGCGTAGCGAGGGGCTGCGCCTGCTGTCGGAACTGCGCTCGCGCGTCGCGTCACGCGATGCGGCCTTTGTGATCGCCGCCCCCCCTGATCGGCCGGAAATGGCCGCCATCGCGCTGGATCTGGGCGCGGGCGAAACGCTGGGGCCTGATCTGGCCACCCCCGAGATGATCGAGATGACCGTGCTGGCGCTGCGCGAACAGATCGTGCGCAAACGCCACGCCGACGAACGCCGGGCCGAGGCGCGTCAAAGCATCGCCTGGTCGCTGGTCGATCCGCTGACCAGTCTCTATAACCGCCGCTTCGCCCTGCCCCGGCTGCGCCAGATGATCGCCGAAACACAGGCGCGCGGCGGCGAATGTGCCCTTCTGGCCCTGGATGTGGACCGCTTCAAGCAGATCAACGACCAGCACGGCCACGCCGCCGGAGACGCGGTTCTGGCCGAAATCGCCGCCCGGATTCAATCGGTTGCCGGTCCGGTCGGCCCCGTCGCGCGCTTTGGCGGTGAAGAATTTCTGGTGCTGCTGCCCGACACCGCCGCACCTCAGGCCACCCGCTGCGCCGAAGCCATCCGCCACGCCGTCATGTCCACCCCGATCCCCCTGCCACGGGCTGCGGACAGCCGGGCGCTGTTCGTCACCGTCTCGATCGGCGTAGCGACCTTTGGCGCGCACCCCGGTCAAACCGACGCCGAGCATGAAACCGATTCGCTGCTGGAACGTGCCGATCAGGCAATGCGCGCGGCCAAATCCGGCGGGCGCAACCGCTGTATGCTGGCCGCCGCCTGAGCGTCTTGCAAACCCGTGACAATCCGCACAAGCCTGACCTATATTGCGGCACGGTTTTCAGGGACACATATATGAGCGGACACAGCGACACCCCGGAACGGCAGACCGGCCTCGCGATGCGGCGCGGTTTCATGGGTAAATGCCCCTCATGCGGCGAGGGGCGGTTGCTGCACAGCTACCTCAAGGTCAATGATACCTGCCCGGCCTGCGGCGAAGCCATGCACCATCAGCGCGCCGACGACGGCCCGGCCTATCTGACCATCCTGATCGTATCGCACCTTGGCGCGCCGCTGCTGCTGTGGGTCTATATGGCGTTCCGCCCGTCGCCCATGACGATGCTGATCGGCTTCAGCCTGGCGTCGGTGGCTCTGTCGCTGCTGCTGCTGCCGCGGATCAAGGGCGCGATGGTCGGGCTGCAATGGGCGCGGCGGATGCACGGTTTCGGCACCAGTGCCGAACCCGATTCGGCATGACCGACACCGCCCCGCCGATCCGCGACGCGGCCACGGTGCTGCTGATCCGCCGCGATCAGGGCGCGCCCAGTGTGCTGATGGGGATGCGCGGCGCCAAGGCGGTGTTCATGCCGTCGAAATACGTCTTTCCGGGCGGCGCCGTTGATGCCGAGGATACCGCCCTGCCACTGGCCCGCCCGCTGGCCGCGCCGCATCATAACCGCCTGCTGGCCGAGCCACGTGACAACGCCCCCACCAACCCTGCCGCCTTGGCCGGTGCCGCCCTGCGCGAACTGGCCGAAGAAACCGGCCTGCTGCTGGGGCGCCCCGGTGCCGGATGCGCCCTACCCGGCTTTGGCCCGGCCGGGCTGATCCCCGATGCGGGGGCGCTGCATTTCGTCTTTCGCGCCATCACTCCGCCGGGCCGCCCGCGCCGCTTTGACGCGCGCTTCTTTCTGGCCGACGCCACCGATGTCGCGGGCGATCCTGAGGATTTCAGCGCAGCCTGCGACGAACTCTCCCATCTGCACTGGGTGCCGCTTGCTCAGGCGCGGGCGCTGAACCTGCCCTTCATCACCGAAGTCGTGCTGGCCGAAGTCGCCGAGCTGATCCACAGCGCCGACCACGGCCCGCTGCCCATCCCCGACAGCGTGCCGTTTTTCGACAACCGCAGCACCAACCCGCGCTTTGCGCAAATCACCTGACGCCCACAGTTTCGCACGCAGGCATCTTCTGTCCAGAAATATCCTCGGGGGTCCGGGGGTGGAAAACCCCCGGCTTGGGGTGCGACCTTACCGCCCGGTAAACCGCGCCGGGCGTTTTTCCAGAAACGCGGCCACACCTTCGCGGAAATCGGCGCTGCGGCCCGCCACGCCCTGCAATTCGGCCTCAAGCGCCATCTGAGCCTCAACCGTGTTCTGCCCCGATTCCACCAGCGCGCGGCGGATCGCCAGATAAGCTCCGGTCGGCCCTGCGGCCAGTTGCCGGGCGCGGCGGGCGACGCCCTCGGCAAAGGCGTCGTCGGGCAAAGCTTCCCAGATCAGGCCCCAGTCGGCGGCCTGGCGCGCGCTGACAGGCTCGGCCAGCAGCATCATCCCCATGGCGCGCGCATGGCCCGCCAGCCGAGGCACCAGCCAGGTGCCGCCCGCGTCAGGGATCAGGCCGATGCGCGTAAACGCCTGAATGATCGAAGCGCTTTCCGCCGCAATCACCAGATCGGCGGCCAGCGCCAGATTGGCCCCGGCCCCCGCCGCCACGCCGTTCAGCGCCGCGATCACCGGCGCGCGACAGCCCATCACCGCGCGCAGCATCGGCTCGTATTCCTCGCGCAGCACCCGCCCGAAATCGGCATCCGCAGGTGCGTCGGTCAGATCCTGCCCGGAACAAAAGCCGCGCCCCGCGCCGGTCATCACCACGCAACGCACCGCTTCGGGCATATTGCTCAGCGCGGTGGTGATTTCGGTCCGCATCTGCGCGTTCAGCGCGTTCATCACCTGCGGGCGGTTCAGTGTCAGCGTGGCGATACCGTCAACGACGGTGAACAGGATGGTCTGGAATGTCATGGTTTCCCCCTTGCTGCCGCGCATCCTGCACAGTTGCGTGCCGCCGCGCCAGCAAGACCCGGCGTCAGTCCTGCATCAGCCGGTCCAGTCGGGCTTTTTCCTCGTCCGTCAGTGGTGCCGGCCCGGCCCCTCCCTGTCGGCGGCGCAGGAAACCGGCGGCAAAGGCCAGCGCCACCAGCCCCATCACCGGCCCGGCCAGCCACAGCACCCAGTTGGCGCCTGTCGCACGCGGCTCGAACAAGACGAATTCGCCATAGCGCGCCGTCACCGCGTCGATCACCTGATTATCACTGTCGCCCGCAACCAGCCGTTCGCGCACATAAAGCCGCAGGTCGCGGCTGATGGCGGCATTGGAATCGTCGATGTTTTCGCCCTGACACACCGGGCAGCGCAGCTTTTGCGAGATCGCCCTCGCCCGCGTTTCCAGCACCGGATCATCCAGCACCTCATCGGGCTGCACCGCAACCGCAGGCATCGGCGCCACCGCCACAGTCACCGGCGCAAAGGCCAGCAGCGCAATCAGAACCAGCCGTTTCATTCCGCAGGCACCCCCGTTGCAGCACGGCGCGAGTCGCGGCGCGCGCCCGCAGCCACGCGATAGCGCCGGTCAGACAAGGAAATCAGCCCGCCCAATGCCATCAGCGCCGACCCGGCCCAGATCCAGTTGGCAAAGGGTTTGATATAATAACGCACGGCCCAGCCTCCGCCCGCCTGCGCGTCACCGATCACCAGATAGATGTCGCGGAACACGCCATTGTTGATCGCCGCCTCGGTCGTGGGCATGGCCTGCACCGGATAGACGCGCTTTTCCGGGTGCAGCGTGGCGACCTGACGGCCATTGCGGGCCACATCCATCGTGGCCATGGTGGACAGATAGTTCGGGCCTTCGACCTCATCGACCGAACGCAGGGTGATCGTGTAACCGCTCAGTTCGAACGATTCGCCGATATGGGCGACCCGGATGTTTTCGGTTTCCCATGCCATCAGCAGCGACACCCCGATAAAGGTCACGCCCAATCCGGCATGAGCCACCGCCTTGCCCCAATCGGCGCGCGGCAGCCGCGCCAGACGCGACAGACCCGACCCGCCGGTGCGGTGGATCAGTTCGGCGCCCGCGCCAAAGATGATCCAACTGCCCAACCCGGTGCCGATCACCGCCAGTGCCGAATGCCCGGTCGAGACCGCAAACACCAGCAGCATCACCGCCGCCGTCAGCGCGAGCGCCCCCCGCAGCGGCATCAGCGCACGCCGGATGGTGGCGCGTTTCCACGGCATGATCGCGCCCAAGGGCAGCACGATGGCCAGAACGATCATGAAGGGGGTAAAGGCCTTGTTAAAGAACGGCTCGCCCACCGACAGCTTGGCACCCCAGCCCAGTTCGGCGATCAGCGGCCAGACCGTGCCGATGAACACCACGAACGAGGCCACCGCCAACAGCACGTTGTTCAGCACCAAGGCCCCCTCGCGCGATACCGGCGCGAACACCCCCTTGGCGGCCATCGCCTGCGCGCGCACCGAATACAGCGTCAGCGCGCCGCCCACGAACACCGCCAGAATCGCCAGAATGAACACGCCGCGTTCCGGGTCGCTGGCAAAGCTGTGGACCGAGGTAATCACGCCCGAGCGCACGATGAACGTGCCGATCAGCGAAAAGCCGAATGCCATGATCGCCAGCAGGATCGTCCAGCTTTTCAGCGCCTCGCGCTTTTCGACGACGATGGCGGAATGCAGCAAGGCGGCTGCCAGCAGCCACGGCATGAAGCTGGCGTTTTCGACCGGATCCCAGAACCAGAACCCGCCCCAGCCCAGTTCGTAATAGGCCCACCACGACCCAAGCGCGATGCCGATGGTCAGAAACACCCAGGCCGCCAGCGTCCACGGCCTGACCCACCGCGCCCAGGCGGCATCGACACGGCCTTCGATCAGCGCCGCGACGGCAAAGCTGAACGACATCGAAAGCCCGACATAGCCAAGGTAAAGGAACGGCGGGTGCAGCGCCAGGCCGACGTCTTGCAGCAGGGGGTTCAGGTCGCGCCCGTCAAAGGGCGGCACTTCCAGTCGCAAAAACGGGTTCGAGGTGAAGATGATAAACGCATAGAACGCCGCCCCGATCGCCGCCTGCACCGCCAGAACGCGCGCGCGCAATGCGGGCGGCAGATTGCCCCCCCAGGCCGCCGCCGCCGCACCGAACAGCGCCAGGATCAGCACCCACAGCAGCATCGAACCTTCGTGGTTCCCCCACACGCCGCTGATTTTATACAGCATCGGTTTGGCGGTATGCGAATTTTCGTAAACCAGCCTGAGCGAGAAATCCGAGGTGACAAAGGCCACGGTCAGCGCACAAAAGGAAAGCCCGGTCAGCAGGAACTGCGCCATCGCGGCGGGCCGGGCGCTGTCCATCCATGCGGTCCACCCGCGCGACGCGCCGATCATCGGCACGATCATCTGATACAGAGCCACCATAAAGGCCAAAATCAGGGCGAAATGGCCGAATTCTGCGATCATGGTCGTCTCCCTTGGGCTGATGTCGACCATAAACACATGACAAAGGGGGGAACAGTCCCCCCTTTGCCGCAATGGTTCAGTTTTCTGTGTGACCTATCCGCGCAGGCCGGCCGACCAGTCGCGCAGCGCGGCATTATCGGCAAAGGTATCGGCAGGCAGGCGCCAGCCTTGCGGGGGGGCGGCGGACGCAGCGCTCACAGATGCCGCCACCGGCATCACCGGATCGACCGGCGCGGTCATGGCGGCGGCCAGCGCGGCATCCAGCGCCGCCTGCCCTTCCGTGTCATGCAGGGCGACCATGCCCGCGCCGCTGGCATCCGCCGTGCCTTGCGCCCGCCCTTTGCGACCGGATCGTTCCAGCACGACGCGATTGCGGAAATAATGCGCCTCGCGCGCGCCGAAATAAAAGCTGACAATCGCCCCCAGCAGCCACCACAGCGGTTCGGGCACCTCGGCCAGCCCCTCCATCCGCAGGCCGAATCCGGCGGGATCGACCATGGCATAGGTGAACAGGCCCAACACCCCCACCGTCATCCCCGGACGCGGCAGGCGGTTCAGCCCGTTCACGAAACTGTCGAACCACGTCTGCGGCGCGTGCGCAAATTCCAGCCCAAGCTGTTCGATGGCGCGGGCATAGGCCTCTTCGTCCAGTTCCATCCGGCGAGTGGCGTTCTGGCGAAAGATCTCGGCCACATTCCCCGCCGCCGTGACGGTGCCCCCCAGATTCAGAAAGCGGTCGATCATGCCCATTTCGCGGTCCTTTCCCGGTGCTGCGCGGCGCTGAGGTGGTATTTCGGGCTGATGAACTCTTCGGCCCGCGTGATCCAGCCGCCCTTGCCGCCATCCTTGCGCCGGGCATATTTGCGGCTGGCCGGGCGATTATCGGCGATGGCGTAGTAATAGTTGCGCCGCGCGATGCCATAGGCGTCGGCCAGATGCTGTGGCGCGACCTGTGCCGCCGATTGCGCCGCCGCGATGGTGCGCGGGCCGATCACGCCGTCATCCTTGGCCGCAAAGCCCATGCGCGTCAGCAGCCGTTGCAGGATTTTCACCGCATTCGCACCGGCGTTCACCTGCATGTCGAACACGCTGGCCTGCACCGTGACCGGCAGTTCGGCCAGACGCGGACGGCGAAAATAATGTTCGACATAAACCTGAACGGCCTGCGCGCGGGTCAGCGCCCGCACGTCGCGTTCATCGACACGGCCATCGCCGTTCAGGTCCATGCCCAGACGGCGCATTGTCCCGATGGTGACGCCGTAATTCGTCGCCCCGCCGGGATCGTCGGGGTCGTTGACGTAGCCCCCTTCACGCGCGACGATTTCGGTCGCGATCTGCTCGACAGTTTTCATCCTTGCCCCCAAGGTTAACCAGGGGGAAAGGTCGCGCAGACGGGTTAACGCCGGATTAAGGCTTCGCGCGTTGCGAGATCAGGCGTTCGGATCCTGATAGACGCCGGTTTCTTTCAGCGTGTCCATCACCTCGCGCGGCATATAGTTTTCGTCGTGCTTGGCCAGCAGGTTATCGGCCTGAAACACGCCGTCGCGGTAATAGCCCTTGGCAATGGTTCCCTGCCCCTCGCTGAACAGATCGGGGGCCGGGTCACGCCCGACATAGGCCACCGGAATTTCCGCCAGCCCGTCGGTGATGACAAAGCGGAACTCGACCCCGTGGCGGTCGGTGATGCTGTCTTCCTTGACCAACCCGCCAAGCTGGAAATACTCGCCCGGATCGGGCGCGTTTTCCGTCACCTGCGAGGGCGAGCGATACAGGTTGATCCCGTCGCGAAAGCCATAGCCAATCAGCCCCGCCGCCACGACCAGCGCCACGGCAGCCGCCGACATGATCTGGATACGGCGCGTTTTCTTGAGCGATTTCAACCCGGCCATGGGTTCCCCCTTTGATTAAGCGGCCTCAAAGCGGATCGGGCGGCGCAGGAATTGCGTGGCCTTGCCCGACACCCGCACAGGGTCGCCGGTGGTCAGATATTTCGATTCCGTGCCCGGTCCGATGAACTCGGGCCTGCGGGTAAGATAGTCAGCCAGGCTTTCGGCAACCAGCCCCGCCTGACTGAAAACCTTGACCTGCGACCCTAAGGCGCGCTGGAAGGCATTCTGCACCAGCGGGTAATGGGTGCAGCCCAAAACCGCCGCCTCGGGGTGGGGCATCCGGCGCAGCAGCGCCTCGACATGGCTGGCGACCAGCGCCTCGGCCAGAATTTCGTCACCCATTTCAATGGCATCGACGACACCACCGCAAGGCTGCGCCTCGACATCGACGCCCACGGCGCGAAAGGCCAGTTCGCGCTGAAAGGCCCGGCTGGCGACCGTGGCCGGGGTCGCGAACAGCGCGACATTGTTCACCGCCACCCGCCGGGGCGGCGAATTGTCGCCCCATGCGCGTTCGGTCAGCGCCTCGATCATCGGAACAAAGACGCCCAGCACCCGCTTGCCCTCGGGCAACCATGTTTCCTGCATCCGGCGCAGCGCGGCGGCGCTGGCGGTGTTGCAGGCAAGGATCACCAGATCGCAGCCCTCGGCCCACAGCCGTTCGGTGGCGGCGGTCGTCAGATCAAAGATGTCGTCTGGCGTGCGCACGCCGTAAGGCGCATGGGCGTTGTCGCCCAGATAGACCAGCGGCAGATCAGGCAACCGGGCCGCGATGGCCTGATGCACCGTCAGACCACCCAGACCGGAATCGAAAACACCAACCGCCATGCAGAAATCCCCCTTCGCGCGCCGCAGTCATAGCGCCGCCGCGCGCGAAGGGAAATGACCTAAGTCATTCCGCCGCTTCACGCATGGGCGAGCCACCGGCACGAAATTCGGCCAACAGCTCGGCACGGCGGGCGGCGGCGGCCTTGATCGCATCGTCTTTTATCATGCCGTAGCCCTTGATGGTCAGCGGCAATTCGGCCAGTTCGCGCAAGCAGGCCATGGTCGCGGGCGTGACCTTGGGCAGCAGTTCGGCCATGTCGGATTCGTATTCCGCGATGGCCGCGCGTTCGATCCGACGCTCGGCCAGCCAGCCGAATGGATCGTAGGGCTTGCCGCGCAGCCCCTTCATCCGTGCCAGCAGCCGGAACAGCGGCAGCGCCCACGGACCGAACTCGCGCTTGCGCGGGCGGCCATTGGCATCGCGCCCCGGCAGGATCGGCGGCGCAAGGTGGAAAGATAGCCGCGTATCGCCCTGCCACTGCGCGGCGACCTGATCGGCGGTGGTCAGATGCAGCCGCGCGACCTCGTATTCGTCCTTATAGGCCAACAGCTTATAGTAACCGCGCGCCACGGATTCGCGCAGATCGGCGGGCGCGCGGTTCACCAAGGCCATGAACCTGTCGGCCAACGCCTGATCCTGATAATCGACCAGCCGCGCGGCACGATAAGCCACCGGATCGGGCGCCGCCTCAGGCTCGGGCGGGCGGGCCGCCGCTGCCGCCTGTTCGGGAAAGACCATCGCCCAGCGGCCAATCTGAAAGGCGCGCTGGTTTTCAGCCACCTTAGCACCGTTCATTTCGATCGCGCGCAGGATCGCCGCTTCGCTCAGCGGGATCAGCCCCTGCTGCCAGGCCGCGCCCATCACCAGCATGTTGGAATAGATCGAATCGCCCAACACCCGCAGCGCCAGATCGCTGGCATCGAAAAACGCCGCGCGATCCGCCAGACGCGCCTGCAACGACAGTTTCAGCCGGTCAGAGGGCACCTGAAAATCGCGAAAGCGCGTAAATTCGCCGGTGATGATCTCGTGATCGTTGACCACCGCGCCGGTGCGGCCCTGCGTCATCAACCCGATGGTTTTCGCCCCCGCCGTCACCACCAGATCGCCGCCGATGATGCAATCAGCCTCGCCCACGGCGACGCGGATGGCGGAAATATCGGCGGGATCGTTGGCCAGCCGCAGGTGGATATGCACCGCCCCGCCCTTTTGGGCCAGACCCGCCATCTCCATCATGCCGGCGCCCTTGCCATCCAGTTGCGCGGCCTGCGCCAGAACGGCACCGATGGTCACAACGCCCGTGCCGCCGACGCCGGTAATCACCACGTTATGGGTGCCGTTGATGACGGGCAGCGCGGGCGCGGGCAGGTCGGGGATCGTGATGTCAGACCCCTTGGGTCGCCGCAGCTGGCCGCCGCGCACCGACACGAAGGACGGACAAAAGCCGTTCACGCAGGAATAATCCTTGTTGCACGACGACTGGTCGATGGCGCGCTTGCGGCCCAGTTCGGTGTCCAGCGGCACGACCGAAACGCAGTTGGACTGGACCGAGCAATCGCCGCAGCCCTCGCAAACCTCGGGGTTGATAAAGATGCGGCGGTCGGGGTCGGGGAACTGGCCTTTTTTGCGGCGGCGACGCTTTTCGGCGGCGCAGGTCTGGATATACAGGATCGCACTGACGCCCGTCACCGTTTCCAATTCGCGCTGCACCGCCATCATGCTGCCGCGTTCCTCGAACCGCATCGCCTGCGGGAACTGGCTGCGGTCAACGTCCTCTTTCTCGTCATAGACGACAACCACCGGGGCGACGCCCATAGCCAGCAATTCGCGCGCGATCTGCGGGGCGGTCAGCTCACCCTCGTTCGGCTGACCGCCGGTCATCGCCACCGCGTCATTATACAGGATCTTGTAGGTGATATTCGTGCCCGCCGCCTTGGCCGCACGGATCGCCAAAGAGCCAGAATGGTTATAGGTTCCGTCGCCAAGATTTTGAAACACATGGTTTCTTGTGCTGAATGGCGATTCGCCGACCCAGTTCACCCCCTCGCCGCCCATATGGGTGAAACCATTGGTTTCCCGACCCATCCACTGCACCATATAATGACAGCCGATACCCGCATAAGCGCGGCTGCCCTCGGGCACGCGGGTGCTGCTATTGTGCGGGCAACCCGAACAAAACCAAGGGGTTCTGACGGAAATCTCAGGCGCATTGTCATTGCGGCGCACTTCATTGATGCGGTCCAGCCCGGCCTTGATGGCATCGGTGCCGCGCCCTTCCTCAATCAGAATGCCGCCCAGCTTTTGTGCGATCATCACCGGGTCCAGCGCGTAACGGGTCGGGAACAGTTCCTCGCCGGTGCGGTCGTGACGCCAGCCATGGACACGGCGGCCACGGCGATTGTCAAAGATTGCCTCTTTCAACTGCACTTCGATCAGCTTGCGCTTTTCCTCGACGCAGACAATAAGCTCAAGGTTTTCAGACCATTCCTGCATGGACCTCATGTCCAGAGGCCAGGTCTGACCGACCTTGTAGATGGTGATGCCCAGCCGGTCGGCCTCGGCCTCGTCGATGCCCAGCAGGGACAGGGCATGGACCAGATCCAACCAGTTCTTGCCCGCCGCGACAAAGCCGATGCGCGCGCCCGGCTTGCCCCAAACCTTGCGGTCGATGCGATTGGCGCGGGCAAACGCCTCGGCCGCCTTGCGTTTATGGTCGATCATCCGCGCCTCTTGCGCGACGGGCGTATCGCCAACGCGGATGTTCAGCCCGCCCTCGGGCATGTTGAAATCAGGGACGACAAAGCGCATCCGGTTCGGATCGCCGTTCACCACGCTGGTGACCTCCACCGTGTCTTTCATGGTTTTCAGGCCGGTCCAGACACCGGCAAAGCGCGACAGAGCGAAACCATACAGCCCGTAATCCAGAATTTCCTGCACCCCGGCAGGCGACAGCACCGGGATATAAGCGTCGATCATTGCCCAATCCGACTGATGCAGCACGGTCGAGGATTCGCCGGTGTGATCGTCGCCCATGGCCATCACCACGCCACCATGCGCCGACGATCCGGCCATATTGGCGTGCCGCATCACGTCGCCCGAACGGTCCACCCCCGGCCCCTTGCCATACCACAGCGCGAACACGCCATCGTATTTGCCCTCGCCCCGCATCTCGGCCTGCTGGCTGCCCCAGATGGCGGTGGCGGCCAGATCTTCGTTCAGGCCGGGCTGAAACAGCACACCTGCGGCGGAAAGCCGCCTGGTTTCGCGCATCATTTGCAGATCGACACTGCCCAAGGGGCTGCCGCGATAGCCGGTCACCAGCCCCGCCGTGTTCAGCCCCGCCGCCTGATCGCGCGCCGCCTGCATCAGCATCAGCCGCACCAAAGCCTGCGTGCCGTTCAGCAACACCTGCGATTTCGACAGATCGAAACGGTCCGCCAGTGAAAATTCCGTTTTGCCCATCTGCTCCCCTCCCCAAGAACGCGGATGACGTATTGTCGCAGTATAGGTCAGAATTATTGACCGATGAAGGAAAAAATTCATACTCTCGCACTATTGGCACGCGGTGGACCTGTCGCTAGGGTTGCGCTGATTGCATGACAGTCTTCGCGGGAACAGAACCCATGGATTGGGACAAGTTACGGATTTTCCACGCGGTTGCCGATGCGGGCAGCCTGACCCACGCGGGCGATGTTTTGCATCTGTCGCAATCCGCCGTCAGCCGCCAGATCCGCGCGCTTGAGGAATCGCTGGGGACAACGCTGTTCCATCGCCACGCACGCGGCCTGATTCTGACGGAACAGGGCGAATTGCTGTTCGACGCAACCTCGTCAATGGTGCGCAAACTGGAAACAACTTCCGCGAGAATCAAGGACAGTGAGGAACACGTATTTGGCGAACTAAAGGTGACGACGACGGTGGGTTTCGGCACGCTGTGGCTGGTGCCCCGGCTGTCGAAGCTGTATTCGCGCTATCCCGATCTGAAAATCGACCTGCTGCTGGAAGAACGGGTGCTGGACCTGCCCATGCGCGAAGCCGATGTCGCCATCCGCATGAAAGAGCCGCAGCAATCCGATCTGGTGCGTCGCCGCCTGCTGAACATCCGCATGCAACTGTTCGCCACCCGCGCCTATCTGGACAGCGCCGGGGTGCCCGACCGGCTGGAGGATCTGGCCCCGCACCGGCTGATCTGTCAGCAGCCTTCGACACCGCAGGTCTCGGCCGGGGCGGTGCTGTCGCACACGCTGTTGTCGCATAATGTCAGTTCGACGCTGATGGTGAACAACTATTTCGGGGTGTTGCAGGCGGTGCTGGCAGGGGTGGGGATCGGTGTGCTGCCGGATTATCTGACCGCCGATTTCCCCGACCTTATCCGGGTATTGCCGGACATAGAATCAGTCGAGGTTCCCGTTTTCCTGGCCTTCCCCGAAGAACTGCGTCAGTCCCGGCGCGTGACCGCCTTTCGCGATTTCGTGCTGGAGGAAATTCAGGCCTATCGCCGCAAGCAGGTCGAATCGGATGCGATCCGCGATACAGTCGATTGAGACAATTAACTTTTATTTCCGAATCATGCCCTGATCGCCCGGCCCCCACAACCAGCGCGTGTAGCCATTCAGCAACGACATAGGTGCTATGCTGCAATTGCAGCGTGAAATTTCTTGATCCAGCGGCCTGCTGCCCATACATCCGCCAAGAGGGTGATAATTGCGCATTCGCGTATCGCCTTCAACCTCCCTGTTGGACTATGGCCGGGCTTCGTGCCCGGCTTTTTTTTCATCTGCCGGGCGATCACGCCAAGGTGCCTTTCCGCTGTGCAGCGCAGATGGCAAAATGGCAGTAACCAAAAAACCAATGAGGCAGAGATGATGATGCGGCTGATGCTTGTCACCACGGCAGGTCTGATCTGGGGCGGGGCGGCTTTTGCGCAATCGGGTTGCGGCGGGCCTGTAACCTTTACGCAGGGTCAGAACAATGCGCTGGTTGGTGGCCGGATCGTCGGCGCCTCGGCCTGCGACTTTCAGTTGAGCGGACAGGCCGGGCAGCAGTTGTCGGCCCGCATCGCCTCGCAGGGGCAGATCACGGCGCGGGTGATCGCGCCGGTGCAACACGATCTGACCGGGCAACCGTGGCAATTGCCGCAAAGCGGCGAATATACGGTGCGTCTGGCGCAGAATGCGGATCATGCCGCCATGGGGCAGGCACCACAGTTTACGGTTGAATTCCAGATCATCGGCACGGCCACCGCCGCCGCGCCCCCAGCAACCGGCCCCAGCACCAAGCGCCCGCAGGCCCGACCCGCCGGGCGCACGTTCACGCCCCCCGTCGCCCCGGCCGAGCCAGCCCCCGCCGCGCGCCCCGCCGCCCCTGACAGCGCCGCCGCCACCGCGCCCGCCGCCCGCCCTGCAACCACCGCCGTTGCCGACACGCGTCCGCAGCCGCGCCCGGCGCAGGCGGCAACGGGAACAGTGCCCGCCGCGCGCCCCGCTGACAGCAGCGCAGCCCCTGCCCCCGTTACCGCCCCCGCGCCGACAGCCGCCAGCAGCCCCGCCCCGGCAGAAACGGCGGCCGCACCACAGGCCACGCCCGCCGCCAATGGCGCGGCCACCTGCAACCCGGTCGAGCCGCTGGATCGTGGCTCTGTCGCTGTATCGGGCCGCATCTCCAGCGGCGCGCATTGCGATTATACTGTCACTTCCGTTCCCGGTCAGACGCTGACTCTGGTCATGCCCCGTGCCGATGGCTTTCGGGTGCAACTGACCGCGCCGACGCAGGCCACGCTGACTGCGGATCAGCCGCTGCCCTTGCCGCAGGATGGTGTGCAGACCGTTCGCATCACCCGCACCGGCAGCGGTGCGGGTGATTTCGTGGCGCGGCTGCGGCTGGATATGAACTGAAGGCAGGCGGCAGCGCCCCCTTCCTTGCGCCCCGCCGCGCCGCGCCCTAAAAGCAGAGGAAATTTCCAACGCAGGGCGCGAGCGAAGATGCACGAACCGGCCATCACCCCCGAACTCATCGCATCGCACGGGCTGAAGCCTGACGAATATCAGCGGATTCTGGACATCATCGGGCGCGAACCCACGTTCACCGAACTGGGTATCTTCAGCGCGATGTGGAACGAACATTGTTCCTATAAATCATCCAAGAAATGGCTGCGCACGCTGCACACCACCGGCCCGCAGGTCATCTGCGGCCCCGGCGAGAATGCGGGCGTGGTGGACATCGGCGACGGGCAAGCCGTTGTTTTCAAGATGGAAAGCCACAACCACCCATCCTATATCGAACCGCATCAGGGCGCGGCCACCGGCGTCGGCGGCATCCTGCGCGACGTGTTCACCATGGGCGCACGCCCGATTGCCGCAATGGACGCGCTGTCCTTTGGTCGGCCTGAACACCCCAAGACCGCGCACCTGGTCAAAGGCGTGGTCGAAGGGATCGGTGCCTATGGCAACGCATTCGGTGTGCCGAACGTCGGCGGCGAGGTGCGATTCCACCCCGCTTATGACGGCAACTGTCTGGTGAACGCCTTTGCCGCCGGTCTGGCCGATACGGACAAGATTTTCTACTCGGCCGCCTCGGGCGTCGGTATGCCGGTGGTGTATCTGGGCGCGAAAACCGGCCGCGATGGCGTCGGCGGCGCGACCATGGCCTCCGCCGAGTTTGACGACACGATCGAGGAAAAGCGCCCCACCGTGCAGGTCGGCGACCCCTTCACCGAGAAATGCCTGCTGGAAGCCTGTCTTGAGCTGATGGCGACCGATTCCGTGATTTCCATTCAGGATATGGGCGCGGCGGGGCTGACCTGCTCGGCGGTGGAAATGGGCGACAAGGGCGGGCTGGGCATTCAGCTGAACCTTGACCACGTGCCGCAGCGCGAAACCAATATGACGGCTTATGAAATGATGCTGTCGGAATCGCAAGAACGGATGCTGATGGTATTGAAGCCCGAGCGCGAGGCCGAGGCACGGGCGATCTTTGAAAAATGGGATCTCGATTTCGCCGTGGTCGGTGAAACCATCGCCGAGGACCGCTTTCTGATCCTGCATGGCAACGAGGTGATGGCCGATCTGCCGCTGTCGAAACTTTCCTCATCGGCGCCGGAATATGACCGGCCTTGGGTCGAAACGCCCCCCGCCGCGCCGCTGGAGGCGCTGCCCGAGATCACCCCGATCAAGGCACTGCGCGCACTGATCGGCAGCCCGAATTATGCGCATAAGGCGTGGGTCTGGGAACAATATGACACGCAGGTGGGCGCCGATACCCTCCGCCGCCCCGGCATGGGCGCGGGCGTGGTGCGCGTCCATGGCACCGACAAAGCGCTGGCCTTTACCAGCGACGTGACCCCCCGCTATGTCAAAGCCAACCCGTATCAGGGCGGCAAGCAGGCCGTGGCCGAGGCTTACCGCAACCTGTCCGCCGTGGGCGCGACCCCCTTGGCGACAACCGACAACCTGAACTTTGGCAACCCGGAAAAGCCTGAAATCATGGGCCAATTCGTCGGCGCGATCAAAGGTATCGGCGAGGCGTGCCGGGCGCTGGACTTTCCCATCGTGTCGGGCAACGTGTCGCTGTATAACGAAACCGACGGCAAGGGCATCCTGCCGACCCCCACCATCGGCGCTGTCGGGTTGATCGAGCGGCTGGACGATCTGATCGCGGGCCAGCCGACCGAGGGCGACGTCGCCATCCTGATCGGCGCGCCCGGCAGCCACCTTGGCCAATCCGCGCTGGCCGCCGAAGCCTTCGGCATCGAGGGTGGCGACGCCCCGCCCGTCGATCTTGCCGCCGAACGCGCGCAGGGCGAATTCATCCGCGCCAATCGCGCCCATATCCGCGCCGCCACCGATCTGTCGGACGGCGGGCTGGCCTTGGCCGCGTTTGAAATGGCCGAGGCCGCGGGCTTGGGCATCCGCCTGGAAACCGGCGACATCGCCGAACTGTTCGGCGAAGATCAGGCCCGCTATCTGATCGCCGCCGACGCGCCCGGCGCGGACGCGCTGCTGAAAGCCGCAGCCAAGGCGGGCATCGCGGCGGCTCAAGTCGGGCAATTCGGCGGCATGGCGGTGCAATTCGGCGATGACGCGGGCGATCTGGCCGATCTGTCGGCGCTGTATCGCACGGCCTTTGCGGCCGCGATCCACGGCGACACCCCCGACCACGCATGAGTGTCACCGCGCCCCCCGGCTATGCCGCGATCATCACCGCCGCCGGGCGCGGCACCCGCGCCGGGGGTGATTTGCCGAAACAATGGCAAAGCCTTGGCGGGCAAACGGTGCTGGCGCGCACATTGGCCGCCTTTGCCGGGTTCGACCGCGTAATCCTGACGGTCCACCCCGACGATATGCCCCGCGCGATCGAGGCATTCGGCGGGCGCTGCATCATCGTCGCAGGCGGCGACACCCGTGCGGCCAGCATCGCCAACGCCCTGCAAACGCTGGGGGATGACACAACCCATGTGCTGATCCACGACGGTGCCCGCCCCTTGCTGCCCGATCAGGTCATCCAAGGCGTGATCGAGGCGCTGCAATCCGGCGCACCCGCCGCCGCGCCTGCCCTGCCCGTCACCGATGCGCTGTGGCGCGGCGAAAACGGCACCGTGACCGAACCGACCCCGCGCGACGGGCTATTCCGGGCGCAGACGCCGCAGGGTTTCCTGTTGGCCCAAATACGCCATCATTACATCGACGCAGGCGATGCCGCCGATGATGTCGAACTGGCCCTGCGCGCAGGTATCCCCGTCACGATCACAGCGGGCAGCGAAGACAATCTGAAAATCACCTACCCCGCCGATTTTGCGCGGGCCGAACGTATTCTGGGGGCCGCAATGGATGTTCGCCTTGGCAACGGTTTCGATGTTCACGCGCTTGGGCCGGGCGATCATGTCTGGCTGTGCGGCGTGAAAATTGCGCACAGCCACGGGCTGATCGGCCATTCCGACGCCGATGTGGGGATGCACGCGCTGACCGATGCGATCTATGGCGCGCTGGCGCAGGGCGACATTGGCCGCCACTTTCCCCCCAGCGATCCGCAGTGGAAAGGTGCCGACAGCGCGATTTTTCTGGCGCACGCCGCCGATCTGGCGCGCGACATGGGCTTTCGGATCGGCAATGCCGATGTGACGCTGATCTGCGAACAGCCCAAGATCGGCCCGCACGCCCCCGCGATGATGGCCCGTCTGGCCGAAATCATGGGCATCTCAGCCGACCGCATCAGCGTCAAGGCCACCACGTCCGAACGGCTGGGATTCACCGGGAGGGGTGAGGGCATCGCCGCCATCGCCACCGCCACGCTGCTGGGAGGCTAAGATGGACCGCATCCTTTGCATCTGGTTCGGCGCGGGCCTGTTGCGCCCGGCCCCCGGCACCTGGGGATCGGCGGTCGCGGTCGCACTTGGGCTGCTGATCCACCACATCGGGCATTTCCCGCTGTTGGTCCTCGCCACCATCGCCGTCACCGCATTGGGTTTCTGGGCCGTCGCCCGCCACACCGCAGGTATGGACGACCCCGACCGCAGCGAGATCGTTATCGACGAGGTGGCCGGGCAATGGTTGGCGCTGTGTTTTCCGTCCTTTGGCTTCTGGATGGCCGGGCTGCCCGCCGACAGCTTCCCCTATCCCGGCTGGGTCGCGGCCTTTCTGTTTTTCCGCCTGTTCGACATCTGGAAACCGTGGCTGGTCGGGCGCGCCGACCGGCGCGGCGATGCGGCGGGGGTCATGCTGGATGACCTGTGGGCCGGCCTCTTCGCGGGCCTTGCCACGATGGCCGCCGCCACGATCAGCCATGGGTTGCTGATGTGAACGCCACGCAGGTTCTGGCCGCCGCCCGCGCGCGCGGCGTGATGATCGCCACCGCCGAAAGCTGCACCGGCGGGCTGATCGCCGGGGCGCTGACCGAGGTTCCGGGGTCCAGCGATGCCTTTGAGCGCGGCTTTGTCACCTATTCCAACGCGGCCAAGCAAGACATGCTGGGCGTCACCGCCGCGACGCTGAACAACCATGGCGCGGTCAGCGAACAGACCGCCGCCGAGATGGCGGCGGGGGCGCTGGAACGGTCAGCCGCCGGGATCGCGGTCTCGGTCACCGGCATCGCCGGGCCGGGCGGGTCGGATCACAAACCCGAAGGCCGCGTCTGCTTTGGCATCGCCACGCCAGATGGCACCCACACCGAAACCGTCGATTTCGGGGCGCTTGGCCGCCACAATGTCCGTGCGGCAACCGTAAACCACGCGCTGACACTGCTGCTGGCGGCGCTGACGCGCTAAGCGGCGATGCCGCGCGCCCCAAGCTGCGTATTCGGGCAAACAGCAAGCATCCGCGCCGTTATATGAACCTGGCGGGCTTGCTGTTTGGATAGGTATCTTGGGGCAGCACCGATCAGAGTGCGGTCCAGCCGCCATCCACGCTGATGGTGGTGCCGGTGATCTGATCCGCCGCCGCGCTGCACAGGAACACCGCCGTGCCGCCCAACTGCTGCACCGTGGCAAATTCCTTGGACGGCTGGCGGGCCAGCATGACGTTGCGCACCACCTCGTCCCGGTCCATGTTGTATTTCTTCATGGTATCAGGGATTTGCGCCTCAACCAGCGGGGTCAGCACATAGCCGGGGCAGATCGCATTGGCAGTGATCGGTTCCTCGGCGGTTTCCAGCGCCGTCACCTTGGTCAGCCCGACAACACCATGTTTCGCCGCGACATAGGCCGATTTATAGGGCGAGGCCGTCAGCCCGTGCGCCGAAGCGACGTTGATGACCCGGCCCCAACCCGCCGCACGCATCAACGGCAGCGCGGCGGCAGTGGTGTGAAAGGCCGAATTCAGGTTGATCGCAATGATCGCATCCCATTTCTCGGTCGGGAACTCGTCAACCGGCGCGACGTGCTGGATACCGGCATTGTTCACCAGAATATCGCAGGCCCCGGCCTGTTCGATCAGCGCCCGGCACTCGTCGCCCTTGGACATATCGGCCTTGATATAGCGGGCCGTAACGCCATGTTCCTTGCCCAGCTTTTCGGCCAATGCATGATCTTCGTCGCGGTCGGTAAAGCTGTTCAGCACGACATCAGCACCGGCACGCGCCAGTTCCTCGGCCACGCCCAGCCCGATGCCCGAGTTCGATCCGGTGATAACCGCCGTCTTGCCGGTCAGGAATTTCTGAAACATCTGCTTGTCCTTCGTCTGATGGCAGCCTGTTGCGCCGCAGCATGGGGGAAATCGGCAGGGCGCACAAGCGGCGCGGGCACCCTGCCCGCTGCCTGCTATCCGCGCCGCACACCCGCGAACTGGTGGTTCCATGGGCAAACTTGCCCTCAAATCGGGCCTTCCCGTTGATCTATGATAGCTGGCGCGCCGCAACCATTGAAACCTGTGCCGCGTTGGTAAGATGGTTAACCAAGGAGAAATGCCATGTTCACCAAATCAGGCTCGGCCATCTGGGAAGGCGGTCTCAAGGACGGCAAGGGTCAGGTCTCGACCCAATCCGGCGCGCTGGAGGCCCAGCCCTATGGCTTTAACACCCGTTTCGAGGACAAGCCCGGCACCAACCCCGAAGAACTGATCGGCGCCGCCCATGCCGCCTGTTTCAGCATGGCGCTGTCCAAGATGCTGGAGGAGGCCGGGATCAGCGATGTGCGGGTTGAAACCACATCCGCCGTGACGCTGGACAAGGACGGCGACGGTTTTTCGATCACCAAAGCGCATCTGACCACAAAAATCAGCGGTAGCGGCGACAAGGCAAAAATCGAGGAACTGGCGGGCAAGGCCAAAGAAGGCTGTCCCGTCAGCAAGCTGATGAACGCAACCATCACCATGGAGGCAACCGTCACCTGATGCTGATCCGCTATGGCTATGAGATGACCATCGAAAGCCGGGGGCCGCTGCCGCTGATCGCGCAGATGTCGGCACGGCCCGAGCGGAAGCTGGACCTGCGCGGACCCGAGCGGTTCACCACAGATCCGGGCGTTCCTTTTTCGACCTATCTGGACGGGTTCGGGAATTTCTGTATCCGGCTGACCGCGCCCGGCGGCCCGTTGACCCTGCGTTCAGACGCGATCATCGCGGACAGCGGCCTGCCCGACCCGATCTGCCACGCAGCGCAGGAAATGCCGGTCGAGACCCTACCCGATGATGTGCTGATCTATCTGATGGCCTCGCGCTATTGCGATGTAGAACTGGTCAGCCCGGCGGCATGGGACCTGTTCGGTTCGATGCCGCACGGGTGGGACCGGGTGCAGGCGGTGGTGGACTGGGTGCATGGGCATATCGCCTTTAACTATGGCGACGCCGATGCGACGCGCACCGCGCATGACGCGCTGGAACAGGGCAAGGGCGTGTGCCGCGACTTTGCACATCTGGCGATTTCGATATGCCGGGCGCTGAATATTCCCGCCCGCTATATCAACGGTCATCTGGGCGACATCGGCGTTCCGCCAGTAGACGACCCGATGGATTTCGCCGCATGGATGCAGGTCTATCTGTCGGGCCGCTGGTGGACCTTTGACCCACGCAACAACGCCGCCCGCATCGGCCGCATCGTTATCGGCCACGGCCGCGATGCGGCGGATGTTGCGCTGATCTCCAGCTTTGGCCCGCATGAATTGCGGTCATTCACCGTCTGGACGGACGAGGTGGACGCGGCGGGGAATGTGGTGGTGCCAGACTAGGCGCGACCAAACACCGCCTTTGCCGCCACCAGACCGTTCAGCGCGGCGGGAAAACCGGCATAGACTGACATCTGGATCAGCACCTCGGTGATTTCCTCGCGGGTCAGACCGACATTCAGCCCGGCCTGAATATGCACTTCCAACTGAGGACGGGCATTTCCCATTGCGGCAAGCGCGGCGATGGTGGCGATTTCCCGGTCCCGCAGCGCAAGGCCCGGTCGGGCATAAATATCGCCAAAGGGGAACTCGAACAGCAGTTCCGCGAAATCGGGGGCAATGTCGGCAAGGTTGTCGATAACCTGCTGCCCTGCCGCGCCGTCGATCTGGGCCAGCAGGCGGCGGCCACGTTCGTTGCGGGTCTCATCGGTTTTTGGGGTCATGGTCTGCGTCCTTTTCTGAAACCATCGCCTGATAGATGGCGATCTTTTGATCCAGAACGGAAAGGCATTCGCTTAACCCGTCGATCCGTGCCGCCAGCGCCGCACGATGGCGGGCCAGCAGATCACGGCGGGCAACCGCGGTTACGTCACCCCCGGCACGCAGCCGGGCATAGGTCAGCATCTCGGCAATTGGCATACCGATCTGCCGCAGGCGGATCAGAAACCGTGCCCAATCCAGATCGCGTCGCTGATAAACCCGCCGCCCACCCGCATCGCGCAGCGGCGGCGGTAACAGACCGATCTTTTCGTAATAGCGCAGCGTATCCGGGCTTAACCCCGTCTGTTGCGCGAAATCTGCGATCTGCATGATTCGGGCCTTTCCGTCAGGAACGCCCGATCATCTACGGGTTAGAGCGCGCTCCAGGTCAAGGCAGTTTTACACCATCATTTCCTTGGTCGCCGTCAGCCGCACATCCGGGTAATCGCGGGCCACGCGGTCGATGTCCCATTGCAGGCGGGTCAGGTAAACCGGGTCGCCATCGTGGTCGGTTCCCATGTGCTGCTTGTTGGTGTTGGCAAAGGCGTCGATCTTGTCCTGCGGCCCGGCAACCCAACGGGCCGAGGTAAATTGCGACGGCTCGAACCGCACCGGGATGCCGTATTCCAGTTCGATCCGGCTGGCCAGCACCTCGAATTGCAGGGCGCCGACGACGCCGACGATATAGCCCGAGCCGATCATCGGCTTGAATACCTTGGCCGCGCCTTCCTCGGCGAATTGCATCAGGGCTTTTTCCAGATGCTTGGCCTTCATCGGGTCGGTGGCGCGCACGGTTTGCAGCAGTTCCGGCGCAAAGGACGGGATGCCGGTAAAGCGCAAGCCCTCGCCCTCGGTCAGCGCGTCGCCGATGCGCAGCTGGCCGTGGTTCGGGATGCCGATAATGTCGCCGGCCCATGCCTCATCCGCAAGTTCGCGGTCGGCGGCAAGGAACAGCACCGGGTTCGTGACCGCCATCGGTTTCTTGCTGCGCACATGGGTCAGCTTCATGCCGCGTTCGAAATGGCCCGAGGCGAGGCGCACAAAGGCCACGCGGTCGCGGTGTTTCGGGTCCATATTCGCCTGCACCTTGAAGACAAAGCCGGTGACGGGCTTTTCCTCGGGCGCGATCTGGCGTTCGGCGGTGTTTTGCGGCTGCGGCTCGGGGCCGTAATGGCCGATGCCCTCCATCAGCTCGCGCACGCCGAAGGAATTGATAGCCGAACCGAACCAGATCGGCGTCAGATGCCCTTCGAGAAAGGATTTTCGGTCAAAGGCGGGCAGCAGTTCGCGCGCCATCGCCACCTCCTCGCGCAGTTGCGCAAGCTGCGCCTCGGGGATGTGGTCGGCCAGTTTCGGATCGTCAAGGCCGGTGATCTTGACGGTTTCCGCGACCTTGTTCCGGTCGGCGCGGTCCATGATTTCCAGCCGGTCGTTCAGCAGGTCATAGGCGCCGATGAACTCGCGGCCCATGCCGATGGGCCAGGACGCGGGCGCGACGTCAATCGCCAGATTTTCCTGGATCTCGTCGATGATTTCAAAGGTATCGCGGCTTTCCCGGTCCATCTTGTTACAGAAGGTCAGGATCGGCAGATCACGCAAGCGGCAGACCTCGAACAGCTTGCGGGTCTGGCTTTCGACGCCCTTGGCCCCGTCGATCACCATCACCGCCGCATCCACGGCGGTCAGCGTGCGATAGGTATCTTCGGAAAAATCGCTGTGGCCGGGGGTATCGACCAGATTAAAGCGGAAATCGCCATATTCAAACGACATCGCGGACGCGCTGACGGAAATCCCCCGGTCCTGTTCCATCTTCATAAAGTCCGACCGCGTGCGCCGCGCCTCGCCCTTGGCGCGGACCTGACCGGCCATCTGGATCGCGCCACCAAACAGCAGGAACTTTTCGGTCAGCGTGGTCTTGCCCGCATCCGGGTGCGAGATGATCGCAAAGGTGCGGCGGCGGGCGATTTCGGGCGGGAGTGCGGGGCGGTTTTCCATGCCCGCGACATAACCCCGGCCCCGCAGCGGGGCAAGGCCGGTCAGCCCGGCCCGGCCAGATAGGCGGCAATTCCGCCCGCAGTGGTTTCCGGAGCGTCGGCATGCAGCCAATGGCCCGCCGCCTTGACCCGCACAATCCGCCCCAGCGGGAAATGGCTGCGCATCGCCACCCGGCCTTCTTCGGTGACATAGTTGGAATCGTCGCCGGTCAGCAGCATGGTGGGGTTATAGAAATGCGTGCCGGTCAGTTCCGCGGGCCACCCCACCAGTTCGGGCATCCGCGCACGCAGCACACGCAGGTTTGCCTTCCACTGCGCCGGGTCTTCCTTGACGTTCAGCGATTGCAGCAGAAAGGCGCGAATACCCGGATCAGAGATATGTTCGGCCAACAGCGTATCAGCCTGCGATCTCAGGCGGATGCCGGTCAGGTTGATCGCCTCCATCGCGTCGATCATACCCAACTGGTCATGCGCATAGGCGACCGGCGCAATGTCCATCACCACCAGACGACGCACCATATCGGGCTGGGTCAGCGCCAGCGTCATTGACGCCTTGCCGCCCATCGAATGGCCAACCAGATCGGCCCGCCCGCCAAGCATATCAACCACCTCGGCCAGATCATGGGCCATGGCGGGATAGGTATGATCGTCAGACCAGAAGCTGTCGCCGTGATTGCGCATGTCAACGGAAACGACACGCCGCCCATCCTGTGCCAGACGGCGGGCAAGGGCACCCAGGTTCCGTGCCTGACCGAACAGACCGTGGACCATGACCACCGGCTTGCCGTCGCTGTCGCCGATCTCATACGTCTTCAGCATTTCCATTCCTTCCTGCCCCGGCGCAAAGCCTACGTTCAGACTGTGCAAATGCCGAAACGATCCTTTTCAGTTCAATTCTGTAAGAGAAGTCACAGCCATGATATAACCAGCCCGGCACGGCAGATCGAATCTGATTCATGTCTTCACGGAATGCAGCGTATTTTGCAAGCACACAGGCGCAAGGACCAGCAAAGTTTCGCGAATGACTGGCCTTGGCCAGCGCGCTGACCTATTCTTTGCACCATGAAAGAGGCCCGCACACCCGAAGATCTACGCCGCATGGCCAATGATGTGGCCCGCCTGATGGCCGACCGTTTTGGCGGGGCGCAGCGGGGCGAGTTTCCGTCGCTGGCCGATATGATCCGCAGGCGCGGTGCCGCCCTGCCCCGGCATCTGCGGCGGCAGGCGATGATTCTGGCGCAGGCCGATGCGGTGGTCGCCGCCCCCCGGATCGCCCGCCAGATCGACAAGCGCCCGGCAACGCGCGCCCATCACGCGCTGATCCGCTATCTGACGCCGCTGGGGTCGGTCAGCCGGTGGAAAAACCGCACGGTGAATTTTGCCGCCTCGGTCGCCTTTGGCATGCTGATGTTGGGGGCGGTGATTGTCTGGGTCATGACGGCGCGGGGATAGCCGCGCGGGGCGCAGCCATGGCGCGGCCCAAAGATGCGCATTTGGGCAAAACAGAAAGCGGCGGGCGCGGCGCATTGTGACAGGCGCCGCGCCGCGGATGTCACATGCCCTGATACAGCGGGAAGCGGGCGCAGAGGGCCGCCACCTCGTCGCGGACCTTGGCTTCGACTTCGGCATTGCCTTCATCGCCATTGGCGGCAAGGCCATCGACGACCTCGACGATCCAGCGGGCGATCTGGCGGAACTCATCTTCCTTGAAGCCGCGCGTGGTGCCCGCAGGCGTGCCCAGACGGATACCACTGGTCACAAAGGGTTTTTCCGGGTCAAACGGCACGCCGTTCTTGTTGCAGGTGATATGCGCGCGGCCAAGCGCCGCCTCGGTCGCCTTGCCGGTCACGCCTTTGGGGCGCAGGTCGGCCAGCATCAGGTGATTGTCGGTGCCGCCCGACACGATGTCGATGCCGCCCTTCATCAGCTCGTCCGCCATGGCGCGGGCATTTTTCACGATCTGCGCGGCATAGTCCTTGAAATCGGGGCGCAGCGCCTCGCCAAAGGCGACGGCCTTGGCGGCGATGACATGCATCAGCGGGCCACCTTGCAGACCGGGGAAAACGGCGCTGTTGATCTTTTTCGCGATGTCGGGGTCATTGGTCAGCACCATCCCGCCACGCGGGCCGCGCAGGGATTTATGCGTCGTCGTCGTCACCACATGGGCGTGCGGCAGGGGCGAGGGATGTTGCCCGCCCGCGACCAGACCGGCGATATGCGCCATATCCACCATCAGATAGGCCCCCACCTCGTCCGCGATCTTGCGGAAGGCAGCCCAGTCCCAGATGCGGGAATAGGCGGTGCCACCGGCGACGATCAGTTTCGGCTTGTGCTGGCGGGCGGCTTCGGCAATCGCCTCCATATCCAGCAACTGGTCCTGCTTGCGCACGCCATAGCTGACCACGTTGAACCATTTGCCCGACATGTTCACCGGCGAACCATGGGTCAGGTGCCCGCCCGAGTTCAGGTCCAGCCCCATAAAGGTGTCGCCCGGAGCAAGCAGGGCCAGAAACACCGCCTGGTTCATCTGGCTGCCTGAATTGGGCTGGACGTTGGCGAATGCGCAGCCGAACAGTTCCTTGGCGCGGTCGATGGCCAGATCTTCCACGATGTCCACATACTGGCAACCGCCGTAATAGCGTTTGCCCGGATAACCTTCGGCGTATTTGTTGGTCAGAACGCTGCCCTGCGCCTCAAGCACGGCTTTGGACACGATGTTTTCCGATGCGATCAGTTCGATTTCATCACGCTGGCGCCCCAGTTCAAGGCCGATGGCGCGGGCGATATCGGCATCGCGGTCGGCAAGGGACTGGGTAAAGAATCCGGTGTCGGTCATAGGGGCCTCCTGCTGGTGTTGTCGTCATGTAGCCGGTTTGGCGCGGCGCGCAAAGGGCGCTTGCGACATCAAGCGGGGGCTTTTGCGACTTGCCAAGCGCGCACGGGCGGTGAAGATGCGGATATGGGGGACATACATTTCATCGCCAGCCAGACAGAGGTTGCCCAGACGGCATTGACACGGCTGACCGCGCGCTATGGTCAGGTGCCGCCGGACCGTGCCTCGGTGATCGTGGCGCTTGGTGGCGACGGGCTGATGCTGTCCACGCTGCACCTGATGACCGGGCTGCCGGTTTACGGCATGAACCGGGGCACCTACGGCTTTTTGATGAACGACTATGCCGAGGACGACCTGCCCGAACGCATCACCGCCGCCGAGGTGACGCTGACCAACCCCTTATCCATGGTGGCAGGCATACCCGGCGGCGGCGAATGTCACGCGCTGGCCATCAACGAGGTCAGCCTGCTGCGCGCCGGTGCGCAGGCGGCCAAGCTGCGCGTCTCG
This sequence comes from Paracoccus sp. (in: a-proteobacteria), assembly GCF_030538655.1. GTDB lineage: Bacteria > Pseudomonadota > Alphaproteobacteria > Rhodobacterales > Rhodobacteraceae > Paracoccus. Next base: position 305,762 of record NZ_JAUNTO010000001.1, read on the forward strand.
GTCAACGGACGGGTGCGGATGCCGGAACTGGTCGCCGACGGAGTGCTGCTGTCCACGCCGGCCGGGTCCACGGCTTATAACTATTCCGCGCATGGGCCGATTCTGCCGATGGGGTCCGAGGTGCTGGCCCTGACCGCCATCGCCGCCTTTCGTCCGCGCCGCTGGCGGGGGGCAATTCTGCCCAAAACGGCACTGGTGCGGTTCGACGTGCTGGAACCCGAAAAACGCCCCGTCATGGCCGATGCCGATTCCCGCGGGGTCGAGCGGGTCGAGTGGGTCGAGATCCGTTCGGAACCCGGCATCGCCCACAGCATCCTGTTCGACCCCGGTCACGGGATGGAGGAACGGCTGATGCGGGAACAGTTCGTTTAGGCCATGGCAGACGGTATTTTCGCCCTGATCTATGGCTTCGTGTCGATGCTGGCCGATCTGTTGCGCGGGCGGTTTCCGCGCGACCCCTATGACTTTGCCGTGCTGGTTCTGCTGGTGCTGATCGGCGCCGCTGCGCTGGTCTATGTCCTGACCTGATCCGCCAGCAGCACAGCCCGCGCCGCCGCTACCTGTTCGGGGGCGGTGGCCCAACTGGTCACAAGGCGGATCGCGGCGCTGTCGGTGCCATTGTCCGGCATATCCCAATCGGCGGCCTGTAACCCGGCGGCGCGCAGGGCGCTGATGCGGGCGGTGGGCAGGCGCAGGAAGACTTCATTCGCCTCGACCGGCCAGATCGGGGTCAGCCCCTGCGCCAGATCGGCGGCCATGGCGTTGGCGTGGCGGGCCAGATCCAGCCACAACCCGCCGTCCAGCCAGGCCAGCATCTGCGCCGCCAGAAAACGATGCTTGGACCACAGCTGCCCGGCCCGCATCCGGCGAAAGCGAAAGCCAGCCGTGCGGGCAGGATCAAAGATCACGACGGCTTCCAGCGCCATACAGCCGTTCTTGGTGCCGCCCAGCGACAGCGCATCAACGCCCGCCCGCCACGTCAGATCGGCGGGCGAGGCCCCCGCCGCCGCCACAGCATTGGCAAACCGCGCGCCGTCCAGATGCACCAGCATTCCGGCAGCATGGGCGACATCGGCCAGCGCCGCCAGATCGGCAGGGCCATAGACGCGCCCGCATTCGCTGGCATTGGTGATCGACAGCACCGCGTTCTGCCCATCGTGCTCATCCACCTGTGGATAAATCGCCAAGGTATCGCGCAACGCATCGGGCGTGATGCGGCCATCGGCCCCCGGCACCAACGCCAGTTGCGCCCCACCCGACAGATAACCCGGCGCACCGGATTCGCTGGTGTGGATATGCGCAGCCTCGTGGCAAAAAATGCGCCCCCAAGACGGGCAAATCTGCGACAGGGCCAGCGCATTCGACCCGGTTCCGGTGCCCAGCAGGAACACCTCGGCCTGCGGCGCCTCAAACGTCTGGCGCACTGCCGCGACCGCCGCCGCCGTCAGATCGTCGCGGCCATAGCCGGGAACCAGCCCGTCATTCGCACGCCCCATCGCGTCCCATATGGCGGGATGCACACCCGACCAGTTGTCCGATCCGAAATTCACGACAAATCCTCGATCAGCAGGTTTTCCCAATCGTCTTCGGTCACGCTGGCTTCTGATACCGTCCAGCCGCGCACACTGACCCCGGCGGCGTGAACCGACTCTGGATCGCCCGAGATCAGCGGATGCCAATGTTCCAGCGGCTTGCCCTCGGCCCGCAGGCGATAGGCGCAGGTGCGCGGCAGCCAATAGGCGATCCTGGCGATCTTGTCCGGCGTCAGCACCACGCATTCGGGCACATAATCGTGGCGATTATGATAGGACGAACAGCGGCAGGTCTGCCCATCCAGCAGCTTGCAGGACACGCGGGTAAAGGCAACCTCGCCGGTGTCTTCATCCTCCAGCTTGTTCAGGCAGCATTTGCCGCAGCCGTCGCACAGCGCCTCCCACTCGTCGCGGGTCAGGCTCTTCAGCGGCAATTCCCAGAACGCCGGGCGCATCATGGGCCTGCCAATATGGCGCGGGCCTGCGCCGCGTCCGCCTCAATCTGGGCGATCAGCGCGGGCAGGCTGTCGAATTTCGCCTCATCCCGCAGAAAATCGACCAAGGCAACCGACAGGTGCTGCCCATACAGATCGCCGGTGAAATCGAACAGATGCACCTCGAGGTTGGGCAGGTTGACGCCGAACATCGGGCGCACGCCAAGGCTGGCGACGCCCTGCCACGGGCCTTTGTGCGGGCCGCTCAGCACATCGACCAGCACGGCATAGACCCCAAGGCGCGGCAGATGCAGGCCCTGAACCGACATATTCGCGGTGGGCCAGCCCAGATCGCGGCCGCGCTTGTCACCATGCAGCACCTCGCCCTCGATCCGGTGCCAGTGGCCCAGCATTCGTTCGGCATCGCGCGGGTGGCCATCGGCCAGCGCGGCGCGGATCGCGGTCGAACTGTAATCGGTGCCGTTCGCCCCGACCAGCGGCGCGATGGTCACGCCAAAGCCCAGATCGCGGCCCAGCCGTTCCAGCATCGCCGCATCGCCCGCCCGATCCTTGCCAAAGCGGAAGTCGGCGCCAACCGTCACATGCGCCACGCCAAGGCCATCGGCCAGCACCTGTTGCACGAAACCGTCGGGCGTCAGCCCCGCCATGACCGGACCAAAGGGCAGCTCATAAAGCTGCTGAACCCCCAGACGCGCCAGCCGGTTGGCCCGCGCCTCGGCATTCATCAGGCGAAAGGGCGGGGCACCGGGGGCGAAATATTCGCGCGGATGCGGTTCAAACGTAACCACACCCAGTGGCGCGGCAGCGGCGTGGCGGGCGGCGTCGATCACCGCACGATGGCCCAGATGCACGCCGTCAAAGTTCCCCATCGCCACGCTGGCACCGCGATCTTTGGCGGCAAGTCCGGTCCAGTCACGATGGATGCGCAATGCGGCCCCCTGGGGCCAGCGGCCCGTCAGTCGAATTTGCGGCTTGGGGCCAGCACGACCGCCTCGCCTTTCAGAACGACCGTATCACCGACAAGGCAGCGGGTTGCAAGCGTGACCCGCCGTTTCGCGTGGTCGATGGCATCCACCGTCACTTCGGCCCGGACCAGATCGCCGGGGCGCACGGGGGCCATGAATTTCAGCGTCTGGCCCAGATAGACGGTGCCATGCCCCGGCAGTTGTTCCCCGATCACGGCGGAAATCAGCCCGGCGGTCAGCATCCCATGGGCGATACGGCCCTCGAATATGGTGTCCTGCGCATAGGCATCGTCCAGATGCACCGGGTTGCGGTCGGTCGAGACCTCGGCGAACAGTTCGATGTCGCGATCCGTCACATGCTTTTGCAGGTAACGCATCATCCCGACCTCAAGATCCTCGATGACGATGGTGCCGCGGGGAAGGTTATCCAACATCCTGACCTCCAAAGAACGGATGCTGCATAGCAGCAACGAAACCGGCACGCAAGAAAATACCCACCAGGCGCAAGTGTTGATAATAATGTTACCGTCGTATTTCCAACCCCAAGACGCGAAACGCCCGCCGGATCGGGCGGGCGTTTGTGATCTATAGCGGCGATTTACCTAAGCCGACCAATGGCATAATGCGGTGCCTGCCCCTGTTCGGCCAGCCATTCCGCCAGCAGGCCCGGATCGGGGTTTTCCACATCCGACCCCATCAGGTCAGCGGCCAGCCCGCCGGTGACAAACAGCGCATCAATCCCTTGCTGCGCGGCACCCAGCACATCGGTAAAGATTCCGTCACCCACAGCCAGCACCCTGGCATCCACCCCCAGAGCCAGCCGGGCGCGCGCCATGTCGTAAACCGGCGTGTGCGGCTTGCCGAAATAGAACGCCTGTCCGCCCATCTCTTGATACAGCGCGGCCAACGCCCCGGCGCAATAAATCCGCGTCTCGCCCATATCCACCACGATGTCGGGATTGGCGCACAGCATCGGCAGGCCGCGCGCAATGGCATCGACGAAACGGTCGCGGTAATCCTCGGGTGCTTCGGTGGCTTCGTCGAACGGGCCGGTGCAGATGATGCCCTGCGCCTGATCCAGCGGCACGCGCGCCACCGGCGGCGCATCGGCAAAAGCAGCGGGCAGATCGCTAAAGAACACGTCGTCCTTGGCCGCGCCGATGTGCCAGACCTTGTGCCCGACCTGCCCCGCCATCATCGCCGCCTGCGTCGCATCGCCGGAACTGACAATCACATCCCACGCATCGCGCGGCACGCCCATGCCATCCAGCTGTGCCTGCACCGCCCCGAACGGACGCGGCGAGTTGGTCAGCAAACACACCTGCCCGCCATCAGCGCGAAACGCCTGCAACGCCGCGACCGCCGCTGGATAGGGCTGCTTGCCGTTATGCAAACAGCCCCACAGATCACACAGCAAAGCACTGTAATCGCCGCCGATCTGCGACAGGCTGTCAATGATCCGGGTCATCAGACCGCCAGAACGGGGATGATCTGCTTTTTGCGGCTCATCACGCCGGGCAGAACCACGCTGTCGCCGGTCACGACCACGCCAAAGCTGCGCTCGGCCACCTGTTTGACGAAATCGTTTGGCACCAGCAGGGTGGCTTCTTCTTTCAGGATGTCCACGATGAACAGCAGCACTTCGTCAGCGCCATCAGCGGCGGCGACGCCGGGCATCGCGGCCATCAGCGCGGCCTTGCGATCCAGCAGAACCTGCGGCGCGGTGGTTTCCAGCACCGACACGCGCAACTGCTTGCCGCCCAGTTCGTATTCCTTGCTGTCCATCTTCAGCAGGGCATCGTCGGAAAAGGCCGACACGTCCGATTTCGCGGCGAACATCTCGGTCGCGTAATCGGTGATGTTCACGCCCAGATCAGCCGCCAGCTTTTCCGCCACGGCGCGGTCGTGCGGGGTCGTCGTCGGGCTGCGGAATTCCAGCGTGTCAGACAGGATGCAGGTCAGCATCGCGCCTTTGACCCCCTCGGGGGCGCGGGCCATGTCGTCGCCGATCAGGTCGTGCATGATCGTGGCGGTGCAGGCCAGCGGACGGATGGTGATGTTGATCGGGCTTTTGGTCTTCACGCCACCGGCCAGCAGGTGGTGATCGATGATCTCGATCACCTCGGCTTCGGCCAGACTGGCGGGCAGTTCGGCGGGGTTGTTGGTGTCCACGATCACGCATTTGTCGCCGGCGGCCACGTCAGCGATGATTTCGGGCTTGTCCAGACGCCAGCGGTTCAGCATCCACGCCGCTTCAGTGTTCGGTTCGCCCTGAAGAACGGCCTTGGCGGGCTGCTTGCGGACTTCGCTCAGATACCAGGCCCAGATAATGGGCGAGCCGGTCGAATCCGTGTCGGGGGCGGTGTGGCCGAAAACCTTGATCGTCATGTTGCGCCTTTGTGTCTATACGGGAATTTGCGCGCCTTATAGGCGCAGCGCGGCGCATTGTCCACGATCCGCCACGGTCAGAAAAAGGCCCGCCGGGTGGGCGGGCCGTGTCGCGATCAGCTGACCAGCGGTTTAAGGTTTTGCGCATGGCGCACCGCCAGCTTGCGCGCCATGCGACCTGATGCCAGATGCCGGACTGGTTCCGGCATATAGTCGCGGTCGCGCAGTTCAGGAAAGATCGCAAAGATTTCCCGACGCGCGGCAGCGCCCACGGATTTGATCGCCTCGGGGCCGGTATAAAGCGATTCCGTTTCCGCGCCGTTGGACAAGACAATCTGGTGCCGATCAAACATGAAGTGAACATACGTCACCGCATCCATGTCATCGGCAATGTCGATACCATCCAGTTGCAGCAATTGCTTGGCCGCAACCAAAACCTCGTTTGTGCCAAACATTCTGTGCGCAATGGCCGAACGCACCAAAATCCGGTGCTGCGGACTGACCAGCAAATCAGCTGAAGGGATACCATCCCCCAAAGCACCGGCCTTGATCCGAATCGGGCGAACATTATTCTGCTTTATCAGTGACAAGCGGGTCTGCCCGGTCCAACGAACGGGTTGGAAACCTTCGTCACGCGTCAGCACCATCATGCCTTCTTGCAGGTCTTCAACCGCAACCAGCCCCTGATCGGTTTCGATCAATGTGCCCGCGACAAAACAAACAACCGCCTCAGACCAATAGTTGATATCCGTCATCGTCGGGTATGCGTTACCATTGGTGTTCGTTCCAGTATATGTCGCCGTGACCTCAATCCGCGCAACCGGCCCGGCGATCTGGATCAATGCCGACACAGCCTCGGCCCGCGCAATAGCCGTAGAAGTAAAAGGAGGGTAGCCTTGGTCCCCCCAGTTTCTGGTGCCGGTCGAACTGCCCGAGGCCAATTTGCCCGTGACCACCACCGAACCATCTGCATTGGTCGTGACATCAACCATATTGCCCGCAGTGACAGAAATGGGAACCAGATTACCATCTGCATCATAGGCTTTGATCGTGACTGCCGATCTTGATGTTGCGCTGTTTACGCCTGTCTGGCCATTTTCCAGACGCAAGATGCGAAAATCAACATTCGTCACCTCGACTTCCGGCTTCGCAGGGTCCGCAGGTGTGCTATCAGGATCAAAGTTGATATTTGTGGTTACACTTTGTCCACTACGCAAACCCATGCGCATTTCTGACTGATTATCGTAGGGCTGCCCACTCGGGTCATTACCTTGCGGGGTAGTTTGCGCAACACCGCTGTTGCCGGTGCTTTGAACATCGGCGGCACCCGCGCCAGTTGCCGGATCAACACGGATGGTGGCCGGGCCTTCATCGTCGTAGGTAAAGCCACCCTTTACGCTGGTCGTGGTGGATGAACTGTTCGCATAATCAGTCCACTTAAACGTCTGCTTGGTCGCCATAACATATCCCTTCAGACAGCCGCATAATCGCGGTATCGAGGCGGCACGCCGCCGGTTGGGCCGGGTATCCGGCAGTATCACTGCTAGGCCCGGCAGGTATCAGAGTCAACTGACCTTTCCGGCTGATTTTATGACATTCTTATGCAAAAGGGCACCCGCGCAAGGTGCCCTTTTGCCGCTATGCCGCGCCAGTCACGCCGCGCGGCTGGTCAGCACCTCGTCCACGCGCTTTTGCGCCGCGCCTTCATCCAGCCCGCCGACAGCGGCGACTTCGCGGGTCAGCCGGTCCAGCGCGGCTTCGTAAAGCTGGCGTTCGGAATAGGATTGTTCGCGCTGGTCGTCGTTGCGGTGCAGGTCACGCACCACCTCGGCAATCGACATCAGATCGCCGGAATTGATCTTTTGTTCATATTCCTGCGCCCGGCGCGACCACATCGCACGCTTGACGCGGGCCTTGCCCTTCAGCGTTTCCAGCGCCTTGGCGATCATGTCGGGGCTGGACAGGCCGCGCATCCCGATTTCGGTGGCGCGCGCGGTCGGCACGCGCAGGGTCATCTTGTCCTTTTCAAAGGAAATCACGAACATCTCCAGGCGCAGCCCGGCAACCTCTTGTTCCTCAATCGACATGATCCGGCCCACGCCATGGGCGGGATAGACCACGAAATCATCGGGGCGGAATTCGGCTTTTTTCGTTTTCGACATGGCTTCCTCTTGCATGTGTCCGGCGGGATGCAGGACACAAAGGGCCTTGGGCGGTGGCGACCGCCCTTGGCCCTTGTGGTTTTCATTCTGTCGCCCGCACCCGGCAGAGGGGCGGATCATCCAAGGATGCGCGCGCCGGATCGCGGCGGTGGCAGCGTAATTGTAACAACAACATAACACAAAAAACGCCGCAAAAAAAGCGGCTTGCGCGATGATGGGCGCGCGGCACCCCCGCGCGGGGATGCAAATCTTATCAATGCGTTAACAAATGACATCCCAGAACAGGGAAATGCTGCGGTGCCGAATCAGCACCGCAGCGGGTCGGGCGCGGCTGCGCTGCTCAATCGCCTTCGCCGGGGTTGGGCGAAAAATATTTGTCCAGCTTGCCCGTCACGCCATCCATTTCCGCGGCGGTGGGCATCGGGTCCTTCTTGCGGGTGATAACGGGCCACTGTTCGGAATATTCCCGATTGAATTCGACCCATTTTTCCATGTCCGGTTCGGTATCCGGGCGGATCGCGTCGGCCGGGCATTCCGGCTCGCACACGCCGCAGTCAATGCATTCATCGGGGTGAATCACCAGCGTGTTTTCACCTTCGTAAAAGCAATCCACCGGGCAGACTTCGACGCAATCGGTGTATTTGCACATGATGCAGTTGTCGGTGACGACATAGGTCATTGCGCGTGTTTCCTGTTCATTCGTGGGGGTAGTTACGCGCAGGCGCGCAATCATTCAAGGCCGGGCGGGCTGAAAAGCGGCGCGCCGGTCAGTCCCGCGACGCATCCTCGCCCAGCAATTCATACAGGCCCTGCGCCTCGGCCGCGGGACCGCGCCGGGTGCCGGGGGCCAGCACGCGCAGCGCGATCACGCGGCCATGCGCCGATACGGTGATCTGATCGCCGGGACGGATGCTGCGGCCCGGCTTGCGCACCGGCGCCCCGTTGATCCGCACGCCGCCGCCCTCGATCCGTTCGGCGGCCAATCCGCGCGATTTGAAAATCCGCGCGAAAAACAGCCACTTGTCCAACCGCAGCGCGTCGTCGGTCATTGCAGCGGATGATCCGTCAACAGCCCCTCGCCCCAGGCGGGCACCGGATAGGGATCGGGCCAGAATTCGGTCTGGCGGTGGATCAGATCGCCGCCGATCTCATGAAAGGTAATGGCGCGAGTCGAAACATCCAGCCCCGCATTGGTGACGCGGATGTCCGTGACCACGCGCGCTCCCCCCGCCTCGGCCGCGAGGGAGAGGATTTCAAATCGCCAGTCACCCTGCCCGGCGAAACCGGCGTTGACGTGGACGAATGCCTCCGGCCCCTCGATCACCTTGGCGGACTGCGGCCAGAAGGCGGTGAAGTCGGGGGCCAGAAACCGTTCGGCCACGGCCCGCCAGTCATTGCTGTTCATTGCCGCCCAGAAAGCGCGGACAATCGCCGCGCCCTGTGCCGTCATTTATTGCCCTTGAGCTGCGCCAGAATGGCGAAGGGACTGTCGGGATCTGCCTTTTTCTCGGGCCGGGCGGTGAAGGTTTTCGGACCATGCCCCTGCCCGCCGGGTTTGCCGCCCTTTTTCGGGCCGCCCTTGCCGCGCGGCTTGCCCTCGCCATGGCGTTCCTCGCCGGGTTTGCCGCCTTTGCCGTGACGTTCGCGACGTTCCCCCTGCGGCGCATCTGCCTGCGCGCCATCACGCGGCGCACCATCGCGGCGTGGGCCGCGACGCTGGCCCTGACCTTGCGGGCGATCCCCCTGCGGACGTCGATTGCCGCGCGGTTTGGGCGCCCAGCGGAAGGTATAGAAGATCTCCATTTCCGGCGCGGCGGGTTCAACAGACGCTGCCGCATCGCCATCCTCGGCAGCGGTCGCATCGCCCCCCTCAGCCCCGGCGGCAGTCTCAGCCTCGGCGGCTTTGCGGGCAGCCTGTTCCGCCTCCCACCTGGCGCGGGTTTCGGCGGCAAGGACCGATTCTTCTTCGGTCAGGATCGCGCCCGGCTCGCCCTCAGGGACAGGTTCGGGCACCGGGGCAGCCACCGCCGGTTCGGCGCGCTGTTTCACCCGCTCGCCTTTCTCGGCCGCATAGCCCAGACCTTCCATCAGCCCGGAGAACTGTTCCAGCGTCATGCCGGTGATTGACAGCATATCCGGGTTCGCCTCGAACCCCGCCCGCGTGTCCTGCGTGCGGATCAGGTCGGCCAGGCGTTCCAGCATGTCGATGCGAATCGCCCGGTCGCCCGCGGGATGATAGCCTGACAGCGTATAATGCCCGCGCGGCACATCAGCCAGATGCGGGATCGTGACCAGACCGGGCGGCGGACTTTCGGGGAACTCGGCCAGCCCCTCGGCCAGTGACCACAAGACCAGCCGCAACCGCGTCGGTGCGGGTTTCAGCAGCGCGGGCATAAAGATGGTGAACTGCCCGAAGCGCACGCCATGCTTGCGCAGCAGACCGCGCGATTCCTGATCCAGTTCTTTTACCTCATTCGCCACACCATCGCGCGGCAAAATCCCCAGCGATTCGACCAGACGGAAGGCAAAGCCGCGCGCCAGACCCGTCAGCCCCTCGTCCTTTTGCAGCGCGATCAGGGGTTCAAACAGCGTGGCCACCTTGCGGTCGATGAAATGCTGCAAGCGGCGTTTCACCTTCTCGGCGATCTCTGGCCCGGCCTCGTCATCAACGAACGCCTCGATACCGGGGTGCAGCGCATCGCTGCCACGCACCAGCTTGCCCACGGCAGAGCTGCCCCACATCAGACCACCCTGTTCGGTGAAATCCAGTTCGGTATCGGGCGCATTATAGAATCGGTCGGCGCGCAGGTGGAATTCCGGGCGCAGCGCCTCGTAGCTGGCGCGGTTCAGCATCCGTGCCTCGTCCGAACTGGCGGTCTGGTCGGGGCGGAAACGGAAACCTTCCAGCCGACCGGCGAATTCGCCCTCGACCGTTACTTCGCCCTTGTCATTCACGTCGGCCACAAGGCTCTCCTTCTGTTTGAGCCGGCGCAGCAGCACGGATGTGCGCCGGTCCACAAATCGTTGCGTCAGCGCGGCGTGCAGCGCATCTGACAGGCGGTCTTCTACAGCGCGGGTTTCGCCGCGCCAATGGCTTTCGTCCTGAACCCAGCCAGTTCTTTGCGCGACATAAGTCCATGTGCGGATATACGCCAAACGTTTTGACAAAGCGTCAATATCGCCCTGCGTTTTATCAATCCGCGACACCGCCTTTGCCATCCAGTCCGATGGAATGCCACGCCCATCGTGCAAAAAACCGAAAATACGCGATAAAAGGCCGACATGTTCCTGCGGCGAAATACCCCGAAAATCGGGCACGCGGCACACATCCCACAACAGGCGAATGTCGCGGGGATGGGTGGTCCGGTCACTGATTTCCGGCAGATCGCGCAGGGCTTTCAGCGCGTGCAGGTCATCGGCCTCGCGCCCACGGGTCAGCCATTGGCTGTTGGGCTGAGTTTCAAGGCTGGATACCAGCCGGTCAAGCGTGCCAAATTCCAGCGCGGCATTTCGCCATATCAGCCGCTGGATAGGCTGGAAACGGTGATTTTCGATGGCTTCGATCAAGCCCTCGTCCAAGGGGCCGACATCGCCGGTCACGCCAAAGGTGCCCGGTTCGGTATGCCGCCCGGCGCGGCCCGCGATCTGGCCGATTTCGTGCGGGAACAGCGGGCGCATCCGCCGCCCGTCGAACTTATGCGTGGCGCTGAACGCCACATGCCGGATGTCGAGGTTCAACCCCATGCCGATGGCGTCGGTGGCGACCAGATAATCCACCTCTCCGGCCTGATACATAGCGACCTGAGCGTTCCGCGTGCGGGGGCTGAGCGCGCCCATGACCACCGCGCAACCGCCTTTTTGACGGCGCAGCAGCTCGGCCGTGGCATAGACGTCATCGACGCTGAACCCCACGATGGCGCTGCGCGGCGGCATCCGCGACAGCTTTTTCGACCCGGCCCAGGTCAGCGCGCTGAACCGTTCGCGGCGCTGGAACTGCGCGCCGGGGATCAGCGCGGCAATGGCGGGGCGCATGGTGTCGGACCCCAGCAGCATGGTTTCATGCAGGCCACGCATGTTCAGCAGCCGGTCGGTAAAGACATGGCCGCGTTCAGGATCGGCGCACAGCTGAATTTCGTCAATGGCCACAAAATCGGCGCCGACCTCGGGCATGGCCTCGGTCGTGGCGACCCAATATTGCACCCGGTCGGGGACGATCCGTTCCTCGCCTGTGACCAGCGCCACGACGCTGGGGCCGCGCTGCGCCACGATCCGGTCATAGACCTCGCGCGCCAGCAGCCGCAGCGGCAGGCCGATGACGCCAGTGCGATGGGCCAGCATCCGTTGGATCGCGTGATGCGTTTTGCCGGTATTGGTCGGCCCCAGCACAGCCGTCACACGGCGATTCATATCGGTCATGCAGTCAGATACCTGTTCCGGCCAAGGCCCTGTCCAGCCGGGCCACGCCGTCGATGGCCTCTTGCTGATGGGGGTGAATGTCAAGGCTGGCACGATAGGCGGCGCGGGCACGGGTGTTGTCGCCGATTTCCTCTAACATGCCGCCAAGCTGGGTCAGCGCCGCGAAATGGCGGGGTTCCAGCTCCAGCACGCGGGCCAGATCGGCGGCTGCGGGGCCGTAATCACCGCGCAGGGCAAAGGCGGCGGCACGGGCCTGAAAACCGGCTGCGAAATCAGGGGCATGATCGGTCAGCGCGGTCAGATGACCGATGGCCGCATTGGAATCGCCCGCATCCAGCGCCTGTTCGCCGCGTTTCAGCAACAAATCCATCGCCGCCGACCCCGAGCGCGACCATTCCCGCAAAATATCCGATTCGGCGATCCGCCACGACTCTCCCTCGGGTTGAGAAAGCTGCGCGAACAAAGCCTCCATATCCGGCGAATTTTGTGCAAATGCTGCGGAAAAACCTGCCAGCATCAACCAAATAGTAATCATTGCGCGCTTGAATGCCGCAACGACAGAATGGAAACTTCCGTTCAGGTCAACCATAACGTGGATCTAACCCGACCAAGCCGTCGGTGACCAGCAAAAGCACAAGGAGTCTGATGGAATGAGCGATGTTGTGAACAAGGCGGTCATCGCCCTGAACGAAAAACTGGGCAGCTTCGGCTCGACCGCGAAATTCGTGATCGACGGTGAAGGCGCGATCATCATCGACGAAAACGGTGCCCGCGCCGCCGATGACCCGGCCGAGGTGACTTTGACCGCATCCGCCGAAACGTTTGAGGGCATCCTGAACGGCAGCGTGAACCCGACCATGGCCTTCATGACCGGCAAGCTGAAGATCGACGGCTCGATGGGGCTGGCGATGCAACTGGGCACCGCGCTGTCCTGATCGGATGGCACCCGGCCCGCTGACCGGCAGCCCCGGTCTGGAAACCGCGCCGTTTCACCAGTTGCCAGGCGACAACCTGCCGCCCGCGCGGGCCTTTTGGTTGCGCGCGGATGATGGCATTCGTCTGCGACTGGCCATCTGGAACGAACCCGCGACGGCAGGCACCGTGCTGCTGTTTCCTGGCCGCACCGAATATATCGAAAAATATGCCCCTGTCGCTGCCGAACTGGCGGCGCGGGGCTATGCCACACTGGCAATCGACTGGCGCGGTCAGGGTTTGGCCGACAGGTTGTTGCCCAACTCGCGCGCGGGGCACGTGGGGGCTTTTGCCGATTATCAGCGCGACGTGGCCGAAATGATCGCAGCCGCGACCGATCTGGGATTGCCCCGGCCATGGCACCTGCTGGCGCATTCGATGGGCGGCTGTATCGGTCTGGCGGCGCTGATGAACAATCTGCCGGTCGCCTCGGCCGTGTTTTCCGCGCCGATGTGGGGCATCAATCTGGGGCAGATCCCGCGCGGCATGGCGCTTGGCCTCTCCTATCTGGCCGGGCGCCTTGGTCGTGGCGGACAGGCCGCGCCGGGCAGTGGCACTGCCGCAGGCTGCTATGTGCTGGATGAAAGTTTCAGCGCCAACCTGCTGACCTCGGATGTTGGCGGATGGTGCCGCCTGCTGCAAGAGGCGGCGGCATGGCCCGAGCTGACCCTGGGCGGGGCCAGCTTTGACTGGCTTTCCGGGGCACTGAACGAATGCTCGCGCCTGGCCGCGCTGCCCTCGCCCCAACTGCCGATGCTGACATCACTGGGCGGGGCGGAAAAGATCGTCTCGGCACAGGCGATCCGTGACCGCTGCGCCCGATGGAGCGGCGCGCAATTGCTGGAAACCCCCGGCGCACGGCATGACATCATGATCGAGACCGCCCCCCGGCGCGACCGTTTTCTGACCGCCGCCACAACTCTGTTCGCTTCAACCATCTAAGGTCTGGCCCCGGCGCAATCCAGCATGACCGGCCGGCCGCTGCGCCACCAGCGGCAAAACCGCCGCACAGCCAAAGTCCCGCCGCATCACCTGCCGGGCAAGGCTGCCCCCCAACAGATAGCACCCCATGATGGGCCTGCATGTCAGACAGTGACACTGCCTCACCAAATCGTCCCCCCAACATCGGCGCAAAACGCAAAAACCGCACCCAAATCAGGCGCGGTTCATGCAATCCAGAAAAGGCGTGATCTTACTTGATCTTGCCTTCCTTGAATTCAACGTGCTGCCGGGCGACCGGGTCGTATTTGCGGACGACCATTTTTTCGGTCATGGTGCGGGCATTTTTCTTGGTAACGTAAAAATACCCGGTCCCGGCGGTCGAGTTCAGACGGATCTTGATCGTCGTCGGCTTCGCCATGGTTCATGCTCCTGCTGCGGCAGGGTAGCCCGCCGTAAAATCGTGAAGCTGCCTTTTAGCGCCCCACCCGACAGAGTCAACCGAAAAACCGGGGAATCGCGCGGACGGCCTGTAAGCCGGATTCTGTCCCGAGGTCGCCCCCGGTGATGACCATTCCTCTGCGCACCGCATTGCTGCGGGCGTCAAGCTGCCAACCCGGACCACTGGGGCAAGGCCGCCCTGCCCAAAGGCGCGTGGTCCCTATTCGGCATTGCTCCCGGTGGGGCTTGCCATGCGGGCGCTGTTGCCAGCCCCCCGGTGGGCTCTTACCCCACCGTTTCACCCTTACCCGCGCGGACGCGGGCGGTCTGTTCTCTGTGGCGCTGTCCCTGGGGTTGCCCCCGCCGGGCGTTACCCGGCACCGATACCTTATGGAGTCCGGACTTTCCTCGGGCCAAAACCCGCGGTCATCCGGCCATCCGCGCAAGGGGGATATGGCGGTTCAGATGGCAGACTGTCAATGGTATCGCCTTCATGGAATATTCCCCCGAAACAAAAGGGATCGACATGCGGTTCATGGCGGGGTTGGCGGCACTATTGGTGGCGGGCACCGCGCAGGCGGATATTTCGCTGGTCGCCAGCCAACTGACATGGGATTCGCCCGAGGTTCAGGCGGCGATTGGCCCAAAAGATCAATACGCCGCCGATGGCAAGCCCGGCTGCTTCATCGACAGTGAAACACTGACCCGCCTCGCCCGCGAACGCCGCGCATGGGACGCCGACACCGCCGAACACGAACGGGTCCGGTTCTTCGCCGCCGGGATTCTGGCAGGCGAGGTGACAATTTTCAGCGACAGCCCGCTGCGAACCCCTGTCAGTTTTCAGGCATTGCGCGGCGATTGCGCCAAGGTTCCCAATAAAGACGCAATCGCCCGCAGCCACACCTATCTGATCGCCAATCTGGATCGCATCCTGCGAAACGCCGGGGCCAGGACTCCGTGCGGCAGCGATGCCACCGCCTTCGCAGATGCCCTGTTCGAACAGCACGACCCACAGGCGCCGAACGCCTGGATGCCGCTGGAGGTGTTTATAATCGCCCTCGGCTCGGACTGGATTCAAGGCAACAGCCTGACCGAAAAAGGCTGGCCGCGCCCGCCGCTGTGCTATGAAGATGGCGAAAACCGCAGCACACCCGCAACCCCGCCGCCACCATCGCGCGGGTGATTCTGCCCATCCATCACCGGCACATCAGTCAGATCAAAGGGCGAATGTCCGGCCAGACAGGCCAGATTCACCCCATATTCATTCGGATTCGACCGCCGCCGGTGATGCGTATAAATCCCGCACACCCGGCAGAAATAATGCTCGGCCACACGACTGCCGAACTGATACAGCGTCAGATCCCCGGCTCCGGCCACAACCTCGAACCCGCCCAGCGGCGCGGATACCGCCACCGCGCCGCGCATCCGGCAGATCGAACAGTTACAACGCCGCGCCGTCGCCAGCCCGTCGCTCAACCGCACCCGGAATCGCACAGCCCCGCAATGACACGCACCCTCGATCCAATCCGGCATCTCTTGTCCTCAAATATCCGCGGGGGAGGGCTTGCCATCGGCAAGACCGGGGGCGGCAGCCCCCAGCGACGCAGCCGCCCGCCGATCCGCCTCGTTTTCCGCACCCCGCGCCCATGGTCGAAATCGCAGCCGGAACGCCGCCAACCGCAGAGCGTCATCCACCGCGGGATAGCCGATCGCATCCAGCATTTCCGCCAATGGCCGATCATCCCCCTGCCCCGGCCAGACCGCCAGCCCCTGCCGCGCCAGCCGCGCCCAATCAAAGCGCGGGCCGGGGTCGATCTTGCGATCCGGCGCCATGTCAGAATGACCGATCACCCCCGCCGCAGCGATTCGCCAGCGCGCCATGATCCCGCGCAACAGCACCTCCAGCGCGGCCATCTGCGGTTCGGGAAAGGGGCGGTCGCCGGGGTTGGCCAGCTCGATGCCGATGCTGCGCGAATTCACATCCTCGCGCCCCTGCCACGACCCGGCCCCGGCGTGCCAGGCACGGCGTTCCTCGGGCACCAGGGCCTCGGCCCGGCCCTGTTCGTCGATCAGCCAATGCGCCGAGACCTCGGCGGCGGGATCGCACAACCGGGCGCGGGCGCCCGCGCAATCGGACATCCCGGTATAGTGGATCACGATCAGATCAGGCACCTGCCCGCGCCGGTCGCCGTGGTTGGGCGAAGGCCAACCCATGTGTTACAGCGGCGACTGCCGCCACGGCGCGGGGTTCCAGCCGCAGACGAAACCGTCGCCATCCGGGTCCATACCCTGCGGATCGGCTTCGGGGCCACCGGCCGTTAGAAACGCCACCTGCGCCTGATCGGCATTGGCGAATTGCGCGCAAACCCGCGCCGCCTGCGCCGCCGATACCGCCGCCGGACGCGCCCAGACACGCGTGCCCGGCGCGTGCTGCGCAGCAAAGGCAAAGCGGGTCAGAACCGGCGTCGCCCCGCCATAGCGCGTGGTCTGCGCCGCCGGAGCCTGCGCGGGAACGGCGGCCACCGCAGCCTGCTGCCGCTCGGGCTTCCACATGATGTCCGCGGCGGTCGGCGCGTCGAACGGGCGGGCGACCGGCACCGTGCGCGGCGGTTGAGCGCCCGTCAGCAAGGCCGTTTCGCGCTCACGACGATATTCGTCGTAACGCCCCGAATCGCTCATCTGATAGTTGGGATTAATCCCTTCGTTGATCGAACACCCGGCCACCGCCACGCTCGCCACCGTCATCATCGCCCAGAACCGCATTGCCTGCCCCTTTCCCAAGATCAGCCCGACGTTACCACCAGCGTTCCGGCTTGGCCACGAATCCCGCAGCGCGTTCCAGAACAAAGGCATGGTTCAGCAGATCGCCTTCCTCAAAGGGGCGACCGATCAGTTGCAGCCCCAGCGGCAGCCCCTTGTTATCCAGCCCGACCGGCACCGAAATGCCCGGCAGACCGGCAAGGTTCACCGTCACCGTAAACACATCGTTCAGATACATCTCGACCGGATCAGCCGATTCCATCGCCCCCAGCGCAAAGGCCGAAGACGGCGTGGCCGGAGTCAGGATCGCGTCGATCCCGCTGGCATAGGCCTGATCGAAGTCGCGTTTAATCAGCGCGCGCACCTTGCGGGCGCGGTTGTAATAGGCGTCATAGAACCCGGCCGACAGCACATAGGTGCCGATCATGATCCGGCGCTGCACCTCGGGGCCGAAACCTTCGGCGCGGGTCTTTTCATACATCTCGGTGATGCCGTCGCCGCGCCCCAGTTTGGCGCGGTGGCCGTAACGCACCCCGTCATAGCGCGCCAGATTCGACGATGCCTCGGCCGGTGCGATCACATAATAGGCCGGCAGCGCGTATTTCGTATGCGGCAGCGAAATATCCACGATCTCGGCCCCGGCATCGCGCAGCATATCCGCGCCCTTCTGCCACAGATCGGCGATCTCGCCCGGCATCCCGTCCATACGGTATTCACGCGGAATCCCGATCTTTTTGCCGCGAATATCACCGCTCAGCGCGGCTTCGTAATCGGGCACCGGCAGATCGGCACAGGTGGAATCCTTGTCGTCGCCCGATGCCATCGCGCCCAGCATGATCGCCGCATCGCGCACGGTTTTCGTCATCGGCCCGGCCTGATCCAGACTCGAGGCGAACGCGATCGTCCCCCAGCGGCTGACCCGGCCATAGGTCGGCTTCAACCCCACCGTGCCGGTAAAGGCCGCAGGCTGGCGGATCGAGCCGCCCGTATCCGTCCCCGTCGCCGCCAGACACAGATCCGCCGCCACCGCCGCCGCAGAACCACCCGACGACCCGCCGGGGGTCAGCGCCGCCCCATCCGCGCCGCGCCACGGGTTCACCGCATTGCCGTAAACGCTGGTTTCGTTGCTGGAGCCCATGGCGAATTCGTCCATGTTCAGCTTGCCCAGCATCACCGCGCCCGCGTTCCACAGGTTCTGCGTCACGGTCGATTCGTATTCGGGCAGAAAGCCCTGCAAAATCCGGCTGGCCGCCTGCCCCGGCACGCCCTTGGTGCAGAACAGATCCTTGATCCCCAAGGGAATCCCGGTCATCGGCGCCGCATCGCCCGCGCGAATCCGCGCATCCGCCGCCGCCGCCATATCCCGCGCCTGATCCGCCGTGTGATGCACAAAGGCATTCAGCGCCCCCGCCGCGTCAATCGCCGACAGGCAGGCGTTGGTCAGGTCAACGGCGCTGGTGTCACCCTTGGCCAGCGCATCGCGCGCATCCGCAATCGTCAGTTCGTTCAGCGCAGTCATTCCACCACCTTCGGCACGGCAAAAAAGCCCTCGCGCGCGTCGGGGGCATTTTTCAGGATCTTTTCGGGCATGTTGCCATCGGTGACGACATCAGCGCGCCGTTTCAGCCGCATGGGGGTGACGCCGGTCATCGGCTCGACGCCCTCGACATCGACTTCGTTCAGCTGTTCCATGAAATGCAGGATGCCGTTCAGCTTGTCGGCCAGCGCGGGCAGTTCGGCCTCATCGACCGCGATCCGCGCCAGATGAGCGACCTTGCGGGCCTCGTCTTGGGTGATGGACATGTCTGATCCTTTCGTTGTCGCGGGTTTACAGGCGGGGTCGGCCACGCGCAAGCAGCCCTCGGACGATCCGGCAACCCCGCGCAAGCGGCGTCAACGCCGCCCCGTCCCGCCAGCACAGCGACAGGTGCCGCACAGTCCAGGGTTCGGTCAGCGGAATAACCACGATATGCACCGCCCTTTCAGCCACGACGCCGACGGCCTTCCCCGGCCCTACGGCCAACATCGCCCAATCCGTGCAGCACGATGCGCGGGCACAGCCCCACCCGACGCGCGCCGCCTGCGCATTCGGATGATCGGCCAGCGCCCTATACGCCGACCCAGAGAACGGCAGGCCGACAAAATCGGTCCGCCACAATTGCCGCACGGCCTGCGGACGATCCGGCGCCGCCATGATGACCCGCCGGTCAATGGCAAAGACATACTGTGGCAGCCCCACCGCATCCGCCGCATCCAAAGGCCGCCACTCTGCGCGCCCCCGCGCCACGCCGCGCGCCATATCCGCGCCGGCCCGTTCCTTCGGGCCAACATCGGCCTGCGGATTCGCCGCCAGCCTCGGGCAGCCACGCGGGCAGAAATGCGGCCACCGCCTTGCCCAGCAGCCGGGCCGAGTCCTTGGCAAAGCCCCCCGCCCGGCAGCCGCGCCATCTGATGCAGGATCAGCCTCACATAATCGGCCCCCGCCCCGCACCAGTTCACCTGCCCGGCGGCCCCATATCACGCAGCCTCTCGCTGACAGCAGACCGGGGAAACCCGGCTGCACGGCCGCACCATGGGTGATGCTGCCCGCCTCGGTCACAGTCACAGTCACAGTCACAGTCACGGCAAGAAACAGACGCAAATCGGTCAGGTCAAATCGCACAAACCGCGACATAGCCCTCGGTTTCCCCACAGGCTGACAGCAGCAACCTCGGCATTCAGTCACACGTCAGGGCCGCCATACCCAAGAGCATAAGCCAGCCCCTGACCCCAACCCTTTCCACCGCCCAAGCCATCGAGGACATCACCCGCATCGGCCTGACCCACCGACAGCCCCCAACAACCCTCGGCTTCATCACAGGCTGACAGCAGCAACCCCGGCATTCAGTCACGCGTCAGGGCCGCCATGCCCAAGAGCATAAGCCAGCCCCTGACCCCAACCCTTTCCATCGCCCAAGCCATCGAGGACATCACCCGCATCGGCCTGACAGCCATGGCGAAGGGCGCGCTGATCCGGCCTCTGACGGCGGCCAGCCTGCTGATCGTGCCGTCTTTCGTGACGAATATCTGGCAACTGCTGTCCGGCCCGCCCTTTGCCGCGCTGATCCGGTGGCTGTGGCCGATGGATGGCGATCTGCATCGGCGCCTTTGCCGGGTCGGGCTGGTTGGTGGGCTGTGGCCACCATCGTCCCTGGCATCGCGTGACAGGCCATACCGCCTTCCCCTTGCTGCCCATCCGACCACCGCACCGCCCGATACACCATCGTGGTCGCCCCGACCGGCCTGCGGACCTGCAAAACCGGCGTGTTCGTCACCCCCGCCGCGCCCTCTCTGCAAACCCATGGCCTGAACCGCGACAATCTGATGCCAGAGCTTGGGCTGTCCTTCGCCGTCTCGACCGTTGCACTGCCCTTGGGTCCAGGCGCACGCATGGCGGCTTGGATGCCGCGTTGCCGGACTATCCGCACCGCCCCCCACCCCGGCGCTGCGAGCATATTGAGCCACACCTGCGCCATCACATCAGCCCGGCGACTTGGATGCCGTCTGTTCCTGACGTTTCTGCCGTTGCCGGTGGCAAACATCGCGATGCACCCGCTGTGACAGGATGGCGCGCAACGCCCGCAGCCTGTGTACAGGTTGTGTACAGCCGGTGCACGGCCTGTGCACAGGTTGTGCAGCCAAAATCCCAGCAAATACAGGGCTTGACGGAACACCCCCGTTGCGCCGATCGCCATGCAACGTCCGCAGCCGTTGCGGCCCCGAAAAAATCACCGCAGCATCTGATTTTTCCTCTTGCACCCCCGGTCACCTGTGACTAAACACCGCTCCACGCCGCCGGGCAGACCTGGCAGCCGCCATGATGGCCCGTTCGTCTATCGGTTAGGACGCCAGGTTTTCAACCTGGAAAGAGGGGTTCGATTCCCCTACGGGCTGCCAGTCACACGATTTTTCTGTCTCCATGCGTCTCAAGCGCCAAGAAAATCGTTTAAAATCAATCTTCCGAAATTCCATGCGTCTCAGTGCGTCTCTATGCATCTCAGCGATGTTGGTATCAAATGCTGGTATCGAAATTTTACGCGATACCAACAGGTGATCTATGGCGCTGACTGATACAGCATTGAGGGGCTTGAAGCCTGAATCCAAACCGAAAAAATACAGCGACGGCGGCGGGCTGTTCTTGATGGTCAACCCGAACGGCTCCAAGCTGTGGCGTCTGGCCTATCGGTTCGACGGGAAACAGAAGACTCTTGCCTTCGGCGCTTATCCTGCCGTGAGACTGGCCGACGCCCGCGCGCTGCGGGACCGGGCCAAGAAGGCGCTGGCTGATGGTATCGACCCGGCGCGGCATACCAACATTGCCACGACCGATCATGACACCTTCGCGGCTATCGGCAAGGAATGGTTGGCGGCTCAGGAACCGACTTGGGCACCGAAGTATGCCCCGCAGGTGATGCGCCAGTTTGAACGCGACGTGTTTCCCGATCTGGGTCAGCGGCCAATCACTGAGATAGAACCCAGCGAAGTCTTGAAGGTGCTAAGGGCTGTTGAGGCGCGCGGCGCGCAGGACATAGCCAAGAGGCTGCGGCAGAAGATCAGCGCCATATTCCGCTTTGCCATCGCCACCGACCGCGCGAAGCTGGACCCTGCCGCCAACCTGAAAGGCGCTCTAAAGCCGCCGCCTAAGACCCGGCACATGGCCGCGCTGCGGGCAGCCGACATGCCCGAATTCATGCAGAAGCTGCGGGCGTTCGACGGCGACCCCAAGACGGTGCTGGCACTGGAACTGCTGATTCACACCATGACCAGAACGAATGAAGTGCGCTATGGGCGCTGGGATGAAATCGACGGCGATCTGTGGCGCATACCCGCGGACAGGATGAAGGCCGGGCGCGATCACATCATCCCCCTGTCAAAGCAGGCCAAGGCGATCTTGGACAAGCTGCGGGCGCTGGCGGGCAAATCCGAATGGATAGCCGAAGGGTCACGCGGCAAGCCCATGTCTGAAAATACTATGCTATTCGCGCTTTACAGGATGGGATACCACAGTCGCGCGACAACGCACGGCTTCCGTTCAACCGCGTCGACTATATTAAACGAATCCGAATTATGGCGGGCCGATGCAATCGAGCGGCAATTAGCCCATGTGCCAACGGATTCGGTTCGCAGCGCATATAATGCGGCTTTGTATTTAGATGAGCGAAATCGGATGCTGCAATGGTGGTCCGATAAGCTGGATTCATTTGAATCTGCTGGAATTAGTCAACAGGTGACTAAAAACCCGGACACCGATATAAGCGATCTGCTTATCTGAGTCGGGCGACGGGTTGTCACCTGCCACTTGTCAAGGCCGCGCGTGAAAGTGCGGCCTTTCTCATTTACTGTGAATCTCACAATTACCGAGACATTTGGGACAGTTTCCGCTATGCTGACCAGCGTTAATGCAACGCAAAAACCGCCGCGGTTCTGACCCCGCAGCGGCTTTCAAGATGGGATAGCTTCTGAATGCCTCTAGATAATAGCGAATCTGCCCGGCGCGGGCAAGACCTTTCTATTAAAAACTGCGACAGCATAGCTGACCTTTTGGAACTCTCTGAGACGCATGGAGACGCATCGGGACACCCGTTAGACGCCACGAACTGCGCCCTGATCGCGGCAGGTGCCTCGCTGCACTGGCTGGTCGCAGGACAGAAACGCCCGGTTGCCGCAGACTGGTCAGCTTTGCCGAATCAGACCGAATCGGACCTGCGCGGCAGCTACCGCCAAGGTGCTAACGTAGGCATTCGACTCGGCGAACCGTCGAAGGTTGGCACCGACTACCTGCATCTGATCGACCTGGACGTGCGCGACCCCAGCAAGGCGGCTGAGGCATGGGGCGCGTTGTTGGCGATCTGGCCGCAGGCGCGAACCTATCCCAGCGTCATCAGTGGCAGCGGCGGCGAGTCTCGCCACCTTTATTTCCTGACCAGCGCGCCGTTCCGCAAGCACAAGATCGCCAAGTCGACCGGCTTCACAATGGTGTTCGACGCCAGCAAGGGCCGCGAGGTGAAGAAGAACGACTGGGAGATCGACCTTATGGGAACCGGCTCGCAGGCCGTTATCCCGCCGTCGATTCACCCTGACACCGGCTTGCCGTATATATGGGAACGCCCGGTCGATCTGACGCTGGGCGGCTTGGGCATGTGGGTCAACGCGGACCAGGTGGCCCGCTTCGGCGCGCGGCAGGATACCGGCAGCACCGGCGAACCCGCTGCCCGTCTTGATGAGGTGAACCCCGATCACTTGGCGCAAGCCTTGGCCTTTTTCGATGTCGATGACCGCGACGATTGGAAAGATGTCGGCATGGCGCTGCATCACCAATTCGCCGGATCGAACAAGGGCTATTCTATTTGGAATGAATGGGCCAAAGCATCCAGCAAGCACATTGAAAAAGACTCCCGCACTGTCTGGAAGTCATTCAAAGCCGATAAGCCCGGCGCGCTTGGAATCTCGCATCTATTCGACCGCGCCGGAATTGATGGCTACGGGCGCGGCGTCCAGGTGCTGGATGACGACTTTGACGATCTGCCGGAACTGCCCGTCTCGGGCAAGCGCAACCCTGTCAACGATTTGAACCGGGATCATGCCGCCGTGATGATCGGGGGCAAGTTTCGTATCATCATTGAGAACGGCGGTGACTATGAGGTTTTCAACGACACCGAACTTCACAAAATGAATGCGAACAGGCGGGTGAAGGTGCCCGGCACAAATCGCAGCGAACCTGTCACGGCAGCCTGGATGCGTCACCCGCAGCGGCGAGAGTATCGCGGCGGGCTGGTATTCAATCCCAAGGAAACGCCAGTTGGGGCCTATAACATCTGGCGCGGCTGGGCAGTGCAGCCCGACCCGGACGCTTCCTGCGACCTGTTCCTTGCCCATGTGCGGGACGTGATATGCGATGGCAGCGAGCGGGATTACCACTGGTTGCTTGGCTGGATGGCGCATCTGGTGCAGCACCCCGAACAGAAGCCCGGCACCGCCGTTGTGCTGCGCGGCGCAAAGGGCGCTGGCAAGGATACCGTGGGCCACTATCTCGGGGCGCTGTTCCCGCGCCACCATGTCACCCTGTCGCAGCCGGAACACCTCACCGGGCGCTTCAATGCCCACATGGAAACGGCGATCCTGATTCACCTTGAGGAAGGTTATTGGGCGGGCGATCACCGGGCAGAAGGCGTCCTGAAAAACCTCATTACCTGCCAGTCTCTCGAAATCGAGCGCAAAGGCATTGACCCTTACAAGATCGACCATTTCGGGCGGCTGCTGATTACCTCTAACGCGGAATGGGTTGTGCCCGCGACTCCCGGCGAACGGCGGTTTTTCGTGCTGGACGTGTCGCCTGCCCATGCGAAGGACACAGCTTATTTCGGTGCGATTTGGAAGGAACAGGCAAACGGCGGCGCGGGCGCGCTGCTGCACTTTCTGCAATCGTTCGATCTGAGCGACTTCGATGTGCGCAACCCGCCCGAGACGGCGGCGCTGACGCGGCAGAAGCTGGAAGGGCTGCGGAACGTCGACGCCTGGTGGTATGACCGGCTTAGCGAAGGCGACTTGTCGCATGGCGTCGGGGATGGCTTCGACAGCGATCAACCGACTTGGGAAACTTCGGCGATCACAGTCGCCCGTGACGCGCTGCGGTGTAACTATGAAGCATGGCTTGAGCGGCAAAGGTGGCACGGCGCGGCAATCTCTAGCGAACGATTTGGTAAGAAGCTGCTTGAGTTGTGCGGCGATATTCAGTCGACCCGCCCGCGCGTTTCTGGCGAAAGGACGCGGAGTTACACGGTCCCGCCGTTGGCACAATGCCGCAGTGCATTTGCTACGTTCATCGGCAGTGAAGTGGACTGGGATCAATGATGGCTTCCAGTGCATTTCCGCAGCTTGATTGCAGCCCATTTGCCTCGCATCCGGTCCACGTGGTCCAAGTGAGGGATGTTTTTGGTCCAAGTGCCGAAGCCAGAAAAGTCCAGCAAAATCAATGCCCGGTCCAAGTGGTCCACGTGGTCCACGTAGAATCCTGTTTTGATCTGGACGGTGTGACATTGGACGCAGCGACGGCACAGCCGCAGCCACAGGACGGCACAGCGTCAGCCCTGAATGAAACTACGTGGACCACGTGGACCACTTGGACCAGCCAACGAATCCAATGGGTTACGAGACGTCTTGCTTGGACCGGCACGTGGACCACGTGGACCGGCTCAAGATTGGCTGTGACCGATGATCGACCGCAGTGCATTAACCTTTTGTTCCCACTAGGTTCTTCCGCAGGGTGGCAGGCCGCGGGGGGCATGGACCCCGATTCGCGACCCGCAGAAGAAAATTTCAAATTGCAAGGCCAAAATAGGTAAGCGCAGATGACCTATCAAAACTCGACTACCCTGGATGATTTGTTCATCACCGCCGATCCGGTGCAGCCCGCCCCGCTTAATCAGCGGGCCGCTGGCAGCCCTTCCCCGGCTAAGGCTACCCGCACACCCAGGAAGGCCGCAAAGCCTGCCACGGATAAAACGACAATTGCTGAGGGCATACCCAGCATCATGAATGAGGTTGAGATAGCCGCGCTGCTGGGAATCGCCACCTCGCAGGTCCGAACAAAGACCCGCGACGGCATTCTTGTGAAGGCGCGTGATGCCCGATGGGATGTGCGCGCGTCCCTGCAAGGCTATCTGGCCCAGTTGCGTGACGGCACGGTGAAGGGCGGGGGGCAGGTTCCCGACGATCTGAAAGCGGCCAAGCTACGCCAGACCGAAGCCGCAGCGCAAAAACTGGAAATCGCCAATAGCGTTTCTAAAGGCGAACTGATTCCGGTCGCGGATGTGCGGCGCGAATGGACGACTCTCGCAATCGACCTGCGCACGGCGATCATGGCAATTCCCGCCCGCGTCACAACTCAGCTTGGGCTTGACCGGGAAGCGCAGGCGGCAATTGAGGCCGAAATCAGATTGGCACTAGAGGAAATCGCAGATCATGGATGATTTGATTATCGGCCTGCGCCGCGATGTATTTGCAGCCATCAAGCCGCCCGCGCGCCTCGATCTGGCGGAATGGGTGGAAAAGAATGTTCGCCTGCCTGCTACTGTGGCCGCGCAATCTGGCCGCTTCAAACTGTTCCCGTATCAGGTAGAAATCGCCCGAAGCATGGGCAATCCTGCCGTGGAGCGGGTTTCTATATTGAAATCAGCCCGAGTCGGCGCAACTCAATTGATGGTTGCTGCAATCGGGCATTATGCGCTGAATGATCCGGCGGCGCAGATGGTGGTTATGCCGTCCGAATCCGATTGCCGAATGCTGATGACCAATATCATCGAACCGACATTTGCGGCCAGCCCGGCGCTGCGCAACGCGCTGCTGGAAGATGTGAGCGGGCGCGATACGATGCTTTCGCGCCACTATCCGGGCGGCTCATTGGCGCTTGTTTCTGGCGGCAGCCCTAAAAATCTGCGCGCCCGAACTGTTCGCACCCTTTGGGTTGACGAAGTGGACGGACTCGCGCTTTCCGCCGGTGATGAAGGTGATCCGGTTGCCTTGGCCATTCGCCGCACGATGACTTATTCAAACAGGCTAATCGTCATGGCGTCAACGCCGGTCGACGAAGAAACCAGCCGGATATTGCGCGCCTATAATGAAGGCGATTGCCGTATTTATCAGGTGCCTTGCCCGGAATGCGGCGAATTCCACGAAATAGAATGGAAGGATATTCAGTGGCCCGAAGGCAAGCCCGAAGCGGCTTATTATGTCTGCCCAAGCTGCGGCTGCGTGACGCAGGAAACCGAAAAGGCAAGGATGGTCGCGGCTGGTCGATGGGTTGCGACGAAGCCCGAAGTGACCGGCCATCATAGCTATCGCCTGAACTCGCTTGTTTCGACTCTGCCGAATGCTGCCTTGGGCCGTCTCGCAACTGAATTCGTCGCAGCCAAGCGCGACCCGTCGTTGCTCAAGACCTGGGTCAACACGGTTCTGGGCCAGGCATGGCGTGATGACAGTGAGGGACTGGACGAATCCGACCTGATGGCACGGGCCGAACCGTTTTGCCTCGACCGAATACCGCCCGAGGTGCTGACGATCACAGGCGGGGCCGATATTCAGCGCGACCGCATCGAATTGGCAACTCTGGGCTGGACGGCTGACGGCGCGGCGCTGGTGCTGCGGCATGACGTGTTCTGGGGCGATCCGCTGGCCGGTGACGTATGGGTGGACCTGTTCGACGCGCTGCGCCGCAGCTTTCCGCATCCACGCGGCGGAACCCTGCGCTATGACGCGGCCCTTATCGATTCCGGCGATGGCGTCACCGTCGACGCGGTCTATGACGCGACCCGCGGCAGGTCGCATCAGCGCATCTTTCCGTGCAAAGGCGTATCGGGCTGGAAGCACCCGACTTTAACGGTCGGGCAGGCACGGCAGAAAACAGTCAGGCTTCAACTGGTCGGAGTCGACGGCGTTAAGGCGCGCATTATGCAGATGGTCGCCGCTGGCGCGTTCCGTTTTTCGGATCGCGTATGCGATGCAAACTGGTTCGAGCAATTCGTATCGGAGAGATTGCAAGTCAGATACAGCCGCGGCGTTCCGGTGAAGGAATGGCACCGCCTGCCCGGTCGCCGCGCTGAGGTTTGGGATTGCTGCGTTTATGCTGTGGCGGCTAAATCTCTGGTGCAAATAAATATGGACCGCCGCGCCGATGAACTCGCATCAGCCGCAGCACCAAAGAAACAACCTGCCGTGATTAAGTCAGCGTGGTTGAGCCGATAAACGAAAGCCCCCGATCAACGGGGGCTTTTCACCTTAAACACGGTTTCCAGATTGGCGACCGAGAATGCCCGCATATATTTCAGCCGCATTCCGATGATATAGCAAGTCGCTTCATAGGATATGCCGGAGCCTGTCAGCGTTCTGGCAAGTTGCCGCGTCGACCGTAATTCCATCTTTGATAGTCTGCGCATGGGGTGACTCCTTTCATAAAAAGGGCGGCAGATTAATCGGGGCCACCACTACCCGACAATCTGCCGCCATAAAGCCGGGAACAGGAACCCGGCTTATCTGCGCTGCTGGATGGATGGAGAACGGAGAGCCACGGCAGCGCAAATCTGAAATTCGATGGGTGGAGCCGGGCGACTCGCGCCGCCCGGAGCCGATTCGACATCTTGGACGACTCACTTATCGCATAAGTAGATTGTGGATTGCAACTGTTAAGTTGTTGTGCTACACATCTTTCGAGATGAAGAGGAGTCGGCCCGATGCGCCTATCTGAAATCGCTGACCGGCTGGCGGAACTGGAAGGCCGGGACGCTGACGAAATCCATATTCGCCTGCGGAATCCGCTGTTTAAGGGGCTGCTGACCGGCGAACCTGGTCGAACCCGCAATTCCCCCGCTGACTATCCGTTCCGCGAACTGATTCGGGCGCGGCTGCTGCTGGCGATGTTCGACTGCGGCCTTTCGACCGCCGAACTGGCACTTGTCAGCGACATGCTGAACGACCGCTATGGGGTGACGGGTCCGGGCGGCGCTGCGGTCGAAACGAACCCGCTGAACATGATGACCGATGGCACGGCAGCCGGGGAAAGCTGGTTTGTCACGATCCGCTTTGTTCGCGGCATGAATGGTGAACGCATCGTCACGCCGCTGTTCTTCAAGGACGGTTCTGCAAGCGTTAGGGACGTGGTTTCGCATGGCGGCGCTAAAGCAACGCATCTGATGACTTCGATTGTTCCCGCATCCGATCTGATCCGCCCGCTTCTGCCGGAGTCTTCGGAATGAGTTTCTTAGATCGCCTTTTCCGCAAAACCGAACCCGTGCAAACCCGCCGCTTTGATGGCGCAGCCGGTGGCCGTCGCTGGTCCGCTGCGCCGTCCTTCGGGCGAACCGCGGCTGAGACTCTGGCCGCATCAGCCCCGATCCGGTCGCGCGCCCGCTATTTTGTGGCAAACAATCCTTGGGCTGCAAATGGCGTGGCCGCACTGGTCACTGGACTGGTAGGCTTTGGGATCA
>NZ_JAUNTO010000029.1 GCF_030538655.1 Paracoccus sp. (in: a-proteobacteria)
GAATTTTAATGCAAAACGTTGAATCTATCACCGCGCCACTCACTTCTATCAAAATATTATAACTACGACACTTATTTTCTGTAGCTAAAGCATTTCGATATTAGTTTGAGACATATCCGGCAGCCTTGAAGTAGTTCCAGCACTCTTCTGGGTCGTAGAGATCGCAGATTGCTCCGATGGCCTTGAAGACTTCGGTGAAGGTTCTTGCTCCGACCCGTCGCAAGTAGGCTTTCCGTTTCGAGAAGGCTTGTTCGATGGGGTTCAAGTCGGGCGAGTATGGCGGCAGATATAGAAACCAGCAGCCATGGTCGCGCAGGGCTTGTGCCGCCTCTTTGTTGCGATGCGTGGCCGGGTTGTCGAGGATGACCACGGTGCCGGGCGCGATTTCCTTGACGAGGACTTTTCGGATGCAGGCCGCGAAGGCCGGGCCGTCCATTGTGCCGCTGATGACCCATGGCGCGATTGGCGCGTCTCTGGTCAGCCCCGCGATCAATGTTTGTATTCCCCAACTTCCGAAGGGCGCGTCCATGGTCAGGCGTTCCCCTTGGGCTGCCCAGCCTCGGAGCCGGGTGAGGTTCACCTTCACCGCTGTTTCGTCAATGAAAACCACGCGGTCTGGCATTCGGGTGATGGCTGGAGAACGATAGGCGGCCCAATCGTCGCGCTGGCGTCTGACCCTGGCGCGGCGGCGTTCGGTGGCCACCAGCGACTTTTTTGCGCGTGAAGCCAAGGCGCTTCAGCAGGCTGGCAACGGCTGAATGATGAACGGTGATCCCCTCGGCATCGGCAAGGGCATCGCGCAGTTCGAACAGGGTTATGTCAGGGTCCTGGGCCACCAACTCTCGGAAGAACTCGACATGCGGCGCCAACTTGCCGCTGCCCCGTGGACGCCCATCCGCGCAATCTGGGCCGCGCCGGACGCATGTATTTGGCGTCTCCAGCGCGCACCAGTCGCGGCAGAAACCTGAAGAAGGCGCGACGCCTTCCTGCCTGACAGCCCTTCTTCGATCAATCGTGCGAAACGATCTCGGAGTTCCTTGGGCAACGGTGCTGGCATGGTCCTAATCCTCCCATAAAGGGTGAATCACAAATCAGACCTCAGGGAAATCCTTCCGATTCAAACTTTGATCGAAACGCATTATCCGCTGGATCAGAGCTTCTATAAGGAACGCCATATGTCTGAGTGTTTCTTCAGCTAAATCAAACACGTCCGCGCATCATGCTGCGATGCGAAAAACACGGACCTCGTTCAAAGCCTTGGGGGTCTTGCATACGCTATAACATGGATTAGTCCAATGAGGACGCCGCCTAATTCAATATCCCCCGCAGCGCGTCGGCCAGTGCGCTATCGCCGGACACTTCGGGTGCGCTGCCTGTGGCGGTGCTGCTGCCGGGGGTGCGTGGTGCAGTGCCTTCCGGGGCAGGGGCGTTGGTGACGGTGGCGCTGCTGGTCTGTTCCGGAGCGATCGCCTGTGCCAAAGCAGCGGCCAGCGAATCCTGCGCGGGGCCGGATGAGACGACCGTGGGCATCCCTTCGCCTTGCAAAATAATCAGACCACCACCATCGGGTGACAGGGCCAGCAGCGGTTCGACCGGCAGGCCGTCATGGATTTCGGCCATGACCGCTTGCCAGATTTCGGCGGGCAGGCCGCCGCCGGTTACGCCGTTCAGCGGGGTGTTGTCGTCGTAACCCATCCAGACGCCGGTCACATATTGCTGGGTAAAGCCGATGAACCACGCATCACGATAGGATGAGGTGGTCCCGGTTTTGCCTGCTGCCGGGCGGTTGCCGGGCAGTTTCGCGCGGGTGCCGGTGCCGTTCTGGATCACCTGCTCCATCATTGCGATCAACTGCCCTGCCGCGCGGTTGGAAATGACCTGCTGACCCAGGCCGCCTGCCTGCCCCATCAGCGGCGCGCCGTCGCCCTTGATCCGCAGCTCGATCAGGCCATAGGGATGCACGGCGGTGCCGCCATTGCGGATACCGGCATAAGCGCCGGTCATTTCCAGCAGGGTTGATTCTGACACACCCAACCCCAGCGACGGGCTGGTGGTCAGGTCGCTGGCCACACCAAAGGCCTGCGCCACGCGGCGCACCTCGGCCCGGCCCACGGCTTCTTGCAGGCGGATGGTGGC
This sequence comes from Paracoccus sp. (in: a-proteobacteria), assembly GCF_030538655.1. Lineage (GTDB taxonomy): Bacteria > Pseudomonadota > Alphaproteobacteria > Rhodobacterales > Rhodobacteraceae > Paracoccus. The sequence continues at coordinate 2,137 of NZ_JAUNTO010000029.1, forward strand.
GGTGTTGATCGAATTGGCCAGCGCGGTGGTCAGGCTGATTTCGCCCCGATGTCGGCGGGTATAGTTCTGCGGCGTCCACGGACCCGAGCCGCGGATGTTGATCGTCAGCGGTGCATCCAGAACCCGGCTGTCGGGCGTGTAACCAGCGTTCAGCGCGGCAGCAAAGACGAAGGGTTTGAAGGACGACCCGGTCTGCCGTTTTGCCTGCGTGGCGCGGTTGAACGTGCCTGCTGCCTCATTATCACGTCCGCCGATCATGGCGCGCACGGCGCCGTCCGCGCTCATCACCACGACGGCGGCCTGCGCCTTGGACCCGTCCTTGACCTTTTCGTTGAACACGCGGGCCAGCGCACGTTCCGCCGCGCGCTGAATGCCCTGGTCAAAGGTGGTGCGGATGGTCACGTCCTCGGTCGTTTCGGATGTCAAGAAACCGGGGCCGGAATCCATCACCCAATCGGCGAAATAACCTCCTGTCCGCGCCGCAGCCGCCCGCGACAGAGTGGCGGGGGTGGCCCGCGCCTGCGCCAGTTCGGCGTCGTTCAGATAGCCTTCTTCGTGCATCAGGCCCAGAATGACATTGGCGCGGTCCTGTGCGCGTTGCAGGTTCGCAGTGGGCGCGTAACGGCTGGGCGCGCGCAGGGCACCGGCCAGCATCGCCGCCTCGGGTGCAGTCACGTCGCTGGCGGGTTTGTTGAAATAACGTTGCGAAGCGGCCTCGAACCCGCGTGCGCCGGCACCCAGATAGGAGCGGTTCATATAGATGTTGAGGATTTCATCCTTGGAATACTTGGCCTCCAGCGCGAAGGCATAGGGCACCTCTTTGATTTTGCGCCACAGGCTGCTGACGCGGCAATCCTGTTCGAATTCGGCTTCGTCCTTCCACTGGGTGGGGTCGAAGGTCTGGCCAAGGCACAGCAGTTTTGCCACCTGCACGGTGATGGTCGAACCGCCCGCGCCCTCGAACGCGCCGCGCCCGGCCTGAATGTTGTTGCGCATGGCCCCCGCGATGCCGCGCGGATCGACGCCAAGGTGATTGTAGAACCGGCGGTCCTCGGTCGCGATGACAGCGTTTTTCAGCACCGGCGCGATCTTGTCAGAGGACACGGTGCCAAAGGTTTCACCACGCCAGGCGAACACCCCGCCATCGCGGTCCAGCATGGTGACGGAACCGCGCGCGCGACCGTCGAACAGGGCCGACGCTTCGGGCAGGCCGTTATAATAATAGGCTGTTGTGCCAAACAGGATCAACGCCAGAACCAGCGCCAGCCGCCAGGCGCTGCCCCAGATAACGCGCCAGACCAGTGTGACCAGCCCTGCCACCCCGCGCATCACCACATTCCCCTGCCGCGTTTGCTTGCGGGGGGTATGGCGTTTGGGTTTTTCGGCGCTGGCAAAGTTGCGCTTGTCGGCGACGGGGCCTTTGCCCGTTCGTGGGGGCGTCCCGGTGGGTCGTTTCATGCGTTGTGCCTGTGTTCGCTGCCCGCCGGTTTTCCGGCTCTTTGAAAAGGTAGCATAGCGCAAGAATCGCTGTATGGAAACTCGGCTTACCGATCTGTGATCTGCGCGGCGCGCGGGCATTGCGCCTACAGACAGCCTGTTTTTTGCGCAATCCGGTTTTCTGCGCTGCGGCGCTGCGCCCTGTTCTTGTGCATCGCCCCGCCCGCTGACGATCAAAAAGAGGAAACGCGGCCCTTCCGGCTGCCCGCTTCAAGACAGGTGAGACGATGAACAAAGCTTTGTTAACATCCGTGCCGATGGCTGCGCTGCCCGCGTTGCCCGCTTTGGCTCAGGAAGCCGCCGCCCCGGTGATCGAAACCGTGACGGAAGCCGCCGTTGCGGTGGTGCCGGTTGCCGATACCGGCAATGTGACCTGGGTGATGGTCTCGGCGATCCTTGTCATGCTGATGAGCGTGCCGGGGTTGGCGCTGTTCTATGGCGGGCTGGCCCGTGGCAAGAACATGCTGTCGGTGCTGATGCAGGTGTTTACCGTTTTCTGCATCGTGGCGCTGTTGTGGGTGATGTTTGGCTATTCGCTGGCCTTTACCGGTGCGGAAAACGGCGGTGTCAGCGCCTTTATCGGCGATCTGTCCAAGATGTTCCTGTCGGGTATCTCGGTGGATACGCTGGAGGGGGACATCTACGAATATAACTTCGTCGTGTTCCAGCTTGCCTTTGCCTGCATCGCCACCGCGCTGATCGTCGGCGCCACCGCCGAGCGGATGAAGTTCAGCGCCGTCTTGCTGTTCTGCCTGATCTGGTTCGTGCTGTCTTACCTGCCGATCTGCCACATGGTCTGGCAGTCGGGTGGCTATCTGGCCGGGCATGGCGCGCTGGATTTCGCCGGCGGGACGGTGATTCACATCAACGCCGGTGTCGCCGGTCTGGTCGCAGCCTATGTCGCCGGTCCGCGCATCGGTTACGGGCGCGAGTTGATGGCCCCGCACAACCTGACCTTTACCTTTATCGGCGCCGCGTTGCTGTGGATGGGCTGGTTCGGGTTCAACGCCGGTTCCGCGCTGGCGGCTGATGGGATCGCTGCGCTGGCGGTGGTGAACACCGTGGTCGCAACCGCTGCCGCTGCGCTGGCATGGTCCTTTGGCGAATGGTTGCTGCGCGGTCATCCCTCGCTGCTGGGGGGCGTTTCGGGGGCGATTGCCGGTCTGGTCGGCGTGACCCCGGCGGCTGGCTTTGTCGGGCCGATGGGGGCGATCGCCATTGGCGTGATCAGCGGGTTGGCCTGCATGTGGTTCGTCAACACGATGAAATCGCGCATCGGCATCGACGACAGCTTTGACGTGTTCGGCATCCATGGTGTCGGCGGGATCATCGGGGCGGTTCTGACCGGCGTGTTCGTGTTCCCGGCCTTTGGCGGTCAGGGCGTGGATGTGTCGATGGGACATCAGCTTTATGTGCAGGTGCTGGGTGTGGTGATCGCGATTATCTGGTCGGCGGTGGTGTCGCTGGTGGCGATCTATATCGTCAAGGCGCTGACGGGACTGCGCGTGGCACAAAACGACGAGCGTCAGGGGCTGGACCTGACCACCCATGGCGAGAACGCCTATAACTCGTGATACCGGGCGGGTGCCGTTCAGGCGGCACCCCTGAAACGTCAAAGGCCCCCGAATTGGGGGCCTTTTGTCATTCTGGCGACAGGATCAGGCGACGCGGGCGACGACGTAATCGGCCAGATCCGACAGAATGCCCCGGATCTCGCCATCGGGCAGGGCGGTCAGAGCCGCGCGGGCGCGGGCGGCCCAATCCAGCGCATCACGGCGGGCGGCATCCAGCGCGCCATGGCCGTTCATGATCCGCAACGCCTGTTCCAGATCGCCGCCGCGCTGATCGCCCTTTTCGATGGTCCGCTGCCAGAAGGCGCGTTCTTCGTCATTGGCATGCGCCACGGCCTTGATGACCGGCAGCGTCAGCTTGCGTTCGCGGAAATCGTCGCCGGTGTTCTTGCCGATGGTCTCGCTTGCACCGCCGTAATCCAGCAGGTCATCGGCGATCTGGAATGCGATCCCCAGTGCATCGCCGTAATCACGCAGCGCCGTCACCTGATCGTCGGGCGCAGTGGCGACCACGGCCCCGGCCTCGGTCGCGGCGGAAAACAGGGCGGCGGTCTTGCCACGCACAACTTGCAGATAGATCGCCTCGTCGGTGCGCAAGTCCTGCGCGGCGGTCAGTTGCAGCACCTCGCCTTCGGAAATCACGGCGGCGGCGTTGGCCAGAATGTCCAGCACCCGCAGGCTGCCGGTTTCGACCATCAATTGGAACGACCGCCCGAACAGGTAATCGCCCACCAGAACGCTGGATTTATTATCCCACAGCAGGTTCGCCGTGGGTCGCCCGCGCCGCTGGCGGCTTTCGTCCACCACATCATCGTGCAGCAGGGTGGCGGTGTGGATAAACTCGACCGCTGTGGCCAGAAGGATATGCGCATCGCCCTGATAACCCAGCAGTTTCGCGGCAGCCAGCGTCAGCAAGGGGCGCAGCCGTTTGCCGCCTGCGCTGACCAGATGGGCCGTCACCTCAGGAATGCGGGCGGCGTGCTGGCTGGCCATGCGGTCACGGATCAGCGCATCGACAGCGGCCATTTCGGGGGCCAGCGTCGCGCTCAGACGGTCCAGCGGTTTCAGGGCGGTATCGTTCACATCCATACCTCTTTGCCTTTGGGGCAACCCATTGCCACGGCATCGACAATTGCGCAACCACGGCCTAACGTCGCAGCCATGATTGAACTGCTGCGCACCACGGACCCGGTTTTGCTGTCACACGCGCAGGCGCTGCTGCAAGCCGAGGATATTCCCGCATTTGAACTGGACCGGCATATGAGTGTGCTGGACGGGTCCATCGGTATTCTGCCGCGACGGCTGATGGTGGCTGACCGCGATGCCTTCATGGCCCGTGCCATTCTGCGCGAGGCCGGGCTGATCCGATGACCCCGCTGCGCGAGGATGGTTTTCTGGGCGGGCGGTTACGGATCGCGCAGCCTGCGCAGGGCTATCGCGCCGGGGCGGATGCGGTGATGCTGGCGGCGGCCTGCCCGGCGCGGGCTGACGACAGTGTGCTGGAATTGGGCTGCGGTGCCGGGGTGGCCAGCCTGTGCATCGGCGCTCGGGTGCCGGGTGCCCGGCTGACCGGGATCGAAAGGCAGGTCGATTACGCCGTGCTGGCCGAACGGAATGCGGTGGCGAACGGTATCGCGCTGCGGGTGCTGACCGGTGATCTGGCCGTGATGCCGGGCGAGTTGCGCGGGGCCAGCTTTGACCATGTGATTGCAAATCCGCCGTTTTTCGCCGCCGGAACCCGTGCCCCCGACGTGGGCCGTGCCGACGCCCGGCATGAGGACACGCCGCTGCATCTGTGGATTGACGCGGGTTTGCGGCGGCTGCGGCCCGGTGGGCGACTGGTGCTGGTGCTGCGGGCGGATCGTCTGGCGGATGTTCTGGCGGTGGTGGCCGGGCGTGCCGGTGATCTGTCGATCCTGCCGCTCAGCGCGCGCGTGGGGCGCGATGCCGGGCGCGTTATTATTGGAATGCGCAAGGGTGCGCGCGGTCCCTTGCGCCTGCGCGCGCCGCTGATTCTGCACGCGGCGGCGGTGCATCTGGAAGATGGCGAAGATTTGACCGACATGGCCGCCGCGATCCTGCGTGACGGTGCGGAAATCAACCTTTGGTAGTGTAAATGTCTGGTGACAGAATCAAAGTTTTATGCTCGACTTGATCCACCGAACAACAGCCAAGGAGGATGGAATGTCGGTTGCTTCCCATGTCGAAGAACTGCGCAAAAAACACCAAACCCTTTCGGAAGCGGTTGAAAAGGAACAGAAAAGACCTGGATCAGATGATATTGCCATTGCCCAGATGAAGCGTGAAAAGCTGCGCATCAAGGAAGAGATCAGTCGTCTGACCCTTTGAAATTCACACACATTGCACGTAGCGCCGCGACCTTCGGGTTGCGGCGTTTTTTGTTGCAGAACAGCCTTTCGCCGATGCCTGAGGGCGGGGATAAACGGGCGGAATTGGTGAAGTCCTTAACCTTTAGGCATTAAAAATACAAATTGACTGCCGAATCACGGTCTGGTGCCTGTCGCCGGATGTGTGGATCGGTTATCCGGTGGCGGGGCGGCGATTCCTCCACAGAACAAGGCAGGGCAGACAGGCATGGCACGGGCACCGGGCATGTATGACGGCGGCAAGGAACTCAGGCAGGCGCGGGCCGAAGGCTGGTGGATGCTGGGGTTTGTCGGGCTTTTTTCCGTGGCAGTGAACCTGTTGATGCTGACCGGGCCACTGTTCATGATGCAGGTTTACGACCGCGTGCTGGGATCGCGTTCGGTGGAAACGCTGACGGCACTGTTTGCGTTGGTGGTTTTTCTGTTTGTTTTAATGGGTTTGCTGGATGTCGCACGCAGCCGGGTGATGAACCGTCTGGCGACGCGCTTTCAGTCGCGACTGGAATCGCGCGTCTTTGCCGCGTCACTTGAGGACGGGATCGCCACCGGCAGCGAAGCCGTGGCCAAGGGCGGCACCCGCGATCTGCAATCGGTGCAGCAACTGATCGCCTCGCCGGTGCTGATGGCGATGTTCGATCTGCCCTGGGCGCCGATTTTCATGGGGGCGGTGTTCATTTTTCATCCGCTTCTGGGCGTGGTGGCGATGATTGGTTGCGTCATTCTGGTCTGCGCGACGTTCCTGAACCAATGGATCAACCGCGAGCCGCTGCAACGCGGCGCGGCTTCGGCGCAGGCGGCGGATCGCATGTCTGACCTCTATCGTGACGAAGGCGAACTGATCGGTTCGTTGGGGATGCGCAAGGCGGCGTTTCATCGCTGGCGCGCCGCGCGGGACGAGGCGACGGCCCATTCGCTGCGCGGCACGGATCGCGCGACCGCCTTTACCGTATTTTCCCGCACCTTCCGCCTGTTTCTGCAAAGCGCGATGCTGGCTGCCGGTGCGTGGCTGGTGTTGCAGCAAGAACTGACGCCGGGCGCGATGATTGCCAGTTCGATCCTGATGGGTCGGGCCTTGGCCCCGATTGAACAGATCGTCGGTGGCTGGGCACTGGTGCAGCGCGCGCAGGATGGCTGGGGGCGGCTGGAAAAGCTGCTCAGTCGCCGTCCGCCCGAACCTGACCGCACGCCGCTGCCGCGTCCGCCCGCGCAGATCGACGTGCGCAACCTGACGGTGGTGCCACCCGGTCAGAACCAGCCGACGCTGCGCGGGGTCAGTTTCTCGGTCGGGCCGGGGCAGGCGATCGGTGTCATCGGCCCCTCGGGTGCGGGCAAAACGACGCTGGCGCGGGCGCTGATCGGGGCTTGGCCGATTGCCGGTGGCTCGATCCGGTTGGGGGGCGCGACGCTGGACCAATACGATCAGGATGTGCTGGGCAGTCTGATCGGCTATCTGCCGCAGACTGTGACCCTGTTCGACGGCACCATCGCTGAAAATATCGCCCGGCTTGCGCCTGAACCGAACGGTCAGCGCGTGGTTGCGGCGGCGCAGGCGGCGGCGGCGCATCAGATGATTCTGGACCTGCCCAAAGGTTACGATACCCCGGTCACGCAGGCGGGCGGGCGGCTGTCGGGCGGGCAAATTCAGCGCGTTGGTCTGGCGCGCGCGCTTTATCCTGATCCGATGCTGTTTGTGCTGGATGAACCGAACTCGAACCTCGACAATCAGGGGTCCGAGGCGCTGAATCAGGCGATCCGCTCGATCAAGGCGCGCGGCGGGGCGGTTATCATCATGGCGCACCGTCCGGCGGCGATTTCGGAATGCGAACTGCTGCTGGCTCTGGATCAGGGCACCCGCCGCGCCTTTGGTCCCCGCGACGAGGTGCTGAAATCCATGGTCAAGAACGCCGACCAGATCCGGCAGGCGAAAGAGGGCGGTCAAAGCGGAGGCGTGACATGAGCGGCGAAGACAAACGCCCGGCTGCGGATTATCTGGCGCGGCTTGCACCGCTGCGCGACGAACAGGGCGCGGCATCGCCTGCGGCAGACAACAGCGGGGTGGATGTCGCTGCGGCTGAGGCGACCCGTGCGGGTGCCGCAAATCCTCCGCCGGCCGGGGGCGCAGGCATGGCGCCATCCGCCGTTGCGCAGCCTGCCATGAATGATGCACAGACCGCAGAAAACGCTGCACCCGAAGCCCCATTGAACCGTCCCCCTGCCGAGGCACCGCAAACCGCCCCGGCGGCCAAGGCGACGCAGCCTGCGCCGATGCCGCGCATGAATCCGCCCGGTGGCCCGGCCAAGCCCGACTCGCGCGAGGCGGTGGCAAGGCAATGGCCGGTGCGTGGCCCGCTGATGCTGGGGATCATTTCGATTCTGGTGCTGTTTGTCGGTTTTGGCGGCTGGGGCGTGCTGTCGCGCATTTCGGGCGCGGTTGTGGCCAGTGGTCAGGTTGAACTGCAAAGCAGCCGTCAGGTGGTGCAGCATCTGGATGGCGGCATCGTCGATGAAATTCTGGTGACGGAAGGTGCAACCGTCGGTGCGGGCGAAGCCTTGATCCGGCTGGACGGCGCTTTGCTGGAAACCGAACTGGCCATTGTAGAAAGCCAGTATTTCGAATTGCTGGCCCGGCGCGGCAGGCTTGAGGCGGAACGCGCCGACGCGACCGAGATCACCTTTCCCCCCGATCTGCTTGCCGCCGCAGAAACCGACCCCGAGGTTGAGGCGCTGAGGGATGGGCAGCAAAGCCTATTCCGTGCCCGCACGGATACTATCACCCAGTCTCTGGATCAGTTGACCAAGCAGTCCGAACAGGTTGCCGCGCAAATCAACGGGCTGGATGCGCAAGAGGTGGCCCTGACCCGCCAGCGCGAATTGCTGGAACAGGAACTGGTCGATCAGCGGTCCCTGCTGCAAAAGGGTCTGGCGCAGGCACCGCGTGTTCTGGCCTTGGAGCGCGAGGCGGCGCGGCTGGATGGCCAGATCGGCGAAATCGACGCCACGCGGGCGCAGGCGGAAACGCGGCGCACCGAAATTGGCATCGAAAGCCTGCGACTGACTGCTGCCCGGCGTGAAACTGCGGAAACCGAATTGCGCGATCAGGGCTATCGCGAACTGGAACTGGCCGAGCGTCGCCGTGGCCTGACTGAACAGATCGCCCGGCTGGAAATCCGCGCGCCGGTGTCGGGCGTCGTGCATGAATTGCAGGTGCGCACACCTCGCTCGGTCATCCGCCCGGCGGAACCGCTGATGTATCTGGTGCCACAGGACCGGCCTTTGGTCATCGGTGCGCGGGTTTCTCCGATCAATATCGACGAGGTGCATCCTGGCCAGCAGGTCAAGCTGGTTTTCTCGGCCTTCAGTTCACGCACCACGCCGGAAATCGACGGCGAGGTGTCGCGGGTGTCGCCCGATGCGGTCATGGATGAGGCAACGCGCATGTCCTATTACCGCGCCGAAGTGACGATTCCGCCTGATGAACTGTCCAAGCTGGGCAGCCTGTCGCTGATCCCCGGTATGCCGGTTGAGGTGTTCATTCAGACGGGCGAACGCAGCCCGATCAGCTATCTGGTCAAGCCGCTGACGGATTATTTCAACCGCGCGTTCCGCGAGGGATGAATGCCTGGCCTGTCCGGGCGGCTTATCTGCTGCGTCATTCGGCAGCGAAACACGATTGCTCCTGTGCCTTGGGGCTGCTGCGAGGGGGCAGTTTGGCTGGCCTCGGCGGGGTGCCGGTCATTCGGGCGATGCGGCGATAGGTTTGGCGCGGCAAGGGGCAGGGGACCGGCTGTGCGGTGTGATTGAGATTGTCGGGTTTTCCTGCCTGCCCGCGTGGTCTGCCACAGGCCAAAAATACCACAAATGCGTGACCATATGCGGATTCGGGGTGTCGAGGCAGGAATAGCGCCTTGCCGCAACCTTGGTTCAGCGGCACCGCCTCCCAAATGTGACGGGCAAGTTGTGTCAGAACAGCCCGGCCAGCCAGGCGCGTGCCTGATCGGCGATCTCGCGCCACTGGTTCAGGGCTTGTCCGGCAGTCGTTTCGGCTGGAACCAGCGGTGCCGCCAGATACAGGGCCAATAACAAGGCCGCGACCAGAAGGCCGCAGACAAAACCCGTGCGTCCATGATGGTGTGGCGGGGGTGGGGCGGAAACGGCTGCTGTGTCCGCATGATCTTCCGGTGCGGTTGCCACGGTTTCCAGGGTGCTTGCCATGTCGCCGACAGCAGGCAGAGGCACGGTATTTTGCCCCAAAGTCGAGGAAACCGATGAAGCCCGCTCTGTTTGCGCAGGGGGCAAAACGGCGGCCGCGTCCCGCGATTGCTGCGGTTCTGCCGGGCGTGAGGTCGTAAGGGTGGTTGCGGGCCAATCAGTGGTTGTCAACGCGGTCGTGGCAGTCTGCTCGGCCGCTTGGGCGGCGCGTTCCCGCTCGGCCTCTTCGGTCAGGATCGCCAGCACGTCAGCAGGCAGAGGCCGGTTCAGACGCGGCATTTGCGCGGGTGTCGGGGGGGCGGGGGGAACGGTTTGTTCCCGATAGATCGGCGGCCTGGTCAGATCATGGCCCGACATGCGACGCGAGACCACAAAATCAATCGGATCACGGCGGCGGCTTTCAGCCTGTGGCGATACGGGCGCCGGAACCGAAGCAAGGGCAGGGGGCGGTTCCTGTGTCCCGCTGCCCGGCTGATGCCAGATGTGCCCGCAGGCAGAGCATTCCACCTCGCGCCCCTGTGCGGGAATCATCCCCTCGTCCAGCCGGTATTCGGCACCACAACCGGGGCAGATCAACCGTATTTCACCCATCCGACCCTCGCATTCATCGTCGTGCTGTTCTATCAAGCGCTGGCCCGTCTTCCAAGCGGGCGCAAGGAGGTGCGCGTGATCGAAATGCAAGAGGCCGGTTTCGGCTATCCCGGCAAGGGCGAATTATTGTCGGGCATCACATTGACCCTTGCGCCCGGATCATTCCATTTCCTGACTGGCCCGTCCGGTTCGGGGAAAACCACCTTCTTGCGGCTGTGCTATGCCGACCTGCTGCCGACCTCGGGGCGGATGACGGCGTTCGGGCAGGATATGCGCGGGCTGACGCGCGACGGTATCGCCACGCTGCGGCAGCGCGTCGGTGTGGTGCATCAGGACCCGCAGTTTCTGGATCACCTGCCGCTGGCCGAAAATGTCGCGCTGCCGTTAACGGTTTCTGGCCAGCCGGTCGATATGCAGGCGATGAAGGATCTGCTGGGCTGGGTGCAGCTTGGCCCGCAGGCGCGTGCGCTGCCGCCATCTTTATCGGGGGGCGAACGGCAGCGCGCGGCATTGGCGCGGGCGGTGATCCTGTCGCCCGATCTGGTGCTGGCCGATGAACCGACTGGCAATCTTGACTGGGATATGTCGATGCGTCTGCTGCAACTGCTGATCGAGTTGAACCATTCCGGCAAGGCGGTTCTGGTCGCGACCCATGATCTGAACCTGATCCGCGCGGCCAAGGCGCAGGTCGCGGCGCGGGTGCTGCGTATCGCAGGTGGCCGGGTTACACAGGCGGGGGCGGATCTATGAAAAACCCGTTGTCCCGCCCCGAATTGCGCAGCGTCAATCTGCCTGCGCTGTGGCAGGCGATGACGCGCGGCGAAGGCGGCATTTCCGCCCGGATCGTGCCACCGACCGGGTTCACCGCGCAACTGACGGTGTTTTCCGCCGGAGCGATGGCCTTTCTGGCGGTGTTCGCGCTGGCCCTGGCGCTGGCGACGGGGCGGCTGGCCGAGCGCTGGTCATCCGAACTGGCCGAGTCGGTGACGGTGCGCATCACCGCCTCGACCGCCGACATCGAGCCACGCACAGCCGCCGCGATCGAGGTGCTGCGCCAGACCCCCGGCCTTGGCGATCCGCGCATCCTGCCCGATGACGAGGTGGCGGCGCTGCTGACCCCGTGGTTCGGCCCGGATGTGCCAGTCGATGCGCTGCCGGTGCCACGCCTGATCGACGTGCCGATCAGCGGTGGTTTTGACGCGCAGGGTCTGCGGCTGCGGCTTGAGGCCGAGGCGCCGGATGCGGTGCTGGACGATCACAGCGAATGGCGTCGCCCGCTGGTCAGTGCGGCCAGCCGGTTGAACATGCTGGGTATTCTGTCGCTGGGGCTGATTGCGGCGGCATCGGCGGCGATGATTACACTGGCGGCCAAGGCGGCGCTGGCGGCGAACGGGCAGGTGATCCGGGTGCTGCGGCTGATCGGGGCGCGTGACATCACCATCGCCGGGGCCTTTGTCAGCCGCTTTACGCGACGTGCGGCCTTGGGTGCGGCGGCGGGCACGCTGGCGGGGATGATCGCCATCGCCCTGCTGCCGGATATGCAGGCATCGGGCGGGTTTCTGACCGGGCTGGGTTTCCGAGGCTGGGACTGGCTGCTGCCGCTGCTGATCCCGGCGGTGGCGGCGGGCGTGGGCTTTTTCGCGACCCGTTGGGCGGCGTTGAAAATGTTGGCCGAGGTGCGATGAGCGATTATTCCCCCACCCCCGGCCCGCTGACATTCGTGCAATATCTGCGCAACATCGCCTTTTATCTTCACATCGCACTGGCCACGATCCTGATCGGGTTGTGGGGGCTGTTCAAGGTCGCCACCGGCGGGCGCGAGGGGGCAATCCGCGTCTCGACCGTCTGGATCGGCCATGTGGTCTGGTCGGCCCGCATCTATCTGGGCCTGATCGCCGAGGTGCGCGGCACGCCGCCCACGCATGACTGCATCGTCGCGGCCAAACATCAAAGTTTTTGGGATATTATGGCGATTTCCCATGCCGTCCCCCGCCGCGCCTTTATCATGAAGCGCGAGGTGATGCGCGTGCCGATCATGGGCTGGTATGCCTATAAGGTCGGCTGCATTCCCATCGACCGTTCACGCGGCAAGGATGCGATGACGGCGATTTCCGAACGGGTGTCGGAACGGATCGCCGAACGCAGTCTGGGTCAGCTTATCATCTACCCCGAGGGCACGCGCACCCTGCCGGGGCAGCGCAAGGCGTATAAGCACGGCGTCGCCTCGATCCGTGCGGCGACGGGGCTGGATGTGGTGCCGGTTGCGGTGAACACCGGGCTGTTCTGGCCGCGCAAGGGCTGGGGCATCCGTCCGGGTCGCGCGGTGGTCGAATTTCTGCCCGTCATTCCCCCCGGCACTGACAGCGCGACCTTTATGGCTGATCTGGAACGGCAGATCGAAGGCAATTCCGACCGGCTGATGGCCGAGGCTGGGTTTCAAGGATGAAATGGCTGGCCGAGGCGGATCTGGGTGCAATCTATGGCCAGCCCGGCCCGGCTTCGCTGCGCAAGGTGGCGGATCGGATCACGCCGGATTATCGCATCTTTCTGGAGCGGGCGCGCTTTTGTGTGCTGGCAACTGTTGGCCCCGAGGGCACCGACGCCAGCCCGCGCGGCGATGACGGCCCGGTGGTGCGGGTGCTGGACGACTGTCATTTGGCGCTGCCCGACTGGCGCGGCAATGACCGGATCGATTCGATCCGTAATATCACGCGTGACGGGCGGGTCAGTCTGATGTTCCTTCTGCGCGGGTCCAACACTGTCATCCGGGTGAACGGGCAGGCACGGGTGACAGATGATGCGCGCCTGCGCGCCAGTTTTGACCGGGACGGCACGCAGCCGCGCGTGGTCATCGTCGTGCAGATTGGTGAGGTCTATTTCCAATGCGCTCGCGCGATGATGCGGGCGGGCATCTGGTCGAGCGCGGATGACAGTGCCGGGCTGCCCTCGCCGGGGCAGATTCTGGCGGGTATGACCGCAGGGGCGGTTGGCGGGCCGGATTACGATGCCGAATGGCCGGGCCGCGCGGCAAAGACCATGTGGTGATACCCCGCCCTTGCAAACCCCGCCCGTGCAGGCGGGGTTTGCAAGGGGAACTGCCGGATCAGGCTTGTTTCTGGCGGCGGCGCAGCGCGGCCAGTGCGCCCAGACCACCAATCAGCAAGAATCCGGCGGCGGGAACCGGGACCGGGGCCGGCAGCTCGGGTTCGGGCAGGGGCAGATCGACGATCAGATCCTGATAATCCTCGCGGTTCGCGGGGTCATAATGGCGCAGATACACCATCTGGCGGTGGCCGGTGTAATCGTTCTTGATCGTGTTCAGCCAAGCCTGCGCCTGATCGAAGACCTGCCGCTGCGTGCCCGTGCCACGCTGCGCCGCAAATCCGATGCCGCCCGTCGAACGGGCACCCAGATTCAGTGCGCCGCCAGCGTAATCATGGCTGATTTCCCAGACTGCAAGCTGATAGGCCGCCGCGGTGACGGCATTGTTGACCTGATCCCACGCCAGATGGGCCAGTTTGCCCAGATATTCCTGCGTGATGGCGCTTAGCGTGGTATTGACCTCGTAGGTGCGATAGCCGTTGCGGTCATTCGTCCAGAAACCACGTCTGATTTCGATGCAATAGGCGGCGGCCTGAATGGCAGGTTTGCCCGCCTCGACAACCACGTCGACGATCCGCATCCCCACGCTTTGGGTCTGGCTGCCCCAGCCGAACGTGCCGGTGTTGTTATACTGCGAAACGCCGTTGTTCAGCCCATAGGTGTTGACCGAAAACGTCATGTTTGCATAGCGACCGGCGGCGTAGGTGCTGTCGGCTGCGCTGGTGCGATAGTTCATCTTTACATCGACCGCAGCCGGAAGCGTGGCGGCGAAGGCGGGAACAACGGTTGCCGCAGACAGCAAGGCTGATACGGCCATGGAACGGATCAAGGACATTTTACGGCATCTTTCCAAGCGACAGGAAGTCTGACATGTGCGAAGGTTCGGGGCATTACATGTCAAACTATGGTCGCGTAAATGCCTTGCGCATGAAATTTCACGCCACCTGTCGATAAAGACAGGTGAGTGCGGTTTGTCACTGCCTGAATGCGGTGGCTTGCTGCGAACACGCGGGTAAACACGCAGTTACAGCGGGTTACGCAGCAAGGTGGATGCGGATTTCACGCCGATTGGCGCGTTCGGCGGGGCCGGGCTTCAGACCAGCGCGACGCCGCCCATGTTCAGGAATTTCTGTCGCCGGTCGCGGATCAGCTCTGCCGGTTTCTTGCCTTTCAGCCCGTCCAGCATTGCCGCGATTTCCACACCCGCTGCGGTGATCGCTGCCGCCGGGTCACGCTGCGCGCCGCCCATAGGTTCGCTGATGATACGGTCGATCACGCCCAGCTTGTGCAAGTCTTGCGCGGTCAGGCGCAATGCCTCGGCCGCTTCGCGCATTTTGTTGGCGTCTTTCCACAGGATCGAGGCGCAACCCTCGGGCGAGATGACGGAATAGATCGAATGTTCCAGCATGGCGATGCGGTTGGCCGTGGCGAATGCGACCGCGCCACCCGAGCCGCCCTCGCCGATGATGACCGACACCAGCGGCACGCCGATTTCCAGACATTTCTGGGTGCAGCGGGCGATCGCCTCGCTTTGCCCGCGTTCCTCGGCACCCTTGCCGGGATAGGCGCCGGGGGTATCGACCAGCGTGATAACCGGCAGGCCAAAGCGGTGCGCCATGTCCATCAGCCGGATCGCCTTGCGATAGCCTTCGGGCCGGGCCATGCCGAAATTATGGGTCAGGCGCGATTTGGTGTCATTGCCCTTTTCATGGCCGATCACCACGCAGGGCGCGTCGTGGAACCGCGCCAGCCCGCCCATCACCGCATGGTCGTCGCCAAAGGTGCGGTCGCCTGCCAGCGGCGTATATTCGGTGAACAGCGCGTCGATATAGGCGCCGCAATGTGGCCGGTCGGGGTGGCGCGCCACCAGCGTTTTGCGCCAAGGGTCCAGCGATTTATACAGATCGCGCAGCATGTCGCCGGCTTTTTTGTCCAGCGCGGCGGCCTCTTTTTCCACATCGACCGCGCCTTCACCCTTGCGGGCCATTGCGCGCAATTCTTCGGCTTTGCCTTCGATGTCGGCCAGAGGTTTTTCGAAATCCAGATAGGTCATCCACCGCTCCGCTGCTGCTGCGCCATATATGCGGCGGGCTGGCCGCGATTGCAACGCAGCAGGCTGTCAGGCAGCGGTGTCGTGATCGGGCAGGTCGATCAGCGCGGCGGTGGCCTGAACCACCGGATCGGCCTGTGGTTGCCCTTTGATCGCGGCCAGAAAATCACGTCGCATCTGATAGGACCAGTAATCGTTGATATGTTCGGCCACGGCCCGTTCCGGTTGTCCCGGCTGGTAACGCCAGAAATCGGCAATCTGCGTGGCCATGCGGATCAGCTTGTCTGCCATGGGTCAGCCTTTCAGTCGTTCGGGGTGGGTGTAAAGGTCAAAGCCGGTGCCGCGCGCGCGCCCGATCAGGGTGATGCCCGCCGCCTGTGCCCAGGTGATCGCCAGCGTCGTCGGGGCCGATGCGCCGATGACCACGGCGGCCTGCATCCGCGCCGCCTTTTGCACCAGATCAACCGACAGGCGCGAGGTCATGGCGATCACCCCGCCCGCCCCGGTGCGCCCGTCGCGGGCCAGCGCGCCCGATACCTTGTCCAGCGCGTTATGGCGGCCCACGTCCTCGCGCACGGTGGGGGCGGCGGCGGGGTGCCAGAAACAGGCACCGTGGATGGCGGGGGTCTGACGCCAGCGGATCTGCCCCGCGCTCAGCGCCGCCATGGCTGCCTGAATATCGGCGGGGGTGATGCGCAAAGCGCTGGTCACGGGCAGCAGTTCGGGCAGCGCCTGTTCGATGCTGTCGATCCCGCACAGCCCGCAGCCGACCGGGCCAAGCATCTTGCGGCGTCGTTCCGACAGGGCGGCGGCGATGCCAGGGCGCAGCCACAGCCGCGCTTCGGCCCCCGGCAGGCCGCGCGTTTCCACGGCGACCTGTTCGAACGACTGCACATCGGCGGCACTGGCGATCATGCCTTCGGTCAGGGCAAAGCCTACGGCCAGATCATGCAGATCGGCGGGTGTGGCCATCAGCACCGCCTGACTTTGCCCGTCGATCACGATGGCCACCGGCGATTCCGCTGGCGGCGGCGGGGCGTCGCCGGTGATCCACGCACCATCCTGCCAGCGGCGCGGGGCCGCCGGTTGGGCGGATGCGGCGGCGTGATCCTCCATCCGTTATTCCGCCGCAGGCAGGATGCGGCGCGACAGGCGGGAATGGGCGGCATAGTCGCTCTGCCATTCCGTTGGCCCGTTCGAGGGCGACACCTGCACAGCCGTCACCTTGAACTCCGGGCAGTTGGTGGCCCAGTCGGAATTGTCGGTGGTGACGACATTGGTCTGTGCATCGGGATGGTGGAAGGTGGTATAGACCACGCCCGGCGCCACCCGGTCGGTGATCTTTGCCCGCATCGTCGTATCCCCCGCGCGCGAGGTGAGGCGCACGAAATCGCCATCCCGCACCCCGCGTGTTTCGGCGTCATGCGGGTGAATTTCCAGCATATCCTCGGGGTGCCAGGCGGTGTTGCCGGTGCGCCGCGTCTGGGCGCCGACGTTGTATTGCGTCAGCGTCCGCCCGGTGGTCAGCAGCAAGGGAAAGCGCGCGCCGGTGCGTTCCTCGGTCGCGACATATTCGGTATTGATGAACCGGCCCTTGCCGCGCACGAAACCATCGACATGCATCAAGGGCGTGCCAAGCGGCGCGGCATCATTGCAGGGCCATTGCACCGAACCCACCCGGTCCAGCAGGTCAAAGCTGACGCCCGCGAAGCTGGGCGTGGTCGCGGCGATTTCATCCATGATTTCGCGCGGGTGGGTATAGCTCCAGCCCGCGCCCATGCGGTTGGCCAGCATCTGCGTGATTTCCCAATCGGCATAGCCTTGGGCGGGCGGCATACAGCGGCGCACCATATTGATGCGGCGTTCGGCATTGGTAAACGTGCCGTCCTTTTCCAGAAAGCTGGAACCGGGCAGGAACACATGGGCATAGTTCGAGGTCTCGTTCAGGAACAGATCCTGCACGATCACGATGTCCATCGCCTTCAGCGCCGATGTGACATGGCGGGTGTCGGGGTCGGATTGCACCACATCCTCGCCCTGACAATAAAGCCCCCGGAACCGCCCGGCCAGCGCCTGATCGAACATATTCGGGATGCGCAGGCCCGGTTCATCCGACAGCGAAACGCCCCATGCCTGTTCATAGATCGCCCGCGTGGCCGGGTCGCTGACATGGCGATAGCCGGGGTATTCATGCGGGAACGACCCCATATCGCAGGAGCCCTGCACATTGTTCTGCCCGCGCAAGGGGTTCACGCCGGTGCCGGGGCTGCCGATATTGCCGGTCATCATCGCAAGGTTGGCAATGGCGATAACCGTCGTTGACCCTTGCGAATGTTCCGTCACCCCCAGCCCGTAATAGATGCTGGCGCGCGGCGCGGCGGCATAGGCCCGCGCCGCCTGCCGGATCAGATCGGCAGGCACGCCGGACAGCTTTTCCACTTCCTCGGGGGAATGGCGGTTGTCGCTGATAAAAGCGGCGTAATCGCTGAACTCGTCCCAATCGCAGCGATTGCGGATGAAGGCTTCGTCATACAGCCGTTCCGTCACGATCACATGCGCCAGCGCGCTGATGACGGCGACATTGGTGCCGGGGCGCAGCGGCAGGTGCAGCCCCATCCCCATATGCGGTGTTTCCAGCAGGTCGATGCGGCGCGGATCAACGACGATCAGCCCCGCCCCCTGCCGCAGACGGCGGCGCAGGCGAGACCCGAACACCGGATGCCCATCCGTCGGATTCGCACCGATGACCAGCGCCAGATCAGTCTGTTCCACCGAATCGAAATCATGCGTCCCGGCCGAGGTGCCAAAGGTGGACCGCAGCCCGTAACCCGTGGGCGAGTGGCAGACCCGTGCGCAGGTATCGGTGTTGTTATTCCCAAAGACCGCGCGGGTCAGTTTCTGCACCAGATAGGTTTCTTCGTTAGTGCAGCGGGATGAGGTAATCACCCCTATCGCGTTCTGCCCATAATCGGCCTGCGCCTGCCGCAGCCGGGTGGCGGCAAAATCCAACGCCTCGTCCCAGGTCACTTCGCGCCACGGGTCGGTGATCTGGTCGCGCACCATCGGCGACAGGATGCGGTCGGCATGGGTGGCATAGCCCCAAGCAAACCGCCCCTTGACGCAGCTATGCCCGTGATTGGCCTGCCCATCTTTGGACGGCACCATCTTGACCACGGTTTCCCCGCGCATATGGGCGTCAAAGCTGCACCCCACACCGCAATAGGCGCAGGTGGTTTTCACCACACGGTCGGGGGTGCCGATCTCGATTTGCAGGTTTTCTTGCAGGGTTGCGGTGGGGCAAGCCTGCACGCAGGCGCCGCAACTGACGCAATCGGATGACAGGAAATCATCGCTGGCCATGCCCGCCGACACGCGCGAATCGAACCCGCGCCCCTCGATGGTCAGGGCGAATGTGCCCTGCACCTCTTCGCAGGCGCGAACGCAGCGGGAACAGACGATGCATTTCGCCGGGTCAAAGGTGAAATAGGGGTTGCTCTGATCCTTGGGCCGGTATTCCGGGTTCGGGCCGGTCGGCATGCGCTGCGCAAAGTGGTTCGCGCCGGGATCAAAGCGCACCTCGCGCAAGCCGACAGCGCCCGCCATATCCTGCAATTCGCAATCGCCATTGGCGGCGCAGGTCAGGCAATCCAGCGGGTGATCGGAGATATACAGCTCCATCACGCCACGACGAATGCGGGCGATTTCGTCGGTTTGGGTGTGAACGACCATGCCTTCGGCTACGGGCGTGGTGCAGGATGCGGGCGTGCCGCGCATCCCCTCGATCGCGACGACGCACAGACGGCAGGAACCAAACGCATCCAGACTGTCGGTCGCGCAAAGTTTCGGCACGCTGATCCCGGCCTCGGCCGCGGCGCGCATGACGCTGGTGCCAGCGGGGACGGTGACAGCGATGCCGTCGATGCTTAGACTGATCGGCGCACCATAGGCGGCGGGCGTGCCCATGTCGCGGGTCCAGTCTTTGGGCGGGATGATAAAGTCTTTCATGCGGCCTCCGACGCGGCGTAATGGCTCAGCCGCTGGTCCAGCGTTCCGGTGTGCAGTTCAAACAGGTGATTGTCGTTGTCGTAAAAATAGATCGACCGGCCCTCGCCTTCGATCCTTGGGCGCGGCGGACGGATTTCCAGCCCAAGGGATTCGATGCGCTGATACAGCATATCATAATCGGCATCGTCGATCTGAAAGGCGATGTGGTTATAGCTGCGTTCCGGCAAAGCATCACCCTGCATCACCGCAATCCACAGCCCACCCGCGACAAAGAACCGTTCGCGCGACAGCGAAAAGGTTTCGTCACCGCTGTCGTCAACCTGTTTCGCGCCCAGAACGCGGGTCAGGATCGCGGTCATCCGATCCAGATCACGGCAGATAAAGGTCATATGCGACAGGCCGGTTATCATTCCGCCGCCTCCTGCCTTGGGTTGCTGCGTCCGGTGAAGTCATCCGGGAAATGGTTCAGCGCCGAGATGACCGGATAGGGCGCGAACCCGCCAAGGGCGCAGAGGCTGCCCCATTTCATCGTGTTGCACAGGTCGCGCAGGATCGGGATGCCCGTTTCGTCGCCTGATGCGATGCGGTCCAGTGTTTCCACACCCCGCACTGATCCGACGCGGCAGGGCGTGCATTTGCCGCAGGATTCGATGGCGCAGAACTCCATCGCGAAGCGGGCCATCTCCAGCATGTCGGTGCTGTCGTCGAACAGCACCACGCCCGCATGGCCGACAAGGCCGTCCTCGCCCGCGAATTCTTCGTAGCCGAAGGGCGTGTCGAACAGCGCGGGCGGGAAATAGGCACCCAGAGGGCCGCCCGATTGCACCGCCTTGATCGGGCGACCCGATGCGGTGCCGCCGCCGAAATCTTCGACGATCTGGCGCAGGGTGACGCCAAAGGCGATTTCGAACAGTCCGCCGTGGCGCACATTCCCGGCGATTTGCAGCGGGATCGTGCCTTTTGACCGCCCGATGCCATATGCGGCATAGGCCGCCGCGCCGTTCGCCATGATCCACGGGACAGATGCCAGCGAGATGACGTTATTCACCACTGTCGGCCGCCCCATGAATCCGTGCAGGGCCGGGATCGGCGGCTTGGCGCGAACCACGCCGCGCCGCCCTTCGAGGCTGTTGAGCAGGCTGGTTTCCTCGCCGCAGACATAGGCGCCCGCGCCCACGCGCACCTCCATGTCAAAGCGCAGGCCGGACCCCAGCACATCGCCCAACATGCCGCGTGCGCGGGCGGTGGTGATGGCCTCATTCATGGCGCGGATCGCATCGGGGTATTCGCTGCGGATATAGATAAACCCCTGCGTTGCCCCTACGGCGAGACCCGCGATGGCCATGCCCTCGATCATGCAGAACGGGTCGCCCTCCATCAGCATCCGGTCGGCGAATGTGCCGCTGTCGCCTTCGTCGGCGTTGCAAACGATGTATTTCTGCGGGCCGGGCGCTTTGGCGACGGTGGCCCATTTGATGCCGGTGGGGAACCCCGCGCCGCCGCGTCCGCGCAGGCCGGAATCGGTGATGATCTGGGTGATGGCGGCAGGGTCGGCCAGTGCCGCCCGCAGCCCGACAAGCCCGCCATGCGCGGCATAGTCGTCGTAATCCAGCGGGTCGATGATGCCGACGCGGGCGAAGGTCAGCCGGGTTTGCAGCCGCATCCAGCGCAATTCATCCACCGGCCCAAGCGCCAGATCGCCGCCATCCCACAGTTGCGCCACCGCATCCGGGGTCATGGGGCCAAAGCCGTGGCGGATGCCGTTCCGCTCTACCTCGACCAAAGGTTCCAGCCAGACCATGCCGCGGCTGCCGTTGCGGATGATCTGCACGGTTTCGCCACGGCGTTCCGCCTGTGCCACGATGGCGCGGGCGACCTCATCCGCGCCAAGAGCGCGGGCGGCGGCGTCGATGGGGACATAGATCTTCATGCCTGTGCCCCCGCCAGTTGTCCCGTCAGCTTTTCGGCGCTGGCCCGGCCAATCAGCCGCCCATCGACCTGCGCGGCGGGCGCACAGGCGCACAGGCCAAGGCAAAACACAGGTTCCAGCGTGATCCGCCCGTCCGGCGTGGTTTCGTGCCAGTCGATGCCAAGCGCACGCTGCACCTGATCGGCCAGTGCGTCGGCCCCCATCGACTTGCACGCCTCGGCCCGGCACAGGCGCAGCACATGCCGCCCGGTGGGGTGGTCGCGGAAATCGTGGTAAAAGCTGACGACGCCGTAAACCTCGGCCCGCGTCAGGTTCAGGGCGACGGCGATCAGCGGCTGCGCGGCATCGGGGATCATGCCCCATTCGGCCTGAACATCATGCAGGATCGGCAGCAAAGGACCTTCGCGCCCCAGATGCGCGGCGATGATCGCGTTCAGGCGTTCAGTGGATTCAGCGTCAAAGACGGGCTGGCTCATGGCGCGCGTGTCCGAATGGTTCCCTCGACCATCAGACTAGCAATCAACGATAGTCGCATCAACATAAATCGAGCATCAGTTAATAGAATTGATCTATCAATATTCAGGCGCTGTCAATCGCCTTTGCCACCGCCAGCAGTGCATCGACGATGGGCGGATGCGGTTCGCGGTCGGCCACGACCAGCCCGACGGTATGCGCATCCGATCCGGTCAGATCGCGCGCCCGCACCCCGGCGGGCAGGGGCAGGCCATCGGCCAGGGCGCGCGGCAGCACGGCGGCCCATCCGCCGGTGGCCACATGCGACAGGATCGCCAGCATGGAATTGCTTTCCACGCGCGGTTCGGCGGCGGGGGCATGGGTGGACAGATGCGCGGCGACGATGCGCCGGTTCTGCATATCAGGTGTCAGCAGGCACAAGGGACGGGCGGCGGCCTCGGCCCATGTGGCGGGGCCTGTGGCTTCGGTCCGGTCGATCAGGCAATAGGTTTCGCGATACAGCGGATGGATCTGAACCCGACCCAGAGGCTCGCTGTCCAGATAGGTCACGCCCGCATCCAGTTCCAGCGCGGCGATCTGATCGCGGATTTCGTCGGAGGACCGCGACAGGATGGTGACGGTCGCATCCGGGTGTGCCGTCAGAAACGGCGTGGTCAGCATTGCCACACGCGGCATGGCGGTGGGGATGACACCGATGCGCAGCCGCCCGGTGATGCCGCGCCGCATGGCGGCCATCTCGGCCGCAAGCGCGCGGGCGTCGCCGACGATGCGCCGTGCCCATGTCAGCACCCGTTCGCCTTCGGGTGTCAGGCCCTGAAAGCGGCTGCCACGCCGGACCAGTTGCACGCCCAGCTGATCCTCAAGCGCCCTCAGCGCCGATGACAGGGATGGCTGCGTGATCCCCAGCGATTCGGCGGCGCGGCCAAAGTGGCGCTCGCGGGCCAGAACCATGAACATGTTAAGGCGGTCGATCATGCCGCCGATCATGGCTGCGTGAGCGGCGAAAGGAAACGCTTTCCTTTGTGGTGCGTTGGGCGTAACGCAGGTTCTTTGCCACCGCAGCGATGCGCAGGAGATTTCGCCATGACCGACCAGCCCCCCGAAACACCCGATACCCCCGAAACCGCGCCCGCCAGCGGCGGTGAGCGCATCGCCAAGGTGATGGCCCGCGCCGGTGTCGCCAGCCGCCGCGAGGCCGAGCGGATGATCGTCGAAGGCCGCGTGGCCGTGAATGGCACCGTCATCAACAGCCCGGCGCTGGATATTCTGCCCACCGACCGGGTGACGGTCGATGGCAAAAAGCTGGACGAGCCGCAGGAAACCCGGCTGTGGATGTATTACAAGCCCGTCGGGCTGGTCACGTCAGAGGCTGATGAAAAGGGCCGCCAGACCGTGTTCGACGCGCTGCCCCGCGATCTGCCCCGCGTGATGAGCGTGGGTCGGCTGGACCTGAATTCCGAAGGTCTGCTGCTGCTGACCAATGATGGCGAGTTGAAACGGCGGCTGGAACTGCCCGCGACCGGCTGGCTGCGGCGTTACCGGGTGCGCGTGAACGGCCAGCCCAGTGAGCTGACCTTTGACCCGCTGCGCCGTGGTGCCACCATCGACGGCGAGGATTTCGCCCCGATGGAGATCCGCCTGGACAGTCAGCAGGGCGCGAACGCCTGGCTGACCGTCGGCATCCGCGAGGGTAAGAACCGCGAAATCCGCCGCGCGATGGCGCATGTCGGGTTGATCGTGAACCGGCTGATCCGCATCGCTTATGGTCCCTTCCGCCTGACCGGGATGGAGCCGAACGAAGTGCGCGAAATCAAGCGCCGTGTCCTGCGCGACCAGTTGGGGAGCCTGCTGACCGGCGAGGAAACCGAGGATGACGCGCCCCGCGCCACCGGCGCCCGCCGTGATGGTGCCGCCCGTCCCGGTGCCAAGCCCCGCTTCGGCGACCGCCCGCGCCGCGAAGATGGTGACGCGCCGCGCAAGCCGCGCGCTTTTGGGGATCGTCCGCCGCGCGAGGATGGCGAACGCAAGCCTCGCTTTGGCGACCGTCCGCGCCGTGAAGATGGCGAGGGTCCGCGCAAGCCGCGCAGCTTTGGCACTGGTCCCCGCCGTGACGGTGATGGCCCCGCCCGTGATTTTGGCGACCGCCCGCGCAAACCGCGCCCGCTGGACGGCGAGCGCCAGCCCCGCGCCTATGGCGGCGACCGCCCCCGCCGCGAGGACGACGACCGCCCGCGCAAGCCCCGCGACTTCGCCGGCCCCCGCAGCGGCGACGATGACGCCCCGCGCAAACCGCGCTGGAGTAAAAACGCCCCACGCCGTGAGGATGGCGATGCACCGCGCAAACCGCGCGCCTTCGGCTCTGGCCCGCGCCGTGAAGATGGCGACGCGCCGCGCAAACCGCGCGCCTTCGGCTCTGGCCCGCGCCGTGAGGATGGTGATGCTCCGCGCAATCC
>NZ_JAUNTO010000030.1 GCF_030538655.1 Paracoccus sp. (in: a-proteobacteria)
GCACGATCTTGTTGCCATCCACCTTGGCCTGCCCGCGCTGGTCGGTCAGGAATTCGACCAAGCCCGCCGGATTGGGGAATTTGTCGCCGTGGAACATCACCGTCGCGCCCTTTGGCCCGGCGTCCAGCCGCGCGATATTGGCACGTTTCGCCATCGCCTTGATACGGATGACCAGCAGCAGCGTGTTCACCTCGCGCGGCAGCGGGCCGAAACGGTCGATCAGCTCGGCCGCGAAACCTTCCAGTTCAACCTTGGTGGTCAGCTCGGCCAAGCGGCGATACAGCCCCAGCCGCACATCCAGATCGGCGACATAGCTTTCCGGGATCGTCACCGGCACGCCAAGGTTCAGCACCGGCGCCCATTCATCCTCGGGCGCGGCCTCGATCTCGCCGGATTTCAGCTTGGTGATCGTTTCTTCCAGCATGGCCTGATACAGTTCAAAGCCCACCTCTTTGATATGGCCCGACTGTTCCTCGCCCAACAGATTCCCCGCCCCGCGCAGGTCCAGATCCTGCGAGGCCAGGTTAAAGCCCGCGCCAAGGCTGTCGATAGACCCCAGAAACTTCAGCCGCCGGATCGCCTGCGGGGTCAGCGGCTGGCGCGGTTTCGTGGTCAGATAGCAATAGGCGCGGGCCTTCGACCGCCCGACGCGGCCCCGGATCTGGTAAAGCTGCGCCAGCCCAAACATATCGGCGCGCCAGACGATCATCGTGTTGGCCGACGGAATATCGAGACCGCTTTCCACGATGCTGGTCGCCAGCAGCACGTCATGGCTGCCGTCGTAAAAGGCATTCATCCGCTGGTCCAGATCGCCGGCCGCAAGCTGCCCGTGGGCGACGATAAAGCTGACCTCGGGGACGTGTTCGGTCAGCCAGTCCTGCACCTCGGGCAGATCGGCAAGGCGCGGAACGACAAAGAATGACTGCCCGCCTCGGTATTTTTCGCGCAGCAAAGCCTCGCGGATGGTCACGCTGTCGAATTCGGAAACATAGGTGCGGATCGCCAGCCGGTCCACCGGCGGCGTGCCGATGATCGACAGATCGCGCACCCCGGTCAGCGACAGTTGCAGCGTGCGGGGGATGGGTGTGGCGGTCAGGGTCAGAACGTGGATGTCAGAACGCAGCTCTTTCAGCCGTTCCTTGTGACCGACGCCAAAGTGTTGTTCTTCATCGACAATCAGCAGGCCGAGGTTCTTGAACCGCACCTGTTTGGCCAGCACCGCATGAGTGCCGACGACAATATCGACGCTGCCATCGGCCAGCCCGGCGCGGGTTTCGGCGGCGTCGCGCGCCGACACGAACCGCGACAACGGCCGCACAGTGATGGCCGTGCCGCGGAACCGTTCGGCAAAGCTGCGGAAATGCTGGCGGGCCAGCAACGTAGTTGGTGCCACGACCGCCACCTGACGCCCGGATGCGGCGGCGACAAAGGCGGCGCGCATCGCCACCTCGGTCTTGCCAAAGCCGACGTCGCCGACGACCAGCCGGTCCATCGGGCGACCGGCCGCAAGGTCGGCAGTGACGTCTTCGATGGCGGTCAGCTGATCCTCGGTTTCGGTATAGGGAAAGCGGGCCGAAAACGCCTCCCAATCGTGGTGATCGGGTTCCATCACCGGGGCGGCGCGCAGCAGGCGTTCGGCGGCAACGCGGATCAGGCGGTCGGCGATCAGGCGGATGCGTTCTTTCAGCCGCGCCTTGCGGGCCTGCCAAGCGCCGCCGCCCAGCTTGTCCAGCAGCCCTTCCTCGTGGCCATAGCGCGACAGAAGTTCGATGTTTTCCACCGGCAGATACAGCCGGTCACCGCCCGCATATTCCAGCGCCACGCAGTCATGCGGCACCCCGGCAGCGCGGATCGTTTCCAGCCCGGTATAGCGCCCGATGCCGTGTTCAACATGGACGACAAGATCGCCTGGGGTCAGGTTGGTGGTGTCGCGCAGGAAATTCTCGGCCCGGCGTTTCTTGCGGGCGCCCCGGATCAGCCGGTCGCCCAGAACGTCTTGTTCAGATATGACCGCCAAGCCCTTGGCCGTGAACCCTTCCTCCAGCGGCCAGACGGCCAGCCCAAGCGCGCCCGGACGGTCGGGCAGATCGCCGAGGCTGGCGATGTTGCTGCCATCCTTCAGCTCCTCATCGGCCAGAAGGCCACTCAGCCGGTCGCGCGCGCCTTCGGAAAAGCTGGCGATGACGACGCGGCGATCCTTGCGCAGCGCCTGAATATGATCGGCCAGTTCCTTGAACAAGTTTCCTTTTTCAGCCTGCCGTTCTGCCGCGAAGTTCCGCCCCGCCCGCCCGCCCGCATCCAGCACGCCCAGCCCGGTTGGCTGCGGCAGCGCCACCAGCCGCACGACACGCCGCGCAGCCAACCAGCCGTCCCATTCCTCGGGCGTCGGGAACAGCGCATCGGGCGGCACCGGGCGATAGACCGTATCGCTGCGGCCCTTGGCGGCCATCGCATCGCGGCGGGCCTGATACTGCTCGGCGATCATGCTGCGGCGGGCGTCGATGACCTGCCCGATATGATCGTCCATCATCACACTGGCATCGGGCAGATAGTCGAACAGGCTGTCCATCCGGTCATGAAACCACGGCAACCAATGTTCCATCCCGGCCATCTTGCGACCCGCGCTGACGCCTTCATACAGCGGATCGTTCGTGCCGCCGCCCCAGGTGACGCGATAATTCTGGCGGAAACGGGTGATCGCATCCTCGTCCAGAATCACCTCGGACATGGGGGCGAGTTCGATGCGGTCCAGCTTTTCGGTGGTGCGCTGCGTTTCCGCGTCAAAGCGGCGCGCGCCGTCCAGCACATCGCCGAACAGATCCAGCCGCACCGGCCCCGACTGCCCCGGCGGGTAAATGTCGATGATGCCGCCGCGCACGGCGAAATCGCCCGGCTCGGTCACGGTGGGGGCCTGAACAAAGCCCATTCGCGCCAGGAAATCACGCAAAGCACCGTCGTTGATCCGGTCGCCCACACGGGCGGCAAAGCTGGCCCCGGCGACCACATCGCGCGCAGGCAGGCGCTGCATCACGGCATTCAGCGTTGTCAGCAGCACGAACGGCCCCTTGATCGCGCCCTGCGCCAATGCGGCCAGCGTGGCCATGCGCGTGGCCTGCACGGCACTGGCGGGCGACACGCGGTCATAAGGCGTCGTGTCCCAGGCCGGGAAATCCAGCACCGCCACACCGGGCGCGACAAAGGCCAATGCTGCGCGCATCGCCTCGGCCCGGCGGTCGTCGCGGGCAATGTGGATCACGGGCGCGCCGCGTTCCAGCTCGCGCGCGATCAGGGTGGCGTCAAAGCCCTCGGGCGCGCCGGACAGGATCAGATGGTCAGCCATGCGCGGTCAGGTAAGCTGCGGGCGGGCGGTGTCAAGCCTCAGATGCCAAAGGGGTGCATCAGCCGATACAATGTGCCCCATGCCGCCGTCATCGCGACGGCCAGCACCGACAGCACAAAGACCCAGCGGCGGTGGCGGGTGATCTGGCGCATGGCATCGGCTGCGGCGGCCTCGGGCGTGATTTCGCCGCGCTGCGCAGCATCCAGCAGCGGCATCAGCCGCCACGCCAGCCGCAGCCGCATCAGCAGCAGCAGGGCAAAGGGCACCAGCAGCAAGCTCAGCGCCTGCGCCATCTCGCGCCCATAGCCAAAGCCCAGCACCGCCAGCACAGTCAGCCCGAAACAGCCCGCCCCCAGCAGCCACACCCCGTCACGCGGCGCAATCTGCCAGCGCGGCAAGGTCAGCGACAGCCAGTCCAGCAGCAACATTCCGGCAGGTCCGTCCGGTTCGCGCCGCGCACGGGTCAGCACGTCCAACGGCACGCCCAGCACAGCACGGCCCGAAACTGTCCAGGCCGTGACCAGCACCAGCCAGAACCAGATACTGGCAAAGCTGCGTGACCCCAGCAGGTCGAGAAGTCCTATCATTGGTGGCAAACCGGCCTTTTCTTGTCGTCGGCTGCGCACGACCTTAGAACGGGGGCACAGCAGAGAAAAGGCCCTGTCATGGCAACTCCGATCATCGCCCCCTTTCCCGCAACCCGCCTGCGCCGCCTGCGCCGCACCGAAAACCTGCGCGCCCTGACCGCCGAGGTGCATCTGACCGCCGCCGATCTGATCTGGCCGATCTTTGTGACCGAGGTTGACGGGGCCGAGGGCGAGATCCCTTCGATGCCCGGTGTGCAGCGGCTGACGCTGGACGGCGCGCGGCGGGCAGCGCAGCAGGCGGCGGAACTGGGCATCCCCGCCGTTTGTATCTTTCCGCACACCGCCGCCGAATTGCGCACCGAGGGCTGCGAGCGTGCATGGGATGAAAACAACATCGCCAACCGCGCCATCCGCGCCGTCAAGGAAACCGTGCCCGATCTGGCGGTGATGACCGACATCGCGCTGGACCCCTATAACGCCAACGGTCACGATGGTTTCGTGGTCAACGGCGAAATCCTGAACGATGAAACGGTCGAGGCGCTGGTGCGCATGGCTTTGGTTCAGGCCGAATGCGGCGCCGACATCCTTGGCCCCAGCGACATGATGGACGGCCGGATCGGCGCGCTGCGATCCGCGATGGAGACCGCCGGGCACAAGGATGTCGCCATCCTGTCCTATGCCGCGAAATTCGCCAGCAGCTTTTACGGCCCGTTTCGCGATGCGGTCGGCGCGGCGGGGCGGCTGGTCGGCGACAAGAAGACCTATCAGATCAACCCCGCCAACCGCGAAGAGGCGATCCGCTGCGTTGCCCGCGATCTGGCCGAAGGGGCGGATATGGTGATGGTGAAACCGGGGATGCCCTATCTCGACATCTGCCGCGCGGTGCGCGACCAGTTCGGCGCGCCGACATTCGCCTATCAGGTCAGCGGCGAATACGCGATGATCGAGGGGGCGATTCGCGCCGGCTGGCTGAAACGCGATGTGGTGGTCGAAAGCCTGCTGTCCTTTCGCCGCGCGGGCTGTGACGGCGTACTGACCTATTTCGCGCCTCAGGTGGCCGAGTGGCTGCACCGCGCCGGACGCGGCGGCGCGTGACAATATCTGGCGCATCACCTAAACTGCCCCGCAAGGGCTGGTAAGCGCCCGATCTGTCAAAGGGGCGATCAGATGAGCATGACACGGCGCGGTTTTCTGGCAACGGGGGGCGCGGCACTGGTGCTGGGTGGCTGTGCGATGGCCGTCAACCCGGCAGCCACGGCGCAACTGGACGCGCGGATCAACACCACGCATGAATTTCTGGTCAGCCGCTATCCCGGCACCGCCAGGCTGATCGCCGAAGCGCGGGGCGTGCTGTATATCCCGCTGATGACCGCCGCCGGTTTTGGTATCGGCGGCGCCTATGGCGAGGGCGCATTGCGTATCGGCGGGGCTACGGTCGATTACTATGCTGCCACACAGGCCAGCGTCGGCTTTCAGGCCGGGGCGCAGCAGTTCGCGCATGTGCTGATTTTCCGCACAGAACAGGCTTTGGCCGCCTTCCGTGCCTCGCAGGGCTGGGTCGCGGGGGCGGGTGCCTATTACGCCGCGCCCGATGGCGGCATGGCGATTGGCAGCGATACCATCACCGCGCAACAGCCTGTCGTTGCGGTGATCTTTGGCCAAAGCGGGCTGATGGCCGGTGCCACGATCGAGGGGACGAAATACACCCGGCTTCTGCCCGCCAATGTTGCGCAAACCACGCCGGTCATGCCCCGGCTGCAACTGCCGTGGATGGTCGCCCCGGCGGCGCAGCAGCAGCCCACCGCAGCCCCGGCCACGTCCGGCTGACGCGGATCAGCCGCGCGGCGGCGGGGGCGGCATCCCCTGCCCTCCGCCACCCCGACGCGGCCGCTGCCCCCCGCGTGACACGGCATCGGGCGACACCCCGATAACCAGCGCCGCATCATAGCCACCGTCGATCTGCGTCAGCGCGGCATAGGCCGCATCACCCGCCTGCCGGGCGATACCGTCATTGCTGTTGCGCACCTCGCGGTCGCGCCCGTCGCGGGCGTAGGCCGACACTTGCGCATAAACACCATCGCTGAAGCTGTCGGGAAAGAACATCTGCCCCGTCAGCACATTGCGCTGATCCAAAAACACCTTGAAATGGACATGCGCCGTCCGCCCGCGATACCAGCCGGGGTAGATCGACTGGAACGCGGCCACCCCATCCTGCCCCGCGATCTGTGTGCCGCGCAGAAAGGT
Source organism: Paracoccus sp. (in: a-proteobacteria) (assembly GCF_030538655.1). GTDB lineage: Bacteria > Pseudomonadota > Alphaproteobacteria > Rhodobacterales > Rhodobacteraceae > Paracoccus. Next base: position 6,172 of record NZ_JAUNTO010000030.1, read on the forward strand.
TTGCCCGGTGGTATCGCTCACCCGGTCACTGCCCTGCCGGGCATAGCCGCTGTAATTGCCCTGCGCATCGCATTGCCAGACATCGACCCGTGCGCCCGCAATCGGGTTGCAGACCGGATCGACGACCTGCAAGCGCATCCGCAACGGCAGTCCGGGCCGCCGCTCGCGAATATCGGCGCGAATCAGGCCGGGGTCGATGTAATACGGCCCCTCGGTCACTTCGGGCATCAGGGCGCAGACATTGGGGGTAATCAGCCCCGCCTGCACGGCCTGTGCCCGCAGTGCGTGGGGAAAGCTGCCCGCCCCCAGAACGGCAGGCGCCGCAGCGGCCAGCAATTTCAACAGATCGCGGCGATGGGTCATGGCGTTTCCTTTCCAATTGCGCTGGTCATAGCATTCGGTGCCCCAACCAAGGGTAAACGCCTATCCCGCCGTCAAATGCCGCAGCCCATGCGTCACATCCGTGCGCACCGCCAGCCGCAGCGCCGGTTCGTCGCCCGCCCGCAGGGCGGCCAGAATCATCCGGTGATGGCGCGGCGGCTCGTTCCGCCGCACACGACCATACAACACGCGCATGGTCGGCCCCAGTTGCAGCCAGACCGTTTCCAGAATCGCCAGCATCGCGGGGGCCTGCGCACGCAGGTAAAGCGTGCGGTGAAAATCCAGATTGCAGCGGATATAACCCACCGCGTCATGCCGTTCGACCGCATCGGCGATCTGACCGTTCATCACCGCCAGCCGGTCGATCAGCGCAAAATGCGCGCGCGGCAGGGCGCGGGCGGCCAGTTCAGGTTCGATCAATGCCCGCAAGGCCGACAGTTCCTCGATCCGGTCGTCGGTCAGTGCCGGCGTGGTAACGCGCCCCGAGGCCGACAGCGACAGCGCCCCTTCGGCCACCAGACGGCGCACCGCCTCGCGCGCGGGGGTGATGCTGACATGATGTTCGGCTGCGATCCCGCGCAGGGTCAGCGGCTGGCCCGGCGGCAGTTGCCCCAGCATGATACGGCTGCGCAGGCTGCGATACAGCCGTTCATGCGAGGCAGGTTCTGACGGGCGCGGTGCGTTCATGATCCGTTTGTGATCACAAACCGGCAACACGTCAATCGCGGAATTGCCACAGCATCAGATCGCCGCCGTGCCGCCGTAACCAGTCGCGGCGCGGCGCATAGCCGGGCATCAGCCGCCCGACCGCCGCCCAGAACCGGGGCGAATGATTCATATGCGCCAGATGCGCCACCTCATGCGCGGCGACGTAATCCAGCACTTCGGGCGGGGCCATCGCCAGACGCCAGGAAAACATCAGCCGCCCGTCTGCCGTGCAGGACCCCCAGCGGCTGCGGGTGTCGCGCAGACTGATGGCGCGCACCGGGCGGCCAAGCGTCGCCGCATGGCGGTCGCAGGCGGCGCGCAGCCGGTCATGCGCCAGATGCTTCAGGAATGCCGCCACCACCGGCCCGGCGGGACGGTTGGCGGGAATCAGCAGGCGATCCCCGTCGATCCGGGCAGCGCGCAGCGGATGCGAGGTCAGGATCAGCGCCCGCCCCTCGACCGGCAAGGCCGCGCCGGGGGCGACACGCTGAGCCACCGGCATGGCGGCCCGCGCCTGCCGCAGCCAACCCGCCCGCGATTCGGCAAAGGCACGGCCTTCGGCCTCGGTCACGCGGGGCGGCAGGGTCAGCACCGGATCGGCCCCGTCGCGCGGCACCCGCAGCACCATCCGCCGCGCCCGCGCCGATCTGCGCAGCCGCACGGAAATATCGCCACCGATGATAAAACCTGCCGCTGTCATGCCTGCCTGTCGAAAGCCTTTGACACCCCCCGGCACGTGTGGCAGGGGACGCCGGATTCCCTAACCGCGGCAAAAGGAGATTGCCATGCCCAAAGAGGAATGGGGCACGAAACGCCTGTGCCCGCATTGCGCGACGCGCTTTTACGATTTGCAGAACGACCCGATGACCTGCCCCGCCTGCGGCGCGCAGTTCACCGTCGAAAGCCTGATCCAGGGGCGCGGCAAGGCCATCACCTCGGAACGCGCCAGCAGCCGCGCCGACGATCAGGTGGATGTGCTGGATGACGACGCCGATCTGGATGACGACAGCGGCGATCTGGACGACGACCTGCTGGAAGAAGACGATGACGAAGGCGACGTGTCGCTGGACGACATCGCCGATGTCAGCAGCGACGACGAAGACTAAGCGCGTTTTTCGAACGGGCGTGTAACGGGGCCATCGCGGCCCCGTTTTCATATCCGCCCCCTGCCCGGCCAAGGTCCGCGACATTCTTTGCATCCTGTCGCGAAACGGCGAATTTTCCGCTTGCACCCTGCTGCGCCCACCCCTATACGACCCTCCACGCGACGGCGCTGAGGTGCCGAAGCAGACCTCCGGTGGGGCCATAGCTCAGTTGGTAGAGCGCTTGAATGGCATTCAAGAGGTCAGGGGTTCGACTCCCCTTGGCTCCACCAAATTTCCCCCTCAACAGCGACAATCGGACCGCCTGTTGGCGCGATCACGCCCTTGCCGCCAGCGGTCTGGCTGTGTCATAGACCGGCTGTTCCCGCATCGCCGCTGACGAGGCCGACATGACTTTCCGCGCGCGCCACCTGCTTGGCATCGACCATCTGGCCCCGGCTGAAATCGTCACCCTGCTGGATCTGGCCGAACGCTATGTCGAGCTGAACCGGCGCACGGTGAAGCATGCCGACGCGCTGGAGGGCATGACCCAAATCAACATGTTCTTTGAAAATTCGACCCGCACGCAGGCCAGCTTTGAATTGGCGGGCAAGCGTCTGGGGGCGGATGTGATGAACATGGCCGTCGCGCAATCCAGCGTGAAAAAGGGCGAGACGCTGATCGACACGGCGATGACGCTGAACGCCATGCACCCCGATCTGCTGGTGGTGCGGCACCCGCAATCGGGGGCGGTCAACCTGCTGGCGTCCAAGGTGAATTGCGCCGTCATCAACGCAGGCGACGGGCGGCACGAACACCCCACGCAGGCGCTGTTGGATGCGCTGACCATCCGCCGCGCCAAGGGGCGGCTACAACGGCTGACCGTGGCGATCTGCGGCGATATTGCGCACAGCCGGGTGGCGCGCTCGAACCTGATTTTGCTGGGCAAGATGGAAAACCGCATCCGCCTGATCGGCCCGCCGACGCTGATGCCCGCCGGCGCGCGCGATATGGGGGTAGAGGTGTTCGACGACATGCGTCAGGGGCTGAAGGGCGCCGACGTGGTGATGATGCTGCGGCTGCAAAAGGAGCGCATGGACGGCGGCTTTATCCCCTCGGAACGCGAATATTTCCACCGCTGGGGGCTAGACGCGGAAAAGCTGGCCTTGGCCGCGTCCGATGCCATCGTCATGCACCCCGGCCCGATGAACCGGGGCGTTGAAATCGACGGCACCATCGCCGATGACATCAACCGCAGCGTGATTCAGGATCAGGTGGAAATGGGCGTCGCTGTCCGCATGGCGGTGCTGGATCTGCTGGCCCGTAACCTGCGCGCCGAACGCGGCCGCGCGGCGGCAGGGGTGATGGCGTGACCCCGCCGCAGAAGCCGGGCGGACGGATGATCGCGCGCAACCTGCCGAAATGGCAGGGCGTGTTGGTCGCTGTGGTGCTGTTCATCGCAGTTGATGCCGCCTTCGTCGTGATCGCACGCTTTTTCGGTTACGATTCCGGCCTCTGGCCCGGTCTGATCGGCAGTTTGATCGGGGCGGGCATCGGCTTTTTGCTTTACGCCCCCCCACAATGGGCCATGGCAGAGCGCAGGCTGCTGTCCGGCAAAAGCAATAAGATCCCACTGTCGCAGGTCGCTGATGTTCGCATCAATCGTCTGTCAGGGCGCGTCAGCATCTTTGGCGCAGACGGCAATCGCCGCGCCCGGATAAATGCATGGTCTAGGGCGCGGTTCGCCTACGCGATCCGCTCTACCGCGGGGGTGACGGCATGAGCGAGGCCGTCATCAGCGATGCTCTGCGAAAAGCTGCGGCCAGTGGCGGGATTTTCGGGGCGAGGCTGGTTATCCTGCATCTGCCGGGCAGGCAGACGGCGGGCGGCCACATCGGCATTCTGGGGCAGGTGGCGGTCTTGATCGGCACCGTGTTCGTTTGGCTCTGGCGGCCGAACTGCAACGCCCGCCAGCGCATCGCACTGCCACCAAAGGGTCTGCTGCCGGTCCCGATCCGCCTGATCCTGTGCGGAATCATCCTGCGCGCGCCCAACCTGCGCTGGATCGACATCCGCAGCATCCCCAACGTCCGCCGCTTTGTCGCGCAGATCGAAGCCACCCGGCAGACGGCGGCAGAGGCCACCGCATGACCGACCGCAGCCCCGCCTATCGCGACCGCCTGCCCCCGCCCGTTCTGCCCGAGGGTGAGCGTGAGATTGCCCGGTTCACCCCTGACCGCACCCGCTATTTCCGCGATCACGTTGCGCTGGCGGCGGGGGGCGCGGTTGTGGTGGTGCTGATCTTGTGGGCCATCGGGCGCGGGCATCTGCTGTGGACGGGGGTATTTGGCACTTTTGCCGCCATTGCGTTCCGGGGGATGTGGTTCTTTCCCGATGCGATGCGCGCCACATGGCTGCTGACCAATCGCGCCTTGATCGGCCCCGGTCAGGACCGGGTCGAGCGCGGCGACATTGCCACCGTGCGCCGCCTGATGGGCGATGTGCAGGTGGTCACGCGCGGCGGGCGCAAGATCCTGATCCGCCATCTGGAGGATTCCGCCGCCGCCGTGGCGTTGATCGAGGGGAAACGATGAAACCTTACGACTGGCGCCCGCATCTGGAACAGGGTGAGGCCCTGCTGTGGTCAGGTCGCCCCTTTCCCGCGCTGGCGCTGATCCGGCCGACGCAGGCCGAATGGCTGATCGGTGGACTGGGGGCGGTTGGCGTTGCCGCGCTGCTGGTGCTGGATCGCTGGCTGTCGTCGCCTGCGGGCGATCCGGGCGCGCGGGCGGTGATCTTTCTGCTGCTGTTGCTGGGGGCGCTGCTGGTGACGGGCTGGCCGTTCCGTGCCATGCGTCAGCGCAGCCGCGCCCTGCAACAGACGGCCTATGCTGTCACGGATCGCCGCGCGCTGATCGCGCATCAGCGTGACACTGGGGCTTTTCGCGCCTATGCCCTGTCGCGCCGGGCGCAGCCGGTGCTGGAACCTGGGGATCATGGGTTGATGACGCTGCATTTCGGCGGTGACAGCCCGCGTTTCATTCACCTGAAAGACGGCGACCGTATTCTGACAGCCGTCACCGCCGCCCGTCAGGCCGCCTTTAACGCCCGGAAAACGCCATGACCCTGCATTTCACCAACGCCCGCCTGATCGACCCCGAGGCGCAGACCGACGCCCCCGGCAGCCTGACCGTTCAGGAGGGCCGCATCACCGCCCGCGACAGCGCCCCCCCCGAGGGCGCGACGATCATCGACTGTGACGGCAAGTGCCTTGCGCCGGGGCTGGTGGATTGGGGCGTCAAGATCGGTGAGCCGGGCGAGCGGCACAAGGAAAGTTTCCGCAGCGCGGGCCGGGCGGCGGCGGCTGGCGGTGTGACCACGATCATCGCCCGCCCCGACACGATCCCGCCCATCGACACGCCCGAGGCGCTGGAATTCGTCGCCCGCCGCGCCGCCGATGCGCCGGTGAATATCCGCCACATGGCCGCGCTGACCAAGGGGCGTGACGGCCGCGAGATGGTGGAACTGGGGCTGATGTCGGATGCCGGCGCGGTCGCCTTTACCGACGGGGTGCGCGTGGTCGGCGACAGCAAGCTTCTGTCGCGCTGCATGAGCTATGCCCGGTCGCTGGGGGCGCTGATCGTCGGCCATCCGCAAGATGCCAGCCTGTCGCGTGGCGCCGCGGCGACCAGCGGCAAATTCGCCTCGCTTTACGGAATCCCCGCCGTGTCGCCCATGGCCGAGGTGATGGGGCTGGACCGCGATCTGGCACTGGTGGCGATGACGGGCGCGCGCTGGCACGCCGATCAGATCACCGTGGCCGCCAGTCTGCCCGCCCTGCGCCGCGCCCGCGATGCCGGGCGGGATGTGACGGCGGGTATCTCGATCCACCATCTGACGCTGAACGAATTCGATGTGGGCGATTACCGGACGTTTTTCCGCTTTACCCCGCCCTTGCGATCCGAGGATGACCGCGTGGCGATGGTGCAGGCCGTGGCGGATGGCGACATCGACGTGATCGCATCGTTTCACACCCCGCAGGACGAGGAATCCAAGCGCCTGCCGTTCGAGGCCGCCGCCCCCGGCGCGGTCGGCCTGCAAACGCTGCTGCCTGCGGCGATGCGCCTGTATCATCAGGGCGGGCTGACCCTGCCGCAACTGTGGCGGGCGATGTCGCTGAACCCGGCGCGGCGGCTGGGGCTGGACGCGGGGCGGCTGTCAGAGGGCGCGCCCGCCGATCTGGTGCTGTTCGACCCGGACGCACCCTTTGTGCTGGATCGGTTCACGCTGGAATCAAAATCCAGGAACACCCCCTTTGATGGTGCCCGGATGGAAGGCCGGGTGATCGGCACCTGGGTCGCTGGTCGCCCTTTGTTCGGGGAACAGGCCCTCGTGCCTGAGGAACTGTCGCAGGGGGGCTAGCCCCCCATCGCCGCAAGCGGCGATTCCCCCCAGGATATTTGCAAACGAAAGACAGTAGGGCATGGGTATGAGCGCGATAATCTGGATGGTGTCTGGCTATCTGTTGGGATCGGTGCCTTTTGGGCTGGTCATCTCGCGGGCCTTGGGGTTGGGCGATCTGCGGCAGATCGGGTCGGGCAATATCGGCGCCACGAATGTGCTGCGCACCGGCAACAAGGGGGCTGCGCTGGCGACCTTGCTGCTGGACAGCGGCAAGGGGGCCATTGCCGTGCTGCTGGCGCGGTATTTCGGCGGCGAGACGGCGGCTTTGCTGGCCGGGGCGGCGGCGTTTCTGGGGCATTGTTTTCCGGTCTGGCTGGGCTTTCGCGGCGGTAAGGGGGTTGCGACCTTTCTGGGCACGCTGATCGCGCTGTATTGGCCGCTGGGGCTGTTGGCCTGTGCGGCATGGGCGGTGACGGCGGCCGTCAGCCGGATCAGTTCGCTGTCGGCGCTGGTTGCTGCCGCTCTGGTGCCGGTCGTGGCGGGGGCCTTGGGGTTGTGGCCGTTGGCCGGGGCCAGTGCATTCATGGCGGCGCTGATCTTTGTGCGGCACCGTGCCAATATTGCCCGCCTGCTGGACGGAACCGAGCCGCGCATCGGGCGCAAGGGTTAACGGCGCAACAGCAGCGCGCGGCAGGGTGGGCAACGCACGGACAACGCGGCGTGCGTTGCCCGGCGTCTGGGCCAGTAATTGCTGGGGTTCAGGCTGTGCAACATGTGCACAGGCCGTACACAGATTGTGCACCAGCCGTGCACAGGGATGATGTCTGTTGTGTCCTGTTGCGCGTCTGTCCGCAGCGTGCCGAAACAGGATGGGCGCGGTTCAGCCCGCGCCCGGCTGGCGTCAGGCGGTTCGGCGGCGGAAGGAGAACAGGGCGCCAAAGGCGATCAGGATCAGCGGCGCACCGGCAGGCAGCGGGACCGGCGCAGGGGCCGGAGTCAGGCTGGCGGTCAGAGCGCCAAGCGCCATGTCACCGACCAGCTGATGGGCCAGAAAGTTCGGATGAACGCTGTCAAAGAACAGCCGCGTCTGCGAATCTGCCGCACTGCAATATTGTGCCTGTCCAAAGCTGGCGGCCAGACTGGCGGACTGGAACATGCAGGGCGTGGCAACATCGCTGAAGCCGTAATTGTCCGGCTGCGCCACCATATCATGGATCACCGAAAACAGGTCCAGTTCGATCACATTGATCCCTGTCCCCCGCAGCCCGGCGATATTCGTTGACAACTGTTCGTTGAAAGCCACGCTGGCCGCCGTTGCAACGGCCGAGAGCGCGGGCTGAAACACCGAATAAGCAGGGGTCAGGCCGATGTCGGGCAGGTTGGCGATCAGGAAATCGCTGGCTCCGAAACCCGACAGATAGCTGGCGGCACCCGTCACGGCATTGGCGGCGGCGCGGGCCACCGAAATGGCCTGCTGTGCCGGATCGCTGCTGCCAAGCGCGTCAAAGATGTCATTCGCACCCATCAGCAATGAGACCAGCGGGCGGTCTCCGAATTGGCTGCTGCGGTTGGCAAGCTGGCCCTGCTGCCATGCCAGACCGGGGGTCGGGTCAAAGATGCTGGACGCTTCGGTCGCTTCGGCCCCGCCATAGGCAAGGTTGCCCGTGACACGGCCAGCCCCCGTGAATTCGCTGGCGATATGTTCGGCGAATGTCGGGCCGTTGGAAAAACGCCCGTAAAGCCCGGTCCAGAAGCTGCCGGTCTGATAGAATGCCCCCTGCCCGACCTGATTCGAGGTCGGTGCGCCATTCGTGCCAATCCCAAAGACGATCCGATTCAGATTGCCATTGTCGGTCAGGCTGTCGCCCAATGCCCAATAGCTGGTGAACGTATCCGTTACGACCGATGCCTGCCCCCCTGCCGGAACGGCAAGGGCAAGGGCGAGAATAAGGCTGCGCATCATAGTTCCTCCTGTTGAGCGCCCCTGTTATCGGAGCATGGTAACAGAAGCGTGTGCGCAGGCGGTCGCTGTCAATAGAAACGTCGCGTTTTTGCACCCCACCCATGCAGCGGCTGTGCAGACGGTCTTTTGGCCATTGGTTTGGTCGCCTCTGCCTGGATTGTCGCGGATACCCGGAAACAGGGCGACGCCTGCCATCAGGGTCACACAAAGCCAGCCGAGCGTTGCAAACGATGGGTGCCATCAAGCCCGCCCCAAACGTGTTGAGGCGGGTTTCCCCTGTGGGGTGCCGTGATGATCGCGGTCAGAGGTTAAAGATTTCCATGGCGATTCAATATGAATATTCGGCGTAGATGCGGTTCAGATCGCCCGCCCATTCGCCGCGATATCTCGCCAGCAATTCATCGGACGGCACCTGCCCGCTGTCCACGCTTTCGCGCAAAGCGTTCAGGAAATGCGTCTCATCCGGCACAAGGCCGCCAGCACCGGGGCGGGCGCGAGCCTTGAGGCCCTGTTCGGCAATCGCCAGCACCTCGCGCGCAAGATCGTGCAGGCGGACGCCGCCCGCCTGCCCTTGCAGCGCATCGCGGGCAGCGGCGCGGCGCAGCCCTTCGCGGGTTTCCGCGTCCCAGTTTTTGATGAGGTCGGTCGCGGCATCCAGCGCGCCTTGGTCATACAGCAGCCCGACCCACAGCGCAGGCAGCGCGCACAGCCGCCGCCACGGGCCGCCATCGGCACCGCGCATCTCGATATATTTCTTGACGCGGGCCTCGGGGAACACGGTGGTCATATGGTCCGCCCAGTCGGACAGCGTGGGGACCTGGCCGGGCAAGGCAGGCAGGCGACCGTTCAGAAAATCGCGGAAAGACTGGCCCAAGGCGTTGATATATTTGCCATCCCGATAGACGAAATACATCGGCACATCGAGGACGTAATCCACCCAACGTTCATAGCCGAACCCGTCCTCGAACACGAAGGGCAGCATCCCGGTGCGCGCTTCGTCAAGGTTCTGCCAGATATGCGCGCGCCATGACTTCATCCCGTTCGGTTTGCCGTCGAGGAAAGGCGAATTGGCGAACAGCGCCGTCGCCACCGGCTGCAAAGCCAGCGCGACGCGCAGTTTCTGCACCATGTCGGATTCGGACGCAAAGTCCAGATTCACCTGCACGGTGCAGGTGCGATACATCATCTGCGTTCCCAGCGTGCCGACGGTTTCCATATAGGGCGTCATCAGCGCATAGCGGCCCTTGGGCATCATCGGCATCTGATCCTGCCGCCAGATCGGCGCGGCGCCGAGGCCGATGAAGCCGGCGTTCATGTCATCGGCCACCGCCCGCACCTCGGCCAGATGCTGGTTCACCTCGTCACAGGTCTGGTGGATGGTTTCCAAGGGCGCGCCCGATAGTTCCAACTGCCCGCCCGGTTCCAGCGAGACATTCGCGCCGTCGCGTTCCAGCCCGATCAGCTTGTCCTGTTCATGCACCGGCGACCAGCCAAAGCGGTCGCGCAGGCCGGTCAGCATGGCGTGGATCGACTGCGGCCCGTCATAGGGCAGCGGCAGCAGCTTGTCGTGCGAATAGCCGAATTTTTCGTGTTCCGTCCCGATGCGCCAATCTTCGCGCGGCTTTTCGCCGGATGCGACATAGGCCGCCAACTGCTCACGGGATTCGATCGGGCCGCCGCCCTGTTGCGGAATAGACATGCGCGGCCCTTTCTGTTGATCGCCGATGACAGGTGGCAATCACGGCGGCGTTAGTCAAGCCGGGTCATCGCGGCCTGCGCCAAAGGGTGCGCATCGGGCCTGACTGCGCTTGGCTGATGGCGGCGGCGATGGCGCCCATATCCACCCCCGGCAGCGCGGCAAAGGCATCGGCCAGCGCGGGCGCCCCCGCCGCATCCAGCGGGATCAGCAGGGCCTGCCCATCCGCCGCCTTCAGCCGCCAATGCGGATCGCCGTCCAGCACCAGCAGGCGAATTTCGGTCAGGCTGCGCAGAGCGATCTCGCCGCCCAGCATCCGCGCGCCGTAATAGCGGATCGCGCCTTCGTCCACCTCAACCACGCCCGGCGCGGCGATGGGGCGGGCAAAGCGGGCGCGGCGCAGCGCGCCGATCAGCCACAAAAGCGCGACCGCGCCGCCCGTCAGCCCAAGCGCGGCAAAGAACCAGCCGCCCAGCCGCGCCAGCCACAGGCAGGCCGTTGCTGCACCAATGGCGGCCAGCGATTCGCCCCACGGGCGCAGGCGGTCGATCAGGTCGGGGCGGATCATGGGATGCGCTGCGGTTGGGCAAGGATCAGCAGCCGCACCCGGCCCGCCGGGCGAAAGCCGATGGCGGTATAGGCGCGGGCGGCGGTGTCGCTGGCGGCGAACAGAAAGGCGCGGCTGATCCCCTGCGCCCGCGCCTCGGCCAGATGCAGGGCCACGGCGGCGCGGGCATAGCCGCGCCCGCGCAAGCCCGGCGGGGTATAGACGCCGCCGATCTGCACAAGGTCCGGCAGGCGAGCGTTGAACCCAGTCATGGCGAGGGGGGCGCTGCCACGCCACAGGATGCGGTGGGATTGCTCGGCGGCATAGGTGTCAATATTTGCGCGGGCCAGACGTTCGGCTGTGGCGGGGTCGTCGCCCAGTATTTCCACGCGATAGTCAGCGTTCCAGCGATAGAGCAGCGGCAGATCGGCAGGGGCGATGCCGCGCAGGTCCAGCCCGGTGGTGTCTGGCGGGGTCATATCCGCAAGGGTCAGCGCAAAGGCAGGCTCGCCCCGGTCCAGCGTGGTTGCACCGTTAAGAGCCAGAGCGGCACGGGCGGCCTGCACCTGATCCTCGGCCCCGATGATGCCGCTGATGGTTTGGCCGGACAGCGCCACCCGCGCCGCCGCCCAATTACCGCCCGGCAGTTGCGGCAGCAAAACACCGCCCTTGGTCAGCCCGACCATCCCCGCCGCATCGCGCCAGATACGCACAGATCGCGGGTCATCGCCGTTCAGCCCATAGTGACGCAGGTTCGATTCCAGAAACACCGGGCCTTGCGCATTCGCGGCCAGCCAGTCCAGCGTCGCGGGGATCTCGGCAACGGTGATCGGGGTCATGGGTGCGCCGTCCTTTGCGTATTTGGGCAAACAGCAAGCGGATCGGGCAGGTTTTCGGCGAAATGGCGCAGGTCATCAGCGACCGTGATCTGGTCGCGCAGCCAGATGCCAAGATCGGGCGATTTTTGGTGCCAGTGACCGCGGAAAAATATCTCGATGGCCTGATCGGGCAGCGTGATGGCGCGGCACAGGCCGGATTGTGGCGGGCCGTCATGCGGTGCACTGGTCAGAAACATGGTGGTGCTGGGGTATGCGTAGGTCAAGGCGCGGTCTGGGTAGGCAGGCCAGACCGATAAGGCAGCGCGGTCGATGCGGATCAGAATGCGCTGTTTCAACCAGCCATCAGGTCTGCCGGTCAGCGCGCCAAAGGCGGCGGCATAGCGTGCCTCGGGGGTGGTCCGTGGTTCGGTCTGGCAAAACCTGACCCCATCCGCCAAAGCGCCGAACACCCAAAAGCCGCAGCGGTGATGGCCGGGCGGCAGGGCGGGCAAGCGAGGCGCTGTCGGGTCTTTGTTCAGGCGGTGTGCATCGGCACAGTCATCAATCTCGCGCCACCATGTGCCACAAAAGGAGCCGTTGAAAAACTGGTCCCAAACGCTCCACGGGCTTTCGCCGCGATAGACATATTGCCCTACCACCGGTCCAGCGCCGCTTCGTCGCTGTCTTTGGCGGCGACCCATTCGCCCTGCCCGTCCGGGCCGATTTCGCGTTTCCAGAAGGGCGCGCGGGATTTCAGCCAGTCCATCAGGTAATCGGCAGCGTCAAAGGCGGCGCGGCGGTGGCGGGCGGCGGTGGCGACCATCATGATCTGTTCGCCCACGCGCAAGTGGCCATAGCGGTGGAGAATGCGCCAGTCGGTCAGATCGAACCGTTGTGCGGCCTGCTGGCCGTATTCGGTCAGGGCGCGTTCGGTCATGCCGGGATAATGTTCGATGTCCAGCGCCTGCATCTGGCCTGTGTCATCGCGAACAAGGCCGGTAAAGGTCACGACCGCGCCAGCCCCCGCGCCGAAACCGGCCAGTTCGGCGGCAAGGTCAAAGGGGGCGGTCTGGACGCGGGCGCTCATCGTCAGCCGCCGGTCATGGGCGGGAAGAAGGCGACTTCGCGGGCATCCGCCAGCAGGGCATCCAGCGGCATCAGGCGCTGATCGACGGCGCAGCGGATCGCGGACAGATCGGCAAAGGCGGCGGCGTGCCAGTCATCCATACGGCGCAGTTCATCCACCAGATCGGCCACGGTGGCGGCGCTGGTTTCGATGGTTTCGCGCGGCACGCCGATGCGTTCACGCAGCCATGCAAAATAAAGCACCTCAATCGACATGATGGTCCCTCAGATAAGGGCGGGCCTTGCTGAAATAATCCCAGCCGGTCAGTGCTGTCAGCGCCGCCGCGATCCAGATCAGCAGCAGTCCGACCTGTGTGGCCAGCGCCGCCCATGTCGTGGACCACGGCAGCCCGGTTTCACCCACACGCGGCGGCTGACCGTATTCGATATAGGCCAGCCCGGTGCCCAGAAACAGCGTCGCGATGGCCACCATCTGCGCGGTCGTTTTCCACTTGGCGATGTTGGTGACCTTCAGCAGCCCGGCCTTGTCACCCAGAAATTCGCGCAGGCCAGACACAAAGACTTCGCGGAACAGGATCACCGAAACGGGCAGAATCAGCCACGGGTTCATCCCGGAATAGCCGGTGATCACGACCAGCGCGATCACCACCATCGCCTTGTCGGCGATCGGGTCCATCGCGGCGCCGAAACGGCTTTCCTGTTGCCAACTGCGCGCCAGATGGCCGTCGAACCAGTCGGTGATCGCCGCAAGGACAAACAGCGTCAGCGCCGCGAAATCAGCAAAAGGGCGGTGAAAATACAGGAACATGATCGGAACGGCGGGCGCCGCGATCAACCGCATCATGGTCAGGATATTGGGCAGGGTCCAGCGCATGGGGGGAAGCTAGTGCCTGCGGACGGGTTTTGGAAGGGGGGCACGCAGGCGGAACATCAGGTTGTGCGGAAACCGGCAACCCGCACCGCAACAGCCGCAGCCCCCCTTGCAGAACAGCGCATCTAGCGGCCCGGATTAAAGAAATCGTGAATGGTCTGCGCGATGGTCGCACTGATACCGGGCACGGCCTGCAAATCGGCCAGCCCCGCACCACGCACCGCCTTGGCCGAACCGAAATGCGCCAGCAGGGCGCGTTTACGGGCCGCGCCGACACCGGGGATGTCGTCCAGAGGATTGGCCAGCGCCTGTTTCGTGCGCCGGGCGCGGTGGGTGCCGATGGCCCAGCGGTGCGCCTCGTCCCGCAGGCGCTGGATGAAATACAACACCGGGTCATTCATGCGCAGCGCCATGGGGCGTGCGCCGGGGCGGTGGAATTCCTCTTTGCCATGGTCGCGGTCCACGCCCTTGGCCACGCCGATGATGGGGATGTCGTTCACGCCCATTTCAGTCAGGATGCCTTCGACCGCCGACACCTGCCCCGCGCCGCCGTCGATCAGCAGCAGATCGGGCCAGGCTTCGGTCTGGCGGTCGGGGTCGTCTTTCAGCAGGCGGGCAAAGCGGCGGGTCAGCACCTCGCGCATCATGCCAAAATCGTCGCCGGGGGTAATCTCGGTGCCCTTGATGTTGAACTTGCGATACTGGTTCTTCATCCAGCCCTCTGGCCCGGCGACGATCATCCCGCCCACCGGCGCGGTGCCCATGATGTGCGAGTTGTCGTAAACCTCGATCCGTTTCGGGGGGCCGGGCAGATTGAATGCCTCGGCCAGACCGGCCAGCAGGCGCAGTTGCGTGGCGCTTTCGGACATGCGGCGGGCCAGCGATTCGCGGGCATTGCGCAGGGCATTGGCCACCAGCTCCAGCTTTTCACCGCGCTGCGGGGTCAGCACCTCGACCTTGCGACCGGCGCGTTCCGACAGAACCTCGGCGGTCAGATCGGGGTCTTCGGGCGGATGCGACAGCAGAATTTGACGCGGCGGCGGCTTGTCATCGTAGAATTGCAGCAGGAACGCCTGCATCACCTCGTCCGCCGATTCCGCACCACCCAGCCGGGGGTAAAAGTCGCGGTTGCCCCAGCTTTGGTTGGCGCGGATAAAGAACACCTGCACGCACGCCTGCCCGCTGTCCATATGCAGGGCCACGATGTCGGCCTCGGGCACGCCGCGCGGGTTGATCGCCTGAACCGACTGCACGGCGGTCAGGGCCTTGATCCGGTCGCGCAGGGCAGCGGCGCGTTCGTATTCCATCGCCTCGGCGGCGGCGGCCATCTGATCGGCCAGATCGGCCTGCACACGCGTCGATTTGCCTTGCAGAAACAATTCGGCATCCGCCACCAGCGCGGCATAATCGGATTCGGAAATCTTGCCCACGCAGGGCGCGCTGCACCGCTTGATCTGATACATCAGACAGGGGCGGGTGCGCGATTCAAACACGGAATCGGTGCAGTTGCGCAACAAAAACACCCGCTGAAGCTGATTCAGCGTCCGGTTGACGGCCATCCCGCTGGCGAAGGGGCCATAGTAATCGCCCTTTTCCGACTTGGCGCCGCGATGTTTCTTGATCTGCGCGAAGGGGTGCGACTTGGCGACCAGAATATTGGGGAATGATTTGTCATCCCGCAGCAGCACGTTATAGCGCGGCTTGAGCTGCTTGATGAGGTTCTGTTCCAGCAGCAGCGCCTCGGTTTCGGTGCGCGTGGTCAGGAACATCATGGAACAGGTTTCCCGGATCATCCGGGCGATGCGCGCCGTGTGGCCGGTGTCGCGGGCATAGTTCGACACCCGCGCCCGCAGATTGCGCGCCTTGCCGACATACAGAACCGCGCCCTGCGCATCCAGCATCCGATACACGCCGGGGCTGGAATCCAACGTGCGCAGGTAATCCTGAATCAGCGGCTGGCCGGTTTTGGGGGGCAAGGTGTCAGTCATAGCATCAGATGTGTGATTCCCCCGCCGGGCTGCAAGCTGGGGCGACAAAGATCAAGGGCAAAGCTGTCCACGGAATCTGTGGATAACTCTGTGGGTGAGATTTGCCCAGCCCGCTTTTTGCCAGCGATTGTTAAGGCTTCGTAAATCTGCCTTACTTTTAGGCAGGCTAATATCCATATGTTTTTTAAAGATTCTTTTTTACCCCGGCCGCAATGGACTGATAAACAAGCAGGAATCATGACGCTTTTGTTATGATCTGCGTCAGAGTGGACAAGTTGACGCAGCCAAGTTGCCGCATCGTCATTCGACACCTTGCACATCCGGGGTGCGCCAGCCCAGATGCTGGCCGCCATCCACGCAGATCAACTGCCCCGTCACAGCCGGCGCATCCAGAAAATAGCCCAGCGCAGCGGTCACATCGTCAGGCCCCGCCCCGCGTTGCAGGATGGTTGCGGCGCGCTGGCCATCGAAATGCTGCTGGCTCTGACGGGCACCGCGCATGGTGGGGCCGGGGCCGATGGCATTCACCCGGACCGCGGGGGCCAGCGCCTGCGCCGCCGTGCGGGTCAGCGCCCACAGCCCGGCCTTGGCCAGCGAATAGGTCATGAACTCGGGCGTCGGTTTCAGCACCCGCTGATCGACCATATTGACGATCAGGCCAGTGGCGCGCGGTTCATCGCCGGACAGATCGGCGGGCGCGGCCTGCGCGGCGAAATCCTGCATCAGCCAGAACGGCGCGCGCAGATTCGATCCGATATGGCGATCCCAGCTTGTGGGTGTGGCGCTGTGAATGGTGTCATATTCAAAGATCGAGGCGTTATTCACCAGCACCGACAACGGCCCCAACGCCGCCCGCGCCGCAGGGATCAAGGCGCGGGTCGCGTCATCGTCCAACAGATCCGCTTGCAGTGCCACGGCAGGCACGCCCATGGACCGCGCCTGCTGCGCCACCGCCTCGGCCTCGTCGGCGGAACGGTCGTAATGGATGGCGACCGGATGGCCGCGCCCGGCCAGATACAGCGCCATCGCCCGGCCCAGCCGCCGCGCCGCGCCCGTGACCAGCGCCGCGCCCGTCACAGCAGCACCCAGACATAGGCGGCATAGGCCGCAACCATCGCTGCCCCTGCCCCGCGCGTGATCCTGATGCCGCGCAGCAGAAACGGCCACAGGATCAGCGCCGCCGCCAGCATGACCCACAGATCAAGCCGCAGCATCTGCGCGGGCACCGGCAGCGGTTTTATCAGCGCGGTAATGCCCAGAATCATCAGGATGTTGAAAATGTTCGACCCGACGACATTCCCCAGCGCCAGTTCCGGTCGCCCACGCAGCGCCGCAACGACCGAAGCCGCCAGTTCCGGCAGCGAGGTGCCGATGGCCACCAGCGTCAGGCCGATCACCGCCTCGGACACGCCCAGATTGCGGGCAATATCGGTCGCCCCTGTCACCAGCAGATGCGCGCCGACCGGCAGCGCCACCAGCCCGGCCACCAGCCAGATGATGGTCTTTGGCCACGGTTCGCGCTGGTCTGTTACGCCTGCGTCATCCTCTTTCGCGGTAGAAAGCTGCCGCCACAGCGTCAGGCCCATCGCGGCCAGCAGGATCAGCCCCTGCACCTGACCCAGCGGCCCCATCAGCGCCAGCGCGATCAACAGAACCGACGCGCCCATCATGATCCACCAGCTTTCGCGCAGATCGACGGCGCGGGTATAGATCGGTGCAATCAGCGCGGAAATGCCAAGGATCACCAGCACATTGGCGATGTTGGACCCGACGACATTGCCCATCGCCAGATCCGTCGCCCCCCGCAACGCGGCGGAAACAGACACGATCATTTCCGGTGCCGAGGTGCCAAAGGCCACCACCGTCAACCCCACCACCAGGGGGGAAATCCCCAGCCGCAGCGACAGTGCCACCGCACCGCGGACCAGAAACTCGCCGCCCACCAGCAGAATGGCCAGACCGGCGGCAATCATCAAAAGATCAACGAACAAGGCCCAGCTTCCTTAGCAGTTTCAGCACAAAGGCGCGCGGTCCCGGCCCGGCGATCAGGGCCAGTGCGATCATAAACAGCAAAAACAGGATGGCAGATTTGACCATTACATCAGCCACCGATGCCAAAGCGCGACCAGATGGCACGATCCTGCGCCGTATCCATCAGCGCATCCGCCGACAGCCCGATCCGGCGGAACCATGGCTGGCGCAAACCATAGCGCAGGAACCGCACGTCATCGCCGTAAAGCGCGCGCATCCTGGGTTCCAGATGCGCGATGCCATCGGCCAGCCCCAGTTCCACGGCCCGCTGACCAGCCCAGAACTCGCCCGTGAACAGGTCGGTATCGGCGGCCAGCCGGGCACCGCGCCGCGCCAGCACCTGCGCCTTGAACGCGGCGTGAATGGGTTCCAGAACGGCGTGCAGGCGGGCCACATCCTCGGGCTTTTCGGGGCGGAACGGGTCCAGCGTCGATTTCGACCGGCCTGCGGTATGGACGCGACGTTCGATCCCCCAACGGGCGATCAGATCCTGAAAGCCAAAGCCCGCCGAGATCACGCCAATGGACCCCAGCACCGAACTGTCATCCGCCCAGATGTGATCCGCCGCCGTCGCCAGCCAATACCCGCCGGAGGCCGCCACATCCTCGACAAAGGCATGAACCGGCAGATCGTGCTTGTCCGCCAGCCGCCGCACCCGCGCCGCGATCAGCGAGGATTGCACCGGCGACCCGCCGGGCGAGTTGATGACCAGCGCCACAGCCTGCGGCTTGCCCTTGGTAAAGGCGCGCGCCAGCACCGGGGCCAGCGCCGCATCCGACAGTCCGGGCGCGCCCCGGCCAGCGGCGCCGATAACGCCCTGCATACGAACAACGGCGACACGCGCCGGACGAGGGGAAAGGAACGGAATACGCATGGCCAGTCAAATAAGGTGGCCATCCCTGCGGGGCAAGGCGGTTCAATGACTGCGGATGGTTTCGCCCGGAATGAAGGTCGGGATCAGCGCCACCACCCGATCCGGCGGCGCGCTATCCTTGCCCGCCACGATCCGCGCGGCCCGGCGGCCAATTTCAACCCGGCGCGCGTCGGTGGTGGTCAGCCGCACCGGCAAACCTTCCAGTAAATCAACGCCGTTAAAGCCCGCCAGACCGATCCGCCCCGGAATGTCATAGCCCTGATCCAGACACCACAACAGCCCGCCCGCGCCGATCATGTCGTTCGAATAATACAGAAAATCCAGCTCCGGCGCGCGCGACAGGATACGTTGCGTCAGCTCGCGCCCCCTCAGCAGTGATGAATTGCCCTGATAATATTCCCGCGCCTCCAGCGAGACACCGGCTTCGGCCAAGCCTTCCTCGAACCCGGCCAGCCGTTTGCGGGCGCGGTGATCCTCGGGCATGTGGGTGCCGACGAAACCGATACGGCGATAGCCCGCCGCCAGAATCCGGGCCGCCATTTCCCGCCCGGCCCGGATGTGCGAGATGCCGACGATGGTGTCGATCGCCTCGCCGTCGGTATCCATGATCTCGACCACCGGGATGCCCGCGCTTTGCAGCATGGCGCGCGAGGCCTTGCTGTGTTCCAGCCCGGCCAGAATCACCCCCGAGGGGCGCCAGGACAGCATGTCATACAACACCATTTCTTCGCGCGCGGGGGAATAGTTGGTAACGCCGATCACGGGTTGCAGGCCGGTATCGTCCAGTTCCGCCGAAATCCCGCCCAGCACATCGGGAAACACCAGATTCGACAGCGAGGGGATCACGATGGCCACCAGATTCACCCGCTGACTGGCCAGCCCGCCGGCGATCTTGTTGGGCACATAGCCCAGCGTCTTGGCCGCCGTCAGCACCTTTTCCCGCGTCGCCGCCGAAACATCGCCCCTGTTGCGCAGCACCCGGCTGACGGTCATTTCACTGACGCCCGAGGCTTCGGAGACGTCACGCAGGGTCAAGGGGCGGCGGGATCTGGACATAAACGGCTATCCTGTTGGCGGGTGGATCAGTGTTAGCGAACAACACCCCCGCCGTCCAGCTTGCCATTCGGCCCGCAGCGCGCGAAAAGGCAGATGCTGGCCCCGTGGCTCAACTGGATAGAGCAGCCCCCTCCTAAGGGGCAGGTTGCAGGTTCAAGTCCTGCCGGGGTCAGAAATAAAATCAATGATTTATCTCTAAGAAAATCCACACATCCTAGGCATTACGCACAGATTGAGGCCAGCCAGACCGGTTGGACTGACAGTCCTACCCCCAACGCGAATCGAGTGCGAGCAGCATCAACACAGCAAGCGGGGCGATGTGAGCCCAGGCAGGGGAACCAATCACCAGAAGCGAAGCAGAAGAAACGCTTTTGGGGCAGTTCTTTCCCCGTCTCTTCTGCTGATTACAGCAGGTATGTAGGGCGTCCAGAAAGCTGGTCCTGGATAGCATCAATGACCTGCCGGGCTAGGCTCCAGACTTCGGTAACGGGGTCGTCTCAGTCAAGCGGTTTTT
>NZ_JAUNTO010000031.1 GCF_030538655.1 Paracoccus sp. (in: a-proteobacteria)
CATCGGGCGCGCGCAGCATGGCAATCAGGGTGGCCTGTTTGGTGCCGGTGCGTGGGCTGCGGGCACGATCCGGTGCCGCCGGTTCTGTGGTGTGGGCCGCGATAGATGTCGCCTTTGCAGTCGTTGCCCTATCTTCCGGGGCTTTTGCTCCATCTGCCTGCGCGGGTGCATTTGCGACGGATGCCTTGTGAGTGGGTGGCAGATCGGCCTGCGATGGTGTTTCGGTGGGTTGCGGCTCGGGGCGGCTGGATGCTTTCCTTGACCCCTTCTGTCCCGCCACCGCCCGGATCACCACGGGATCGAAGCCGATGGCTTCCATTCCGGCTGAACTCAGCACCAGCGTCCGCCCTGTGTCGCGCCAGAGCGGATCGCCGGGGGCGGGGGCGGCCTCAGTCAGCAATCCGCGCAGCAGCAGCGCGGCCACCACTTTGGCCTGCGCGCCTGCAGGCAGGTGGCCGGGCAGCGGCAGGGCGATCTGGCGGGGCCGGGCGCTCGCGGAGTTCAGAACGGCGGTCTGGGTGGGGGTAAGATCATTCATCGGGTCGTCTCCGGGTCCGGGCGCGGGATTGCCCCCGGTGCTACGACCCTGCGCCGCGCGATGGGCGCGGCGGGGTTCGGGGCAGGTGCGGGCGGCTCAGCCGCGCGGCGCAGCCTCTGCGCCCTCTTGCTTCAGCAAAGCAAGGATCACCCCGGCCATGCCGCCAAGATATTCGCTGCGGCGGAAGACCTCGTCGTCGATCTGCCAGCTGATATTGATGCTCGGATCGACCAGCAGGCGGTCCTGACCGGGCATCAGCTTGCGGGCGAGCGCGTTGTAGCGGGTGGCGAGGGTCGGTTGGGCTTTTTTGCGGGCCATGGTGATCTCCCTTCGGGGCGAGTTGCATCGTTGTCCTGCAATCAGGGTCGCTCTGTTGCGGGTGCTCATCAACTCAATAAGCACCTGTTCTTGAATAATAATCACGACGCAGCGGGACGGGCGAATGCATGCCCGCCACCCGCCGCCGAACCACAGGAATCCACCCCCATGGGCATCTCGCGCCGCCAATACGCAACCCATCGCGGCGTCAGCGAAGCGGCGGTGCGCAAGGCCATCGCCAGCGGCCGCATTACCCCCGAGCCCGATGGCAGCATCGATCCGGCCCGCGCTGATGCCGAATGGGCACGCCAGACCGATCCGGCCAAACAGCGCGGGGTTCATGCGCAGGCATTGGGCGCGCGCAGTGCTGCGAGCGCCCGTGTCGCCGCGACCAAGCCGGTGCCGAAAGCGGCGCTGGAGGCTGTCACCGACACCTTGCGTGATGCTGGTGCCGACACCGCCCCCGACGCGGGCGGCGAGGTGTCGTTTCTGCGGGCGCGGATGGCCAATGAGGTGCTCAAGGCGCAGACCGCCAAGGTTCGCCTGCAAAAGATGAAGGCGGAACTGGTCGACCGGGCGCGGGCCACGACCATGGTCTTCGATCTGGCCCGGCGCGAACGCGATGCCTGGCTGAACTGGCCGCCGCGCGTGGCCGCGAACATGGCTGCGGAGCTGGGCACCGATCCGCATGCCATGGAGCAGATGCTGGACAGATATCTGCGCGCGCATCTGGCGGAACTGGCCGAGGTCCGGCTTGAGCTTCGATAGCTTCGACGCTGCCGGGTTCGACGGTGCCGAGGACATCCGCCGGGCCTGGCTCGACGGGCTGGCCCCGGACCCGGCGCTGACGGTCAGCGAGTGGTCCGACCGCCACCGCATCCTGTCCTCGCGCGCGGCCAGCGAGGCAGGCCCCTATCGCACCAATCGCACCCCCTATATGCGCGAGATCATGGATGCGCTGTCCCCGGCCCATCCTGCGGCGCGGGTGATCTTGATGAAGGCCGCGCAGGTCGGCGCGACCGAGGCCGGGAACAACTGGATCGGCTTTTGTATCCACCGCGCGCCGGGGCCGTTTCTGGCCGTGCAGCCGACCGTCGATCTGGCCAAGCGCCTGTCGTAGCAGCGCATCGACCCGCTGATCGAGGAAAGCCCCGAGCTGCGCGCGCTGGTTCTGCCGTCGCGGACCAGGGACAGCGGCAACACCATTCTGGGCAAACGCTTTCCGGGCGGGCAGCTGATCCTGACCGGCGCGAACAGCGCGGTGGGGCTGCGCTCCATGCCCGCGCGTTGGGTGTTTCTCGATGAGGGTGAGCGGTCATGCGCCATTGGTCCGAGCATGACCGCGAACGCTTATCCCGGCGATATTGACGGCGAGGGCGACCCGATCGCGCTGGCCGAGGCGCGCACGATCAGCTTCGGTCATCGCTCCAAACTGTTTCTGGCCTCGACGCCGACGATCAGGGGACTGTCGCGGGTCGAGCGGGAATATGAGCTGTCGGATCAGCGCCGCTATCATGTGCCCTGCCCGCATTGCGGGGCGCTGCAATGGCTGAAGTTCGAACGCCTGCGCTGGCAGGCCGGGCACCCGGAAACCGCCGCCTATCAATGCGAGCATTGCGACGCGATGATCGCCGAGCGCCACAAGACCGCGATGATGGCCGAGGACGGCGGGGCCAGGCAGGCATCATCAGCGCTTTCATGACCGGTGATGTGTTCCGATCTACCTCCATGGGCCATCCAACGACACGCCAATAATTATAGGACGAGGACGGTCGCGACATAGAGCCAGCCTTTCGCTGCTCATATGTATATGAAGTCGGCCTGCCATTTCTGGCTGGCGCGTTCGGCCCTGCAGTCGAGGTCGCGGATGAACTTCTGTCACGTCATATCCACTCTCCAGTTCCTTGGTCATGATCTTATTTTCGTGCTCACAAAAATGGCGGTAAACTATGGCTCGGCATGCCGTATCGGAACCATTGGCCACCATTAACCGAATCAGCCCGCCGTAATTATATTCTGTCCCGGCCCTTGGACTTGCCATATCGCGCCTGATAATTTTCGATCGTATCCATCGCGCCGCAAAATTCGACGTTGTTCCAGTCTGGGTCATAAAGATAGCACGCCACATTGCCGCCGGTTTCACCATCACCCAGCCCCGGTTCGTTATTGTGGCGGGCGGGGCCGTAATTCAGGTTTTGTCCTGCTGCTTTGCGCTGTTTGGCAAAGGTCAGGACATGTTCAGTGTCATTTCCAGCCAATTCAAAGGCGGTGTGGAAAAAGCTCATCGCGGTCGGGGTCGAGATGGTGCCGGCGGGATCGGTTTCCTCCAGCAGCACCAGACATTCTGCGTGGTCTTGTGCATCCATATAGCAGGCGCGCAGGGTCCAGCCGGGTTTCAGGGGGTGCGGTTCGGGTGCACAGGTGCGGCTGTGGGTCAGCCCGGCGGTGCGTTCATACCAGGCTCGTGATCGGGCAATGCTTTTGACATAGATCGAAAGCTGCCCCAGCCTTTCAACACGAGAGGGCTGGAAAACGCCGTAATCCTCGGCTTTGTTTGAAAACCGTTTTCCCGTCAGCGTCGGCCATAGCAGGATCAGTTCTCGCACCCATTTTTGTTTCATCAGGGGCGACAGTCGCTGAGCGATGCGCGGCAGGACATTCGGGGGCGTGGTCATCAGGCGGTCTCCAGCAGGATTTCGATGATATGGCCATCAGGATCGGCAACGCTGAAGGCGGCTGTGGCGGGCAGGGCTGATTTCAGCAAACGCCCTTCGCGGATATCAAGCGCCATCGCATCGGCCTGTGCGCGGATCTTCTGAAACGCGGCATCATCGCGGGCGATGACCGTAAAAGACAGCATCGAACCGTTATCCGGCGTCAGCCGGTGATGTTTCACCAGACAAAGGTCATGGTGATAATGGCCAAAGGAAAAGAAATGCATCTGCTGATGCGACAGCCGCATCGCCGCGCTGCTGTCAGGATGGTTCAGGGCTGAAAACTGCAGGTCCAGAAGCCTTGTATAAAAGGCTTTCGAGCGTTCGAGATCAGAGACATAGAACACATGATGCTGCAATTTCGTGGCCACCACCTGATCCGGTCCGGGGGCACCTTCCGCGATGGTTATATTCTGTTCGCCCAGGTTCACCCCTCCGTCGGCCGACCGGATCAGGGCCGTTACCCTGTCACCCGGTTGCAGATAGCCGGGCCGTTTCGCCTGACCTTCGCGGAACATCCGCCACAGGGTCTTTTCGGGCAGGATAAGTTGCAGGATCTTGCGCAAAAAAGGCGGCGGCACGCGAAGGGCGCAGCCGCTGGGCGTGCCCGTCAGCAGAACGTCGCCCGGTGCGATATCCGAGAATGCCGAAAGCTCGGTAATGGTTTCGGCAGGCTTGAAAACAAGGTTTGCCGTGCTGTCCTTCTGGCGTAGATCACCGTTGACGCGCAACTCCAGTTGCAGATCGTTCAGCGCCGCGATTTCACCGCGTTCCAGCACCGTCAGATAAGGCCCCATGGGACAAAAGCCGCGATAGCTTTTGCCTTTGAAAAACTGGGTCTCGGGAATCTGGATGTCGCGCGCTGAAATGTCATTCGCAACCGCTATCCCAAAGACGAAATCGGCCAGATTGTCGGCGGTGACAGTGACCGGGCCGGTGATGGCTTTGCCAAAGACCAGCGCCAGTTCGATTTCGTAATCCAGCGCCCGGACATGGGACGGACGGTGCACCGTGCCAAAGGGATCGTTCAGCGAGGCGTCTGATTTCTCGAAGAACATGTTGAAGGTCTTTTCGTCGGGGTTCATCCCGGATTCGATCATATGTTGGCGATAATTCGCGCCCTGACACAAAATCCGCGCCGGGGCCGTGACCGGGGACAGTATCTCGACGGTTTCGGGGTCCAGCGTGGGCGCGGTTTCGGCGGCGCGCCACATGTCCTGGCCACCGTCGCGGATCAGGTCTGCGGTCGTCGCATAGTCACCGGCCAGCGGACTGATCCCGTCGGCGGTGATAACACCCCAGCGGATGCCGCTGGTTTCACGATAGCGGGCGATGTTCAGGGCCAATGTCAATTCTCCTGCAAGCTGTTGAGATCGCTGGCAAACGCATAGCGGTCCAGCGCCCTGCGCAGCGGTGCCGGATCGCCTTCGGTGACGATGCGGGCAACCATGCCACGGGTGCGGTCCTGTCCGACCGTGACCGAGACAAGCGCGGTGCCGCTGGTTTGGGCCTCGACCCGCACCACGTCCTCTATTTCTGCCATGCTCAGCGCGGGTTTGAATATCTTGCCCACAGGCGTCAGCGGCATTGCGGGCAGGATGCGCAGGTGGCGCGGATGCGCGGCGCGTTCGGGGATGTTCGCGATGGCATGGGCAAGGATCGCATCGGCATCGGCAGTCGCCTCGGGGTGCAGTTGCACCGCCAGAACCGGCACTTCGCCCGCATGGGCGTCGGGGCGCCCGATCGCGGCGGCAAGGGTTACGGCGGGATGATTTTGCACCGCATCCTCGATCATGCGCGGGTCGATATTGTGCCCGCCCCTGATGATGAGTTCCTTTTTCCGGCCCGTCAGCCAGAAATAACCGTCGCTGTCCTGTCGGCCAAGATCGCCGGTGTTCAGCCAGCGCACACCGTCAATTTCGATCCACAGGCCGGCTTCATGCGCCGTTTCGACATAGCCCGCAAAGACATTCGGTCCCTGAATGGCGATGATCCCGACTTCATCCGGTGCAGCGAAACCGGCAAAGTGACCCTTTTCATCCAGATGCACCACCCGCATCTGCTGATAGGGCAGTCGCAACCCAATCGAGCCGATGCGCGATTCGCCGTCGGGCGGGTTGGTCGAGGACACGCAGGCCCCTTCGGTCAGGCCATAGGCTTCGATGATCCGCACACCGGTCTGGGTCTCGAACCGGCGAAACAGATCGACCGGCATCGGGGCGGCACCACAAAAGCCAAAGCGCAAGCTGGAAATATCCGCCGCGCCGGGGAGATGCGCCAACAGCGCCGAATAAACGGTCGGCACCCCTGAAAAAGCATAGACTCGGTAACGCGCGACGATCTGCCAGAACCGCGCAAATACGTTGGTGCCGCGATAGCCTTGCGGCGTCGCCATCACCACTGATGCGCCGCGTGACCAGGGCAGCAGGCCCGTGACCAGTTGCGCGTTCACATGGAAAAGCGGCAGGCCGCATAATGCGGAAAGCCCCGGCCCCAGCATATCGCCCGCAAAAAGCCCGGCGGCCCAGGCGTCGTAAACCTCGGACCTGTGTGTGCGGCGCGCGATTTTGGGCAGGCCGGTCGTGCCGCCGGTGCAGAAATATGAGCTGATGTCACCCGCCACGGGTGGCGCGAAGTCCAGCCGGTCGGCGGATTCGCCTGCGATTTCGTGGCGGAGAGACAAAATCCGCAAGCCTCCCGCACGTGGTCGTCGCAGGTTCGATAGCAGGCGAAAGGCCGCCCCCTTTGGTCCGCGCAAATAGGGGCCGACGCTGACCGTCAGGATGCCATGCAGCCCCGGCACCTTCTGTGCGGCCTCTGATGCTTTTTGCCAGATATCCGTGCCCGGCGTGGGGGCCAGTGTCACCAGCCATTTTGCCCGCGCCGATGTCATGATCTCGGCCATCTGGGTGGCCTCCAGCAGGGGATTGACCGCCAGCACGATCCCAGCCGCCTCACCGCCCCAGATGACGTAATGGGTTTCTGGCAGGTTAGGCAGGATATAGGCCACAACGTCGCCCCGGCCGATCCCCAGTCTGCGCAGCGCGTTGGCGGTGCGGGTGATCTGCGCCAAAAGCTGGCGATGCGTCAGTGTGAAAGGCCGTTTGAAATCATCTGCCGACAGGAAAAATGACAATGCCGGGCCGTCGGGGGTAATCGCCGCACCGTGGCGCAGCATCTCATAGGTCGATGCGGGCAGATCATGCGTGGCCAGCGGCAGCTTTTCAATGGCTTCGATATCGGCCTGACTGCGAATGGTCAGCGGTGTTTGTTGCGTCATCATCGCCCCTCCCAAAGCGAATATTTCAGATACCAAGCGACGGCAGGTCGCGGCGACCAATCTCACGCGCCGAAGCAGGGTCCAGACCAAGCGCCCGAAGCACGAGTTCGACCAGATCCGCCGCCGCCTTGCGCCACGGGGATTGTCCGTCAAGGATCAGCGCAATTTGTGACAGCACACCGCCACCGATCAGTGCCAGAACGGCAGGGATCTGATCTTGCCCGATGCTGAAACGGCCGGTTTCAACGCCTTGGGCGATGTCGCGCGCGGGCTGGCCCAGCAACATCGGACGCAGCGCATCCGTGGACAGGACAAAGCGGACCAGAAAGGCGCCCCAGACCGGCTGCTCATGTGCATGGCGCAGGAAATAGCCGATTCCGGCCGCCAGCCGCTCGGCCGGGTCGGACATCGGCAGATTGGCCCTTGCGATGCTTTCATGCAGCTCGTCGGCCAGTTGTCGCGCGATGATCCCGAAAATGGCCGATGGGTCCGGGCAGTTGTTGTAAATCGTCGCCCGCGTCACCCCCGCCGCCTTTGCCAGATCGCTGACCGACAGGTTTTCCGATCCCCGCTCGGCGAAAAGGCGCAGCGCGGCTTCGGCGATTCTTGGCGGTAGGACGGTGGGGGGCTGGTCTGACATTGCGATTTGCCTTGCCGAAATTATACATCAATGTATAAATAAGTTATAAAGTGTATCCGTGTCAACCAGGCGCGAGGGGATCAATGCTACGACCGACGGAAGACTGCACGGCCATGCTGCCCGTCCTTGTGGTGGGTTGCGGACCTGTCGGCGCAACGCTGGCGCTGATACTGGCCCGGCGCGGGGTGCGGGTCATGGTAATCGACCGGGCCGAGGGCATTTACCCGCTGCCCCGCGCCATCGCCTTTGACAGTGATGCCTTTCGCATTCTTCAGGCCGCCGGTATCGGCAGCGCCGATTTCGATCACGTGCAGGTGCCGCGCATCCGCCTGATATCGCCATGGTTCGGGGTGCTGGGCGATGTCGATGCGCGGCAGCAGCGGGACACCTATCCTGTGCAATCCACCTTTCACCAACCGGGCCTTGAGGAAGAATTGCGCCGCCGGCTGCGCGCCATGCCGGGCTTGGTCGATTTGCAGACAAAGACCGAATTGCTGGACTATACCGAGGATGCGGGGGCGATTACTGCCCGGCTTGGCGGGGCGCGCGGCACATATGAGGTGCGTGCCCGCTTTCTTGTCGGCTGCGACGGGGCGCATTCCATCGTCCGCAGACAGGCGGGTATCGGCTTTGATGGTCGCAGCTATCACAACGACTGGCTGGTGATCGACGCTGAAAACCCGCCGGGCGGCATTGATCATGTCGAGTTCTTGTGTGATCCGTCCCGCCCCACCCCTCATATGGTGTCGCCCGCCGGCGGCCAGCGGTGGGAGTTCATGCTGCGCCCGGATGAAACCCGGCAGCAGATGGAAAGTGATGATGCCATAGACCGGCTGCTGACCCCTTGGGGCGGGTTGGCCAGAAACCGCATCCATCGCCGCGCGGTTTATCGGTTTCACGCCCGCTCGGCATCGGCCTATCGCAAGGGGCGGGTTATGATTGCGGGCGATGCCGCCCATGTCACCCCGCCCTTTGTCGGGCAGGGGCTGATCTCGGGGTTGCGTGATTGTCACAATCTTGGCTGGAAGCTGGCTGCGGTGGTGCAGGGCCGTGCGGGGCATCACATCCTTGACAGCTATGATGCCGAACGGCGGCCTCATGCCCGCACCATGATTGACTTTGCCCGTCACATCGGCGCGCTGATCGCGCCACAAAACCGGGTTTCGGGCTTTGCGCTGCACGGCGCTGCGTGGCTGCTGCGCCAGTTGCCGCCGCTGAGGCGCTATGTGGACCGGATGGGAATGCGGCCTTCGGGGCGTTTCCGCCGGGGCCTGTTCCTGCGCAGCCGTCGCGGCAAGACCCGCGCGGGCAATACGTTTCCGCAATTCTGGATCACGGATGCCGACGGGGCACGGCTGCGCAGCGACGACGTGCTGGGGACAGGCTTTGCGCTGGTCGGCTATGGGGTTGATCCGCTGGCTGCGCTTGATCCGCAAGGCAGGCTGGCGGCTGCCCGTCTGGGTGCCGCGCCGCTGACCGTTCTGCCCGCGGGGGCGGCGACAAATGGCGGCGTCATTGATACGGAAAACCTGCTGTGTGACCTGCTGCTGCCTGCGACGGTGCTGCTGCTGCGCCCGGACCGGGTGGTTGCCGGAATCTGCGCCGTTGATGATGCGTCGGCAATGCTGCGCCGGGCCGAAAGACTGCTGACAGAAGAAAGGAGGGCATAATGAAAATCTGTGTTCTGGGTGCAACCGGCAATGTCGGGCGCCGGGTTGTAGCGCAGGCGCTCGCCGATGGGCATCAGGTGACAGCGGTGCTGCGCGATAGCTCGGTGCTGCCGGTGACATTGACCGGCAAGGTCAGGGCGGCGGTGGCCGATTATGCGTCCGAGGCGTCGATCGCTGCTGCGGTTGCAGGGCATGATGCGGTTATCAACGCCGCAGGCTATGTCACCCAGCCGGATTTCGTGCGGCTGGTCGGGCGGGTGATCCGGGCTTGCGACGCCGCGCTTGGCACGGGCGGGCGTTTCTGGATGATGGCGGGGGCGGCGCTTCTGGACGTGCCGGGCACCGACCGGATGACGCTGGATTATCCGATGATCCCCGCCCATTTTCAGGCGCATCGCCAGAATTTCAGGCTGCTTCAGCAAACCGGGCTGGACTGGTCCGCTCTGTGCCCCGGCCCGATGATCGAGGCGCCCGATGCGCGCCCGACGCCCGGCCTGCTGCTGTCGGAAAATATCTGGCCGCTGTCCCGGTGGGGTTTGGGACCGATCCTGCCGGATGCTGCGACCACGATCAACTTTGCCAGGCTTGTTCCGCGCATGACGATTTATTACGAAGATGCGGCGCAGGTCATCATGGGCAACCTGGACCGCAATGGCAGGTTTTTCCGGTCCAGAATCGGCATCGCGCTGCCGGACGGCGAAAGGCGGCACAAGCCATCGGTGACGAAATAGGCATCTTTGACTTAGGCATCAGTCCTTGCCAATTGCGGTGCCAGAAACGATCAGTGTAGATTGCCTTTCCGATCAATTTAAGCCAATATTCCGGCATGAATGAACTGCACCGCAGCCTTGCCGAAAAGATCGTCAGACATATCCGCACCTCTGACATGTCTCAGGGCGATCATCTGACGGAAAAAAGCCTGCAAGATGTTTTCGGCATCTCACGCCAGCCCATTCGTTCGGCGCTTGCTTATCTGGCAAGCGTCGGTGTGGTCGAAAAAGTGCCGAACAAAGGGTTTTTCCTGCGCGACCCGTCGGCAGTCGCGCCGTCCCTGTTTCAGACCGGGGATTCGACTTCGGATGAGGGGATCTATCTGCGGATCGCGGATGACAAGCTGGCCCAGGCTATTCCCGACAGGATCAGCGAAAACGATCTGATGCGTCGTTATGGCATATCCCGCCTGCAACTGCGGCGGGTTCTGACGCGGATTGCCGGTGAGGGCTGGATCGAGCGGAACGAGGGGCGCGGCTGGACGTTTATCGCGCTGATCGATTCGCTCGGGGCTTACCGCGAAAGCTATGACCTGCGCCGGATACTGGAACCCGAGGGCTTGCGCGGCGAGGGTTTCACGCTTGATGTCGACATCATGGCCGCGCTGCGCCGTCAGCAAGAGATGCTGCGCGATGGCGGCTGGAAAACGCTGAGCCATATGGAGCTGTTTGAAACCAATTCCGCCTTTCATGAAGGACTGGCCCAGATGTCGGGCAACCGGTTTCTGGCCGCGACCATCGCGCGAATGAACCAGTTGCGCCGGCTGGTGGAATATCGCCAGACGCTGAACCGGGACCGGGTGCGCGGCCAGAATGCTGAACATCTGGCCATTCTTGATGCACTGGATGCAGGCCAGACCGCGCGCGCGGCCGACTTGCTGGCGGTGCATATCGGCGGGGCCAGAACGCTGAAGGCGACCGCCGATATTTTTTGAACAGGCAGATCAGCCGACAACGGTTTCGGTATGCACGACAACCGGCGGTGCGACAAAGAACGGCCCGGCCAGCGCGCGCCATTCCTGAAAGCCGGGCGCGTTGCGGAAAATCTCGGTGTGATGGGCAAGGCTGTCCCATTCGACCACCAGCCGGTATTGGCCGGGCGTTTCGATCACCCGGTCAAGCCGCATGGCGTGGCAGCCCTTTGCGGCCAAGAAAATCGGCCGGGCTTTGGCCATCGCTGCCTCGAACGCGACAGTCGTTTCAGGTGCGATGGTCAGCGCCGCGATTTCCCGGATCATAGCTGCTTTGCCTTGTCGTGTTCGTCGTCGATGCTTTGTTCGATCCCGGTCGCGACCATGGTGCGGGTGGCATCGACCGTGGCATAGGTCCAGAAAATCCGCATCAGGGCATCGCTTTCGTTCAGGAAGCGATGCGGCACATTGGCCGGGATCCATGTCGTGTCGCCGGCCTTCAGCGCGTGGCGCTGGCCGTCGATTTCGGCGATGGCCTCTCCTTCCAGGATCATCACGCTTTCTTCGCAATTGTGGAAATGGACGCCGATCTTCGCACCCGGATCAAAGGCGGTGATGCCGTTTATCATGCTGGTTGATCCGCATTTGCGCGTGACCAGCGGGATGGTGCGCGCGCCATTGCCGCGGTCGTTCACGGGCAGCTCATCAGGGCGCAGGATAGCGGGGGTTTCGTTGGTCATGGTGTTGTCCTTTACCGGGCCGGTCCGATCCAGACCGTTTTGATATTGGTGAATTCACGGATGCCATAGCTGCCAAGTTCGCGGCCATAGCCCGATTTCTTGATGCCGCCGAAAGGCAGCCGGGCGTCCGATGCGACCATGCCATTCACGAACACCGCGCCCGCGTTGATCTGCCGTGCCATGCTGCGGGCCAGCGCCAGATCAGCGGTCCAGACCGAGGCACCAAGGCCGAATTCGGTGTCATTCGCCAGGGCAACGGCCTCATCGGCACTGCCGCAGCGGATAACCGAGGCGACCGGGCCGAACAGTTCTTCACGAAAGGACGTATGTGCGGGCGTCACCCGGTCCAGCAGGGTCGGGGCATAGAAATTGCCGGGGCCGTCCAGCATGTTCCCGCCCAGCACCAGTTCGGCACCGTCGCTGATCGACCGCGTGACCTGATCGTGCAGTTCGGCGCGCAGGTTGAATCGCGCCATCGGGCCGATCTGGGTCGCCTCATCCATTGGATCGCCGATTTTCAGCGCCGCGATACCGTCGCGGAACCGGCGCAGAAACTCGTCGGCGATGTCGTCATGGACGATAAAGCGTTTGGCGTTCACGCAGGACTGCCCGACATTGATAAAGCGCGACCTGACCGCCGTGGTCGCCGCTGCCGCAATATCGGCATCGGGCAGCACGATGAACGGGTCCGATCCGCCCAGTTCCAGCACCTGCTTTTTCAGCGCCCGCCCGGCCTGCGCCGCGACGATCTGGCCGACCTGTGTCGATCCGGTCAGGGTCACGGCCGCGATGCGGTCATCGGCGATCAGCCCGGCGACCTCGGACGCTTCGATCAGCAATGTGCGCATCAGACCATCGGGGCAGCCGGCCTTTTGCATCACCGTTTCAATCGCCAAGGCGCAGCGCGGCACGTTATTGGCATGTTTCAGGATCGCGCCGTTTCCCGCCGCCAGCGCGGGCGCGGCAAAGCGGAAGAACTGCCAGAACGGATAGTTCCACGGCATCACCGCCAGAACGACGCCCAGCGGATCGAAAACCACACTGGAGTCGGCGGCGTTCGAGGCGACCGCCTCATCGGCCAGAAAGCGCGGCGCGGCCTCGGCATAGAAATCGCAGGTGGCGGCGCATTTCTCGATCTCGGCGCGGGATTCGACGATCGGCTTGCCGATTTCTTCGGTAATCAGGCGGGCATAACCTTCGCTGCCCGCGCGCAGGGCCTTGGCCATCGCGGTCAGCAGCTTTACGCGATCCGAAATGGGCACGCGCCGCCATTGGCGCTGCGCGGCACTGGCGTTTTCCAGCGCGGCCTCGACCTCGGCAGCGGTATGGGCGTCGAATTCCTCGACAAGATCGCCGGTAAACGGGTTGATGGACTGGATCATTGCGGTTCTCCGTGCAGGGGGTGGCGACCGGCGCGGGCGCTTTCGCGCCATTCGGTCAGCCATGTGAAATGGTCGGTTCCGTCGGGCAGGTATTCAAAGCCGATGGCACCCCGGAACCCGATATCGGCCAATGCGTCGCGGACGGCGGCAAAGTCGATGGTGCCGGTCCCCGGCTGGTGACGGCCGGGAAAATCGGCGATGTGGACATGGGCCAGGTTCGCCCCGGCGGCACGCAGGGCGGTCGCCGGATCGTGGCCATCGGCCCGCGCGTGGAAGGTATCAATCAACAGGCCGATCTGCCCGGCATGGGTGCGCCCGAGCGCCAGCAGATCGTCGATATGCGACAGGTGATAGCCGGGCACGGCGTCATCGCTGATCGCCTCGACCAGCAGGCGCGGGCGGCGGCCTTCGCACAGCCGGATTGCGGCGTCGATATTGCCGCGATAGGTCGCCGGGTCGCCGCCAACCCCCGCCATCGCGTGAACGAAGGGGCAGCCGACCGCCTCGGCATAGTCCAGTGCGCGGGCATAGCCGGTGCGAAACTCGGCCTCTCGCCCCGGCAGGCTGGCGATGCCCTTTTCACCGGGATTGCCCATGCCCGAGGTGATCTGCGCCAGCGCAAGCCCCAGATCATCCAGCAGGGTGCGCAACCGCGCCGCAGGAATCGCAAAGGGTGCCGGATGTTCGACCGCGTTAAAACCGGCATCGCGGGCGGCTTGGAAGCGTGCTTCCAACGGCAGCTCGGTGAAAAGATAGCCCAGATGCGCGGACAGATGCGGCATCAGTCCGCCCCTGACAGCGGCGCAATGCCCCGGTCCGCCGCGATTTTCGCAAGATCGGCCAGCACGTTATCCGTGACCGGAATGCCTTCGGCGACACGCCGGGCCTCGGTCCGGGCTTCGGGCTCGCCCGGCATCAGGATTTCGTCGCATCCGGCGGCGCGGGGCAGGGCCTTGATGCGGCGGTTGAAATCCTCCATCCGGGCCTCGAAATCGGTCATCGCCATGAACAGGTCGGGGCGGATCGCAAAGAACAGATGCCCGACATTTTGCGGCTCGGAATGGTCGAAATACAGGCTTTTCACGTCGCCGCCGTAATTCGCGCCGGTCAGAACGCCGGACATCAGGTCCATCATCGTGCCAAGGACCGAGCCTTTGACCCCGCCGAACGGCAGGCAGACGCCCTCGAACGCCTTGGCGGCATCGGTGGTCGGGTTGCCGTCCACGTCCAGCGCCAGACCTTCGGCAATCGGTTCGCCGCGCATGGCCGCAAGGCGGATCTTGCCGCGCGCGATCACCGTCATCGCCATATCCATGACGAAGGGCGCGGATTTGCCCCCCGGCACACCGGCAGCGATAGGGCTGGCACCCAGAAACGCGCTGCGCCCGCCCCACATGGCGATGGCAGGCGATGAATTGGTGAAGATCATCGACACGAAGCCCCGTTCGATGGCTTGCAGCGCGTAAAGCGCGCCCATCCCGAAATGGGTCGAGCGGCTGACGCCGACCATGCCGATCCCGGCATCCTTCGCCATATCCATCGCGGTATCCATGGCCAGGTGCGACGGCAGAAAGCCCATGGCGTTATCGGCGTCGATATGGGCGACGGCACCGGCGACCTTGTTCACCGCCATCTCGGGGCGGGGGTTCACCAGACCGCGATCCAGCCGTTCCAGATACATCGGGATGCGCGACACGCCATGCGAATCGATGCCGCGCAGGTTCGCCTTGACCAGATCGTCACCGATGATCCGGGCGTTCGCATCCGATATTCCAGCGCTGGCAAAGGCCGTTTGCGCAAACCGCCGCAACGCATCTGCGGCTATCAGTTTCGGATCTGCCATGGTTGTCCTCCCATCCGCAAAGTTGATTTACGGATTGACTTAATACATGTATCATGAAACTACAACATACAATCTTATGCGGTGATCCCGGATTGGGGTGGCTTAGCAGAGGGTCGGATTTCTGCGCTGGAGGATGGCGCATTCACAGGAGGAGGAGACGAGGGTGTTGAATAAAATATGGGTGACGGGTGTCGTCACGGCTGCCGCGCTGGCCGCTGCGCCGGGGTTCGCTTTCGAGCCGAAGCAACCGGCTTGTATCGCGCCTTCGGGTGCCGGTGGCGGCTGGGACTTTACCTGCCGTCATGTTGGAAAGACCTTGCAGGATCTGGGTCTGATCCATGGCACCATGCAGGTGACGAACCGTGAAGGCGGTGGCGGCGGGGTCGCCTTTTCCGAGGTGGTGACCAAGCGCAATGGCGAAAACGACCTGATCGTTGCGGCCTCGTCAGCCACCACCACGCGCCTTGCGCAGGGGGCCTATCCGGGCAACACGATGGATCAGGTGCGCTGGCTTGGCACTGTCGGGGCGGATTACGGGGTGATAGGTGTCGCCGCGAACAGCCCGATCAATACGCTGCCCGAGCTGATGGAGCAGGTAAAGGCCGACCCGCGCGCGATTGCTTTTGCCGGGGGATCGGCGGTCGGTGGCTGGGACCACCTGAAGGTGCTGATGACCGCAGAGAAGGCGGGCGTCGAGGATGTGCGTCAGGTCAAATACGTCGCCTTCATGGGCGGTGGCGAGGCCATCACCCAGCTTATGGCCGGATCGGTGCAGGCGTTCACCGGCGATATTTCCGAGGCGCAGGGCTTTGTCGAATCGGGCGATCTGAAGGTGCTGGCGGTGCTGTCGCCGGAACGTCTGCCGGGCAAGGCGGCCGATATCCCGACCGCGCGGGAACAGGGTCTGGACGTGATCGGTGCCAACTGGCGCGGATTCTATGCGCCGGGCGGTATGTCTGACGATGCTTATGCGTTCTGGGTCGATGCCCTTAAGACCATGTATGCCTCGGATGACTGGAAGACCGTCATGGAAACGAACGGCCTTGCCGATTTTGACTATTCCGGCGAAGCATTTCAGAACTTCGTTGCGGGGAATGTCGCGGAAATCGAGGCGCTCTCGCGCAAGATCGGCATCATCCAGTGACCGGAACGGGGGCGTCTGACGTGCCCCCGTCTTCATCACCTTATCCGGGAGGAAACCATGAGTGACCGAATATTCGGCGGCCTCGGGCTGCTGTTCGCCGTGCTCTATCTTTGGCAGGCGTCGCTGGTGCCCGACAGTTTCATGACCGATGCGGTCGGGCCGCGCAGCTTTCCCTATACCCTTGGCATCGGACTGGCGCTGTCGAGCATCGTCATCCTGATGCGGCCCGATATCGGCGCGACATGGCCGCGTGGCGCGCAACTGTTCGAGCTGGCCATGGCGGTGGCGGTGATGGGGCTTTATGCGTGGCTGCTGCCCGTCATTGGTTTCATCATCGCGACCGCGCTGGCCAGCGCCTATCTGAGCTGGCGGCTTGGTTCGTCCCCGATCACTTCGCTGATCTTCGGCGCCGCATCGTCGCTTGGGATTTATGTCGTCTTCAAACTGGTTCTGGGCCTGTCGCTTGCGCGGGGACCGTGGGGGTTCTGAAATGGATACCTTGATGTCGCTGTCCGACGGCTTTGCCGTCGCGCTGACCTGGCAAAACCTGCTGTTTGCGCTGCTTGGCTGCGCCCTTGGCACGATGATGGGCGCGCTGCCCGGACTTGGCCCGGCAAACGGGGTCGCGATCCTGATCCCGCTTGCCTTTTCGCTGGGGCTTGGCCCGACGCCGTCGCTGATCCTGCTGACCTCGGTTTATTACGGCTGCATGTATGGCGGGCGGATTTCATCCATCCTGCTGAACATTCCGGGTGATGAGCCGGCGATGATGACCTGTCTTGACGGCTATCCCATGGCCCGGCAGGGACGCGCGGGCGAGGCCCTGACCCTGTCCGGCATCGCGTCCTTCGTCGGGTCGTTTTTCGCGACTGTCGGCCTTGCCATTCTGGCGCCGCAACTGGTCAGCGTCGCGCTGCTGTTCGGCCCGGCCGAATATTTTGCGCTGTTCGCGCTGGCTTTTGCGACGCTGGGCGGGATTTCCTCGACCAATCAGGCCAAGGCGGCCTTTGCGGCCTTTCTGGGCCTTGCGCTGGCCATGGTCGGCGTCGATACCCAGACCGGCGTTCCGCGCCTGACCATGGGCGAGGTGCATCTGTATGACGGTATCGACTTTCTGGTCGTGATCGTCGGCCTGTTCGCCTTGTCCGAAGTGCTGATCTTTATCGAGGACCGGCACGGCGGCACGACGGCGCAGAAAGCCCCGGAAATCGGCCGGATCGTCCCGTCATGGGGCCTTATCAAGCACGCGACCCCGGCGATGGCCCGTTCGACCGTGCTGGGCTTTCTGGCCGGTGTTCTGCCGGGGGCGGGGGCGTCCTTGGGTTCCTTTATCGCCTATACGTTGGAAAAGAAAATCTCGGACCGCGAGGGCACCTTTGGCAAGGGCGATCCCCGTGGTGTCGCCGCGCCCGAGGCGGGCAACAACGCTGCCGCAGGCGGGGCGCTGGTGCCGATGCTGGCGCTTGGCGTGCCGGGATCGGGCACCACCGCCGTCCTGCTGGCGGTGCTGCTGGCGATGAACATCACTCCCGGCCCGCTGCTGTTCACCAGTAACCCGGATGTGGTCTGGGGCCTGATTGCCGCGCTGTTCATCGGCAACCTCATGCTGCTGGTGATGAATATTCCGATGGTGACACTGTTCGCCCGCGTCCTGCTGGTGCCGTCGCGCTTTCTGATGCCGGTCGTGGCGATGATCTCATTCGTCGGGGTTTACGGCATTTCGGGGTCGAATTTCGACCTGATGATGATGGTCTTTTTCGGCGTGCTGGGCTGGGCCTTGCGCAAGCTGGACGTGCCCTTGGTGCCGGTCGTTCTGGGTGTGCTGCTGGGCAACGCGATGGAGGTCAACCTGCGCCGCGCCCTGACGATCTCGGATGGCGACTGGACGGTGCTTTTCGCCTCGCCCTTGTCGATCGGCCTGTGGCTGGTGGCGATCGGCGGCTTCGTCCTGCCGATTTTCACCGGCGCGCTGGTCAAGCGCCGCATGAGAGCCGCCGCGAATGAGCGGGACGTGCTTGAGATGGATCAGGGAGACTAAGGCGAAAACGCGCGGCCCGCGCCGGTCAGCCTTTCTGGCCGATCAGTGCGGGCCGCCAGACGTTTCATCGGCACAGGATTTCAAAAGGGGGGGAACCATGAACTTGCGGAAAAGTATAAAGCCGGGCGTCATCGGCGCGGTGCTTCTGATCTGTGCGGCCTCACTGTCGCAGGCGCAGGATACCGCCACGGGTGAATATGCCTATGTCGGGTCGCGGACGACCAAGGAACGCAATGCCCGCGGCAATGGAATCGAGATCTATCAGGCAAACGATACGGACGGTTGGCAGCATCGCGAAACCGTTGGCGATCTGGTCAACCCGTCCTTTCTGATCCTGAACGCTGATCGGACGCTTTTATTCACGGTTCATGGCGATCTTGAGGCGGCATCGTCCTTCCGCGTCGACCTGGAACAGGGCGGGCTGGTCAAACTGTCCACTGTCAGCACCGAGGGCACCAACCCGGTGCATCTGGCGCTGGACCGGGGCGAAAAGTATCTGATCGTCGCCAACTATAAAACCGGAACCGTGGTCAGCCTGCCGGTCAGCGATGAGGGAACGCTTGGCGCCGTTGTCAGCAAGATCGGGCTTCCCGGCGAGGCCGGTCCCCATCGTCAGGAGCAAACCGCATCGCATCCGCATCAGGTCTTGCCTGACAGCACGGGGCAACGGTTCATCGTGCCGGACAAGGGACTTGATAAGATATTCGTGCTGAGCGCGGATGAAAACGGTGGCCTTGCCATCCTGTCCGAGGTCGTGACGCGGGAAGGTGCAGGGCCGCGTCACGCTGCATTCAGCCCGGATGGCCGGACAGTCTATGTCGTGAATGAACTGGATTCGACGCTGGCCGCCTATCATTATGACGATGGCAGGCTTGAACCGTTTCAGGTCGTTTCCACGCTGCCAGACGATTTCACCGGCAACAGCCGTGGGGCGGCGATCATTGTCAGCCCGGACGGGGGCCATGTCTATGCCACGAACAGGGGGCACGACAGTGTCGTCCGCTTTGTGATCGACCGGGTAAGCGGGCGCATGTCCGATCCGGTATGGATCGGGTCGGGTGGCGAACGCCCACGGTTCATGACGCTGGCGCCTTCGGGCAAGGATATTCTGGTGGCCAATGAGCTGTCCGACACGATCATCAGCTTTGCCATTGCCGAGGGCAGCGGCACCCTTTCCAATCCGCAGGTTGTCGCCCGGACTGGAAGCCCGGTGTCCATCGCCTTCGGCAGCACGACGAAATAGTCCCTGTTGCGATAGAGGGGCGGGCCTTGGCGTGACCAAGACCCGCCCCAACTCAGGAAACCGCACGGATCACGGTGCTGGTCGTCGTTCGGGGCTAGAACGGCTGATATTCCTTTCGCAACAGCGACAGAAGGCCGGTGCGGAACTGGCGCAGGTTGTCGGTCAGCCCGTGATCCAGCGGTTTATGCCCCCAGACTGAAATGCCCTGATGCACGGTGCTGGCGTCCCATCGGGTTTC
Organism: Paracoccus sp. (in: a-proteobacteria); assembly: GCF_030538655.1. Classification (GTDB taxonomy): domain Bacteria; phylum Pseudomonadota; class Alphaproteobacteria; order Rhodobacterales; family Rhodobacteraceae; genus Paracoccus. The sequence goes on from NZ_JAUNTO010000031.1 coordinate 19,470, forward strand.
ATCGACGATCAGGGGGTTCCAGCCGATTTCAAGCTCGAACCCCGAGGGCGAGACCGCATAAAAGGAAATCTCGCGGTCATTGGTGTGCTGCCCGACCGACATGGCGATCTTGTAACCCAATGCCCGGCAGCGTTCAAAAGCGTGGCTGACATCTTCCAGATCGGCAACCTGAAGCGCGATATGCTGAACCCGTGTCGGAATAGGGTCCAGCGCCAGCCCTTTGGTGCGGGCAACGGCGATGGAATGGTGCCGCTCGTTCATACGCAGGAACGTCACCAGCAGGTTCACGCCCGAGATTTTCTCCTCGATCCGGTCCGACAGGCGGGCGTCGAAAATCTCGTGCCAGAAGGCGATCATCTGATCGGGCCGCTTCGAGGTGATGGCCAGATGGCACAGCCCCGCATCGCCGGTCCGAAAGCCCGAACACAGCATGGACAGCGGCACATCGGTCGTTTCGGCCGTTGTGAACAGTTCAATCCGCTGCCGTTTTGGCCCGACAAAGGACCAGAACCGGGGCACCCCGCGCAGGGCGGCCTCTGCCCCGATCCGTTCGGTCACACTTATACCTCGATGGGCCAGCCGCGCCAGAATCTCGGTCAGCGCGCCGGGCGATGTGACCTCCAGCCCCAACCCGGCCAGATCCTCATCAGGGCCATGCTGCACGATCAGCCTGCGGGCGCGGTCATCGACGCGAAAAGTCGTCAGGTCCGGGCCGTGAATATCCATATGCAGGCCCAGCGCCTCGGCGCCAAAGCGGCGCCAGTCCGCCATCTTTTGCGTGGTGACGACCAGATAGCCGGTGCGGACATGGCCAAAGACGGTGTCGGGGATCGGGTTTGTCATCTTAATCCTCGGGAATATGCCCGGACAGGTGGGCGATCAGGGCATCTGCGTCTTGCGGTGCGGTCGTCCCGCGCCACGCGATATGCTGATCGCGGCGGACGATCAGCAGCGGATGGGTAAAGCAGGGCAGATCGGGCCGTGGCGCATTCACCAGCGTCAGCGGCATTCCGACCCGTCCCGCGGCGCGGGTCAGCGGTGTGATATCCACCGCCGGATCAAGGCAGATCAATGTATAGACCGGGCCGATCAGGTCGATGACCGGACGCCCTGAGACAGCGAAATGCGGCAGACGGCAGCCCGGCACGGTCGAGGGCTGATAATCGGTCATCGTATAGGCCGGCGGGGTGCCATCTGCGGCAATGATCGTCGAGGCCCGGTAATAATAGCCAAAGTTCAGCCCTATAGGCAGGAATTGCGCCCGATTGATGGGGGCGATACGCTGCCCCATCACCAGCCGCATGGCCGCGCCCAAAGGGTTCAGCCGAGAGGAAAGCGCCCGCGGCACCGGACCCTTGCCAAGCTGATCGACCATATCCAGCATGGCCTGCATTGCATGATGCGAAACCTGTTCGGTGATCGGGTGACGTTCGGCCTGATAGGCGTCAAGCATGGCGGGACCGGCCCAACCCTCCAGCATGTTGCAGATTGTCCAGACCGCGTTCATCGCATCGGCAATGCCCGCATTCATCCCGTAACCGGCAAAAGGCACCCACAGATGCGCGGCATCCCCGGCAATAAAGATGCGGCCATCGCGCAGCCGGTCAGCCACCATGCGGCGCGCGATCCAGTCCTCGTGATGCAGCACCTCATAGGCGAAATCGCCACCGACGCCCAGCATCGCGCGGATCGACCGGTCAGGGTCGATCATGCCGAAATCGGTTTCCCCCTGCGGCAGCGCCCGATGCGCCAGCCAGATGTCCTGACCGTCAATCGCAACCAGAATCCCTTTGACCTCGTGATTGACGATCCAGCTCATCCAGCCGGGGCGGCGGTCGCCCCACAAGGCCCGCAGTCCCGGTGCCCGGATCAGGCTTGACCGCGACCGGGCAATTTCCGCGTCGCCGGTCAGTTTCGCGCCGATCTGGTGGCGCGTCAGCGAGCGCGCGCCATCCGCCCCGATCAGATATTGTGCGCGGAACCGCCGTTCGGTTCCATCGGGCATGGTCGCGGTCACGGTGACGCCCGTCGCATCCTGTGCAATCGCCGTCGCGTTGGCCCGGAAATATGCGGTCACACCTGCCGTGGTCAGCAACGCGTGTTTCAGCACCGGTTCCAGATAAATCTGACTCAGCCGCACCATGGGTTCCGGGCTGGGCCAGTCGCTGTCGGCAAAACCGCCGCTGGCGCGTTCACGACGCGAGGGCAGGCGCAGCCGGTCCAGCTCTGGCCCCGTGACCGAGGTTGCCGTAACCACATCGGTCGGGAAATCATCCGGCAGCCCTGCGGCGGCGACCTGACCGCTGATGCCGAAGCTGCGGAATACCTCCATCGTGCGGGCCGCCACGGTATTGCATTTCGCGCCTGCCGGATCGGTTTCCTCGCGCCGTTCCAGCACGATCACCTGTCGCCCGCGCCGGCCCGCCTCGATTGCGGCGCACATCCCCACCGGCCCTGCGCCCAGAACGATCAGATCAGCGTCGAAACTCATGCGCGGGCCTCCAGAAATGCGGTTGTGAGGGCGTTGAACTGATTGGCGCGTTCCCACTGCACCCAATGGCCCGTCCGCGCGAGGATATAGGTCGAACAATCGGGCAGGTGGCGTCGCAGCCAATCCGCGCCGGATGGCCGGTTCACCCGGTCATTCGCCCCCCACAGCACCAGCACCGGATGGGGTAGGTTACGCAAGCGGCGGTCGCGCGTCAGGTCCATCCGCCACAATGCACGCAGGCCCGGCGGACGGGTCAAAGGCGGGTTTGCGACAACCTCGGGGCGGATGGAATCGCGGAATCGCGCCTCGATCAGCGCGTCATCGACTTTGATCCCTGGCGCGACCAGATCGTTGCGGATAAAGCGTTCCAGCTTGGCGCGGGTCGGGCCTTCGCCTTTGTAGTAATGCAGCAGATTGTTCAGCCCACGGGTCGGCAATGCCCGCGTGGTGCCGATCCCGCCCGGTCCCATCAGCACGAGACGGTTAACCCGTGCGGGCGCATCCATCGCCAGCCGCAGCCCTGTTGCCCCGCCAAGCGAATTCCCCGCGATATGCGCCTTGTCCACGCCAAGCGCATCCAGAAGCCCGCGCATCGCTGCCGCCAGATCACCAAAGCTGTCGCTTTTGTCGATGCGCTTGGTTGACTGGCCATAGCCCGGCATATCCGGCACGATCACCCGGAAATATCGGGCCAATGCGTCGATATTGCGGCCATAATTCGACAGCCCCGACGCCCCCGGCCCGCCGCCATGCAGCAGTAAAAGCGGGGGTCCGCTGCCGGTTTCCGACATATGGATATCACGATCCGCGATGCGCAGGGTGTGCGTGGTCATACCGGGCTGGCTCATGCTGCCTCCATATCGACAATAGTGTCACTATGATGGATTTAACAAAGTGACACAAGTGTCATTTACATGTGTCGCCGGTGCCGCTAATCATGGGCCATGACAGACAACCATCGCAGCCGCACCGCAGAACGCCGCCGCGACGCCATGCGGCGGCGCCTGATCGAAAGTGCAATGCCGGTATTTGCGGAAAAGGGTGTCGATGCGGTGGTGATCGACGACGTGATTCTGGCGGCCGGGGTTTCGCGCGGGACGTTTTACAAATACTTCCCCTCGACCCGTGACCTGATGGTCGCAATCAGCGAAGAACTGGGGAACGAGCTGATGTCCCTTGTCGAATCTGTCGTTGCGCCCATTCCCGACCCCGCACACCGCGTTGCGCTGGGATTGCGCCTGTTCATCGACACAGCGCAGGCTTTCCCGCTGTTTGCGGGGTTTGCACGGGTGACGGGGCTGGAAGCCGCAGGGCCAACCTCATTGATCTATGACTATCTGCCGCCGCATCTGGAGGAAGGCCGCGAACAGGGCCAGTTCATGGATATTCCGCTGGCGGTTTCGCTGGACAGTATCGCGGGTGCGGTGCTGCTGTCGGTGCTGCGTCAGTCAGTCAGTGCGCCGGACACGCAGCAGGTCGAGCAGGTCGTAAGCTTCATCCTGCGTGGGCTTGGCATGACGCCGGACGAAGCCGACAGGATCGCGGCCATGCCGCCCCTGCCGCTGATCCTGCCGCAAGACAGCCTGTTGGTCCGTGCCCATCGACGGATGGAAATGGTTGCAGCGCGGGGTTGAAGGTTAACGACGCGTCCGAGGAAAGCATGATTCCAGCCGTGTGTGAAATGCCATCGCGCGCAGCGTGGATGGCGATGCGCCCGAGGAAAGCACGATCCGCAAACGGATCATGCCGATCTGGCAAGAGTTGCGTCAGCAGGCGTAACGCCTGCCTCTGACGGCGTGGGCTGGACCAGCCTTGGCCGCGCCCGCATCATGCCCGCCACGGCATCGACGCCGGCCCTGAGCGGCGAGTCCATCAGATGCGCATAGCGCTGTGTGGTGCGGGTCTGCGTATGGCCCAAGAGTTTTCCGATCATTTCCAGTGACGCCCCGCCGCTGACCAGCAGGCTGGCAAAAGTGTGGCGCAGATCGTGGATGCGCACGCCGGGCAGGTTGGCCTGTTCCTGTATCATCTTCCAAAATCGGCGGATCTCCTGCACCGGCTGGTCCTTGTCACCGTCGCCCGGAAACAGCCAGTCACAGCCCGCCGCGACGGAATCACGCCGCAGCCGCACCAGCGCCGCTGCCTCGGAGGAGATCGGCACCCGGTGAATCCGGCGCTGCTTGGTCTTCATCGCAGGCTTGGCCCATGCGCCCTGTTCCAGATCGAACTCCTCGAACCGCGCGGCGCGGACCTCGCCCACCCGCGCGCCGGTCAGCATGCAAAGCCGGATGATCGTGGCCGCGCGCTGATCGTCGGCTGCCGCAAGCGCATCGCTGAGCCGTCCGATCTCGTTCAGTGACAGGAAACGATCCCGTTCGGTTTCGGTGCGGCGGCGGAATCCGGCGGCGGGGTTGTCTGCCCGCATCTTCCATTGCACCGCCAGATTGAACATTTTTCGTAACGCCTCGCCGGTGCGGTTGGCCCGGATCGGCGTCGGGCGGGCAGGGGCCAGCGGTTTGCGGCGCTTGCCTTTGATCTTGGCCTTGGCTGGCCGCGCCCGACCCTCGGCGATCCTGTTCAGCAGTTTTTCGACGTCAGTTGGCTCGATTTCTTCAACCAGCCGGTTCTGCCAATGCGGCGCGACCAGCTTGCGCATCATGCTTTCCTGATCGGCCTTGTTGCGCGGTGCCAGATGGGTTGCATGTTCCGCCAGATAACGGTCGATCAGCTCGCTGATCCGGGGCGCGTCGCGGGCATCCTCGCGATCCGCCATCGGATCGTTGCCCGCGTCGATGAAGCGTCGCAGCGCCTTGGCGCGTTCCCGCGCGGCGGTGACGCTCCATTCTGGCCAGCGCCCGATCGTATAGCGCCGCTGCCCCCCGAAAGATCCCTCACTTTAATGTAGAGTCTGCTCAACCGCGAAGGAG
>NZ_JAUNTO010000010.1 GCF_030538655.1 Paracoccus sp. (in: a-proteobacteria)
CCATTTCAGACATTGGCCCGCAGCCACGAGACCACCTGATGTCCGACTCAAAAAGTCAACAAAATCAGGCATCTTCTGTCTGAAAATATCCCACGGGGTGAGGAGGATCAGAAAAAGGTCCAGCGGACCTTTTCCCACCGAACCCCCGGCCTTGAGGCGCTACCTAGCCGCGCAGCTCCGCCGCCATCTGGTCGCGCATGACGAATTTCTGCGCCTTGCCGGTCACGGTCATTGGCAGTTCCGCTTTGAAGCGGATATAGCGCGGCACCTTGTAATGCGACATCTGACCTTTGCAGAATTCGCGGATCTCGTCCTCGGTGGCGGTCAGGCCGGGTTTCAGCACGATCCAGGCGCAGACCTCTTCACCGAATTTCGCGTCCGGCACACCGAACACCTGAACCATCTGCACGGCGGGGTGGCGGAAGATATATTCCTCGATCTCGCGCGGATAAATATTCTCGCCGCCGCGGATCAGCATATCCTTGACCCGGCCAACGATGGCGCAATAGCCGTCGGCGTCGATGGTCGCCAGATCGCCGGTATGCATCCAGCCATCGTCATCCACCGCCTCGGCGGTTTTGCCCGGCTCGCCCCAGTAACCGCGCATGACGGAATAGCCACGGGTGCACAATTCGCCGGTTTCGCCAATACCGACGGTGCCGCCACGTTCGTTGACCAGCTTGACCTCAAGATGCGGATGGATGCGGCCCACGGTGGACACGCGCTTGTCCACCGGATCGTCGGTATGCGACTGGAACGACACCGGGCTGGTTTCGGTCATGCCATAGGCGATCGTCACCTCGCGCATGTGCATGTCGCGCTGCACGCGCTTCATCACCTCGATCGGGCAGGGCGCGCCCGCCATGATGCCGGTTCGCAGCGAAGACAGATCGTGGCGCACGAAACTTTCGGCATCCAGCATGGTGGAAAACATCGTCGGCACGCCATACAGGCCAGTGCAGCGTTCGTCGGCCACCGTCGCCAGCGTCACATCGGGGTCAAAGCCCTCACCGGGAAAGACCATGGTCGCGCCCTTGGTGACGCAACCCAGCACCCCCATCACCATGCCGAAACAGTGATACAGCGGCACCGGAATGCACAGCCGGTCGTTTTCGCTGAACCTGATCCGGGCTGATACAAAATTGGCATTGTTGACGATATTGGCATGGGTCAGCGTCGCACCCTTTGGCATCCCGGTGGTGCCGGATGTGAACTGGATGTTGATCTGATCCTCGCGGTTCAGCATCGCGGTCAGAATGTCCAGCCGCGCGGTATCGGCAGGGGTGGCGGCCAGATCGGGGAAGTTCAGCATCCCCGGCGTTTTCGTATCGCCCATGCGCACCACCATGCGCAGATCGGGCAGCTTAGCCGAAACCAGCGCACCGGGCGCCGATTGCGCCAGTTCCGGGCAGAGATCCTGCAAGATGCCGATGTAATACGACGCCTTGAACTTGTCCGCCGTAATCAGACAGCGCACCCCCACATGGCGCAGCGCGAATTCCAGCTCGCCAATGCGATAGGCCGGGTTCACGTTCACCAGAATCGCGCCGATCCGGGCGGTGGCGAATTGCGTCAGCACCCATTCGGGACGGTTGGGCGCCCAGATGCCCACCCGGTCGCCCCGCGCAATGCCAAGGTTCAACAGGCCCGTGGCCAGCCGGTCCACCGCGTCGGAAAATTCGCGCCAGGTCATGCGCAGATCGCGGTCGGTGAACACCAGCGCCTCGCCATCCGGGTTGGCGGCAACGGTGCGGGCCAGAATATCGGGGATGGTGTCGCGCAGCAGCGGCTGATCCGTGGCACCCTTGACCCTTGCCTCGCCGCCCGGACGTGGCGCTTCACCATAGATCATGATCTCCCCCTCTGCTGATCCGCGCATATGCTTGGCCGAACAGCACCAAAGTGCAAGAGGCTCAGCCCATCCCGCGCCGCATCAGGTAAATATCCATGATCCAGCCGTGGCGGGCGCGCAATTCGGCGCGGGTCGCGATGATCTGTGCCGCCACATCGGTCAAAGGCCCGGCGATCAGGGTTTCCTGCGCCATGCCGACATAGGCCCCCCACCAGATGTGGATGCCGGCCGGGTCCAGCACCGAAAACGCCCCGCCCGCATCCAGCATCACCGCCACGCTGCCCGCATCCCCCGGCCAGCCATGATCGCGCAGCCGACGCCCGGTGGTGATCGTCACCGCGCCCCCCAGCCCGTTCAGCGGCACGCGATGCGCTGCCGTCAACAGGTGCAGGCTGGTGATGCCGGGGACCACGGTCACGCGCAGAGCCTCCAGCCGCGCCGCGATGCGCAGCGTGCTGTCATACAGCGACGGATCACCCCAGACCAACAGCACCGCCTGCCCGCCCTGCGGCAGATGCGCGCGCAGCGCCGCCAGCCAACGCCGCGCGATTTCGTCGTGCCAATCGTCCACCGCGCCCCGATAATCGGCGCGGCCATCGCGTTCGGGCATGTCGAACTCGGCCACCGGCACCGAGGCGGTCAGCACAGTAGCCAACACCTGATGGCGCAGATCGGCCAGATCGCCACGCTCGCCCGCCTTGCGCGGAATCAGGATCAGATCCGCGCCGTTGATGGCGGCGACGGCGGCACGGGTCAGGTGATCGGGATTGCCCATACCGATGCCGATCAGTGCCAGTTCGATCATTCGCTTGCCCCTTGTGCCGCGCGGCCCTACCGTCCTCGCTATGCAATTCACCGACGCCGACCGCAACACCCTGTCCGCCGTCATGCGCTGGCGGCGCGACGTGCGCCATTTCCGCCGTGACCCGGTGCCCGGCGCGGTGCTGGACCGGCTGCGCGGGGCGATGGACCTATCGCCCTCGGTCGGGAATGCGCGCCCGTGGCGGGTGATGCGGGTGCAGACGGCGGCCCTGCGCGCCGGGGTTATCGAGGAATTCACCCGCTGCAATAACGAGGCAGCGGCGGGGTATGACGACGCGACGCGCGCCGAATATCTGCGCCTGAAACTGGCCGGGCTGATTGAGGCACCCGAGCATCTGGCGGTTTTCACCGACCTGAACCCGGCAGCGGGGCGCGGCCTTGGCCGCCAGACCATGCCCGAGACGCTGGCCTATTCAACGGTGATGGCGATCCATACGCTGTGGCTGGCGGCGCGGGCCGAGAATATCGGGCTTGGCTGGGTGTCGATCCTTGACCCTGTGCGGATGGCCGCGATCCTGAACGTGCCCGAGGGCTGGCGCTTTACCGCCTATCTGTGCCTTGGCTATGCGGCGCGGGGGGATGACACGCCGCTGTTGCATCGTGTGGGGTGGCAGGAGAATGCGGCGACGCGGTGGGATGAGGTTTAGCGTGTGCCGTGGCAGTCGATCTCGACTTCGGCATCATGCAGCATTTGGCAAAGCCGGGGCGACTCGCGGCCAAGGTCGGTTGCAATGTCACTGCACTCGCGCAGCTCACCATTTTTACAAATCCAATCAGAAATCAGATCCCAACCCTTCACTTTAAAGGGAATGCCATCTTTACAAACCATTTTAGCTTGGCGTCGGGTGATGTCCCCATTACACACCAGCCTCGCATTCCAAATCTTACGTTCATCCAAATTGCAGCTTGAGAAGTTTGAGCTATCACCACAATTCACCAAGACACCAATTATCTTGGCATTTATATTGGCGGCATCCGACATTTCACTCATTTCTTTAAAAAAATAAATTAACCCCAGCACGATCATGGGTATTGATAAAAAGCAGCAGATACGCCAAATAATCGCCCGAAGATGTGACAGATTATCCCACACCCAACTCAGCAATTCCCGACCTGCACGCAAGAAACTATTTAAGACCCGCACCGCAGCGCCCCCTCAAGCCCCACCATACAAAAACGGCGACCCAATCGGATTGCCGCTTCTTTTATACCTGACGCCACGCCTTATGCCGCGCGGTGCAGACGGTCCACGAACAGGCCCGAATCCTTGTGGCGGTGCAGGGCCTTGGCGATGGCCAGCGCGGCCAGATCGGCCAGCGGCTCGATCAGGATGACCAGCATATAGGCGGCACCAAAGGACAGCACATCGCCCATGACCTCGGACCCCTGACCATAGATCGCCCAAAAGGCGACCCAGGCCACGATCCCGCCCTGATAGGCGGCGGACAATTTCAGCACGTCGGTATAGCCCAGATCGACATAAGCCTTGTTCGCCGGGATGATGCGGCGGGCGATCATATGGATCGCGAACAGCGGGAACAGCAGCGTGGTGACATTAACGAAATACATCGGCAGGTCAGAGGGCGCAAAGAACAGCCCCTGCACCAGCAGACCGGCGGCCAGACCGACGGCGGCAGGCCCCGCCCCCAGAATCAGCAGCAGGGTGGTGCCAAGGATCATGTGAACCTCGGACACGCCGACAGCGAAATGCGGCAGCACTTCAAAGCAGACAAAGGTGCCGATCAGCGCCAGAACCGAGCGCGCCGCAAAGGACGGCAGGCTGTGGGTTTTCAGATCATCCGCGATCAGTTTCAGCGACACGCCCGCAGCGGCGGCGGCAGTGCCGTAAGCCAGGGCCATTTTCGCGCCATCAACGACGCCGGGTTCGATATGCATCACGCTCTCCTTGCCGTCCCACCGACGGCGGTTGCTGTTTCGGGCGTCGGGCCGGTCTCCTGGCTTGCGGGTCTTGGCGTGCTGCCGCCTTCCCACCTGATATGGCAGTGGCATGATGGCAGCCCGCTGTCCGCTTACAGTCGCGGGGGCGGCTGGGGAATCGGCAGATGCCTTCACCCCATTCCCGTTTCGCCCTTTCGGGCACCTGACAGGCCAGCTTTGGCAGGAAAGCCCCGTTGGATCAAGCTTTGACCGGGGCGATCAGGTGAAAGAACGTCCCCGTCACGGTGCCACGATGCGAGCCGGTTTCCGGCACGGCGGCGCCTTCGGCATCGGTAACGTGGGCCAAGGGCTGGTCGGGCTGGTCGATGATGGTGGAATAATGGAACTCATGCCCCGCCAGATGCGCGCCCGCCGGGTGGCCGGGCATGGGCGCGATCAGCTCGGCCCGGCGATAGCCCAGATGCATTCGGCGCTTTTCATAGCTGGTCACAAGGCCCAAAAGGCCCGCCATCCGGTGCCGGGTGCCGCTGGCGTCGATCAGCCCCTGACCAAGCGCCATGTAACCGCCGCATTCGCCATGCACCGGGCAGGTTTCGGCGTGGCGGGCAAGGGCAGCGCGGAAATTATCCGCCGCCGCCAACTTGCCGGCGTGCAGTTCCGGGTATCCGCCGGGCAGCCAGACCAGATCGGCCTCGGGCGGCGGTTCATCAGCCAGCGGTGAAAACGGGATAATCTCGGCCCCCGCCGCGTGCCAGCCCGCGACAAGATGCGGATAGGCAAAGGAAAACGCCGCGTCCTGCGCCATGGCGATGCGCTGCGCCGGGGGGCGCGGCAGGGTGCCGGGCGACAGGGGCGCAGCAGTGCGGGCAGCAGCGCGGATCGCGCCCAGATCGACATGTTCGCGCAGAAAGGCGGCATAGCCCGCGATCGCCGCATCCAGATCGGGGTGTTCAACCGCCTGCACCAGCCCAAGGTGACGCTCGGGCAGGGTCAGATCGCCGCGCCGGGGCAGCGCGCCCAGCACCGGCAGGCCCGCCTGCTCCATCCCCAGCCGCACCAGCCGTTCATGGCGCGGGCTGGCAACGCGGTTCAGAATGACCCCGGCAAAGGGCAGATCGCGGCCATAGGCGGCAAAGCCCATCGCCACCGCCGCCGCCGATTGCGCCTGACCGGACACGTCAATGACCAGCACCACCGGCCAGCCCATCAGCGCCGCCAGTTCCGCGCTGGACCCGCGCCCGGCCTGCCCCGACTTTGCCACGCCATCGTAAAGGCCCATCGAGCCTTCGGCCACGATCAGATCGGTGCCTGCCGCCTGCGCCGAGATAACCCCCAACAGCCCCGGCCCCATCGCCCAGGTATCCAGATTGAACGAATCGCGCCCGCAGGCCGCGCGGTGAAAGGCCGGGTCGATGTAATCGGGGCCGCTTTTGAACGGCTGCACGGTCAGCCCATCCTCGGCCAGCGCGCGCAGCAGCCCCAGCATCACCGTGGTTTTCCCGGTGCCAGAGGCGGGGGCGGAAATCATCAGGCCGGGCGTCATTCGCGGCTGTCCTTATAGATCGAGGTCGCGGATTGCGGCCGGAACCGGCGGTCGTAATCGGGGGCGTAGAGGCAGCTTTCCGCAAACCCCTCGGCCGCCAATGCCGGGCCGATGAGGATCAGCGCGGTGCGCTCCATGCTGCCTGCGACGGCGGTTTCAACGCCCGCCAGCGTGCTGCGGATGATGCGCTGATCGGGCCAGCTTGCGCGCCAGACCACGGCGACGGGGCAATCCGGCCCGTAATGCGGGGTCAGGTCAGCGGCGACCTGCGCCAGATTCTGGATCGACAGATGCACGGCCAGCGTCGCGCCGGTTGCGCCGAAAGCGGCCAGCGTTTCGCGCGGCGGCATGGCACTGGCCCGGCCCGGCGTGCGGGTCAGCACCAGCGATTGCGCGACACCCGGCAGGGTCAGTTCCGCCCCCAAGGCCGCCGCCGCCGCCGCAAAGGACGGCACGCCGGGGGTGACGGTGTAGGGGATGCCAAGGGCGCGCAGACGCCGCAACTGCTCACCCATCGCCGACCAGACCGACAGATCGCCGGAATGCAGCCGCGCCACATCCTGCCCTTTGGCGTAGGCGGCGCTGATTTCCGCGATGATCTGATCCAGCGACAAGGGCGCAGTATTCACGATGCGCGCGCCGGGGGGGCAATGGGTCAGCACGCCTTGCGGCACCAGCGATCCGGCATAAAGGCAGACCGGGCAGGCGGCGATCAGATCGCGTCCGCGCAGGGTTAACAGGTCGGGCGCGCCGGGTCCGGCGCCGATAAAATGCACGGTCATGGGCTGTCCTTTCGGGCTATGGCGCAAGTGGCGCGGCGGTCGGGCGAGATGACGCGCGGTGCCACCAGCCGCGCGCCGGGGCCTGCGGCGGCAAGGGCTGTGGCCTCGGCCACGGACCCGGTGGCGCGGGCGCGCAGGCTGGCGGGGGATTGCGTCGGTGTGTCGGCAGGCAGGTCGGTCACGGCGATCACCGGCAGACCAAGCGCGGCCAGCACGGCGGCCTTGTCGGCCACGGTGGCGGCATGGGTGGGCGTCAGGCCACTGGCCGCGATGGCCGCGCCCAATGCCCCGCGCAGGGATGCCGCATCCGCCGCCGAGGTAAAACCGAACCCCGCCACGATCACGACGACACCTGCCGATATACAGCACTGGCTGGCGCAGCCACGCCGCCCGGCAGCAGCGCGCCTTGGCGATGGCGCAGGTTGGCCGCGATGGTCAAGGGGGCAAAGCGCGCCACGATCACAGCAGCGCCTGCGGACCTGTGACAATGCGCAGTTGCGCCTGTCGCAACGCCCGGTCGAACCGCATAAGCCGCCCCGCCCCGCAGCGACACGGCTTGGCCGCCCCGCAGGCTGACCGCATCTGTCATATGTGCAAACACAGCACCACCCGCAGATATGCGCCAGTCGCGCCGATTGCCCGCGATGCCAGACACACACTCTGAACCCGTCGCAACGCGCGGATCTCGGACCGCACAGGCCGCCCTGCCCCAACGGCGCAGACTGGCCGCGAGGCACCCTTCAGCCCTGTTGCCACGCGGGTTGGCCGCCTCTGCCGCCCATGCAAGCCCCGCCATGATCACAGCACCACCGACCATTGCACGATGGGATAAGACGCGCGCCAGCCGCGCAACCGGCCCAGAGGCGCGGCCTCGGCCATGTCAACGCGCAGCAGCGCCCCGCCATATGCGGCCTGCGCCTGCACCAGCAGCGTTTCCGATTCCAGCGTCACCGCATTGGCCACGATCCGCGTGCCGGGACGCAGCGCCGTCAGCCGCGCCAGCAGCGCCGCCGACAAGCCGCCGCCGATGAACACCGCGTCAGGATCGGGCGCGCCGTCCAGAACCTCGGGCGCGCGGCCCTGACGGATTTCCAGCCGGTCCACGCCCAAGGCATCGGCATTGGCGCGGGCGCGGGCGGCGCGGGCGGGGTCGGCCTCAAAGCCGATGGCGCGGGTCGAGGGATGGGTCAGCAACCATTCGATCCCGACGGACCCCGACCCCGCGCCGATGTCCCACAGCAATTCGCCGGGACGCGGGGCCAGCGCGGAAAGGGTCAGCGCGCGGACCGGGCGCTTGGTGATCTGACCGTCATGATCGAACAGATCGTCCGGCAGGCCCGAGACGCGCGGCATCACCGCGCCATCGCCCGCCACCCGAACCGCCACGGCCACCGGATGCGCCGCATCCAGCGCATAATCCGCCGCGCGGGTGTGGCGCACCCGTTCGCGTGGACCGCCCAAACACTCCATCACCGTCAGATCACTGTCGCCAAAGCCCCGCGCCACCAGCAGTGCCGCCAGTTCCGCCACCGCCGCGCCATCGCGCAACAGCACAATCAGCCGGGCACCGGGGGCCAGATGCGGGCGCAGCCGGGCCAGCGGGGCGGCGTGCAGGCCAAGGCAGGTAACGCCTTCGATCCCCCAGCCCATCCGCGCCGCCGCCAGCGAAAAGCTGGACGGCGCGGGCAGCACGCGCCATTCCGCTGGCTCCAGATGCCGCGCCAGCACCGCGCCCGCGCCAAACCAGAACGGATCACCCGAGGCCAGCATCACCACCCGCCGCCCGCGATGCGCCAACAGCAGAGGGATGCCATCGGCAAAGGGCACCGGCCAGACCAGCTGTTCCCCCGCGCCAATACCCGCGATCAGGTCCAGATGGCGGGCCGCACCGGCGATGATTTCGGCGCCCTCGATCGCGGTGCGGCTTGCGGGGGGCAGGCCCTCGGGTGCATCTTCACCGATACCAATGATGGTCAGCCACGGATCAGCCATGCAACGCATCCTTATTCTGGGCGGCACGCTGGATGCCAGCGCCCTGGCCACGGCACTGGCTGAACGCGGGGCCGATGCGATGCTGTCCTATGCCGGGCGCACGCGCAACCCGCGCGCGCAGCCGCTGCCCATGCGCATCGGCGGCTTTGGCGGGGCGCAGGGGTTGGCCGATTACCTGCGGCGCGAAGGGATCACGCATCTGATCGACGCCACCCATCCCTTTGCCGCTGCGATCAGCCGCAATGCGGTGGCGGCGGCGCAGATCACCCAGACGCCGCTGATCGCGCTGACCCGCCCGCCCTGGCAGCCCGGCCCCGGTGACAACTGGCGCATCGTGCCCGACATCGCCGCCGCCGTCGCCGCGCTGAGCGGGCCACCCCGGCGCGTGATGCTGGCGCTTGGGCGGATGCATCTGCCCGAATTCGCCGCGCAGCCGCAGCACCATTATCTGCTGCGGCTGGTCGATGCGCCCGATCAGCCGCCGCCCCTGCCCCACCATCAGATCATCGTGGATCGCGGACCATTCACCGTGGCGGGTGATCTGGCGCGGATGCGCGACCACGGCACGGAAATCATCGTGGCCAAGAATGCCGGTGGCCGTGGCGCGGATGCGAAACTGGCGGCGGCGCGGGCGCTGCGCCTGCCGGTGATCCTGATCGACCGCCCCGTCCTGCCACCGCGCCCGCAGGCGGTCAGCGTGGCCGAGGTGCTGGCGTGGCTGGATCATCCCGCCGACCTTGGGGTGTAAAGCCAGCGGCCCACCATCCGCGTCTGCGACGACCCGACGATGACCATGGTGCGCATATCGGCCATCTCGGGGCGTGCCTCGGTCAAGGGAACCACGCGCAATTCCTCGTCCGGGGTGGTCACGGCGCGGGCGAACAGCACCGGGCGGGCGTCGGCGCATTCATCGCGCAGCACCTCCAGCGCGCGGGCAAAGCCTTGGGGGCGGGATTTCGAACGGGGGTTATAGAACGCCATGGCGAAATCAGCCTGCGCCGCCAGCCGCAACCGGCGTTCGATCAGCGCCCAGGGCTTCAGATTGTCCGACAGGTTGATGGCGCAGAAATCATGGCCCAAAGGCGCACCGGCCCGCGCCGCCGCCGCCAGCATGGCGGTGATGCCGGGCAGCACCCGCACATCCAGATCGCGCCAGTCCACCGGGCCGCGCTCGACCGCCTCGAACACGGCAGAGGCCATGGCAAAGACCCCCGGATCGCCCGAGGACACCACCACCACCCGCGCCCCATCCGCCGCCAGTTGCAGGGCGTGGGCAGCACGGTCCAGTTCCACCCGGTTATCGGTCGCGTGCAGGCGCAGCCCGTCGCGCGGGGCCACGCGGGCCACATAGGGGATATAGCCGATCACATCCGTCGCCGCCGCCAGTGCCCCGGCCACCTGCGGCGTGACCAGCGCCTCATCCCCCGGCCCAAGACCGGCGATGGCGACCCAGCCCCCGCTCATGGCCGCCGCCCCTGACCATGGATCAGCAGGATCGAGAAATAGGGCGCCACGCCATCAACCTGCGCCAGCGGGCGCACGGTCTGACCGGGCATTTGGGCGTATTCGATCAGCCAGGCCTGATCCATCCGCCCCGCCGCCACGATGGCGCGGCGCAGCTTGGGCAGGTTGCGGCCGATCTTCATCACCACCAGCGCATCGGTATCGGCGATACGGCGGGTCAGTTCAGCTTCGGGCATGGTGCCCATGGCGACGGTCAGCACATCGTCGCCCCATGTGATCGGCTGGCCGGTCGCCGTCCACGCCCCCGACATGCCGGTGATGCCCGGCACCACCTGCACCGGCACCAGATCGCGCAGCCGGGTATAAAGATGCATGAACGAGCCGTAAAAGAACGGGTCGCCCTCGCACAGCACCACCACATCCGCGCCGGATCGCGCCAGTTCCGCCAGCCGCTGCGCACAATCGGCATAGAACGCGGCCAAGGCGGCGTTATAGCGTGGATCGCTGACCGGGATTTCCGTCGTCACCGGGTATTCCATCGGATGTTCGGTCGCGCCCGCGTCCAGCATCCCCTCGACAATCCGCCGCGCCTGACCCATGGCTCCGGCCTTGCGGAAATAGGCGACATGGCGCGCGCCCCGGATCAGGCGATCGGCGCGCACGCTCATCAGATCGGCGGCGCCGGGGCCAAGGCCGACGCCGTGGATGGTGCCGTGAGTCATAACTGCGACGCTCATTCGGCGCGGCTCGCCAATGCGTTGATCGCGGCCACGGTGATGGCGCTGCCACCCAGACGCCCGCGCACGATGCAGCAGGGCACCGGCTGCGCATCCCACAGCGCATCCTTGGATTCCGCTGCGCCCACGAACCCGACCGGACAGCCGATGATGGCGGCCGGGCGCGGACAGACCGGATCTTCCAGCATGTTCAGCAGGTGAAACAGCGCGGTCGGCGCATTGCCGATGGCGACCAGTGCACCCGCCAGATACGGACGCCACAGCTCCAGCGCCGCCGCCGACCGGGTGTTGCCCATCTGCGCGGCCAGACCGGGCACGGCGGGATCGTGCAGCGTGCAGATGACGCGGTTGTCGGCGGGCAGGCGCGGCCGCGTCACCCCTTCGGACACCATGCGCGCATCGCACAGGATCGGCGCACCGGCCTGCAAGGCCCCCCGCGCCACCGCCACAAAGCCCGGCGACAGGAACACATCGCGTTCCAGCCCGACCAGACCGGCGGCGTGGATCATGCGCACCACCACCTGTTCGGCATCCGCGTCAAAGCGCGCCAGATCGGCCTCGGCCCGGATGGTGGCAAAGGACTGGCGATAGATGGCCGCGCCATCGGTTTCGTAGGTGTAAGGCATCAGTCATCTCCGAAACGGGCAAGCACTTGGTCGGGCGTCAGACCCGTTTCCACGGGCGGATCGCATGGGCGGGCGTTGAAGGCCAGATCGAACGCGCCGTCGCGGCCCGTTAAAACGACATCGGCGGCGCGGGTGCGGGCGCAGCCCTTGGCGCAGCCCGACACATGCAGCCGCCCCTGAATATGCGGCGCCAGCGCCAGCGCCATACCACGGGTTTCCACGCTGGCCTGCGGGCAAAAGGGCGCACCGGCGCAGGCATCCACGCGCATCGCGGCGGCACCGGGGGCGGCGAACAACCCGAACGGCATCGGCCCGGCATTGACGGCCGCTTCCAGCACCATGATGCGCCAGGGTGTGATCCGCAGCCCCAGGCAGACGCTGCGCGACATCATCGGGTTCAGCAGTTCAGCCTCGATCTGGCCAAAGGCCGCGCCGATGGCCAGTCCGGCAGACGTTTGCCCCGGCACCATGGTCGGGCGTGGCAGGTGCGGGCGCGCGCCGGTATCGGCCCATGCGGGCAGCGCGGCACAGTGGCGCGCCATGCGCCCCGCCCCGTCGCCGCCACTGTCCACGAACCAGCGGGCCAGCGCGATCAGAGCATCCACCTCGGCCCCTTTGGTCAGGGTGCAGCCGGTGGCGCGGCCATCGGCGCGCAGAATCAGATCGCCGTTTTCGCCGCGTTCGATACGAAAATCCGCCGAATCCTGCGTCAGAATCGGCGCGGGTCCGGCATCCACGGCAAAACCCACCTTGGCGGGCAGGCGCGGCAGTTCCGCCAGACGCGCCATCAATTCGGTCGAGATGCGTTCGCTGTCATCCCCCGCCACCCAGTCGGGCGCGGTCAGGATGTTGCGGCGCATCTCGGTTTCAACATCCGGGTCCAGCAGGTCCAGTTCGGCCAGCGTATCCTGTAACTGCGCCAGCTGGTCGGGCCGAACGCCGCGGATCTGCAAATTGGCACGGCTGGTCAGGTCGATCAGCCCGGCACCATGCGTCCGCGCCGCCACCGTCAGCCAGCGCGCCTGCCGCCGCGACAGCCGCGCCAGACGCGGGCGCACCCGCACCACCAGCCCGTCACCCGATTCCATCGGTCGCAACGCGCCGGGGCACCAGCCCTTGACCACGCCGTTCATCCCGCAAGCCCCGCAATGACCGAGTTGCGGCGCGTCTGCCACAGCCCGGCATCATACAAGGCCGCAAAGCGCGCCCGCATCGCGGCCAAAGCCTGCGGATTGGCCTGTTCCAGAAAGGCAAGGATATCAGGATCGCCCAAGGTGGCCTCGTGATACAGATCGAACAGATGCGGCGACACCGCCCCCGCCAAATGCGCAAAAGCGGCAAGATGTTCAAGCGTCGCCGCAATTTCCGCCGCGCCGCGAAACCCGTGCGGGATCATGCTGCGCAGCCAGGCCGGATTGGCGGCGCGGGCGCGGGTGACGCGGGCGATTTCCTCGGTCAAGGTGCGGGCGCGGGGGGCGGCGGGGTCGCGCGCATCCAGATGATACAATGCCGCCTGCCCGCCCGTCAGCGCCTGTGCCGCAGCAAAACCCGCCTCGTGCCCGGCATAATCGGCGGCCAGCAGCAGGTCGGTTTCGGGCAAATCCTGAATGTGGACAAAAGCCTGCGCCGATGCCACCCGCGCACGGATGCCCTGGGGGTCCGCCGCCGCGCCCTCGACCGGCCAACTGGACGCCGCCAGCCACGCCGCCCCTGCCTGGGCGCGGCCCGCATCGGTGTAATCCTCGGTGGCATCGCCCAGCCCCAGGCCATAGGTCCCCGGCGCGGGGCCATAGACGCGCGGGCCGGGCGCACGGGCATAGGGGTTCCAGTCGGCTGCTTCGTCCCGCGCGGCCAAAGCGCGCACCGCCTGCTCAAACAATGCCGCCAATTGCGGAAACACATCACGAAACAGGCCGGATACACGCAGCGTCACATCCAGCCGGGGCCGGTCCAGTTCCGCAAGCGGCAGGATTTCCACGCCCGACACCCGTTCCGACCCCTCATCCCAGACCGGGCGCGCGCCGATCAGATGCAAGGCCATGGCAAATTCCTCGCCCGCGGTGCGCATGGTGGCACTGCCCCACAGATCGACGATCAGCGCGCGCGGCCAGTCGCCGTGGTCTTGCAGATGCCGCCGCACCAGTTCGTCGGCCAGCCGCACAGCCTGCGCATGGGCCGACCGGCTGGGCACGCCACGCGGATCGACGGAAAACAGGTTACGCCCGGTCGGCACCACATCGCTGCGCCCCCGGTGCGGCGAACCAGACGGCCCTGCTGCCACCCGCCGCCCGGCCAAGGCGGCGCGCAGGCCCTCGGCCTCGCCGGGTGCCGCGCCGTAGATATGCAGGCCCTGCCCGAACTGGCTGTCCTTTACGTCGCAGACGAAACGGTCGATCCGGGTGATGGCCTCCGTCAGATCAGCCGCCGCGTCCAGTGCCAGATCATCGGCAAGGCCCACCGCCTCGGCCTCGGCGCGGATGTCGGCTTGCAGCCGGTCGCGGCGCGCCGGGTCCAGCCCGTCGGCGTTCGAGAACTCGTCCAGCAGCGATTCCAGCCGCCACAGGCCCGCGCCCTGCCCCGCCGTGACCTGCGGCGGCGGGATATGGCCCAAGGTCACCGCGCCGATGCGGCGTTTCGCCTGCGCCGCCTCGCCGGGGTCGTTGACGATAAAGGGATAGATCACCGGCAGACCGCCACTCAGCGCCTGTGGCCAGCAATTGCCCGACAGCGCCACCGATTTGCCCGGCAGCCATTCCAGCGTGCCATGCGCGCCGATATGGATGATGGCATCGGTGCGGCTGCGCAACCACAGGTAAAAGGCGACATAAGCATGACGCGGCGCGCGGGTCAGATCGTGATATTCGGCATCGCGCGCCTGCGGACGGCCGCGTTCGGGTTGCAGCGCGACCATCGCCCGCCCTGCGGGGATGGCGGCAAAGTGGAAAGCCCCGTCACGGCAATCGGGATCATCTTCGGGTTCGCCCCAGACCGCCGCCAGATCATCGCGCAACGCCTGCGGCAAACCGGCCAGCGCGGCGCGGTATTCGGCCAGCGGCCAGGTGATGCGCGCCTTGGCCAGCCCCGACAGATCGCCAGGGTCGGTTACGTCATAGCCCTGCCCGGCCAGATCACGCAGGATCGCGCGGGCCGATGCCGGCGCATCCAGCCCCACCGCATGGGCCATGTTCCAGCCCTTGCCGGGATAGGTGGACAGGATCAGCGCCGGTCGCCGCTGGCCCGGCGGGACAGCCAGCCGCAGCCAGCCGGTGACGCGATCCGCAATCGCCACGATGCAGGCGGGGTCAGGGTGATGTTCTGCGCGGGCGAACTCCAGCGCGGCATCGCGCGGGGCCAGCCCCTTAAAGCTGGCCACCCCGGCAAAGATGCGACCATCCACCTCGGGCAAAACCACATGCATGGCCAGATCGGCGGGCGACAACCCGCGCGCCGCGATCTGCCAACGGTCGCGGTCATTGGTCGCCAGCGCGATCTGAAACACCGGGGCGGGACCATCCAGCGGGGTCGCCCCATCATCACCGCGCGCCGAAAAGGCGGTGGCGTTGATGATTGCGACAGGGTTCAGGGCCGCAACCTGATCCGCCAGCCATGCGCGCGCCTGCGGTTGTTTCAGAGACGGCACAAACAGCGACAACACCGCATAGTTGCGCGATTCCAGTTCCGCCGTCAGCGCGGCAAAAGGGGCGGTGTCGGCGGCGGCCAGATAGGCGCGGTAGAACACCAGCAGGATCAGCGGTTTGCCGGATGGCGCAGGGTCGATCACACCACGATCCGGGTGCCAGCCGCCAAATTCAGGCAGCGCGGGCACAGATGCCGCCTGCCCCCCGGCCAGCAGGGTCAGCGCGGCGCGGGCGGCCTCGGCCCCGCCTGCCTCGCACAGACGGGAAAGCGCGCGCAGGGTCGGCACCGGCAGGGTGGACACCGCATCAAGCTGTGGATCAGGGCGGCCATCAGCGGGCAGCACCGCCAGCGCGATATTGTGTTCCACAGCCAAGGCCCGCACCACCTGCAAGCCATAGGCCCAATAGGATTGCCCCCCGATCAGCCGGATCAGGATCGCCCGCGCATGGGCCAGCACCGTATCGGCATAGGTATCGACCGACAGCGGATGCGCCAGCACCGACAGGTTCAGCAGCCGCGTGGACGGCAGCCCCGACCCCTGCCAGCCTGCCGCGAAAGCCCCCAGATCGCTGTCGGAATAGGACAGCACCACCAGATCGGCGGGGGTTTGCCCCGGATCGGTGGGAACCGCCGTTTCCTCAAGCCCGTGGCTTTCGCGAAAGACGACATGCATGGGCGGGTCAGGCCCCCAGCCCGGCGCGGATCGCGGCCTCGTCCACGCGGTCATGTTCGGCGATCACCACCAGCCGGGTGCGGCGCGGTTCATCGGCCGCCCAGGGCCGGTCAAACTGATAGCGGATGCGCGATCCGACCGCCTGCACCAACAGCCGCATCGGCTTGCCGGTGACGGCGGCATAGCCCTTGACCCGCAAAATATCGCGGGCGCGGGCCAGATCCTCGATGCGGCGGGTCAGATCGGCGGGATCGGCGATTTCGCCCATCTCGACCACCACGGTGTCGAAATCGTCGTGTTCGTGATCGTCATGGCCATCGTGATGGCTGGGACGAGCGTCCAGATCATCCTCGGCCGCGGCACCAAGGCCCAGCAGAACACGCGGATCGGCGGCGCCTTCGGCCACTTCGATCACCGGCACCTTGCGCTTCATTTCGGCGGCGATCACGGCGCGCGCCGCCACCACGCCATCAGGACCGGCCAGATCGGGTTTGGTCAGCAGGATCAGGTCGGCGCAGGCGATCTGATCCTCGAACACCTCGGACAGCGGGGTTTCGTGGTCGATGCTGTCATCGGCGGCGCGCTGCGCATCCACCGCCGCCACATCGGGGGCAAAGCGGCCCGCCGCCACCGCCTCGGCATCGGCCAGCGCCACCACACCGTCCACGGTGATGCGCGACCGGATCGCGGGCCAGTCAAAGGCGCGCAGCAGCGGCTTGGGCAGGGCCAGACCGGATGTCTCGATCAGGATGTGGTCGGGACGCGGGTCCAGCGCCAGCAGCGCCTCGACCGTGGGGATAAAGTCATCGGCGACGGTGCAGCAGATACAGCCATTGGCCAGCTCGACGATGTTTTCCGCCGGGCAATCGGGGATGGCGCAGCCCTTCAGGATTTCGCCGTCGACGCCCAGCGTGCCGAATTCATTCACCACGACAGCCAGCCGCCGCCCGCCGGAATTGCGGATCAGATTGCTGATAAGCGTCGTCTTGCCTGAACCAAGAAAGCCGGTGACGACGGTAACGGGGACTTTGGACAGATCGGACATGTCAAACCTCTGGTGGGATACGGGCGATGCAGTGTTTGCGAAACAGAACCGGGCGGGCACGCCATGGCACCAGCCCGTCAGGCGTATCGGCATAGGCGGCGGCACCGGCCAGCAGATCGGGCAGATCCCGCGCCGGGTCGATGTCGCCGTAAACATAGGTCCAGCGCCCCGGCCCGCGCAGCGCAATGGTGCAGCCCCGGTTGCAGTTGGACAGGCAGTCCACGGCGGTCACGCGCACACCGGGCGGCGGCGCATCGGCCAGCGCCGCCAGCAGATCGGCACCCGGACGGGTTTCACCGGCAAAGCCGGGGGTCTTGCAGGTGGCACAGACCAGAATTTCAACGCCGGACATGCGGCCCTCGGGGTCGGGGGACAAGGGGAACGATGGCGGGCGCCGCACAGGGAACGACCCGTCACCGGCACACCCCGTCCGGTTTGCGTCTTGCGCTGGCAGGTTTCCCGGCTTGCGGATTCAGGGGCGCATCTGCCCCAGCGGATCGTCGCCTTCCCAGCCGGATGGCCAGTGGCCCGAAGATCCTCTCCGGTCACGGTCGCGGGGGCGGCCCGGCTGCGGAGAAACCCCGCGCCTGTTCCCTTTCCACCTGTCTGCGACAGGTCATGCGCCAGCAATGTCTGCGCCGCCCCGCCGCCCAAGTCAAGCGCCGTCCACAGATTGGCGCCCACAGACGGGCAGGCGCGATCAGCCCCCGCGCAAGGCGGACAGGCCGACGCCGGTGGCCTCAAACCCGCCATCCGCGGCGATCACCTGTCCGGTGACATAGGCGGCGGCATCAGAACACAAAAACCCGATCACCGCCGCGATTTCGCGTTCCGAGCCATAACGGTTCAGCGGAATCGCATCGTGATAGGCGGCGCGGATCTCGGGGGTATGCACCGCCAGCGCCAGCTTGGTGTCCACCGGCCCCGGCGCGACGCAATTGGCGCGGATACCGCGTTCGCCCAGCTCGGCCGCCTGCTGGCGGGTCAGGTGGATCACCGCCGCCTTGGACGTGCCATAAGCTACCCGCAGCGTCGAGGCACGCAGCCCGCTGATCGAGGCGATGTTGACGATGGCCCCGCGCCCGTCGCTCAGATGCGGAATCACCGCCTGCGAGGTCAGAAACACGCCATCCAGATTGGTGTCCATCACTGTGCGCCAGGTCTGGAAATCGGTTTGCGCCATGGGCCGGAAATCGGCCACGCCAGCATTGTTCACCAGCGCATCGACGGCGCCGAACGCCGCCACGACCTGCGCCACCATCGTCGCCACCTGATCCGGCTGCGACACGTCGCAGATGACCGGCAGCGCGCCGTCCAGCCCCTCGGCCGCCTGTGCCAGCGCCTCGGCGTCGCGGTCGATCATGGCGACGCGGCGGCCCTCGGCCAGAAACGCTTGGGTGGTGGCCAGGCCGATGCCGCGCGCGGCGCCGGTGACGATGGCGGTCAGGGTCATGTCATGCTCCGATCAGGCGGACGAGGATTTGCGACATCTGCGGAAAGGCGGCGACGACCGCCAGCCCGATCAGGCTGGAAATCAGGAACGGCACCGCACCCCGCGCCACCTTTTCAATCGGCAGGCGGGTGATGTTGGCGGCGACATAAAGGTTGATCCCCACGGGCGGCGTGATCAGCCCGATGGCAAGGTTCACCATCAGCAAGACCCCGAACCAGACCGGATCCCAGCCCATTTCCCGCACCACCGGCATGAAGATCGGCAGCGAGATGAACATCACGGTCACCGCATCCATGAACATGCCCGCGATCAGCAGGATCACCATGATGACCAGTAGGATCACCCATTGGTTATCCGACAGACCCAGCAGCGCGCCGGAATAGGTGCCGACCAGATCCTCGACCGCGACGACCCAGCCGAACAGGCTGGCATAGGCGACGATCAGCATCACCACGGCGGATGAGGCCGCCGCATCGGCCAGCGACTGATACAGCCCGCCGACCGTCAGCGTGCGATAGATCAGCCCGCCGACCAGCAGCGCATAGACGGTGGCAACCAGCGCCGCCTCGGTCGGGGTGAAGATGCCCGAATAGATGCCGCCAAGGATGACGGCGGGCGTCATGAGCCCCCAAAAGCTGTCGCGGAACGACAGCCACAGCCGCGCGCCATAGCCGCGCCCGGCATAGGGATCGGGGCTAAGCCGGTCCAGCGCCGCACGCCCGGTGCCGGTTTTCTTGGCAAAGGGCAGCACGGCCAGCATCAGCAGGCCCATGAACAGCCCCGGAATGACCGCCGCTATGAACAGCCGAGAGATCGAGGTTTCCGCGATCACCCCATAGATCACCAGCCCGATGGACGGCGGAATCACGATGGAAAACGCCGCCCCCGTGCAAACCAGCCCGGCGGCGAAGGCGCGGTCATAGCCGTCCTCCTCCATCGCGCGGATCAACATCGGGCCGATGGCGGCGACAGATGCCGGGCCGGAGCCGCTGACCGCGCCCCAGAACAGGCAGACGACCGTGCCGACGACGCCCATCCCGCCAGGCAGATTGCCGATCAGCACGCGGAAAAACCGGATCATTCGTTCGGCGATGCCCAGACTGCCCATCAGCGACCCGGCAAGGATAAAGAACGGCACTGCCAGCAGCGAATATTTGGCGATGCCGGTGGCGATCAGATCGCCCGCCAGTTCCAGCCCAAAGCCGATCTGCCACATCGCATAGATCGCCGACAGCCCCAGCGCAAAGGCGACCGGCAGGCGCAGCGCCAGCAGCAGGAAAAAGGCCAGCACCATCTGCGTGCCAGCGGGGATGCCCAGATCAAACATCAGGCACCTCGTGCCGGGCATTGTCCGGGTCGCGGAGTTCGGTAATCGCGTGCTGGACATATCGCAACAGGATCAGCCCGAACCCAAACGGCACCGCCGCCTGATAATACCATGCCGGAACACCAAGCGCGTAGGATGTCATGCCGCTGCGCAGCAGGTTTTGCAGCACCTGCCACGAAAACCACGCCGACAGCACCAGCAGCAGGCAGGACAGCACCATCGCAACCACCACCGCCGCCTGACGCGCGCGTTTGGGCAGCATATCGACCAGCAGGCTCACGGCCAGATGCTCGCCCCGGCGGGCGGCGATGGCGGCGCCAAAGACGGTCAGCAGCAGAAAGCCATTGGTCAGCAGTTCCTCGCTGGCGGCCAGCGAATAATTGGTCAGATAGCGCACCACCACATTGGCAAAACCGACAGCGGTCATGCCCAGAAACAGCAGCGCACAGACGATCTTTTCCGCCTCGTTCAGCAGGAAACGCATGGTTGGTTCTGTCCCCACAGCGGCAGGCCTGAACGGCCCGCCGACATCAGATCAGGTCACAGGGTCAGTTCACGGCGGCAACCGTATCCTGAAACGATTTCACCAGTTCCGGCCCGACCCGCTCGGCCCAGGTGTCGAACGCGGGCCGAGTTGCAGCGCGGAAGGCGGCCAGTTCCTCGGGCGTGGGCTCATGCACCTCCATCCCATGTTCACGCAGGAAGGCGACGCCCTCGGCGGTGCCCTCGCGGCTGATCTGGCGCTGCCATGCCATCGCCTCGGTCGCGGCCTCTTGCATCTGGCCCTGAACCTCTGGCGTCAGCGAGTCCCATTTCGCCTTGGAAATGCCGAGGAACAGCGGGTCATAGGAATAATGCCAGGTCGTCATGTATTTCTGCATCTCGTAGACCTGCTGCGGGATGATGACCGCGCCGATGGGGTTTTCCTGCCCATCAACGACGCCCTGCTGCAAGGCGGTCAGGGTTTCCGACCATTGCATCTGCTGCGGATTGGCCCCCAGCGCGTTCATGACGTCGATATACATCGGCCCCGCCACGCGCAGGTTCAGGCCGCGCATATCCTCGGGCGAGCGGACGGGGCGCTTGTTATTGGTCAGTTCACGAAAACCGTTTTCGCCCCATGCCAGCACCTTGATGCCTTTGGACAGCAGGATGTCTTCGATCGGCCTGATCGTCTCGCCCTGCGTGGTGGCATCGACCTGATCGTAGTTCGCATACAGATAGGGCAGCGAAAACACCGCCATTTCCGGGGCCAGTGGCGTAACGTTGATGGCCGATGTCACCACCAGATCCAGCGCGCCGCGTCCGACCATTTCCGCCTGCCGCATCTGATCGCCGCCTGACAGTTGCGCATTGGGGAACACCCGCACGTTATAGGCCCCGCCGGTCTTTTCCGACAGCAGCTCCCCGAATTTTTCGGCCCCCTTCTGCCATGTCGTCGTATCGCCAACGTTATGCGACAGGCGCAGCGTTTCGGCCTGCGCGCTCAAGGCCATCAGCGCCGAGGCCGCCAGCGCAGCCAGACTGATCCGGGTCAGATTCATGCGGTTTTTCCTCCATCCATGCGGCGCTATGCGCCGTAGCGGACAGCATTCCCGATAGCAGCCCCGGCGACAAGCCGCAAAGACGCGATCCGCCACAGCCCACATATTGCGCACCGCCCTAGCGCGGCGACACCGCAAAGGCCGGCATCCGTTCGCCTGCGGCCACCGCCGACAGGAAACCGCGCGCGCAATCCAGCGCCTCGCGGATGGTGACATCCATATCCAGATAGCGATAGGTGCCCAGCCGGCCCACAAAGGTCACGCCCGGCGTGGTTTCGGCGAGGGCAATGTAATCGTCCAGCAAGGCTTTTTCCTGAACCAGACGGATCGGGTAATAAGGAATGTCATCCGGCCCCGCCGCCCGGCTGAATTCGCGGTAACAGACGCTGCCCTGATGGCTTTCCCACGGGCTGAAGTGTTTGTGTTCGGTGATGCGGGTAAAGGGCACCTCGCGGTCGCCGTAATTCATCACCGCGCAGCCCTGATAATCGCCGTCATAGTCGAACCGTTCAAAATCCAGCGTGCGATAGCCAAGCCGCCCCAGCCGGAAATCAAAGAACCCGTCCAGCGCGCCGGACCAGAAGACGTGATCCGCCTCGGCCTGCATGTCAGGGGTAAAGGGCGTGTCCAGATCGACGGTGATGCCCGGATGATCCAGTATCCCCGCGATCATATCGGTATAGCCGTCGCGTGGCATACCCTGATATTTATGAAAGAAATAGTTGTCGTCGTAATTGAACCGCAGCGGCAGCCGCTTGAGGATACTGGCGGGCAGATCGCGCGGCGAACAGCCCCATTGCTTTTCGGTATAGCCCTTGAAGAACGCCTCATACAGCGCCGGGCCGACAAAGCGCAGCGCCTGATCCTCGAACGTCCGCGGGTCGGTGATCGAGCGGTCGGCCTGTTCGGTTTCGATAAAGGCCCGCGCCTCGTCGGGGCGCATGGTGCGGTTGAAAAACTGGTTGATCGTCAGCAGGTTCACCGGCAGCGAATAAACCGCGCCCTGCGTAGTGGATTTCACCCGGTTCTGAAACGGCATGAAGGTGGCAAAGCGGTTGACGTAATCCCACACCTCGGCATCGTCGGTGTGGAAGATATGCGGGCCATAGACATGCATCATCACGCCGGTTTTCGCATCGCGTTCGGTGTGGCAATTGCCACCGATATGGCTGCGGCTGTCGATGATACGGCAGTTGTGCCCCGCCTCGGCCAGCCTGCGCCCGATCACCGCGCCCGACAGACCCGCGCCCACCAGCAGAATATTCATACCGCCCCCCGTTCTTTTACAGCGGCTTTCCCGCCCGTTCGCCAGCGGGGGCGACTGTGGCGCAATCGCGCGCCAAGCGCAATCGCCGCATCGGCAAAACCCGACCCCGACAGGCCGGGCAGCATTTCAGGATCGTTGCCTGACCACGCGGCGGCATGTATCCAACGCGGATGGCAAATAAAGGGCCGATATGTTTTCCTTTTTCAATGCGCCGGGCCGGTTCTGGCGCGGTAATCTGCATGGGCATTCCGACAGGTCGGACGGGCTGCTGACCCCGGCCGAGGTCTGCCGCCGCTATGCCGCGCAGGGCTATGATTTCACCTGTGTGACGGATCATTTCATCGGCTTTTTCGGCTATCCGATAACCGATACCACCGGCTGTCGCCGCGATGGTTTTACCACGCTGATCGGGGCAGAGCTGCATTCCGGCGCGATGGAAAACGGTGAGCTGTGGCATATTCTGGCCGTCGGCCTGCCGCCCGATTTCCCCCCGCCACAAGCCCCTGATCTTTCCGCCCGTCCGGGGATGGAAACCGGCCCGCAGATCGCCCGACGCGCACGGGATGCCGGGGCCTTTGTCGCCATCGCGCATCCGCAATGGTCGGGCATGACGCTGGCCGATGCGCGCAGCATCGACGCAGCCCATGCGGTCGAGATCTATAACCACGGCTGCGGCAATTGTCTGGATCGCGGCGAGGGCGGGGCCATCGCCGATCTGCTGCTGTCCGAGGGGCGCGACGTCATGCTGATCGCCACCGATGACAGCCATTTCACCGAACCCGACCATTTCGGCGGCTGGGTCATGGTCAAGGCGATGGACAACACGCCCGAAACGCTGCTGGCGGCGCTGAAGGCCGGGCATTTCTATGCCTCGCAAGGGCCGGAACTGCGCGGGATTACCATGGCTCCTGATGGCGTCACCGTGGATTCCAGCGCCGTGCGCAGCGTCATCGTGCAGGGTCAGGGCAGTGCCGCGGCCTCGGTGCATGGCGACAGCCTGACCCGCACCACCGTGCCGCTGGCCCGTCTGCGCGGATCAGGCTGGCTGCGGGTAACGGTGATCGACGCTGCCGGGCGGCGGGCGTGGTCGAACCCGTGGCGGCCCTGATGCACGACGCGATCGCCCATTAAAGCATCCCGCCATTAACCTGCAACATAGCCTGCGGCTTTGAAGTAGTTCCAGCATTCGTCCGGGCTGAAGAGATCGCAGACATGGCCGATGGCGCGGAAGATGTCGGTGAAGGTTCTGGCGCCGATCCTGCGCGGATGGGCCTTGAGCTTTGAAAATATGAGGGGGCGAACGCCACGCGTTCGAGTGAGCCCCCGATTGATCTCGATGGGGTTGAGATCGGGCGAATATGGCGGCAGGAACAAGAACCAGCAGCCGACGTCGCGCAGCGCCTTTGCGGCGGCGGCGTTTATTAGCACAGCACAAATGCCACGCGATTGCGGCTGATGCCGGGCGATCAGGTGCGGGACCGCCGCTGCCTGCCGCCGCTGACAGCGGAAGGCGGTGCGGGCCGTGGCGGCGGATTGGCCTGTGCCGCCGGTGATCGGCTGCGGCACAGGCGCGGGAACAGGCGCAGGGGCAAGCAGCCTGTGCCCGCCAAACCCGTGTTACGCCTGATCCGACAAACAGGCCCAAGGCATCCGGCAGCCCGATCCGCCGGGCCGGATGGCAAAGCTTGCCGCCATCACCGGCCTGCTGACCGCAAACCCCGGCGTGGACCTTGTGATCTGCCAGCCCGGCGCGGAAACCACATAGGCGCGTCTCGGCGGGTGACATTTGGCATTTTGCAGTCCGCTGGATCACCTGACGCCGCGCGCCGCTCTGACCCCGGAACCAGCAAAAGACAATCAGAACCATGCCGGTTTTGACAGCACGCCTGGCGCGGCGCCGGGGCAGCCACACCGCAGGGGCAATCAATCGGGCTGCTGATCGGCTGTGAACGGGCAGCGGCCAAACCCGATGGGCCGCCCCCGTATTGCCACCACTCATGCCCGCACCCTGACGGCGCAGGGCGTGTGGAACCAGCATCGGGGATCGCGAAATCGCGCTGCTGTCAGGGCTGATCCGCCCGTCAGGCCGTCGCGGGCTGAACCGCCCCAACCCCGCTTAACGGCGCGGCGAAACAGGCTGACACCCCGCCCGGCGTGGCGACGGGCGGCGGCAATTCGCGCTTGCAGCGGTCCATCACCAGCGGACAGCGCGGGTGAAAGGCGCAGCCGGGCGGCGGGTCGATGGGGTTCGGGATTTCGCCGGTGACGGGGGTGCGGCGTTTGCCCGACATCGCAAGGTCCGGCACGGCGTCCAGCAGCATCCGCGTATAGGGGTGCTGGGGCGCGCGGAACAGTTCCTTGCCGCCCGACACCTCGACCAGACGGCCCAGATACAGCACGCCGATGCGGCTGGCCATGTGGCGCACCACCGACAGATCGTGGCTGATGAACAGATAGGTCAGGCCCAGTTCGTCCTGCAAATCGCGCATCAGGTTCAGGATTTGCGCCTGAACCGAGACGTCCAGCGCGCTGGTCGGCTCGTCGCAGACGATGAACTCGGGCTTGGAGGACAGGGCGCGGGCGATGGCGATGCGCTGACGCTGGCCGCCCGAAAACTCATGCGGGAACTTGGCCGCGTCCGCCGCCGACAGACCCACGGTTTCCAGCAGGCGCGACACCTCGCGCCCCACATCCGCCCCATGAGCGGTGCCAAAGGTGCGCATCGGTTCAGCGATGATCCGGCCGACGCGCCAGCGCGGGTTCAGGCTGGCGAACGGGTCTTGAAAGATCATCTGGAACCGCTTGCGCAGCCGACGCATCTCGGACGGGCTGGCGGCGGTCAGGTCGTGGCCATCGAACAGGATGCGCCCCTCGCTGGCCGGAACCAGACCGACCAGCATCTTGGCAATCGTCGATTTGCCCGAACCGGATTCACCGACCAAGGCAAAGGTCTCGCCCTTGTTGATCTCGAAGGACACATCGGCGGCGGCGGTCAGAAAGGCGTGGCCTTCGCGTTCCAGCACGCGGTTCAGCCAGGGCTTCGACACATCGAACCGGCGGGTCAGCCCCTGAACTTGCAGCAGCGGCTTATCCATGTGGCACCTCGTCATAAAGCCAGCAGGCCACGCGCCGCCCGTCACCCCGGTTGATCGGGTCGGGGCGATCGACGCGGCAGCGGTCGAACACACGGTCGCAACGCGGGTTAAAGGCGCAGCCGGGCGGGATGGCGCTCAGGCGCGGCATGGCGCCGGGGATCTGCACCAGGCGGTCGCTTTCCTGCGCCAAGGTCGGAATCGACCCCATAAGACCGCGCGTATAGGGATGCTCGGGCCGTTCGATCACGTCATGGACGGGGCCAATTTCCGCGATCCGGCCCGCATACAGCACCGCCACCCGGTCGGCGGTTTCGGCGATGACGCCCATGTCATGCGTAATCAGCATGACGCCCGCGCCGCGTTCGGCCGTGACCTCTTTCAGCAGGTCGATGATCTGCGCCTGAACCGAAACGTCCAGCGCGGTCGTCGGCTCATCCGCGATCACCAGTTCGGGCTCAGCTGCCAGCGCCAGCGCGATCACCACCCGCTGCCGCATCCCGCCCGAAAAGTGATGCGGGTAATCGTCGATCCGCCGCGCCGCCGCCGGGATACCGACTCGATCCAACAGGGCGATGGCGCGCTGCCGTGCCTCACCCGCCGACACCGGCAGATGGGTGCGGATGGTTTCCGTCAACTGTCGCGCCACGGTGTAAAGCGGGTTCAGGCTGGTCAGCGGGTCCTGGAACACCATGCCGATGCGCTTGCCGCGTATCTTGCGCATCGCCTCGGGCGGCAGGTTGTTGATGCGTTCGCCCTTCAGCCGGATTTCGCCGCCCGCGATCCGGCCCGGAGGCTCCAGCAACCCGATGATCGCCGCGCCGGTCAGCGATTTGCCCGCACCGGATTCGCCAACGACGCCCAACACCTCGCCCGCCGCGATGTCAAAGGACACGCCGTCGATGGCGCGCAAGATGCCGCGACGGGTGGGAAACTCGACCACCAGATCGCGGACGGAAAGAAGCGGTTCGGTTTTTGCAGATTCAGGCATCAGCGCAGCCTCGGGTTCAATGCGTCGCGCAGCCAGTCGCCCAGCAGGTTGACCGACAGCGACAGGGCCAGCAAAGCCAGCGCCGGGAACAGCAGAATCCACCACTCGCCCGAGAACAGATAGCCTTGGCCCACCCGGATCAGCGTCCCAAGCGAGGGCTGCGTGGGCGGCACGCCGACGCCAAGAAAGGATAGCGTAGCCTCGGCGATGATGGCCAACGCAAGGCCGATGGTGGCGATGACCAGCACCGGACCCATGACGTTGGGCAGAATATGGGTGACGGCGATGCGGGCCGGATGCACGCCGATGACACGGGCGGCCTGAATGTATTCCTTGTTCTTTTCCACCATCGTCGCGCCGCGCACGACGCGGGCGAATTGCACCCAATCCGACAGGCCGATGGACACGATCAGCACCCAGATCGCCATCTGATCGCGCATCGCGGGCGGGATAAACCCGCGCGCCACGCCAAAGATCAGCAGCGCGATCAGGATCGAGGGAAAGGACAGCTGCACATCTGCGATCCGCATCAGCAGGTTATCGACCCAACCGCCCCGGAACCCGGCGATCAGCCCCAGCCCGATCCCCAGCACCATCGCAAAGATCACCGCCGAAAAGCCGACGAACAGCGAAATCCGCGCACCGTAAAGAATAGTCGAAAGGATGTCGCGGCCCTGGTTGTCGGTGCCCATGATGTAAACATTACCGGTGAAATCATTCGGCTGCATCGGGCGGCTGAACCCGTCCATCAGGTTCAGGCTGGCGGGGTTGAATGGGTCATGCGGCGCGATCCATGGCGCCAGCGCGGCGGCCAGAATGATCGCCAGCGCCACGACAGCGGCGACAATGGCCACCGGCGAATGTCGGAACGACCACATCACATCGCTGTCCCACATGCGGGCAAGTCGGGATTGTTCGGACATCTTGCCCCCTTAATGCGCTGACGCGCGATCCACGCGCAGGCGCGGATCGACGGCGTAATACAGCATGTCAACGATCAGGTTGATGACGACGAACACCAGCGCAATCATCATCAGATAGGCCGCCATCACCGGCACATCCACCGCCTGAACCGAGTTGATGAACAGCGCCCCCACCCCCGGCCATTGGAACACGGTTTCGGTGATGATGGAAAAGGCGATGATCGACCCCAGTTGCAGCCCGGTGATGGTGATGACCGGCACCAGCGTGTTTTTCAGCGCATGGCCGAAATGGATGGCGCGCTGCGACAGGCCCCGCGCGCGGGCGAATTTGACGTAATCGGTGCGCAGCACCTCAAGCATTTCGGCGCGGACAAGGCGCATAATCAGCGTCATCTGATACAGGCCCAGCGTGATCGCGGGCAAAATCAGCGATGCCCGGCCGGATGGCGTCAGAAAGCCGGTGGTCCACCAGCCAAGCCGCACGGTTTCCCCGCGTCCAAAGCTGGGCAGCCATTGCAGTTCCACCGCAAAAACCCAGATCAGCAAGACGCCGATCAGGAATGTCGGCAGCGACACCCCGATCAGCGACACCGACATAATCAGGTTCGACAGCCAGCCATTGCGGCGCAGCGCGGTATAGATCCCAAGGCCGACGCCCGCCAGAAAGGCCAGCGTGCCCGACACCAGCGCCAGTTCCAGCGTGGCGGGCAGGCGCGACAGGATCAGCGGCAGCACGGGTTCGCGCAGACGATAGGAAATGCCGAAATCACCCTGCACGGCGCGGGTGATAAAGTTCCAGAACTGCACGATGATGGGATCATTCAGCCCCAACTGGTCGCGCAGCGCGGCACGGTCGGCGACGGTCGCCTCTTGTCCCAGCATGGTGGCGACAGGATCGCCGACAAAGCGGAACAGCGAAAACGCCACCAGCGCCACGACCAGCATCACCAGAATGGATTGCGCCAGCCGCCGGATGGTAAATGCAAGCATGTTTGCCTCGGGGTAGGGGGCCGCATCAGCGCGGCCCCGCCTGGGTCAGATTGTCAGTCGATCGAGACCGCCGGGATCGACGGCTGGTTTTCAGGATGCACGTCGATATGGACGCCCTTGCGCGTGGCATAGGCCAGCACCTGATTATGCACGTTCAGCAACACGCGGTCATCCTGCACCTGTTTCCAGATCTCGGCGATGGTGTTGTTACGGTGCTGTTCGTCCACATCCGAGGACAGCGATTCGATTTTCGCATCCACATCCGCGTTGGAATAGTTCGACGCGTTCCAGCCGCCCAGCTGATCGGTGGTGGTGTGAACAAGGAAGTCGAACACATACTGGCTGTCGAACGGCGGCACGCCCCAGCCCATCAGATAGAAATCCGTATCGCCGTTCTGAACCAGCGGGAAATGCAGGTTACGCGACTGCGACACCAGATTGGCGCGCACGCCGATCCGGCCCAACATGCCGACATAGGCCTGACAGATCGCCTCGTCGTTCAGGTAACGGTCGTTGGGGCAGTGCAGATCAAGGCTGAACCCGTTGGGATAGCCCGCATCCGCCAGCAATTGCTTGGCGCGGTCGTAATCGGGGGCGCCATACGCGTTCAGTTCCTCGGTCCAGCCGTTCACGAACGGCGGCACGGCAACGCCCGACGGGTCGGACTGGCCGCGCATCACCACCTGCTTGATCGCATCGCGATCCAGCGCCAGCCAAAAGGCTTCGCGCACCTCGGGCTTTTTGAACGGGTTTTCCGTGGTATCGCCCGAACGCAGCTTGTCCGACCCCATGTCATAGCTGAAATAGATCGAACGGTTTTCCGGCCCGGTGGTCACGGTCACGCTGTCGGTCTGTTCCAGACGCTGGATGTCCTGCACCGGCACATCCTGCACAAAGTCGATCTCGCCCGACAGCAGCGCGGCCACACGGGTCGCGGCCTCTTTGATCGGGGTGTAGATGATGTCGGTCACCGGCGGCACCTCGGCCCAATGGCCGTCGAAATGGGTCATCACGGTGCGCACTTCGGGGTCGCGGCTGACCAGACGGTAAGGGCCGGTGCCGTTGGTGTTGCGGGCGGCAAAGTTATCTTCGCCCGCGGCAAAGTTCTGAACGGCGACGACATTGTTCGCCTCGGTCCAGCCCTTGTCCATCATGAAGGTATTGGTCAGGTTCTGCGGATACAGCGGCGCAGGGCCGTTCATCCTGACGCGGACGGTATGATCGTCCACCGCCTCGGCGCTGACGACGGCGGCGTGCAGCGCCTTGTAATCCGAGGTTTCCGACCGCGCGCGATCCAGCGAGAACACCACATCCTCGGCGGTGAAATCGGCGCCATCATGGAACTTGACCCCCTCGCGCAGCTTGAAAATCCAGACCGAGGGGTCTTCCGGGTCAACCGACCATTCCGTCGCCAGACGCGGCGACAGCGATCCGTCAAGGTTCCGCAGCACCAGCGTTTCATAGATGTTGTGCAGCAGGGTCGAGGTCGGCCCCTCGTTCTGCGCATGCGGGTCCATGGTCAGCGCATCGGCGCTGCGCGCCCAACGCAAGGTTTCGGCCTGCGCGGCCCCCAGCGTCAGCGCAAGGGCCATGGCCGAAGACGCGGCCAGCCGCGCGTGTTTGAACAGTGTCATCGTTGCTCCCCGTTTGTATTTGTTGTGATCGCGGATGCTAGGCCGAAACCGGGGATCAGGGCAAGGTGCACGACCCTGCGTCAATCCGGGCGAAAGCCGTGCCGCGCGAAAAAGCGGTCCAGTTCACGTTGCTGCGGCGGCTGGCCGGTAAAGATGGTGACATAATCGGGAATCCGGGCCATGCGTGTGGCCAGATCCTCGGCCGTTTGCATGGAAATATAGCCGATCTGCACCAGATAAATGGTCCGCGCCCGTGCATCCGCCACCCGCGCATCATGACCAAAGCGGCAAAACATCTTTGTCAGCGCCGCGATGCGCGCCTGATCCGCCGCCTGCACCTCGGTCAGAATGGCATCGGATTGCAAGGCCCAGCTGCGCACGGCAAATTCGAACCGGGCATCGAACAGCCGCGTATCCAGCCAGCAGTCGAAAACGTTCAGCATCGCCTCGGCCAGAGTTTCGGCATAGGCCCCCGCCTGACGGGCAATGGCGCCGGTATTGGCATCGCGCCAGCGCGCCAACAGCGCATCCAGCAATGCCTCTCGGTCCTTGAAGAACCAATAGAAACTGGTGCGCGACAGGCCAAGCCGTTTCGCCAACGGCTGCACCTTGACCGCATCGACGCCCGATTCCACCAGCACCTGATGGGCCGCATCCAGCCACCCCTCGGCCGAACCGCGCCAGCCGGTTCCCTGTGTTGTCACCTGATCCATGGACAGCAGATTATCCCCCACCCCACCGGGTCACAAGGAAAATGTGCGCGCCTGTCTTGCCTGTTTGACGATGATGTTTTGTTTATTGACATAAGTGAACATTTCATCCTAGCCTTGGCCTGCCCGCACGCAACAGGAGACCGGCCGATGTCGAATGACCCGCTGCTTCAGCCGTTTCAGTTGAAACACCTGACCCTTCGCAACCGCGTCATCATCACCTCGCACGAGCCTGCCTACCCCGAAGACGGGATGCCCAAGGATCGTTACCTTGCCTATACGGTCGAACGGGCGCGGGGCGGTGTCGCGCTGACCATGACGGCGGGATCGGCGGCGGTGTCGCGCGACAGCCCGCCGGTGTTCAACAACCTTCTGGCCTATAAGGATGAAATCGTGCCTTGGGTGCGGCGGATGACCGATGCCGTCCATGAACAAGGCGCGGCGATCATGATTCAGCTGACCCACCTTGGCCGCCGCACAAGGTGGGACAAGGGCGACTGGCTGCCGGTGCTGGCGCCGTCTCATCACCGCGAGGCGGCGCATCGCGCCTTTCCCAAAAAGATCGAGGATTGGGACATCGAACGGATCATCCGCGACTTTGCCGATGCTGCCGAGCGGATGAAGGCGGGCGGTATGGATGGGGTCGAGCTAGAGGCATACGGCCATCTGATCGACCAGTTCGTGTCGCCGCTGACCAATGATCTGGATGGTCCCTATGGCGGCGATCTGGATAACCGGATGCGGTTCTGCCTTGACGTGTTCCGCGCGATCCGGGGCCGCGTGGGCGCTGATTTCATCCTTGGCGTCCGCTATACCGCCGACGAACGCCTGCCCGGCGGCACCGCCCCCGATGAAGGGGTCGAGATTTCCCGCCGTCTGCGCGATTCCGGGCTGATCGACTATCTGAACGTGATCCGCGGCCATATCGACACCGATCCGGGGCTGACCGATGTGATCCCGATTCAGGGCATGGCCAGCGCGCCGCATCTGGATTTCGCGGGCGAGATTCGCGCCGCCACCGGCTTTCCCACCTTTCACGCCGCGCGCATCCCCGATCTGGCGACCGCGCGCCATGCGATTGCTTCGGGCAAGGTGGATATGGTTGGCATGACCCGCGCGCATATGACCGATCCGCATATCATCCGCAAACTGATCGCGCGGCGCGAGGATGACATCCGCCCCTGCGTCGGCGCCAATTACTGTCTTGACCGCATCTATCAGGGCGGCGCGGCCTTTTGCATCCACAACGCCGCCACCGGGCGCGAGGAAACCATGCCGCATCAGATCACCCGCGCGGGCAGCCGCCGCAAGGTGGTGATCGTCGGCGCAGGCCCGGCCGGGCTAGAGGCGGCGCGCGTCGCCGCCGAACGCGGCCATGACGTCACCGTGTTCGAGGCCGCAAGCCAGCCCGGCGGCCAGATCCGCCTGACCGCGCAAAGCGAACGGCGGCGCGAGATGATCTCGATCATCGGCTGGCGCATGGCACAATGCGACAAGCTGGGCGTCCGGTTCCGCTTTGACACATGGGCCGAGGCGGCGGATGTGCATGCCGAACGCCCCGATGTGGTCATCATCGCCACCGGCGGAATGCCGCATACCGATGTGTTAAGCTGCGGCAATGATCTGGTCGTCTCGTCATGGGACATCATCGCGGGCGACGTGAAGCCCGGCGCGGATGTGCTGCTGTTCGACGATGCGGGCGATCACGCCGCCCTGCAAGCCGCCGAGGTGCTGGCCCGTGCCGGTGCCAGGGTCGAGGTGATGACCCCCGACCGCAGCTTTGCGCCCGAGGTGATGGGCATGAACCTTGTCCCCTATATGCGGGCGCTGCAAAGCCTGAACGTGACCTTTACCGTCACCTACCGGCTGGAATCGGCGCGGCGCGAGGACAACCGGATCATCGCGCAAATCGGCAGCGATTACGGCGGCGTCAGCCAACAGCGCCATGTCGATCAGATCGTCGTCAACCACGGCACCATCCCCCTGGATGATCTGTATTTCGATCTGAAGCCGCTGTCATCGAACGGCGGCGAGGTGGCCTATGACGACCTGATCGCGGGTCGCCCGCAAACCGTGATCCGCAACCCGGACGGCGCGTTTCAGCTGTTTCGCATCGGCGATGCGGTGTCGGCCCGCAACACCCACGCCGCGATCTATGACGCGCTGCGGCTGGTCAAGGACATTTAGGCGCCGGTCCAGCCCTGTTCGACCACCGCCTCCATCGCGACAAAGCTGGAACTGGCGGCGACATGTGGCAGGGCCGAGATTTTTTCGGCCATCACCTGCCGGAACCCGGCCATATCGCGCGACCGGACTTTCAACAGATAATCGAACCCGCCCGCGATCATGTAGCACTCCTCGATCTCGGCGATCTTGCGCACCTGTTCGTTGAACTGCGCCAGCGCCTTTTCGCGGGTGTCGGTCAGCCGGATCTGCATAAAGGTCACATGCGTCAGCCCCAGTTTCAGCGGCGACAGCATGGCACGGTATCCGGTAATCAGCCCCATCTCTTCCAGCTGGCGGATGCGCAGGGCGACGGGGGTCTTTGACAGGCCGACCTTGCGGGCCAGTTCGCTGATGGGGATGCGGGCATTGGCGACCAGTTCGGCCAGTATCTTGCGGTTGGTGGGGTCAAGCTGGTCAATCATGGCTGATAATACCCGCAATAATGGTCGATTGACCTGCAATAATGATATGTTTTGGTCACATCGTCCAGTCGTGCCGCGCTATTCTGTCGCAAACGGGGAATCTGCCATGACCGATCTTGCCGCCTTTACCTGTGACGCCAAATTCCGCGACGAAACGTCACTGCTGGATGATCTGATCGCCCACGCCGCCCTATCCGCAGATCAGCGCGCCCGCATGTCGGCGCGGGGCGCCGATCTGGTCCGCCGCATCCGGGCCGAGGCCAAGCCATCGCTGATGGAGCATTTCCTGGCCGAATATGGTCTCTCCACGCGCGAAGGCGTCGCGCTGATGTGTCTGGCCGAGGCGATGCTGCGCGTCCCCGACGCCCACACCATCGGCGCGCTGATCGAAGACAAGATCGCCCCATCCGACTGGGGGCGGCATCTGGGCAGCGCCTCGTCTTCGCTGGTGAACGCCTCGACCTGGGCCTTGATGCTGACCGGCAAGGTGCTGGACGACGACCAGCCCGGCATCGCGGGCACGCTGCGCGGCGCCATCCGCCGTCTGGGCGAGCCGGTGATCCGCACCGCCGTTGGCCGGGCGATGCGCGAGATGGGGCGGCAATTCGTGCTGGGACAGACCATCGGCGACGCGCTGACCCGTGCCCGCGCGCGCGAGGCGCAGGGCTTTACCTACAGCTATGACATGCTGGGCGAGGCGGCGATGACCGCCGCTGACGCCGCCCGCTATGCCCATGATTACGCCGATGCGATCCGGGCGATTGCGCGCGCCTGCGACAAGGGTTCTGTGCAGGCCAACCCCGGCATTTCCATCAAGCTGTCGGCGCTGCACCCCCGGTATGAGGTGGCGCAGGAAGCCCGCGTCATGGCGGAACTGGTGCCGGTGGTGCTGGATCTGGCGCGGCAGGCCAAGGCGGCCGGTATGGGCCTGAACATCGACGCCGAGGAACAGGACCGGCTGGTTCTGTCGCTGCGGGTCATTCAGGCGGTGCTGTCCGATCCTTCGCTGGCTGGCTGGGACGGCTTCGGCGTGGTGGTGCAGGCCTATGGCAAGCGCGCGGGCGCGGTGATCGACTGGCTGCACGCGCTGGCGACCCGGCTTGACCGACGCATCATGGTGCGGCTGGTCAAGGGCGCCTATTGGGACACGGAAATCAAGCGCGCTCAGGTCGAGGGGCTGCCCGGCTTCAGCCTGTTCACCTCGAAAACCGCGACCGATGTCAGCTATATTTCGCTGGCCAAACGGCTGCTGTCCTATGCCGACCGCATCTATCCGCAATTCGCCACGCATAACGCCCATACCGTCGCCGCCGTGCTGGATATGGCGGGCGATACGCCGTTTGAATTCCAGCGCCTGCATGGCATGGGCGAACGCCTGCACGACATCGTGCTGACCGAGACCAAGGGCCGCTGCCGCATCTATGCGCCGGTGGGCGCGCATCGTGACCTGCTGGCCTATCTGGTGCGGCGCCTGCTGGAAAACGGGGCGAACAGCAGCTTTGTGCATCAGATCGTCGATGAATCGGTCAGTCCTGAAACCATCGCCGCCGACCCGTTCGAGGCGCTGGCAACCGCCCGCGCCCCTGCCGGGCTGCGCGCGCCGGATGCGATCTTTGGCGCGGGGCGGCGCAATTCCATCGGCTTTGATCTGACCGACGCCGACACGCTGGCCCGGATCGAGGCCGCGCGCGACGTGACCATTCCGGGCGCCGCCCCGATCACCGTGACGCCTGCGGACGGCGCGCCGCGCCCGGCGCTGAACCCCGCCACCGGCGCCGTGGTGGCGCAGGTGACGGATGCGAGCGCAGATCAGGCCACGCAGGCGATTGCCGACGCCCGCCCGTGGGACGCGCCTCCCGCCGACCGCGCTGACGCCCTGCGCCGCGCCGCCGATCTTTACGAGGAAAACTTCGGTCTCATCTTCGCAGCCCTCGCCGCCGAGGCGGGCAAGACCCTGCCCGACGCCGTGGGCGAGTTGCGCGAGGCGGTGGATTTCCTGCGCTATTATGCCGATCAGGGCGCGGGTGCCACCCACCGCCCGCGCGGGATCATCACCGCGATCAGCCCGTGGAACTTTCCTCTGGCGATCTTCACCGGCCAGATCGCGGCGGCGCTGATGGCGGGCAATGCCGTCTTGGCGAAACCGGCTGAACAGACCCCGCTGATCGCCGCCATCGCCGTGCGGCTGCTGCATCAGGCGGGGGTGCCGGTGACGGCGCTGCAACTGCTGCCCGGCGATGGCGCGACGGTGGGCGCGGCGCTGACCTCTGATCCGCGCATCAACGGCGTGGTGTTCACCGGCTCCACCGACACGGCGCAGATCATCGCGCGCAGCATGGCCGATCATATGACACCCGGCACGCCGCTGATCGCGGAAACCGGCGGGCTGAATGCGATGATCGTCGATTCCACCGCGCTGCCCGAACAGGCGGTGCGCGATGTGGTCGCCTCGGCCTTTCGGTCGGCCGGGCAACGCTGTTCGGCACTGCGCTGCCTTTATGTGCAGGCAGACATCGCCCCGCAGTTGATACAGATGATCCGGGGCGCGATGGATGATCTGCGCCTTGGCGATCCCAATGATCTGACCACCGATGTCGGCCCGGTCATCGACGCCGAGGCGCAGGCGGGCATCGCCGCCTATCTGGCGCAAGCGGCCGAGGTGCTGCACCAGATCGCCGCGCCCCCGACCGGGCATTTCATCGCCCCTACGATACTGCGCGTCAGTGGGATCGCTGATCTGGACCGCGAAATCTTTGGCCCTGTGCTGCATGTCGCGACCTTCCGCGCCGCCGACCTGCCGGGCGTGATCGCAGCGATCAACGCGCGCGGCTATGGCCTGACCTTTGGCCTGCACAGCCGCATCGACACCCGTGTGCAGCACATCGCCGAGGCGGTGCAGTGCGGCAATATCTATGTCAATCGCAACCAGATCGGCGCGGTGGTCGGCAGCCAGCCCTTTGGCGGCGAGGGGCTGTCGGGCACCGGGCCGAAGGCGGGCGGGCCGATGTATCTGCCGCAATTCAGCGCGCCCGTGCCCGCCCCCGCCGGAACGGGCGACGCATGGGCGGGGGATGCCGACCTGACCGCACTGGCCGACCGGCTGAGCACAGCCCAGCCCCCACGCCTGTCGGAAACCCTGATGCCCGGCCCGACCGGAGAGCTGAACCGGCTGGCCATCTATCCCCGCGCGCCGGTGCTGTGCCTTGGGCCGGGCGCGGATGTGGCGGCGGCGCAGGCACAGATGGTGCGCGATCTGGGCGGTCAGGCGGTCACGGCGGATGGTGCGGTGCCAGCCAGCGCGCTAAGCGATCTGCCCCGCCTGTCGGCGGCGATCTGGTGGGGCGATGACAGCTACGCCCGCGCCTGTGCGCAGGCTCTGGCCGCGCGCAAGGGGGCCATCGTGCAACTGCTGACTGCCGCCCCGGCCCCGGCGCAGGTGCTGCATGAACGGCATCTGTGCGTGGATACCACCGCAGCAGGCGGCAATGCGGCGCTGCTGGCGGGTTAGCCGTTTGATGCTGCGGTCCTTGAACATTGAAAAGGTGCCCATGGGCCACCTTCGACACGGCAGCGTCATGATCGAACCATAGGCTCACCACCGATCCAAGCGCCGCGTCTGGCGGGATCAGGCACCGCCCGACCAACCCCACCCGCCCCTGAACGAATGGCCGGGGTAAGCGGATGAACAAGGCAATCAGGAACACAACCGTCAAGCGCCTCTATTACGACAGCCATGATCCGCTGCGCCAACACCTCAGCGACGACATGACCGCCCATAACTTCACGCGCCGGCCCCAAGACCCTGAGTGGCCTCACCCCCTGCGAATACGCCTGCAAAATCTGGACATCCAGGCCAGACAGATCATCCGAAACCCGATCCGCCAGATGCCGGGGTTGAACAGCCGGGTCAGATCAGCCCGAAACAGCGCCCGGCGGCCATGTAATGAATCCGCCGCACCGCGACGGTATCGGCCATATGATGATCGAACTGCGCCGTGCGATAGTCATCGGCCAGACAGGGCACCCCCTTATCCGCATCGCGGTCACGCGTCTGTTCGACCACATCGAAATAGCGAACCCCCAGCCGCGCCGCCATATCGGCCAGCCGGTCGTTAAAGGCCAGATGCATCCGGTTCTGTTCGGTTTCAGTCAGGATCATCGGTGCAACCCGCTTTTCAGCATGAGCGCGGCGTATTGTCTGCCCGTCGCTGATGATCCGCGACACATAGCGGGCGGCAAAGCCGCGCGGGTGCAGCACGGTCAAATTCACGCCCTTCAGCGCCAGATCAACCCGCGCCGGATCGATCCCGGCAATGAAATCGGCATAAATCCCCGCCAGCCAGTCAACATAGCTATCAGGATCGGTCTGTTCCTGCTTGATCGCCAGCCGGTAATAATAGCCCAGCTCCAGATCGACCTGCCCAAAGGCAAGGATCAGACGCCCCCTTCCCCCTGCATCACATGTCTGCACCAGATCAGCCACCTGCCGCCTGACATTCAACCGGGATGCCTGCGGCCGGAACCCGGCAACCGAGGCCGCATTCACCGCCGTGCAATCAACCCGGAACGGCGGCGGATCAGGCAGATTCAGCCGCCCGTTGTAATACGGCATCTCGCCGAAAAAGGCGCTGTGGGAATCGCCGATGACATGGATAACGGGCTGCAAAGACAACATAAAGGCTCCGCTGCGGCAGTGCATCGGGGGTAAGCGCGCCCGCCCGCCGCGTCAACCGTGATCCGGGCGACAGGCGGGGCGGTGACACCACATCGCGCCCGAAACAGCGCCCCCATCACCCCACCCGCGCCAGCGCGCGGCGGGTGAAATCGACGATGGCGGCGGCGGGTCGTGCCCCTGCCTCACGCGCGACCTCGCGCCCATGGGCGAACAGGATCAGCGCCGGAATGCCACGGATGTTCCAGCGGACCGAGGCATCGGGGTGCCGTTCCGTGTCGATCTTGGCCAGCCGCACCTGCCCCTTCAGCGCGCGCGCAGCCTGTTCGAATTGCGGCGCCATCTGACGGCACGGCCCGCACCACGGCGCCCAGAAATCGACCAGCAGAGGCAAGTCATCGCCGCGCGCCGCCTTTTCCAGCGTGGCAAAATCGACCGCGACCGGGCGCGAGGGCAGCAAAGCCGCCCCGCAGACCCCGCATTTCGGCCCCTGATCCAGCCGATCATCAGGCACCCGGTTAGCCTGCCCGCAGTCCAGACAGATCAGCTTTTTCGGCATCTATTCCGCCGCCTCGGCGTAATCTTCCAGCGGCGGGCAGGTGCAGACCAGATTGCGGTCGCCATAGACGTTATCGACCCGGCCCACCGGCGGCCAATATTTGTCCACGCGGAACGCGCCCGCCGGAAAGCACCCCTGTTCACGGGAATATTCGCGGTCCCAATCGGCCACCAGATCCTCGACCGTGTGCGGGGCGTGGCGCAGCGGGCTGGCCTCGGGGGCGATGCGGCCTTCGGCCACCTCGGTGATCTCATCGCGGATCGCCAGCAGGGCGGTGATGAACCGATCAATCTCGGCCTTGGTCTCGCTTTCGGTCGGTTCCACCATCAAGGTGCCCGCCACCGGCCAGCTCATCGTCGGCGCGTGAAACCCGTTGTCGATCAAGCGTTTGGCGATGTCATCGACGGTCACGCCATGTTCGG
The DNA here is from genome assembly GCF_030538655.1 of Paracoccus sp. (in: a-proteobacteria). GTDB lineage: Bacteria > Pseudomonadota > Alphaproteobacteria > Rhodobacterales > Rhodobacteraceae > Paracoccus. The sequence goes on from NZ_JAUNTO010000010.1 coordinate 39,307, forward strand.
CAAAGGGCCGGGTGTCCAGAATGCACTCATGCGCCACGCGGCCACGATTGCCCATGAACAGGATCGGATAAGCCCCGGCCAGCCGGCTGGCGATATAGTTGGCGTTCAGGATCGCCACCCGCGTCGCCTGCGTCAGCCCGGCCCCGCCCATCATCAGGATGTAGGCCCATGAAATCAGCAGGATAGAGGCCGATCCGAACTGCGCCGCAGAAACCGCCCCGCCGTCCTCATCGCGCGGATCGCCGGGCAGATGCGGCGCCAGATGCGCCTTGACGCCAATCGGCCCCATGCCCGGCCCGCCGCCGCCATGCGGAATGGCAAAGGTCTTGTGCAGGTTCAGGTGGCTGACATCGCCGCCAATCTCGCCCGGCTTTACGAGGCCCACCAGCGCGTTCATGTTCGCCCCGTCGATATAGACCTGCCCGCCATGCTCATGCGTGATGCGGCAGACATCGCGGACGGTATCCTCGAACACGCCATGGGTGGACGGATAGGTGATCATCACCGCCGCCAGCCTGTCGCCCGCCTTGGCGGCCTTGTCGGTGAAATCTTCCAGATCAATATCGCCATTCGGGGCGGATTTCACCACGACAACCTTCATCCCGCACATCTGCGCGCTGGCCGGGTTGGTGCCATGCGCGCTGACCGGGATCAGGCAGATGTCGCGCTGATCATCGCCATTCGCCTTGTGATAGGCCTGAATGGTCAAAAGCCCCGCATATTCCCCCTGCGCGCCGCTGTTCGGCTGCATGGAAAAGGCGTCATAGCCGGTAATCTCGCACAGTTTCACCGTCAGATCGGCAATCGCCTCGGCATAGCCCGCCGCCTGTTCTTTGGGCGCAAAGGGGTGCAGCGCGCCAAATTCCGGCCAGGTGATCGGCATCATTTCGGCGGCCGCATTCAGCTTCATCGTGCAAGAGCCCAGCGGGATCATCGCCCGGTCCAGCGCCAGATCGCGGTCGCTGAGCCGCCGCATATAGCGCATCATTTCCGATTCCGCCCGGTTCATGTGGAACACCGGATGGGTCAGGTAATCGCTTTCGCGCAGCAAATCGGCGGGGATGGCGGGCGCGTCGGCCACCTCAACCGCATCGGTGATCCCGAACACATCCAGCAGCCGCGTAATCACGCCCGCATCGGTCGTTTCATCCACGCTGATGCCCACGCGATCAGGACCGACCCGCCGCAGGTTCAGCCCGCGCTGTTCCGCCGCCGCCAGAATCCCCTGCTGGCCGACGCCAACCCGCACGGTGATCGTGTCAAAGAACGCCTCGGGCTCGACCTCGGCCCCGGCAGCACGCAAAGCATTCGCCACCGTCACCGCATTCAGATGCACCCGCTGCGCAATCGCGCGAAGCCCCACCGGCCCATGAAACACCGCATAGAAGGACGCCATCACCGCCAGCAATGCCTGCGCCGTGCAGACGTTGCTGGTCGCCTTTTCGCGCCGGATATGCTGTTCCCGCGTTTGCAGCGACAGCCGGTAAGCCTTGCGCCCCGCGGCATCAATCGAGACACCGACGATCCGCCCCGGCATGGTCCGCTTCAGATCATCGCGGCAGGCCATGAACGCGGCATGAGGCCCGCCATAGCCCATCGGCACCCCGAACCGTTGCGAGGACCCGACAGCAATATCCGCCCCCATCGCCCCCGGCTCTTTCAGAATGCACAAGGCCAGCAGATCGGTCGCCACAACCGCCAACGCACCAGCCCCATGCAGCGCCTCGATATCGCCGGTCAGATCGCGCACATGCCCATAAGTGCCGGGATACTGGAAAATCGCCCCAAACACCGCGCCGGGGTCCAGATCGCCCGGCGCACCCACGATCACCTCGACCCCCAAAGGCAAGGCCCGCGTTTTCAGAACCGCAATCGTCTGCGGATGCAAATTCTCATCGGCAAAAAAGTCGCGCGCCTTGGATTTAGACGACCGCAGCGCCATCGCCATCGCCTCGGCCGCCGCCGTCGCCTCATCCAGCAAAGACGCATTCGCCACCGGCAGCCCGGTCAGATCCGCCACCATGGTCTGATAATTGAGCAGCGCCTCAAGCCGCCCCTGCGCGATCTCGGGCTGATAGGGCGTATAGGCCGTGTACCACGCCGGATTTTCCAGAATATTGCGCTGAATCGCGGGCGGCGTCACCGTGCCGTAATACCCCTGCCCGATCAGGCTGACCATCACCCGGTTCTTGCCCGCCACCTCGCGCATCCGCGCCAGCAGAGCCGATTCCGACAGCGCCGGCCAGTCCAAGGCCCGCTCCTGCCGGATCGCCGCCGGCACCGTCTGCTCGATCAAGGCATCCAGGGACTCCGCCCCCACAACTTTCAGCATCTCGGCCATCTCGGCAGGCGAAGGCCCGATATGACGGCGGTTGGCAAAATCATCGGGGTTATAGTCCGTGCGGGTCCAGCGGGTCATGCATCACCTCTTGAAAACCCGGTCGCCACCGCAACCGGAATGGGCATCTTCTGTCCAGAAATATCTCGGGGGTCCGGGGGCTGGCCCCCGGTCCCGCCAGTGCCATCTCAGCCGATCATCGCCTGATAAGCGGCCTCATCCATGAACCCGTCCAGATCGGTGCCATCCGCAGGCTTGATGCGAAAAAACCACGCCGCCATCGGGTCGGCGTTCACATCACCAGGGCTGTCGGCCAAAGGCGCGTTCACCGCCGTGATGACACCGGCCACCGGGGCCACGATGTCAGATGCCGCCTTGACCGATTCGATCACCACGATTTCCTCGCCCGCCGCGACCTCGCGACCCTCTTCGGGCAACTCAATGAACACCACATCGCCCAACTGTTCGCTGGCGTGGCGGGTGATGCCGACGATCAGTTCGTCACCTTGGGCGCGCAGCCATTCGTGGTCTTGGGTATATTTCAGCATAGGGTCGCTCCTCAGCGTTTATAGGTCGTCTTGATGAAGGGCATCGGACTGACCAGCACCGGAATGCGCTTGCCGCGCAATTCGGCCCACAGCCGCGTGCCGTCAGGCAGTTCGGGGTCAAGGATGGCTACGGCGACCGGCCCCCCCACCGACGGCCCGAACCCGCCCGAGCGGACATGCCCAAGACTGCGGCCACCGGATTCAGCGTCGAACAGCTCGACCCCCTCGCGGATCGGGGCGCGGCCTTCGGGGCGCAGACCACGGCGGGCGCGCGACGGGCCTTCGGCCAGCTCCATCAGCACGCCGCCCGCACCGGGGAACCCCCCCTCGCGCGCGCCGCCGCGACGGCGCAGCTTGGGGATCGACCAGCCCAGCGACGCCTCGGCCGGGCTGACGGTTTCGTCCATGTCATGGCCATAGAGCGGCAAGCCCGCCTCCAATCGCAGGCTGTCACGAGCACCCAGCCCGGCGGGGGCCACCTCGGGCTGATCCAGCAGCGTCTCGGCCAGCGCGCTGATATGGCTGTCGGGCACAGACATCTCGAACCCGTCCTCGCCGGTATAGCCCGACCGCGACACCCACAGATCGGCCCCCTGCCAGTTCAGCACGCGCATATCCATGAACCTCATCGCCGCCACATCGGGCAGCAGCCGGGCCAGCGCCTGTTCAGCATCGGGTCCTTGCAGCGCGATCAACCCGCGATCCGTCACCGGCCTGACCTCGACCCCCTCAAGGCTTTGCAGATGGGCCAGATCCTCGGCGGCGCGAGCGGCATTGACCACCAGATAGAAATGATCGCCGCAATTGGCGATCATCAGATCGTCCAGAATCCCGCCTTCCTCATCGGTGAACAGCCCGTATCGCTGCCGCCCCTCGGCCAGCCCCAGCAGATCGGCCGGGATCAGCGATTCCAGCGCCAGCGCCGCCGCATCCATCCCGCCTTGGCCGGGGATGACCAACACCTGCCCCATATGCCCCACATCAAACAGCGAGGCGTGGGCGCGCGTGTGCAGATGTTCGCCCAGCACGCCGGTTGTATATTGCACCGGCATATCCCAGCCGGCAAAGGGCACCATGCGCGCGCCCTCGGCCATGTGAAAATCATAAAGCCCCGTCCGCCGCAGTTCATCGGCCATGTCGTCCCCCTGTCACAGCCGCAGATGCGGCATCGTTACCCGCCGGTCAGGCGACCGGCCGCGTCGATGCCCCCTCTGTCCCTGCCCCGTCAGGGGCGCCTGAGATCGTTATCCCTTCGGCGGGCGCGAACGCCACTCTCCAGAGTTTCAAGGAACGCGGTCTTTTTGCCTGAGAGTTTACCGGGGCGGTTGCTCCTTCGGCACAGGCCCGTCACTGGGCCAGCTTCTCCCGTCGTTCCGACCAAAGTGGTAACGGGCGGTCGCGCGGCTGGCAACAGTTTTGTGAGACTCTGATGGCGCAACCATGGCGCGTACCACTCGATTTTATGGCACGGATCGGCTAGGGCGGGTCATGGCTTTACGCTGCGCCTTGTTCCTGACCACTGTTCTGCTGGGTGCCGCGATCGCCGCCGCGCCCACAGTGGCGATTGCCCAGCAGGATGCGCCGGGACGGGTGGCGCTGACCCTGGCCTTTCACGGCAGGGCGCAGGAACCGGGCCAAAGCGCCGCCGACGCGCTGGCCGTCAGCCGGGCGGCAATGGCGGCGGGGTTCGATGTGCGGCGGATGGAATATCCCACCGCCCTGCCCGATGCGCCCGCCCTTGCGCCGCAGGTGGCGCTGGTGTTTCTGTCCGGCGACGCCGAGGACGGCGCGGTCGGCGGCTGGCCGCTGGACCGCATCGCCGCGCGCTGGCAAGGGGCCGGGTCGCTGATCCTGGTGGCCGAAAGCTGCCCGGCCACGCCCGGCACGGCCTCCGTTGCCAGCCTGCCTGAACCGCCGCCGCGCGCCCTGCTGGCCGCCCCCGCCGATTGCACCGCCACGCCGCGCCTGACCGATGCGCTGGCCACCGCGCTGACCACACCGGGGGCCGAGATTGCCGCCGCACTGCATCAGGCGGGCTTTGCGCTGCGGCAAGGGGCCGGCTGGCCCGGCCTGACCGCAACCCCGGCGCAGCCCGCCACCGCTGGCGCGGGTGCCGCCGACAGCCTGATCCTTGCCGCGCCGCTGCAACCTGTTGCGGCCCCGTCCTCACCCGCCCCGTCCTTGCCCGTCGCATCCTTGCCCGCACCGGCCCCGGTCGTGCTGTCAGCGGCGGCCTTGGCGCAGGATCGCATGGCCCGCCCGACAGCGCCGGGCCTGCCCGAACCCTCGGTCATCGTCGGCGATCCCGCGCCCGACATGCCCGACACCGCCAGCGCCGTCACCGTGGTCGAGGGGCAGGCCATCCCCACCGGCTTTGACGAACGCGAACGGCTGCGCCTGACCGATGCCAGCTTGTTCGCCAGCCTGCTGCAAGCGGGGGCCTTTGACCCGGCCCCGGCGGAACAGGTCAGTGCCATTCAGGCCGAACTGGCGCGGATGGGCTGTTATACCGGCACGGTCGATGGCCAGTGGGGGGCGGGGTCGCGCGCGGCAGCGCAGCGTTATTTTGCGCAGGCCGGGACCGCCGCGCCGACGCTGGCCCCCGAAACCGCGCTGTTTCGCGCGCTGGCCGCCCGCCCCGATCTGCGCTGCCCGGCCCCCACGCCGCAGCCTGTGGCGCAGCCCGCCCCGCGCGTCACCCCGGCCCCCGCCGCGCCGCGCCCGACCGCGCCCGCCGCAGCCACCAGCGCGCCGCGCCAGCCTGTCGCCCGGCAACCCGCGCCGCCGCCACCCGCCGCGACCCCGGCCCCGCGCCGGATCGACCCGAACGCCATCGGCTCGGGGGTTTTCCGCTGAGCCAGGGAAAGCGAACCACCTTTCCAGCTTGAGTGATTGCTTTTTGTTGTCCGCACCTTAGGATCACCGCGCGAAGACCCCCGAACAGGAGCATCCCATGAGCCGCCGCGACGAACTGATCGCCAAATACGCCTCTGACATGGAAACGAAACTGGGCATCAAACCCGATATGGACCTGCTGACCAAAGTCACCATCGGTTGCGGCCCCTCGATCTATCGCCCCGACAGCGAAACCGTCGCGGCGGGCGACCCCGATGAAATGGCCCGCGTGCGCCAGAATTATCTGGTGAAAAAGCTGGGTCTGACCGACGGGCCGGAACTGGACGCCGGACTGGATGCGGTAATGGAAAAATACGGTCGGTCAAACCGCAGCAAATACCGGGCCGTGGTCTATTACCTGCTGGCCGAGCATTTCGGAAAACAGTCGGTTTACGGCTGACACCTGTGCGGATCGTGATGTGTCCCGGTCGCCTGTGGCGTGGGGAACCCGCGATCCGCTATTGCGGGCACGGCAGCACGCCCTATCGGCTGACAGCAGCAGTCCCGCGTGACTGCCATGTTTATCAAGGGGCGTCTTACATCGCCACCTTTGAAACAATGGAATGGCGTGGCGATACCCTGCATATCGACCATTTCGCAGTTGATGCCGCGATGAAAGGACAGGGCAAAGGCGAAGCCGTGCTGCGCGGCTTTGCCCGGCTGGTGGCCGAACAGGCCCCCGACATCACCCGGATCACCTTTGATCTGTATCGCCATACCGAAGACCGTGATGTTGAAAAGCTGGCACAGGCGCGACGGAACCTGCTGGATCGAATCGGCGCCACCGAATTGAACCAACGCAAGACAGCCACCGGCAATATCTGCGTCAGCGCCGTCTGGGACAAACAGCACTGGACCCGATGACAACGGCACTGGCAAGGCCCCCGCCCGCCGCCACAGCCGCAAAGAATCGCGACAGGCTCAGACGATCATCGCCTTGATCGCCGCCACATGGCGGGTGCTGGCACTCAGGCAATCCGCCGCCAGTTCGCGCGCGAGGTTCAGCGGATCATCGCTGATGCGGTCGATCAGCCCCCATGACAGCGCCTCGGGGGATTCGACGCGCGCCCCGGCCATCAGGATCATCCGCGTCCGCGACGGCCCGATCAGCCGCATCATCCGGCCGGGATCGCTGGGCTGCGGCAGAAACCCCAGCCGCATCACCGGGTAAAAGAACCTGGCCCCCGGCACCGCCACGCGCAGATCGCAGGCCAGCACCATACCAAAGGCCCCGCCCGCCAACGTGCCGTTCAGCGCCGCAATCGTCAGGCAGGGCATGGCCGCGACCTGCCCCGACAGCGCCTCCCATTCGGGGGCGATGGCCAGCCCGGCGCGGGCCTCGTCGATGTCGGCCCCGGCGGAAAACACCTTGCCTGCCCCGGTCAAGATCACCGCCCGCACCGGATCGGGCCGGTCGGCGATGCGCACCAGATGCCCGGTCAGATCCCGCAGCATAGCGCGGGTCAGCGAATTGGCCTTGTCCTGCCGGTCGATGGTCAAAATCGCCAGACCCTCGGTTTCGGTGCAGTGGATCACGGATTTGCTCCTTTTCCTTGGGCGGTCATTATGCCATCACTCTTGCGAAATTTGCCGAATGTCCCGGAAAGGTATCAGGTATGATCCGTCTTCTTTCAACCTCGGCCGCCGCGCTGATGATCGCCGCCGCCCCCGTTTTCGCCGAAGTCACCCCGGCCCAGGTCTGGGAGGCATTGGTCCAGAACTATCGCGAAAGTGGCCTGACCCTGACCGAAGGCAGCCGCGATCAGGCCGGTGACACGCTGACCATCAGCAACGTGACCATTGATGCCGACACCATGATGCCCGCCCCGGTCGATGGTGCCGAAGCCGCAGTGACATTCGCGCTGCAAATCCCGCGCGTGGTTCTGACCACCACCGGCGACGGCAATGTGCGCACCGTATTCGAAGGCGACTGGACCGGCGCGATCAATGCCCCCGACCCCGAGGGGGAACCGGGCACCCCAATGACCCTGACCATCGCCATGCCGGGGAACGAGATGGTCACCTCGGGCAGCCCCGAGGCGATGAACCACACCCTGAACTATCCCGAAATGAACGGCACCATCACCCTGCGCGACCCGAACGGGACCGAGGTGCCGGTGAATTTCACCGTGACCGATACCAAGGGCACCTATAACACCACAGGCACGGCAGGCACCGGCACGCAGACCGATTACGACCTGACCAGCGCCGGGGCCACCATCAGCATCGACAGCGCCATCCCCGGCGAAGACGGGCAGCCCGGTGGCCATGTCAAAGCCGATCTGGCGCTGAAGGAAATGACCGGCACCGGCACGATGAACATGCCCGCAGGCGATCACGACATGAGCGCGAACGGCATGAACGCGGCACTGCGCGCCGGGGCCGAACTGACCGCCGATATGACCTTTGCCGGTTATGACGGCACTGCCGATTTCTCGGGTCAGGACGAAGACGGCAACGATCAGTCGGGCAATATCAGCTTTACCGCGGGCAAGGGCGGGCTGGCCGTCTCGATGAACAATCAGGCCATCAGCTATTCCGGCAATGCCGAATCCGCCTCGGTGGATATGACGGTGAACACCATGCCCTTCCCGATGTCCTATGCCGTCGGGCCGCAAAGCTTTGACGTGAAACTGCCGGTGATGGCATCGGATCAGGCACAGCCCTTCAGCGTGAAATACGCGCTGGAAGATCTGACCCTGGGCGATGCCATCTGGGGCCTGTTCGATCCGACCGCGCAACTGCCGCGTGATCCGGCCAGCCTGACGGTGGATGTCTCGGGCGATCTGCTGGTCACGCGCGACCTGATGGACCCGGAATTCGAACAGCGCATGATCGCGGCCACCACGCCGCAGGGCGACGCCACCGAACTGAGCGCCGAACAACTGGCCGAACTGGAAGCCCTGCAAGACGAGGCCGTGCCGTTCCAGCCGGTGAAACTGGCGCTGAACCAGATCGCGCTGCGCGCCATCGGCGCCACGGCGGATGTCAAAGGCGAACTGACCGCCGCCCCGGACGGCGATTTCAGTCAGCCGGTCGGCACGATCGACGGCAGCTTTACCGGCGTGAACACGCTGCTCGACCGGCTGGCCAGCCTTGGCCTGATCCCGCAGGAACAGGTCGCGGGCGCGCGCATGATGCTGATGATCTTTGCCAAACCCGTCGCCGGTCAGGAAGACGCGCTGGAAACCCATATCGAAATGCGCGAGGACGGTTCGGTCTTTGCCAATGGGCAGCAGATGCGCTAACACCACCGCAAGCGCCGCCTGGCGACGGGCGGCACACGGGCCGGGCGCTGCGTCCCGGCCCTTTGCATATCACGCGGGCCAAGGGCGGAACGAATGACGGATCAGGCAGAACTGGATCGGCTGACGGGCGCTTTGCTGACGGCGGCGCGGCGGGCGGGTGCCGAACAGGCCGACGCCATGGCGGTGCGTGGGCAGTCGGTGTCGGTCGATGTGCGCGGCGGTGCGCTGGAACATGCCGAACGGGCCGAGGGCACGGAAATCGGGCTGCGGGTGCTGATCGGCGGGCGTCAGGCCAGCGTGTCGGCCTCGGACCTGTCGGACGGCACGATCCGGCAGATGGCCGAACGCGCCGTCGCCATGGCGCAAGAGGCCCCGGTGGATGATTACGCCGGGCTGGCCGACCCTGACCAACTGGCCACCGCCCGCGACGCCCGCGCGCTGGAACTGGCCGACACCGCCCCCGACCCCAGCCCCGATGCGCTGGCCGAACTGGCGCTGCGGGCCGAAGCGTCAGCCCTGGCCCATGCGGGTATCACTCAGGTGGAATCGGCCAATGCCAGTTTTTCGCGCCGTGATTTCTGGCTGGCGGCGACCAATGGCTTTTCCGGTGGCTACAGCCGCAGCTCGCACGGTATTTCGGCGGTGGCGATCACCGGCGAAGGTCTGGGGATGGAGCGTGATTACGCCGGCGAGGCACGGGTCTGGGCCGCCGATCTGCCTGCTCCGGAATGGATCGGCGATCTGGCCGCCAGCCGCACGCTGGCCCGTGCCGGATCGCGCAAACCGCCGACCGGGGCCTTTCCGATCCTCTATGATCGCCGCGTGGCGGGTGGGCTGATCGCGCATCTGCTGTCGGCGATCAACGGCACCGCCATTTCGCGCGGGGCAAGCTGGCTGCTGCGCGCCAAGGATGAACCCGTGCTGCCCGCCGGGCTGGATCTGACCGAAGATCCGCATCTGCCGCGCTATCCCGCCTCGCGTCTGTTCGATGCCGAGGGGCTGCCGACCGCGCGCCGGGCCATCGTGGCCGACGGGGTGCTGCGCGGCTGGCTGCTGGATCTGGCCAGCGGGCGCAAGCTGGGCCTGCCCAGCACCGCATCAGCGGCGCGGGGGATGACCTCGCCACCGTCGCCCTCGCCGGGGAATATGGCGCTGACACAGGGCAGCGACAGTCCCGACGATCTGATCGCGCAGATGGGGCGCGGGCTGATTGTCACCTCGATGCTGGGGGCGTCGGTGAATGCGACCACCGGCGATTATTCGCGCGGCGCGGCGGGATTCTGGGTGGAAAACGGTCGCATCGCCTATCCGGTGAACGAATGCACCATCGCGGGCAATCTGCGCGACATGCTGATGACGATCCGCCCCGCCAACGATGCCGAGGACTGGCGCAGCCTGCGCGTGCCCAGCCTGCTGGTTCAGGGCATGACGGTGGCCGGTGCCTGATACCTGCTGCAAAGATACCGTCGATCTGGCGCTGCTGAAACAGGCCGCGCTGGATGCGGGCCGGATTGCCAGCCGCTTTTGGGGACAAAGCCCGCAGGTCTGGGACAAGGGCGGCGATGCCGGCCCGGTGACCGAGGCCGATCTGGCCGTCAACGATCACCTGTCATCGCTGCTGCGCGCCGCACGCCCCGGCTATGGCTGGCTGTCCGAGGAAAGCGAGCAAGACCCGGCGCGGCTGAACGCGCGGCAGGTGTTCATCATCGACCCGATCGACGGCACCCGCGCCTTTATCGACGGGCAAAAGGATTTTGCCCATTCGCTGGCCATCGCCACCGACGGGCGGATCACCGCCGCCGTGGTGCATCTGCCGCTGCGCGGGCTGACCTATACCGCCACCACCAATGGCCCCGCCCTGCTGAACGGCCAGCCGATCACGCCGCGCGACCACGGGATCGAGGGCGCGCGCATCCTGACCTCGCGCCCCAGCATGGACCCGCAGCACTGGCGCGGCGGGCGCGTGCCGGGCTTTCGACGCGAGTTCCGTTCGTCTCTGGCATGGCGGCTGTGTCTGGCGGCCGAGGGGCGGTTCGATGCCGCCCTGTCGTTGCGCCCGGCCTGGGAATGGGACATCGCCGCTGGCGCGCTGATCGCACAGCGGGCCGGTTGCGCGGTGACGGACCAGCGCGGCGCGGACATGCGCTTTAACAGCGCCGGGGCGATGGTGGATGGCCTGGTGATCGCGGCGCCGCGCCTGCACGGGCAGATCATCGCGGCGCTGGTCTAAGGCGGCGTATCGGGGCGGGCGACACGATCCGTCTGTTCGCGCGCGCCGGAACCGTTATCATGCACAGCGCCAAGATCAGCAACAAGGACAGCCAGATGAGCAAGACGATCCTGATCCTGAACGGTCCCAACCTGAACCGTCTGGGCAAGCGCCAGCCCGAAATCTATGGTGCCACCACCCTGCCCGAGGTCGAGGACATGTGCCGCGACGCCGCCTCGGTTCTGGGGCTGTCCGCCGAATGTTTCCAGACCAACCACGAAGGCCAGATGATCGACCGCATCCACGCCGCCTGTGACGGGGGCGCGGACGGGATCATCATCAATCCCGGCGCATGGACGCATACATCTGTCGCGGTGCTGGACGCGCTGAACAGCTTTGACGGGCCGGTGATCGAGGTTCACATCAGCAATATTCACAAGCGCGAACCGTTCCGCCATCATTCCTATGTCAGCGGCCGCGCCGATGCGGTGATCGCGGGATGCGGGGTGCAGGGCTATCAGTTCGCGGTGGCGCGGCTGGCGGCGCTGTTGGGACCACGCTAAGCCCCGCGCGCCCCAGGGGCGGGGGCACATCCCCATTCGACAGGAAAAGGTCCAGCGGACCTTTTCTGATCCACCTTGTCCCGCGGAATATTCAAGGACCAAAGATGCCACCCAAGATGCGGGGGCGTCTGGTCAGTGTGGTGTGGAAATCGGGGGGATTGCTGCCATAACCGCGTAACCCTGCCCTGACTATGGCAAGTTTCGCCGAAATGATCTATGTCGCGCGCAACGTCAAAAGGTGTGTCATGAAGATTTGTGTAGCAGGTTTGGGTTATGTCGGGCTGTCGATGGCTGTGCTGCTGGCGCAGCGCCATCAGGTCAGCGCGCTGGAAATCGACGCGGATCGTGCCGCGCAGGTGAACGCGGGCATCTCGCCCATCGAGGATGCCGACATCAGCGCCTTTCTGGCGGAACGCGATCTGAACCTGACCGCGACCACCGATCCCGTGCAGGCCATGGCGGGTGCCGATTTCATCGTCATCGCCACGCCGACAAATTACGACAGCAAGACCAATCGTTTCGACACCTCAAGCGTCGAGGCGGTGATTGCCTTGGCCCGGCAGCACGCGCCCAAGGCGATGGCGGTGGTGAAATCGACCATCCCCGTGGGCTTTGTTTCCCGCGTGCGCGCGGAATTCGGCACCGACCGCATCATCTTTTCGCCCGAGTTCCTGCGCGAAGGTCAGGCGCTGCACGACAACCTGCACCCTTCGCGCATCGTGGTCGGCGATCATGGGCCCGAGGCGCATCGCTTTGCCGAACTGCTGGTCGAGGGGGCCGAGAAAAAGGACATGCCGGTGCTGTTCACCGGCGCAGTCGAGGCCGAGGCGATCAAGCTGTTTTCCAACACCTTTCTGGCCATGCGCGTGGCCTTTTTCAACGAATTGGACAGTTTCGCGGTGGCCCGCGGGCTGGACACGCGCGAAATCATCACCGGCGTCAGCCTGGACCCGCGCGTGGGCACGCATTACAATAACCCTTCGTTCGGCTATGGCGGCTATTGTCTGCCCAAGGACACCAAGCAATTGTTGGCCAATTACGCCGATGTGCCGCAGAACCTGATTGCGGCGGTGGTCGATTCCAACCGCACCCGCAAGGATTTCATCGCCGAACAGATCATCGCCCGCCAGCCGCGCGTGGTCGGCGTGCACCGGCTGGTGATGAAGGCCGGGTCCGATAATTTCCGCGACAGTTCGATTCAGGGCATCATGAAGCGGATCAAGGCGCGCGGCATCGAATGCATCGTCTATGAACCCGTGCTGGAGGACGCGCATTTCTTTCATTCCCGCGTCGAACGCGACCTGGAGGCCTTCAAGCGCGATTGCGACATTATCATCGCCAACCGCCTGTCCCCGGAACTGGAGGATGTGGCCGACAAGCTGTTCACCCGCGACCTGTTCGGGGTCAGCTGAACCGGGCCGAAATCGCGGCACTGGAAACAGCCGCGCCGGATGTTTACAAGGCCACCGATCAGACGTGGCCGCCCGGCCCCGTAATACCCGCCGCCGACAAGGAGCAAACCGTGACCCAAAGCCCCGATGGCACAGGTGCCGCGCCGGACATCAGCTTTGTTGTGCCCGTGTTCAACGCCGCGCAGCATCTGGACAAGCTGACCGGCCAGATCCTGTCGCTGCGTGATCGCGGCCTGACGGTCGAGGCGATCTTTGTCGATGACGGATCGACCGATGGCAGCACCGCGCTTTTGACCAGTCTGGCGCAGCGGCATGATGAGGTGACGGCGCTGGTCAGCCCCGGCAACCGGGGCGCCGGTCTGGCCCGCAATCAGGGCTGGGATGATGTGCGCGGCCGCTATACCATCTTTTTCGATGCCGATGACGACCTGATGCCCGAGGTGATCGCCCCCGCGCTGGCCCGCATGGACGCTCTGCCCGAGGTGGATACCGCCATGTTTGCCTATCGTTATGAGCGCGAGGAAACCGCCACCTTCACCGCCATGGCCCATGACGACGAAGCCATCCTGCGCGAAGCCCTGAAAGGCGCGGACGAGGCCGTTATCACGCTGGAACAGGCGCCGCGCCTGCTGCGGTTCACCAATTATCCGTGGAACAAGATCATTCGCACCGCCCGTTTCCGGGAAACCGGCATCCGGTTCGGCTGCACCAAAGTGCATAATGATGTGCTGGGCCATTGGTATTCGCTGATGTTCGCGCGTCAGATCATGGTGGTGAACCGGGTGATCTGCACCCATATCGTGCATCCCTCGGGCGGGAACCTGACCAACCGCTTTGACCGCCAGCGGCTTCAGGTCTTTACCGCGATGAACGAACTGCTGGACCTGCTGGAACAGCACCCGCATCTGCGCCGGCGTTATTCGCATCATTTCTGGGGGCTGGCGCACCGGCTGGTCGTCTGGGCCCGCCCGCGAATGACCGGCGATCTGCGGCTGGAACTGGAAGACGGATTCGCCGATCTGATCGCCCGCATCAGTCTGGACGATCTGGCGCGGATGCGCACGAAACACGCGCCGGGCCTTGCCCGCGCATTGGTCAACCAGATGATTGCCTGAGGGAAAACGGAAACCGCCATGCCCAAAGTCTCGGTCATCGTTACCGCCTATAATATCGAAAAATACATCCGCGACAGTCTGGACAGTGTGATCGGCCAGACGCTGGATGACATCGAAATCATCGTCGTGGATGACGGGTCCAGCGATGCGACACCCGACATCATCCGCGAATATGCCGCCCGCGACAGCCGCATCCGCCCGATCCTGTTCGACCGCAACACCATCGGCGGCGTCGCCTCGGCCGCCAATGCGGGGATGGACGTGGCGACGGGCGATTATATCGGTTTTGCCGATGGCGATGATCTGTATGATCCGACCATGTTCGAAAAGCTGTGGCAGGCGGCGGAATCGACCGGCAGCGATCTGGCGATGTGCCGCTATACCCTGCTGGACGAATCCGACGGCAGCGAACATGAACCGGCGGAAACCGACCGCTGGCAGCCCTTTCCCCGGCGGACCGCGCTTGATCTGACCGACGCCACGCGCAAACAGATGCTGCGCTTTATTTCCGTGCCATGGCGCAAGATCTATCGCCGCGATCTGGTCGAGCGGATCAACCTGCGCTTTCCGGTCGGCGATTTCTTTTTCGAGGATAACCCGTTTCACTGGGCGGCCACCATCGGCGGCGAACGGATCGTGCTGCTGCCCGAACGGCTGTGCAAGCACCGCGTCGCCCGTGCGGGCCAGACCATGGCCACGGCGGATGAACGCTTGCTGCGGATTTTTTATCACCATGACATCATCCGCGACTGGCTGCGCCAGAACGATGCCCATGACGGCTATAAGGACGAATTGCTGCGCTGGATGGCGGCGCAACTGTCCTGGGTCAGTCAGCGCACCGAAGGCGAGGTGCAAAAACTGCTGTTCGACCGGCTGGTGCCGATTGTCGCGCAATATAATGACGAAGACATCACCGCCTTTGGCCATGCAAGCGGGCGCGGGCGGACCGTGCAGATGCTGGAACAGCTCAAGCACAAGGATTTCGCCGGGTTTTCAAAGGCCGCAGGCTGGACCGGCACCCGGCACCCGGCCAGATTGCCGGGCGCGGCACCGGGGGGCACGCTGCTGTCGCGCGGCTGGTATCACCTGCGTGCCTCGGGGCCGCGGCAGACCGCGGTGATGACCAGCCGTTATCTGTCAGAACGCTTTGGCCTTGGCCGGAACATGCCCGACAACGGTTCCCCTGACAGTTCCGATACGATTGACAACACCGACCTGATGGCCGCCATGGTCATCCTGCAAAAAGAACTGCGCCTGCTGCGCGCCGAAGTCGCCGAACTGCGGCGGCAATCCGCCCGCGATGACCGCGACCCATCCTGATCCATTCCTGTGACGCGCAGCGGCGCGCCTGAAACATAATGACCGACCAAGATCCGAAACAACCCGTCCTTTGGCTGGGTGCCCATAAAACCGGAACGACATTCCTGCAACGCGCGCTGGAACAGTCGGACACTGTTCTGCAAGCTGCCGGCTATCACTATATGCCGCTGACGGCGTTCCGTGACAGATACACCCGGCCCTTGCTGTATGATGGGGAACATGGCACGCCCGATGCCCCGCCCGTGCCGGGGCTGAGCCTGATCTTTGACGAAAACATCCCCGGTCTGGTTCAGGACGCGCTCAGCAGGGACGGTCTTTATCCGCAGGCCGCCGAACGCAGCCACAAGATGGCGGAATATCTCAGCCTGCATAACCCCGACATCTGGTTCGGGGTCAGGGATTATGTGTCGTTTCTGCCCTCGTTGTTCTGCGAGACGCTGAAATCCACGCCCTATAAACCGTTCGGGCGGTTCTATGACCCGAAACGTCACCCGCTGAACTGGAACGTTCTGATCGACCGATTACGTCTGGCCTTTCCGCAATCGCGCATCCGCATCTATCAGAACGAAGCCCTGCGTGGCCGCGAAGCGGCGCTGTTGTCAGCCGTGACCGGCATTGCCGCCGCAGCCTTCACCATTCCGCGCGGAACCGAGCGCCCCGGATTCTCGCACAAGGCGGTGCGGTCGCTGTATGATCTCAGCAAGACCCGCACGGTCGAACGGTGCGATGTGTTTGCCGCCGTGCGGCAATACCCCAAGGGGCCAGAATGGCCTGCCTTTGATCCGCTGAACGATCAGCGCAAGCAGGAATTGTCGGCGGCCTATCAGGCGCATTTGCAACGGCTGCGTGATCGTGATGATGTCGATTTTATCGACCTCGGTGCCGCCTGACGGGACAGGGCCGGGCCATCCGGCCTATGCCACCGGCGGCAGGCGCGACGAATAATCCTCGATCCCGTTCCAGCGGTGGCCAAAGTGCAGCACGCGCGCATCGGCACCGACCGGCCCGGCGATCTGCATCCCCATCGGCAGACGGCCCGCAGGCCCGCCAAAGCCCACCGGCACCGACAGCGTGGGCAGACCCGCCAGCGAGGCGGGCACCACGACCTCCATCCAGCGGTGATAGCTGTCCATCGCCCGGTCGCCGATCTGCTGCGGCCAGCGCCAGCCGGCCGGAAACGGCCAGGCCTGCGCGGCGGGCAGCGCGATCAGGTCAACCTGCTGAAACAGCCGGGCCAGACACTGATACCATTGCGTGCGGATCAGGCTGGCCTGATGCAGCGCGTCCAGCGTCAGGTGGCGGCCCTGTTCGATTTCCCACTGCATTTCGGGCTTCAGTTGCGCCCATGACGCCGGATCATCGGCCAGCGCACGCCTGCCGGTGGCGTTCAGAAAGGCGCGCAGCCCGGTCCAGCTTTGCCACAGTTTGTCGGCGGGAAAGGGCGGCGGCAGCGGGATGATTTCGGCCCCCAGATCATCCTGCATCCGGGTCAGGGCAGCCTCGCACAGCGGCAGGATGCCGGATTCGGTCGCATAGGCGCCGCCCCAGTCCCCCAGCCAGCCGATCCGCAACCGCCCCGGCGCGGGCGCATCCAGCGCGGCCTGAAAATCCGCGCCGGGGCGGTCAAAGGGCACCGCAGGGTCTGGCCCGGCGATCACGCTCAGCAACAGCGCCAGATCGCGCACCGTCCGCCCCATCGGCCCATTGGTGGCCAGCGTCGCCATAAAGCGGTCGCCCGGCCCGTCAGACGGCACCAGCCCCCAACTGGGCCGGAACCCATAAACCGCATTCCACGCCGCCGGGTTGCGCAGACTGCCCATCATGTCGCTGCCATCGGCAATGGGCAGCATCCGCGCCGACAGCGCCACCGCCGCCCCGCCCGACGAACCGCCCGCGCTGCGCGTCTGATCCCACGGGTTCAGGGTGGTGCCGTAAACCTCGTTGAAACTGTGCGAGCCGAGGCCGAATTCCGGGGTGTTGGTCTTGCCGATGATGATCGCCCCCGCAGCCCTGATCCGCGCCACCATCAGATCGTCGCGGGTCGGGATATGGTCGCGATAGATCGGGCTGCCCCATGTCGTCACCAACCCGCGCGTGGCGGCCAGATCCTTGATCGCAATCGGCAGACCGTGCAGCGCGCCAAGCGGGGTGCCTGACGCGCGGGCGGCATCGGCGGCACGCGCCTGAGCCATGATCTGATCGCGTGGACACAGCGCGACAATGGCGTTCAGCACCGGGTTCAGCGCCGCGATCCGGTCAAGACAGGCGGCGGCCAGATCCTGCGCCCCGAACCGGCCTGCGGCCATCGCAGCCATGGCATCGGTCGCGGGCAGCAGCGCGGGGTCAGTCATCACAGGCCCGCCTGTGGCCGCGCGCGCCCCACCGTTTCGCCGGGCCCCGTTTCAGCCATCGCCACCTGCCACACCACCTTGCGGCTGATCCAGATGCCCGGCAATCGCCCGGCCAAGGGCAAAGGCGCGCTGTTCCATGATGACTGGAGTTTCGCAGACATAGGTCAGCGACTGGCGGCGTTCGTCAAAGATCCGCTGATCCCAGTCCAGCGCCCGCTCGGCCTCGTCGATGGCATCGAAATCGGGCGGATCGGCCGATTCCAGCGCGGCCATGGTGGCGCGGCGGTCGTTGATCTTTTGCGTCAGCTCGACCTGCCGCACACCATAACGGGCGATGCCCTCGATCATGGCGGCACGTTCGGGCTGGATCAGATCGAACGCGGCCTGCATCAGCGCGGTCAGGCGGGTGTTGTCGGCATCCGCCGCGAAGCCGGCGATCATGGCTTCCGCCTGATCCATCGGAATACGGCGCAGCACCAGTTGCGCGGCCAGCGCATGGATCGCCGGATCGCGCGCCAGTTCCTGCGCCGCCTGATCCGGGGCCGGTCCGGTCCAGACCTGCGCCAGCGACAGCACCGGTTGTTTTCGCTGAACACAGGGCCATGTGGCGTCATGGGCCGGTTGCGCCTGCGCGGCACCGGCCAGCAGAACGGCGGCAATGACCAGATGTCTCATTTTCCCCCCTTGCGACGCAAGCGCATCCCCTTGGCCGGATCATACATGAACACCGCGCCGCCGAAAAAGACCGCCAAACAGCCTAGAACCACCGCCAGCGAGGTCCAGTTGACCTGCATGTAAAGCGCAAACCGGATCAGTTCGACCGCATGGGTGAACGGGTTCAGCGCGCAGATGTCATGCAACAGCGTCGAGGATTCGCGCATCCGCCACAGCGGATAAAGCGCGGTCGAGGCAAAGAACATCGGGAAGATGACAAAGTTCATCACCCCCGCAAAGTTTTCCAGCTGCCGGATCGTCGATGACAGGAACAGCCCCATCGCCCCCAGCATCAGCCCCGACAGGATCAGCGCGGGCAGCACCGCGACATAACCCCACAACGGCGGTTCCACCCGCCACAGATAGGCGATGCCAAGGAAAACATAAGCCTGCATGATCGACACCAGAACCCCCGCCGACAGCTTGGCCCCCAGCAGGAACCAGCGCGGGAACGGGCTGACCAGCAGCGTGCGCATGGCGCCGGTTTCACGGTCATAGACCATGCTCAGCGAGGATTGCATCCCGTTGAACAGCTGGATCATCGCCACAAGGCCGGGGGTCACATAGACCTCATACAGCACATAGGTCTGATAGGGCGGCGTGATCGACAGGCCCAGAACGGCGCGAAAGCCTGCGGCAAAGATGAACAGCCAGACCAGCGGCCGCACCAGCGCCGCCAGAAACCGCCCGCGCTGCTGAACAAAGCGCAGCATCTCGCGCCGGGTGATCCCGGCAAAGGCGGTGGCCCATGCGCGTGGCGGAAAGCGCACGGGCGTCATGCCGCCACCCCGGTCAGGTCAAGAAAGGCGCGGGTCAAACCATGCGCACCGGCGATGTCAGCGGCGCGGCCCTGCCTTAACAGGCGGCCCCGGTGCAGGATGAACAGGTCATCCTCGGGCTGGATTTCATCCATGATATGCGTGGCCCACAGCGCCGAAACACCGTGATCGGCAATCAGCGCGCGGGTCAGGGCCAGCACCTCGGCCCGCGATTTCACATCCAGCCCGACGGTGGCTTCGTCCAGCAACAGCAGGGCGGGACTGTGAATCAGCGCGCGGGCGATTTCCGCCCGACGCTGCTGGCCGCCCGACAGCGCACTGACCCGTTCACCCGCACGGTCGCTCAACCCCACTTGATCCAGCACTGCGGCGATGCGGTCGCGGGCGGCGTGCCCGCCGATGCCGTGCAGATTGGCGTGATAGGTCAGGTTCTGGCGCACCGTCAGATCG
This sequence comes from Paracoccus sp. (in: a-proteobacteria), assembly GCF_030538655.1. GTDB lineage: Bacteria > Pseudomonadota > Alphaproteobacteria > Rhodobacterales > Rhodobacteraceae > Paracoccus. The sequence goes on from NZ_JAUNTO010000010.1 coordinate 59,249, forward strand.
GCATCCAGCGCCCGCGACTGAAACACCACCCCCAGCCGGGCCAAGGCCTGCGCGGGCTGGCGGCGCAGATCAAACCCCGCCACCTCGATCACGCCCGAAGCATTGTCGTAAAGCCGGGTAATCAGCGAAAACAGCGTCGTCTTGCCCGCGCCATTCACCCCCAAGAGCGCGGCAAAGCGACCGGGCGGCACGGTCAGCGATACGTTATCCAGCGCGGCGGTGGCGCCGAAATGATGGCTGACGGACTGGATGGACAGGGCGGAGGTCATGATCCGTTCACTGGGCAAGGCGCGCGCGCGGGCGGCCATGGTGGGCCGCAACCGCGCCAGTTTCAATCCCGTTTTCAATCACTGAATATGGAACACGGCCTGCATCGTGTCGCCCGACGATCCGGGGACCGACAGCACATGACGTCCCGGCAAGATGGCGACAAAGCTGATCCGCGCCTCGCCCGCGGCGTCGAATTCGATGCTGTGAATGCCCATGGGGCGGATTTCGATGTCGTTGATGACCACCTCGTTCACCCAGATCGCACGAAAGAAATCGCCGCCCGACAGCGACAGTTCCTGCGTGCCGTCGGCCTGAATGGTGATGCGGTAATAGCCACCCGATTTCAGCTTGTATTCCCCGCCCGCCACCGGCTGGCCAGATGACAGGGTCAGCGGGGCCAGATCGGTGCGGTTCTGCCGCGCCAGCATCCCGGAAAAGCCATAGTCGAACTGGCCCCCCGCCTCGTAAACCGGGGTATCGGCCGTATCGGTTTCGCCTTGCGCCAGCGCGGGCAAGGCCAGCAGGGACGACAGCATTAACGCGCCAAACGCACGGGTCAGATCGGTTTTCATCGGTTTTCCTTTCAGTTAGGCGCGACAACAACACCCCAGGGCTGCTGCCCTACGGGGATGGATTTGATGACGCGGTTCGCGGCCACGTCGATCACCGAAATATCGTTGGAATTGCCGTTGGTGGTGTAGAGGTATTTCTCATCCGGGTCGAAAGCCAGCTGCCAGACCCGCTGGCCGACCAGCAGATAGTCGATGACCTCATCCGTCTGCGCGTCGATCACCGCCACGCGGTTCGCGGGGCCAAGCGCGACGAAGGCCTTGGTGCCGTCGCGGGTGACGCGCAGGCCGACGGGCTGGATCGCCTCGGGCAGAACGCCGGGGATCTGAAAGTCGATCTTCTTGGTGATTTCCTGCGTGGCCGGGTCGATGACGCTGACCGTGCCGCCGATTTCGCTGGTGACATACAGTTTCGACCCATCGGCGGTAAATTCGGCAAAGCGGGGGCGGCTGTCCACCAGCACATTGGCGGTGATTTCAAAGGTTTCGGTGTCGATGAAATGCGCCATATTCGTGGTTTCCGAGGTATTCACCACCACCCGGCCATCGGGTGACACGCCCATGCCTTCGGGTTCGACCCCCACCGGAATTTCGGCCAGCACCCGGCGTTCATGCACATCGACCACGGTGACAAGGTTGTCATCCTCATTCGCGATATACAGCGGATTGCCGGACGGGTGCAGCACGAACAGTTCCGGGTCGGGACCGGATGGCAGGGTGTGGGTTTCCTGCATGGTTTCGGGGTCGAACACCCGCACCAGATCGTCGTCACTGGCGCAGACATACAATTCCTTGCCGTCGGGACTGATGGTGATGCCGCGCGGGCGGTTGCCGGCGGGGAAATGGCCGATCACCTCATGCGTTTCGCCGTCCAGCACGGTCACGTCATTGCCGCGTTCGTTGGTGACAAAGATGCGGTTGGCCATGGCGGGCATGGCGGTGGCCAGCAAAAGGGCGGCGATCAGGGGCAGTTTCATCGTCATGCAGGGCCTCAGAATTGACAGGTGGTTTCGGGGCGGTCAGTCCCCAGCGTGTCCAGCGCGCTGGTCTGGTGCAGATACTGGTCCTGCGGGCTGACGCTGGTCATCAAAAGCCCCGTGGTCAGCAGCATCGGCTGGCGCAGTTGATGGTCCCAATCGCGCAGGGTCAGGCGCTGGCCCTTGAAGCCCGCCACCTCGAAATTATCCGACAGGATGAAGTCGCGAATCTCGGCGGGGTCGGATGTCTGGCCGCGCGTCGCCGCCTCGCCCACCATGCGCAGGGCCAGCCATGTCTGGTAATCTTCCTCGCGCATGTTGCGGTTTGCGAGCCGTTCAAAGCGGTTCTGGAACTGGGTCGCGCCCCATGCCTCCATCGCGGGGTGCCAGCTGCGCGGCACGAGGCCAGCAGAGCCGACGACCGGGCGCGCGTCCCATGTCTGATAGGGCAGATAGGCAGCAAAGACGCCCGCCTCATCCGCCGCGACGACGACATCATGGGCGGGCGCGCGCTGGGTAAAGACCGGTATCTGCGCCTGCACCTGAACATGGCCGGAATCGGTGCGACGGGCACCGCCGGTATCCTGAAACTCGCGGGTCTCGACGATGCGGGCGCCAAATTTGGTGGCGGCACGGCGATAAGCCTCGGCCAGATCGTGATCGGCCTCGTGGCTGCCGTGGATCAGAAACCAGTTGGACCAGCGTTTCCACATCAGGAATTGCGCCAGACCATCGGCCATCATCTGATGGCTGGGCGCGGTATGGATCATATTGGCGCGGCAATCGGCCCCGCGCAGGGCATCCCCACGCGCGCGGGCGTTAAAGACCGTCGCCCGGTCCCCGGCCTGATCGGCCAGCGCCAGCGTTGTGGGATCATCGGCCAGCACCACGATAAAGGGAATTCCCTCGGCCAGCAGCTTGTCCATCTCGGCACTGGCGGTGTCGGGGCTGGCCGTTACCTCGACCGCCTCGAAATCCTGCCCCATAAAGCGACCGGTGGTGTCGTTATCCTCGATCGCCAGCCGCGCCCCGGCAAAGCCAAGGTCTTCGGTCGGCAGGTCCAGTCGCGAAATCGGCGGCAGGCCGGGGTCATCGACGCGCAGAACGGCGGCGCGGATCAGCGCCATATCCTGCGCCACGGCGGGCATGGCCAGCAAAACGGCACCCACGGCGCCGATCAGAAATCTGTGCATTCTTCTCTCCCTTGGACCGGATGTTCGGCGAAAAAATCCGGGGCGGGCAAGACTGATATTGTTCCCGGCGGTTCGGGAAGATTTGGATCAGCCCTTTGTCGTATGGACGTGGCGTGCGGCGCTGACGCATGGTGACGCCATGCAAACCCTGCTGCGCCTGATCGCCACGCTGATATTGACCACCCTGCCCGCCATGGCCGAGGTGCTGTCCACGCCAGGGGCCGGTCAGATCCCGCAACCCGGCAGTGCCGCCTGGTTCGGTATTCATCTGATCGACACCTCGACCGAGGGGGCGATCAACGGTGCGCGCGCCGATGAAACCGCCCGAATCGCGGCAACCAACGCCTATATCGCCCAAAACCTGACAGAGCGTGGATTTCAGATCCGCGAACCCGATGCCGCCTTGCTGGCCGGGATCAAGAACCCGGCGCGATCCAATGGCCGCGACAGCGCCATCGCGCGGGATATGGGGGTCGATTACGCCATCACCGCCGAGGTGCAAAAGGTATCCAACCTGATTCTGGCGCTGAACCTGCATCTGCGCGACGCCCGAACCGGCCACATCCTGCGCAGCGGTTCCGTAGATATTCGCAGCAACACCGACGATTCATGGCAGCGCGGCTTTCGCTATTTGTTGAAAAACATCATTTTCCGGGAGGAGCAACCAAGATGATGACACGACTTTTCGCCGCGGCGCTGGCCGGGGCGATGCTGGTGGTCAGCGTGGCACAGGCCCACGGCCCGGTGCGGCTGCGCACCGAACACAGCGTGGTGCTGAACGCCACCCCTGACGAGGTATGGCAGGCCATCGGCCAGTTCGACGATATGGGCTGGCACCCCGCCATCGCCAGCACCGAGATCACCGGCGACGGGTCGGTTGACGTGCCCGAAGTATCGACCCGCGTTCTGCACCTGAAGGCCGACAGCGGCGATCCGACCATCACCGAAAAGCTGATCGGTCATGACCCGGCCAAGCGCAGCTATAAATACATGATCGAATCGGTTGACGTGGCGGTTCTGCCGGTCACGAACTATTCCGCGACGCTTCAGGTCAAGGACAAGGATGGCAAGGCCGAAGTTGTCTGGAAGGCCGGGTTTTACCGTGGCTATCCCAACAATGACCCGCCGCCCGATCTGAATGACGACACCGCACAGGCGGCGGTGGACGCCATCTATCAGGCCGGGATGGAGGCGCTGGCCGAACGGTTCGGCACGGCCGAGTGAGGCAACCCGCCCTGTTCGCAGCGGCGCTGCTGTGGTTCCCGGCGCTGGTGGTGGCCGGGGATCTGGCCTTCATCACCTCGCAGAATGCCGGGGCCGTCAGCATCATTGATCTGGACCGGGCCAAGGTCGTGGCCAGCGTGCCGGTTGGCGGCGGGCCTGCGCCGGTGGTCTATGATCCGGCGGCGGGACGCGTCTGGGTGATCGCGGCAGAAACCGGCCTGCTGACGATGCTGGACGAGGCTGGGCAGATCACCGGCACGGCCGCCTTGGGCGCGGGGGCCTTTGGTATCGCGGCCAGTGGCGACGGCGGGGTATTTGTCACCGATTGGTATGGCGGCAGGCTGACCCGGCTGGACGCAGGGTTGCGCCCGGTCTGGACCGCCGGAACCGGGGCAGCCCCTGCGGGTGTCGCGATCAGTGACGATGGCGCGCTGGTGGCCACGGCAGATCGCGACGACGATCAGCTCAGCATCTTTGACGCCGTATCGGGGCAGCGGCTGGCGCAGGTGAAAACCGCTGGCGCGCATCCCTTTGCCGTGGTGTTTCACGGCGGGCGGTTGTGGACGGCGGATGTGCAGGGCAACAGCGTCTCGGTGATCGACCCGCAGACCGGGCTGCTGATCGGGCAGGTCAAAACCGGCAGCCACCCCTATGGCGTGGCCTTTGCGGGCGGGCGCGGCTTTGTCACCAACCAATATGCGGCCAGCGTAACAGTGTTCGACCCCGAAACGCTGAGCGTCATTGCCACGATCCCGGTGGGCGATTACCCCGAAGGCATCGCCCCGCTGCCCGATGACAGCGGCGTCGTGCTGGCCGCATGGGAAGCGGATCTGGTGCAGATCATCGACGCGCAATCACTGACCATCCGGGCCGAAATCGACGTGCCCGCCGGGCCGCGCGCCTTTGGCAGCTTTACGGGTCGGCAGGTTCCGCCATGAGTTCCGCCGTGACCAGATCGGCCCCGCCCGCCGCCAGCCAGCCATCGCTGCCCGAGGGGAACCAGATCACCCCGCTATAACCCAGCTGCACCGCACGCCGCGCGGCATTCCAGCTTTGCCAGCAATCGGCGCGGCAAAAGATCACCATGGGCACCGATTTATCCCCGGCCGACGCCGCATCAAGACCCGATTCCAGCCGCACCTGTTCCGCCGGGGACAAGCGCTGATAGCCGGTGTCATACAGCCAGACCGCGCCGGGGATGGTCAGATGCCGGGGCTGACGCCAGATCGTGCCAGCAGGCAGCCCCTCGGGCCGGGTGGTGCGCGGCATGGTATCCAGAAACGGCACGCCCTGTTCGTGCAGGTCAATCGCCTGCGCGCCGTCGATCACCCGCGCCCCTTTCAGCGTGGCGGGAACGGGGGCGTGATACGGCTCGCCGCGAAAAACATCGGGCTCGGGCACCTGCGCCGCCGCCGGGCCTGCCCCGGCCAGCAGCAGGCCAAGGGCAAGGCGGCGGTGGATCATGGCAGCATCTCGCGCCCGTAATCGTCAGTCAGGGGCACGCCCGCCTCGTGCAGCAGAGCGGTTATCTCGTCCTGATTGCGGCGGATGATGCTGTTCAGCTCGCGCTTGAAGTCCTGTTCCGCCTGACGCACGCCCATGGTGATGCGGTAATACATACGCGGGGCGCCGGTTTCTTTCAGCAGCGGGGTGAATTGCAGGTCGGCGTCATCCTTGATGCGCGGCCCGGCAACCGGCCCCCAGATCACCGCCGCCGCCAGATCGCCAGACCGGACCTGATCCAGCAGACGGCCCACCGGGTCTTCCACGCGTCGATCCACGAACAGATCGACGCCACGCATATCCTTGGCCATACCCGCCCGAGTCAGAATCGAGGCGGGCGGCGTGCCCGCCACGATGCCGACGGGCTGACCGCGCAGCGCTGGGTCGGTCAGGTGATCCACAGCGGCCAGCGGGCTGCCGCGCCGCGTCACGATGCCATAGATCGAGGTATAATAATGGTTCGTGTTCTGAACCAGCTCATCCCCCTGAGCATAGCCCATGACCACATCACAGCGCCCGGCACGCAAGGTCTGGGTGATGAACCCCATCCCCGACGGGAACCATATATAAACCACCGGTAATCCCATCTTGTCCGCGATCAGGTCGGCCAGACGGTTTTCAAAGCCGCTGCCATCCCGCATCGACATCGGCGCATTGGCCGGATCGGCGCAGACGCGGAACTGCGTAGTCGAACGCATGTCGGGCACGAATTGCGCAGCCGCAGGCGGCGTCGCCACCGCCGTGGCCATCATGGCGGCGATTGTCGCGATGATCTGGCGCATGGGCAAGACCGGCATCAGCTTTCCATGCAGGTGGTTTCAAAGGCGGTGTATTCGTCAGGCTTGTCGGCACGCTTGGCCGGGCGGCCGCGCGGGATCATGCCGCTGCCATGAGCGACCAGATAGACATAGATGTCATCGACATAGCACCAGGCGTTCTTGTTGGTCCCAAAGGCGGGCATGACCTGATTGGCGGCGGCATTCACCACCGTCCGCCCCGAAGCGACGACCTGCTGATAATCCCAGTAATCCATCACCAGCACCGAATTCTTGAGCGCCGGGGCATAGGATGACCCCTCGCCATCCGGGCCATGGCACTGATGGCATTCGGAATTATAGCGGCGGAAACCGGAAAAAGTCGCCCAATCGACGGTGCCGTCTTCCTCGATTTTGGGCACCGGAATGCCTTCGGCGTTATACCAGCGGCCATTTTCCATGTGGTCGGGGTTCAGGTCCATATCCGCCAGATGCTGACGGTGCGGGGTGGTGCTGGCGGTCTGGCCGGGGGCAACCTCGCCCGCGCCGATAGCAACGGCGGAACCGGCGGCATTTGCCCGCATCTCGACCTGATTCTTGTCCTCCTCGGGCACCGCCCCGGCACCGCGCGCGGGCGGCGTCTCGGCTGATTGCGCCAGTGCCCCGCCCGCCATCGTCAGGCTCAGCATCAGTGCCGCGATGCCCGTCATCCATTTCATGCTCTTTATCCTCCCCAGGAACAGTTTTTGTCGTTTCCTCAGACGACTCCGCCCCAAGTTTAGGCTTGGGGCGGGCCTTGTGCAGTTCAACTTTGGTCCAAGGACAAAAGTCCTAGATCAGTTCGATGCCGCCGCCGTCTGGGTGCCGGGCAGTTCGAACACGGTCAGCTGACCGCCCAGTTCGGTGTAATCCGACAGCGCCGCATAGCCGCCGACCGCACCCAGACCTTCGTTCGGGTTAGTCAGACCAGCCGCCAGACCGATCCCGGCCCAGCCACCGATGCCCGACAGAACGGCGATATACTGCTTGTCGTTATGGGTGTAGGTGGTGACATTGCCGATGATGCCCGAGGGAGTCTTGAAGCTGTAAAGCTCTTCCCCGGTTTCCGCATCAACCGCCTTGAGGAACCCTTCCAGCGTGCCATAGAACACCACATCGCCCGCCGTCGTCAGCGCCCCCGACCAGACCGAGAACTTCTCGGGCAGGGACCATTTGATTTCACCGGCGACGGCATCCCAGGCGATAAAGTTCCCCATGCCGCCATGGCTGCCGGGCGCGGGATACATCGACAGCGTGGCGCCGACATAGGGCTGGCCCGCCGTATAGGCCACGCGGAACGGTTCGTAATCCATGCAGACATGGTTGGTCGGAACATAGAACAGGCCGGTTTTGGGCGAATAGGACGCGGGCTGCATGTCCTTGGTGCCCAGTGCGGCCGGGCAAATGCCGGTGGTGTTTTCATCCTCGCCGTTTTGCGCGGGCGAATATTCCGCAACCACCTGCGGGCGGCCATAGGTTTCGCTGTCGGGGTCCATATCGACATGGGTGGCCCAGTTCACCGCCGGGTCGAATTTCTCGGCCACCAACAGTTCGCCGGTCTCGCGGTCCATGGTATAGGCAAAGCCGTTGCGGTCGAAGTTGACCAGCAGCTTGCGCATTTCGCCGTTGAATTCCTTATCCACAAGGATGTTTTCGTTCACGCCGTCATAATCCCATTCGTCATGCGGCGTTTTCTGATAGAACCACTTGGCCACGCCGGTATCGGCATCCCGGGCCATGATGGTCATCGACCATTTGTTGTCGCCCGGACGCTGCGAGGGGTTCCAGGTCGAGGGGTTGCCGGTGCCGTAATAGACGAGGTTCAGATCCGGGTCATACGAGAACCAGCCCCAGATCGTGCCACCGCCGATCTGCCACTGATCGCCTTCCCAGCTGTTCAGGCTGCTGTCGGCGCCGATCGGCTTGCCCAGCACCATGGTTGTTTCGGGATCGACCAGCATTTCATCATCAGGCCCGGTGGAATAGGCTTTCCACGCCTCGGACCCGTCGGCCAGATTCAGGGCGGTCACGCGACCGCGCACGCCGTATTCACCGCCCGAGATGCCGACCATCAGCTTGTCATTGACCGGCATGGTGGCCATGGTCAGGGTTTCGCCAATCGCCGGATCGCCGATTTTGGTGGACCATTTAAGCTCGCCCGTCGCGGCATCCAGCGCAACGACGGTGGCATCGGCCTGCGGCAGAATAATCATCCCGTCAGCATAGGACAGGCCGCGGTTGACGGTATCGCAGCACATCACCGCGATCACCTCGGGGTCTTGCTGCGGTTCATAGCGCCAGATGATCCGGCCACTATCGTTCAGATCCAGCGCAAAGACATTGTTCGGGAACGGCGTGTGAACATACATGATGTCGCCGATAATCAGCGGCCCGCCTTCGTGCCCGCGCAGAACGCCGGTCGAGAACGTCCAGGCAACGCGCATATCACCGACGTTAGCACGGTTGATCTGGTCCAGTTCCGAATAACGGGTATTGGCATAATCGCCGGTCGGCAGCACCCATTGCCCGGCCTTGGCCTTTTCGGTCAGAACACTGTCATTGGCAAAGGCAGCGGTGCCAGACAAAAGCAGGGCGACTGTCGCGCCCTTCAGCAGATATTTCATGTGAGAGTCCTCCGCTCTTGGATCGGTCCCCGGCTTCCTCGGGTCGGGGTGTCCTGTTCACGATCTTTTGCGGCGGGCACAGATGCGTCAATCTGTCGCCCCGCCGGTTGCCCCTAAAGTATGGGACGTTTCGGCGGGGCGGTTCGGGAAAGATTGGCAGGTCAGCCCAGACGTTCAGCGTGCCACAGGATATGGTCGGCCATGAAGGTCTGCACAAAGAAATAGCTGTGGTCATAACCGGGCTGCATGCGGAATTGCCCCGGCTGACGGCGGGCCATCATCGCCTGCGCCAGCGATTCCGGTTTCAGCAGATCAAGGAACTGATCGCTGCTGCCCTGGTCGATCAGCACATCGCCGGGAAAGCCGCGCTCGCGCATCAGCAAGGTGGAATCATGCGCCTGCCATGCGGCGCGGTCATCGCCCAGATAGGCCGACAACTGCTTGCGCCCCCAATCCGATTCGGTCGGATTGGCAATCGGCGCAAAGGCCGAAACCGAGCGATAGCGTTCGGGATGGGTCATGGCGATGGTCAGCGCACCATGGCCCCCCATGGAATGCCCGGTGATGCCCATGGCGTCGCGGTCGATGGCGAAATTGTCGCTGACCAGTTCGGGCAGTTCATGAACGATATAGTGCCACATCTGGAAATGCGGCTTCCACGGGTCTTGCGTCGCATTGACATAGAACCCGGCACCCTGCCCCAGATCATAGGCGTCATCATTGGCCACCCCCTCGCCGCGCGGGCTGGTGTCGGGAAAGATCAGCGCCATGCCCGCCTCGGCCGCCCATTCCTGCGCACCAGCCTTGGTCATGGCGTTTTCATGCGTGCAGGTCAGGCCGGACAGATACCACAGCACCGGCACGCGGCCATGCTGCGCCTCTTCGGGCAGGAACACGGCGAAGGTCATATCGGTGCCGGTGGCCTGCGATTTGTGGCGGTAAACGCCCTGCGTGCCGCCAAAGCTGCGGTTTTCGGAAATCGTCTCAAGGGTCATGTTTTGCTCCTGCTGTGGGGTGACGCTGTGGGCGGTATGGAAACGTGGGGGCAAAGGGCCGACAAGCACAAAAACGATGATCTGCCACGAAGAGGGGGCGGACCGCAGCAGACAGACCGCCGACGCTCTCGAACCGGGCTGCCGCCTGTCAGAAAGCCCAGGGTTCCAACCGCCATCCCGCCAGCTGCGACGGCACGCAGAAACCCATACAGGTCCGTATCGAAAGATCGCTCAATCCCCGGTCGAACAGCAATAATTCTTGTGCCGAGATGTCGAGACATAAACCCCGGTGCCATCTTCGCTAATCGGCAGCAAGCCGGGTCGATCTGCGGTGATCCGGCCTCAAAGTTGCAGGGCCAAGGCGGTATCACTTTGCCACAGCGGCAGGCAAGCATCCCTGCCTTTGGTGGAACCATAGACCTTGCCCCCACGGACCAAGACCGCGCCCTGACACGGCGGGAATTTCCGATATTCGCCTGGAAAAGTTATGCCCGATCAGCCTTGGCCTGTGATGACCGCCTGATTGACAGGGCCCGAGATGCCCCCGCCTTGCAAAGCCCGTCAAAATCGTCCGTTTATCTGGCATGAATGTTTGGTCTGGCGCGGCGACTGCAAAACCATTTTCGTCTGCGGGATGGAGAGATTCCCACCCCGCAGACAGCGTTATTTCAGGTCGTCCACGCTGTTGATGACCCGGCCCAACAGACCGTAATCCAGCGCCTGCTGCGTATTCAGCCAGAAATCGCGCTGCGTATCCTGTTCGATCCGCTCAACCGTCTGGCCGGTCGCCTCGGCGAAGATCAGGTTCAGGCGATCACGCATCTGGCGGACCTGTTCGGCCTGAATCATCATATCAGACGAAGTGCCGCCGATGCCGCCGGACGGCTGGTGGATCAGGAACCGGGTGTTTGGCAGGCAGAAGCGGTTTTCCTTTTTCGCCGCCACAAAGATCAGCGCCCCGGCACTGGCCACCCAGCCGGAACCGATGGTGCGCACGGTCGGGTGAATGAACTTGATAACATCATGGATCATGTCGCCCGATTCCACATGCCCGCCGGGGCTGGAAATCAGCATGTTGATCGGCTTGTCGCTGTCTTCGGCCAGGGCCAGCAGATGCGCGACGGTGCGCTGCGCCAGCTTGTCATTGATCGGCCCGGCAACGATCACCGTGCGCGATTTGAAATACAGTTTGCCGATCTTGTCGCCTTCGGGCAGGCCAAGACCGCCATCCTTGTCGCCCTTGTCCTGACGGCGGTCGTCGTCATCATCGTCTTCGTCGTCACTGTCGAGCCACTGGTGGCGCATCGCCTGCCTCCTTTTTGTCATGGCAACGGCGGGACCCGCAGGCCCCGCCGCTTCTTACCTAAGCAGAGGTAAAGGATCAGTAAAGGACGACCGAGCGGATGGATTCACCTGCGTGCATCAGATCGAAGCCCTTGTTGATCTCGTCCAGGGTCAGGGTGTGGGTAATCATCGGGTCGATTTCGATTTTTCCGTCCATATACCAGTCGACGATTTTCGGCACATCGGTGCGCCCGCGCGCCCCACCAAAGGCCGAACCTTTCCACGCCCGGCCCGTGACCAACTGGAACGGACGGGTGCTGATTTCCGCGCCCGCAGGCGCCACCCCGATGATGATCGACTGCCCCCAGCCGCGATGGGTGCATTCCAGCGCCTGCCGCATCACATTCACGTTGCCGGTGCAGTCGAAGGAATAATCCGCGCCGCCGATCTGGTCGAACGGGGTTTTGGTCAGGTTGACGATTTCCTGCACAACATTTTCAACATCCTTGGGGTTGATGAAATGGGTCATGCCGAACCGTTCGGCCATCTCTTTCTTGGCCGGGTTCAGGTCAACGCCAATAATCATATCGGCCCCCGCCAGACGCAGGCCCTGAATGACGTTCAGCCCGATACCGCCCAGACCGAACACCACCGCCTTGGCGCCGATATGCACCTTGGCGGTATAGATCACCGCGCCGATGCCGGTGGTCACGCCGCAGCCGATGTAGCAGATCTTGTCGAAGGGCGCATCCTCTCGCACCTTGGCGACGGCGATTTCCGGCAGCACGGTAAAGTTCGAGAAGGTCGAGCAGCCCATGTAATGGTGGATCGGGGTGCCATCCAGCATACTGAACCGGCTGGTGCCGTCAGGCATCAGCCCCTGCCCTTGCGTCGCGCGGATCGCGTGGCACAGGTTCGTCTTGCCCGACAGACAGGACGCGCATTGGCGGCATTCCGGCGTATAGAGCGGGATCACGTGATCGCCGGGCTTGACGCTGGTAACGCCGGGGCCAACCTCGACCACCACGCCTGCGCCTTCGTGGCCCAGAATCGACGGGAAGATTCCTTCGGGGTCGGCACCAGACAGGGTGAATTCATCGGTATGGCAGATGCCGGTGGCCTTGATCTCGACCATGACTTCGCCAGCCTTGGGGCCTTCGAGGTTGACCTCCATCACTTCCAGCGGTTTTCCGGCCTCAAGGGCGACGGCGGCGCGGGTTCTCATCGTTTGCGTTCTCCTGTCTTGGGGGCGGATCAGATCATCAGCATATGCGAAAACTTGCGGCGGGGTGTGACCACCCCGGCAGCGGCTGATGCAATCCTCCCCGTCCGGTCACGCCAAAGGTTGCGCGACCGGGACAAAACGGCAAGTCAGAGGAAGGTTGTATTCCGCGCGGGTCAGCCCGGCGTCGAGGAGACACCGACCTTGGCCGGGCGCAGCAGCCGGTCGTGCAGGCGGAAGCCCTGATCCATCACCTGAATGATGTCACCGGCGCGGGTGTTCGGCACCGGCGCTTCGAACATCGCCTCGTGGTCGTTCGGGTCAAAGCGGTCGCCGATTTGCGGCGCGATAATGGTGATGCCGTGCTTGGCAAAGACGTTCGACAGTTCGCGCAGGGTCAGTTCGACACCTTCGATCAGTGCGGGCACGGCGGCGCGTTCCTGTTCGCCCGCGGCACCCAATGCGCGCGACAGCGCATCGTGAACCGGCAGCAGATCACGGGCCAGACGCGTGCCGCCGTATTGTTCGGCGTCGCGACGTTCCTTGTCGGCGCGCTTGCGGGCATTTTCGGCATCGGCCAGCGCGCGCAGGAATTTGTCGCGGAATTCGTCGCGTTCCGCCACCAGCCGGTCAATTTCCACCGCCGGATCGGCCAGCGGATCGTCAAAACTTTCGTCCAGATTGGGTTCGTTCTGTTCGTTCATCGTCATCTTCCCTTGCGGCCGGACAACACACGGCCCACCAGTTGCGCGGTGTAATCGACAATCGGCACGATCCGGCCATAGTTCAGCCGCGTCGGTCCGATGACCCCAACCGCGCCCACGATCTTTCGGTCGGAGTCCATATAAGGTGAAACCACCAGAGAGGAACCCGAAAGTGAAAAAAGTTTGTTCTCGGACCCGATAAAGATGCGCACGCCCTCGCCCTGTTCGGCCAGTTCCAGAAAGCGCACGATGTCCTGCTTGCGTTCCAGATCCTCGAACAGCTCGTGAATATGGTCGATGTCGGCGGCTTGCTGACGCAAGAGGTTGGCTCGGCCGCGCACGATCAGGCGCGGATCGGGGGTGGCGGTTTCCCACTGCGCAAGGCCCGATTCGATCAGGCTGGCGGCCAGCGTATCCAGTTCGGCGCGGCGGGCGGTCATCTGCGCGGCGATATGGCGGCGCAATTCGGACAGGGTGCGGCCTTCGGCCATGGCGTTCAGGAAATTCGCCGCCTCGCGCAGCGATGACGGGGTTTGGCCAGGCGGCGGGGCGAAGATGCGGTTTTCGACATGGCCATCGGCAAAGACCAGCACCACCAGCGCCCGGTCGGGGGCAAGGCTGACAAATTCGATATGCCGGATCGGTGCCTCGCGTTTCGGGGTCAGCACCAGCGAGGCGCCGCGGGTGATAACGGACAGCGCCGTTGAGACGCGATCCAAGAGCGGGCCGGGGTCGGCATCGCCATCGGCCAGCGATTGATCCAGCCGGGCGCGGTCGGTGGGGTCAACCGGGTCGATTTCCATCATCGCATCGACGAACAGGCGCAGGCCAAGCTGGGTCGGCATCCGGCCTGCCGAGGTATGGGGGCTGTCCAAAAGGCCCAGATATTCCAGATCCTGCATGACATTGCGCACCGTCGCGGCGCTGAGCTGTTCGGACAGGGCACGGGTCAGGGTGCGCGATCCGACCGGCTCGCCCGTTTCGAGATAAGATTCGACCACGCGGCGAAACACCTCGCGCGAGCGGTCGTTCAGTTCGGAAAGCTGCGGCGGCTGGCTCAACGGGGCCTCAAAGGGTTGCGTCGTGACGGGGCGGGCCTGTATCTGACGGGCAGATAGCGAAAGGATCGACCCATGCGCCCCTCTGGCCGGAATTTAAGCGAACTGCGACCGATTTCAATCGAAACAGGGGTGATGCGCCATGCCGAAGGGTCGTGCCTGATCCGGGTCGGCGATACGCATGTGCTGTGCAGCGCCACGATCGAGGAAAGCACGCCGCGTTGGTTGAAGGGAACCGGGCAAGGCTGGGTGACGGCGGAATACGGGATGCTGCCCCGCGCCACCGGATCGCGGGTGCGGCGCGAGGCCGCGGCAGGCAAGCAGGGCGGGCGCACGATGGAAATCCAGCGGCTGATCGGCCGGAGCCTGCGTGCGGGCGTGGATCGGCGCGCGCTGGGTGAGCGGCAGATCACCGTGGATTGCGACGTGATTCAGGCGGATGGCGGGACGCGCTGCGCCTCGATCACCGGGGGCTGGGTGGCGCTGCGGTTGGCGGTGAACAAGCTGCTGACCTCGGGCGTTTTGACCAGCGATCCGATTGTGGATCATGTCGCCGCCGTATCTTGCGGGATTTATGCCGGTCAGCCTTTGATTGATCTGGATTATGCCGAGGATAGCGAGGCCGGGACGGATGGGAATTTCGTGATGACCGGCGCGGGGCGGCTGATCGAGGTGCAGATGTCGGCGGAAGGCGCGACGTTCTCGCGTGATGAGATGGGTAAGTTGCTGGATCTGGCCGAGGGCAGCGTTGCGGCGCTGGTGGCAGCGCAGAAGGCGGCGCTATGAGGCGGCTTTCGGGCGAAAAGCTGGTCGTAGCCACCCATAACGCCGGCAAGCTGGAGGAAATCCGCGCGATGCTGGCTCCGTTCGGGGTGGATGTGACCAGTGCCGGTGAATTGGGGCTGGATGAGCCGGAGGAGACCGAGGACAGCTTTCTGGGCAATGCGCTGATCAAGGCACGGGCGGCTTGTGCGGCCACCGGGCTGCCGGTGCTGGCGGATGACAGCGGGATTACCGTCGATGGCTTGGGCGGTGCGCCGGGGGTCTATACCGCCGATTGGGCCAAGACGCCGAACGGGCGCGATTTCGTGCAGGCGATGACGCGCACATGGACCGAGCTGGATGCCGTGGGCGCGGCAGAGCCAAGGACGGCGCAGTTCCGCTGCACCTTGGTGCTGATGTGGCCGGATGGGCATTATGAAGTGTTTGAGGGGATCGCACCGGGGCGGCTGGTCTGGCCGATGCGGGGAGCACAGGGGCATGGCTATGACCCGATGTTCGTGCCGGATGGTTATGACATGACCTATGCCGAGATGCCGCCGGAGGAAAAGAACCGCATCAGCCACCGCGCTGACGCCTTTCACAAGCTGGAGGCGGCGCTTGCGTAGGATCAGCAGCGGATCGCCGTTCGAGGCGGCGATGGGCTATAGCCGCGCGGTCGTGAAGGGGCCGTGGTGCTGGGTTTCCGGCACCACCGGCTATGACTATGCGCGGATGGTGATGCCGGATGACGCGGCGGATCAGGCGCAGGCAGCATTTACCACGATTGATGCGGCGCTGCGCGAGGCGGGCTTTGTGATGGGTGACGTGGTTCGGGTGCGCTATGTCGTGACGGATGCGGCACTGGTGGAAGAGATCACGCCGGTTTTGGGCACATGGCTGGGCGAGGTGCGCCCGGCGGCCACCATGATCGTGGCCGATCTGATCCGGCCGGAAATGAAGGTTGAGATTGACGTGACGGCGTGGCGGGCATGACCGACGACTGGCGCGCGGGCGGATTTGGGCTGTATGTCCACTGGCCATTCTGCGCCGCAAAATGCCCCTATTGCGATTTCAACAGCCATGTGGTGGCGGGCGTGGATCAGGCACGATGGGCGCGGGCGCTGGTGGCCGAGGTGGAACGGCAGGCCGCCGAAGTTCCGGGGCGAGTGCTGAACAGCATTTTCTTTGGCGGCGGCACGCCCTCGCTGATGTTGCCCGAAACGGTGGATGCGGTGATTGCGGCGGCGCGGCGCGGCTGGGGCTTTGCCAATGACATCGAAATCACGCTGGAAGCGAACCCGACCAGTGTCGAGCGGGGGCGGTTTGGCGGATATGCGGATGCCGGGGTGAACCGGCTGTCGATGGGCATTCAGGCATTGAATGACCATGATCTGCAACGTCTGGGGCGGATGCATAGCGTGGCCGAGGCGCGAGCAGCCTTTGACGTGGCGCGGACGGTGTTCGGACGGGTCAGCTTTGATCTGATCTATGCCCGGCAGGGGCAGACGCGGGCAGCCTGGCGGGCAGAACTGACCGAGGCGCTGAACATGGCGGTGGATCATCTGTCATTGTATCAACTGACGATTGAGCCGGGCACGGCTTTTGGCGCACGTCATGCGGCAGGTGGTTTGCGTGACTTGCCAGATGATGATATTTCCGCAGATATGTATCTGGAAACACAAGAAATTTGTTGTAAATTTGATATGGCGGGTTACGAGATTTCCAATCATGCCCATCCGGGATCGGAAAGCCGTCACAATCTGATCTATTGGCGGCAGGGTGATTGGGCGGCGATTGGTCCTGGCGCGCATGGGCGGCTAACCGGGCCGTATGGCCGGGCCGCAACCGAGGCACATCGCGCACCGGGGGCATGGCTGGATGCCGTTGAAACTCAGGGCAGCGGCGAGGTAGCGCGCGAGATGTTGGGCTACACCGATCAGGCGACGGAATATCTGTTGATGGCAATGCGTCTGGCCGAGGGACTGGACATGGATCGTTATGCCCAACTGGCAGGTGCGCCGCTGAATGCGGATCGTATTGCGGAACTGATCGATCTTGGCATGGTTGAAACCGACAGCGCGCGGTTATGGGCCACTCGTGATGGGCGACCTGTGCTGAATGCGATTCTGCGGGAGTTGGCAGTTTAGGATGCGACGGATCTGGCTGGGAATAGGTTGGCTGTTTGTCGGGCTGGCTGCAATCGGCACTGCCCTGCCGGTGATGCCAACAGTGCCGTTTCTGCTGATCGCGGCCTGGGCCTTTGCCCGAAGCTCGCCCGCATTGCGGGAAAAAATCCGCAATGATCCACGCTATGGCAAAATGGTGCGCGACTGGGAAGATAACGGCGTCGTGCCGCGTTTCGCCAAGGTCTGGGCGATCACGGCAATGACGGCTGGCGTCGGCTTTTCAGCCTGGGTCGGCATGGCGCTGTGGGTCGTCGCGGTTCAGGCGATGATCTGTCTGGCGGTGGCGGCCTTTCTGATTAGCCGCCCCGAGCGCGTCAGTGAAGCGCCAGCATCCGGCACAGCTGATCCAGCTGATCCAGATCGCGATAAGTAATCACCATCTGACCACCATCCTGCCCGTGATGGTTGATCTGAACCTTCATACGCAGATGTGCGGACAGATCAGCTTCGAGCACGCGGGTGTCAGCATCTTTTTCCTGCCTGGGTGAGCGCGGGGCGGAAGGTTCGGCTTTCTTCCGTGCCAGCGCCTCGGTCTCGCGGACGGACAGGCCGCGGTCGATGACCTGACGCGCCATCTGCACTGGGTTGGGTGCGGTAATCAGGGCACGGGCATGGCCAGCTGTCAGCTTGCCTTCGCGAACGTAGGATTGCACCGGATCGGGCAGATTCAGCAGGCGCAGCAAGTTGGCGATATGGCTGCGGCTTTTGTTCAGCGCCTCGGCCAGTTGTTCCTGCGTGTGGCCAAAGCGGTCCATCAGTTGGCGAAACGACGCGGCTTCCTCGATCGGGTTCAGATCGGCGCGCTGGATGTTTTCGATCAGTGCGATTTCAAGAACTTCGGTGTCGGACAGATCGCGAATAATAACCGGCAGTTCATGCAGTTGTGCGATCTGTGCCGCGCGCCAACGACGTTCACCAGCAACGATCTGGTAAAGGCCCGCATCATTCGGGTGCTGGCGAACGATCAGCGGCTGCAACACGCCGCGCGTCTTGAGTGATTCGGCAAGTTCGTTCAAAGCTTCAGGGTCGAATTGGCGCCGGGGCTGATCCGGGTTGGCGGTCAGTTGTTCAATCGGTATCTGCCGACGATCCGGGGCGGGCGCCGACGTGTCATGCACCAGATCAACATCGGCCATCAGTGCCGAAAGCCCCCGACCGAGACCGCGTTTTGCAGGTTTGGATTCGGACATATCAGGCCTCTTGCAGATTGAGATGTAACCGGGCGGCAAATTCGCGCGCGAATTCGCGATAGGCCTGACTACCTTTGGATTGTGGATCGTAATGCAGAACCGGCTGGGCAAACGACGGCGCTTCGGACACGCGGACATTGCGGGGAATAACGGTCTGATAAACCAGATCGCCCAAGGTCGCACGGGCATCCGCCTCGACCTGTTGGGACAGGTTATTGCGGCTGTCTGACATGGTCAGCAACACACCGTTGATGCGCAGGTCGGGGTTGGCGTTTTGCCGGACCTGACGCACTGTGGCCAAAAGTTGAGACAGCCCTTCAAGCGCATAAAACTCGGCCTGGAGCGGAACAAGGATGGCATCCGCCGCGACCATGGCATTCACTGTCAGCAGGCCAAGCGCGGGCGGACAGTCGATCAGAATGATCCGGTTGTCGCGCGACGTCGTGATCTGACGGCGCAGCAGACGCACACGATCAGAGGTTTGCGACAGATCAACATCTGCCGAGGTCAGATCGGCTGTCGCAGGCACAATAGACAGGCGCGGCAGGCTGGTGACAAGAGCAGCACTGTCGAGATTGGTGGTGCCGGCCAGCAGATCATAGGTTGTTACCTCACGCTGATCCGGGCCAATGCCAAGGCCGGTTGAGGCATTTCCCTGCGGATCAAGGTCAATCAGCACAACCTCGTGCCCGGCTTCGGCCAATGCGGCCCCCAGATTGACGGTGGTGGTGGTTTTACCAACGCCGCCCTTCTGATTGGCAATGGCGATGATACGGTTGGTCATGTTTGTTGTATTCCGCTCAGCTTGAGGATGGCCGCACCCGGCTGGGTTTCGCTGGCATAAGGTGTGACCTGTATGGTGGGGTCCAGCCGCGCGGCTGTCAGCTCTGCCTGCCAGTTCTCACCCTTCATCAGCCATGCCTGCCCGTCCGGTTTCAGATGCCGCCTTACATATGGCATAAGCCGATCAAGCGGGGCAAGCGCGCGGGCACTGATGTAATCGGCAGTAAGCGGAGACAGGCTTTCGATGCGTGCCGTTTTGACTGTAGCGTTTTCAAGCCCAAGTTCGCGGATTGCGGATCGCAGGAAAGCGCATTTGCGCTGATCGCTTTCGACAAGAACAACCTGCGTGGCGGTCTTGGCGCTGGCGATGGCAATCACCAGGCCAGGCAGGCCGCCACCACTGCCCAGGTCTGCCCAAAGGCCGCCGACTGGCTGCGCTAATTGTGCCAGTTGCAGACTGTCACTGATGTGGCGTCGCTCCAGATCAGGCACCGTGGAGGGGGCAATCAGATTGATGCGGTCATTCCATTTGCGCAGCAGGGCAGCATATGCGGTCAGCCGGTCGCTTGTTTCACGTGAAACACTCATCTGCCAGCCCGTTTGACTGCGCGGCTATGGGCCAGCAAAAGTGTCAGTGCGGCGGGTGTCATACCTTCGATTCGGGCGGCGGCGGCCAATGTCTGCGGGCGCGTATCCGTCAGTTTGGTCGTCAATTCGCCAGACAGGCCGGGGATATTGCGGTAATCCTGAATCGCCGTCAGGTCTATGGCCTCATCCTGTCGCAGCAAGGCAGCATCACGGGACTGGCGTTCCATATACTGATGATAGAGTGCGTCATTCCTGATCTGCTGAAGCGTCTCATCAGGCATTTCAGCAAGTGCCGGGCACAGATCTACAAGACGATTCCCGATCAAATCAGGCGTAGCCAACAAAGCAAAGACAGATCGTTTTTGACCATCCTGACGGACCTGAAACCCCATCTGGTTCAATTCGGTAGGGGTAAACACCGTTTTATCAACCAAGGCGCGTGCCCGTTGATACAGATCGTTGCGCTGACCAAAAGCTGCGGCGCGTTGCGGCATTACGCAGCCAATCTTGATCGCACGCGGAGTCAGACGACGATCGGCATTGTCGGCACGCAACGTCAACCGAAATTCGGCGCGCGACGTGAAAACACGGTAAGGCTCGCTGACGCCGCGTGTTATCAGATCATCTATCATCACACCGATATAGCTGTCCGTGCGGCTGAACACCTCGCCCGGCCTGCCCTTCGCGGCAAGTGTCGCATTCAGCCCGGCAACCAGACCTTGGGCTGCTGCCTCTTCGTAACCCGTCGTACCATTGATCTGACCTGCAAGGTAAAGGCCGGGAACAGACTTGACCCTCAGCGTTGGTTCCAGTGCACGCGGATCGATATAATCATATTCGACCGCATAACCCGGTTGGGTGATAACAGCATTTTCCAACCCGCGAATACTGCGCACATAGTCAAGCTGCACATCCGCAGGAAGTGAGGTCGAAATGCCGTTTGGATAGACGGTATGGTCGTTCAACCCCTCTGGCTCGAGAAAGATCTGATGGGATTCCTTTTCGGCAAAACGAACGACTTTATCCTCGATCGACGGACAATAGCGTGGCCCACGTCCGGAAATCTTCCCACCATACATGGCAGAGCGGGACAGGTTAGATCGGATAATCTCATGCGTCCTGGCATTGGTGTGAGTCACACCGCAAGAGATCTGCCGTGTGACGGGGGCCATGCTGAGATAAGAAAACATCACCGGATTGGTATCGCCAGGCTGCATATCAACAGCCGTCCAATCGATAGTTCTGCCGTCTAACCGTGGCGGTGTGCCTGTTTTCAGTCGCCCAAGTGGCAAATCAAAACGCCGCAGATCAGCCGCCAACCCGACCGATGCATCATTACCCCAGCGACCAGCCGACCGGCTTTCGGTGCCGATATGAATAACGCCATTCAAAAATGTGCCGGTAGTCAAGACGACAGCACTGGCCGACAACGCGCCCTGCGCCGCCAAAGATACGCCTTGCACCCGATCAGTGCCTAGCAGGCCCACCACCTCATCATGAACGATTGTTAGCCCCGGTTGCGCCAGCATGATCCGTTGCGCCTCTTGCCGATACAACGCCCGATCCATCTGCGCCCTTGGTCCTTGAACGGCTGGCCCCTTGCTGCGGTTCAACAGACGAAACTGAATCCCGGCACGATCCGCGATACGACCCATCACCCCATCCATTGCGTCGATCTCTCGCACCAGATGACCCTTGCCCAACCCGCCAATCGCCGGGTTACACGACAGCGTGCCAATATCATCCTTTTTCATGGTGATAAGGGCGACATGCGCCCCCAACCGTGCCGCTGCCGCGCTAGCTTCGATCCCGGCGTGGCCACCACCAATGACAATCACATCATAATGTTTCACGTGAAACAGCCTCACTTGCCGATACAGAAAGATGAAAAGATAATATCCAGATAATCCTCTGCACCGATTCGGCCAACCAGCCGATCAAGGGAAAGTGATACCTGCCGGATAGCTTCGGCCAACATTTCAGGCGGCAGATCACGCAGATCATGCAGCGCCGCCATAGCTTCGATCAAAGCTTCAGCCTGACGCGCGTGGCTGGCAAGCCCGGCACCCGCAACCCGATCAGACAAAATCCGATGCAGATCATCCAACAGTTCCGCTATCCCCTGCCCGGTTTGCGCGGAAATCCCGACTCCACCCAAATCAGCCTTGCTTCGCACTACAAGATCGCCGTCGTGATACAGTTCCTGATCCGGTTCACCAGCCTCAGACAGATGAATCCGCAGATCCGCCGCCGCGGCCCGCTCGCGCGCACGGTTAACACCCATGGCCTCAACCCGATCATCCGTTTCGCGCAATCCTGCCGTATCCAGCAAAGTCACAGCTAAACCTCTCAGATCCAACCGCAGTTCAATGATGTCACGCGTGGTTCCAGCCAGATCGGAAACCAGGGCCACCTCACGACGCGCAATCCGATTCAGCAAGCTGGATTTTCCGGCATTCGGAGGTCCGACAATCGCCACCTCAAACCCCTGACGCAACCGTTCCGCAGCCGGAAAGCCCGACACTTCAGCCGCAATACTGTCGCGCAATTTATCCAGCAGATCAAACACTTCAGACGGAACCACATCCGGCACGTCTTCATCCGCAAAATCAACGCTGACCTCGACCAAAGCCCCTGCCCGGATCAACAGTTGCCGCCAGCCTTCTGTCTTTGCCCCCAAAGCACCACCAGCGGCCAACATAGCCTGACGACGCTGGCTTTCCGTCTCGGCTTCCAGCAGATCGGCCAACCCCTCGGCTGCGGCCAGATCAATTCGTCCGTTCAAAAAAGCGCGGCGAGTAAACTCCCCAGCCTCGGCACGCCGCAACCCCTGCCGCAGCAAAGCCGCCTCGACGCGCCTGACAACAACCGGCGCACCGTGCAAATGCAGTTCGGCCACATCTTCGCCGGTGAAACTAGCCCCGGCATCAAACCGGATCACCAGCGCCTGATCCAGCACATCGCCATCATCCCGCAACACACGCAGCTCAGCCCGGCGCGGTTCCGGCAAAGAACCCGCCAAGACCTCGGCCGCCTTGCGCGCATCCGGCCCACTGATCCTCAGAATGGAAACACCCCCGCGTCCGGCGGGGGTGGTTTCGGCAAAAATCGTATCCATTCCGGCCCCGTCTAGGCGTTCATCGAATCGAAGAATTCCGAATTGGTCTTGGTCTGCTTCAGCTTGGAAATCAGGAACTCTATGGCATCGGTGGTGCCCATCGGGTTCAGGATCCGCCGCAGCAGATAGGTTTTTTGCAGATCCTTGGCATCGACCAGCAATTCTTCCTTGCGAGTGCCGGATTTCAGAATATCCATGGCCGGGAACACGCGCTTGTCCGCCACTTTGCGATCCAACACGATTTCGCTGTTGCCGGTGCCCTTGAACTCTTCAAAGATCACCTCGTCCATCCGGCTGCCAGTGTCGATCAGCGCAGTGGCAATGATCGTCAGCGACCCGCCTTCCTCGATGTTCCGCGCCGCACCAAAGAACCGCTTGGGCCGCTGCAAGGCATTGGCATCCACACCGCCGGTCAGCACCTTGCCCGACGACGGCACCGTGGTGTTAAAAGCCCGGCCCAGACGCGTGATCGAATCCAGCAGGATCACCACATCACGCTTGTGTTCAACCAGCCGCTTGGCCTTTTCGATCACCATCTCCGACACAGCGACGTGACGGCTCGCCGGCTCGTCAAAGGTCGAGGAAACCACCTCACCCTTCACCGACCGCTGCATATCGGTCACTTCCTCGGGCCGCTCGTCGATCAACAGAACGATCAGATAGCATTCCGGGTGATTACGCTCGATCGAATGGGCGATGTTTTGCAACAGCACCGTCTTACCCGTCCGCGGCGGAGCCACGATCAGTGATCGCTGCCCCTTACCGATAGGCGCAACCAGATCAATGATCCGGGCCGAGCGATCCTTGATGGTTGGATCTTCGATCTCCATCTTCAGCCGTTCATTGGGATACAGCGGCGTCAGGTTGTCGAACGCAACCTTGTGCCGTGCCTTTTCCGGGTCTTCAAAGTTGATCCGCTCGACCTTGGTCAACGCGAAATAGCGTTCATTCTCGCCCGGCGCACGAATCACACCCTCGACCGTATCGCCGGTGCGCAGCGAATGCTGCCGGATCATATCGGGGCTGACGTAAATATCATCAGGACCGGGCAGATAGTTCGCCTCGGTGGACCGCAAAAAACCGAACCCGTCCTGCACCACCTCCAACACACCATCGCCGCCGATGTCCCAGCCATCTTCAGCATGCTCTTTCAGCAGCGAGAACATCATCTCGCCCTTGCGCATGGTCGAGGCGTTCTCGATTTCCCATTCCTCAGCCAAAGCCAGCAGTTCAGCCGGGCTTTTCGCTTTCAGATCGGACAGGTTCAGCCGTTCGGCACTCATCATCTTACCCGCAATGGCACAGGCAGCAACCTATGCACTTTTGTCATGTCAAAGGAAAATCCCGCGCCGGACGGCCGGGGTCGGCAGAACAATAGTCATCAAACCCGCGCGAGTCAACGCCTCAGAATTTCACAATCACCGCCAAAACAATGGCGATCATGAATAGCGTCGGCAATTCATTGGCAATGCGATAGCCGCGCCCGCTCAACCCGCGACCCGCCGCAATCGCTGCAGGCTGCCGTTCCAGCCACAGATGAAACCCGGTCATTCCCAGCAAGCCCACAGCCTTGACCCAGGGCCAAGACATCGACCAGACAACGATGCCCGGCGTCAGCACCAGCATCAGACCGGCCAGCCAGGCGGTTATCATCGCAGGACGCATGATAATCCGCAGCAGCTTGTCTTCCATGATGACAAAGCTGTCCGCCGGCTCGCTGCCCTCCTGCCCGCGTTCCATGTGATAGACGAACAGCCGGGGCAGATAAAACAGCCCTGCCATCCAGGCAATGACCGCCATCACATGAAGGGATTTCACCCAAGGATAAATTGTCGCCAGCAGACTGCCCATCGGACTCTCCGTTTCGTCCCTTAAAGAATAAAAAGAAGAAGAAAGAAATGATGATGTTATAGGTCTTGGGGATAACGGGATGGTTGTTGTTCACCTGATCTTATCCCTGACTGTGGCGGGTGCAGAAAAATATTCTTCTTCTACATGAAAATCATGTTATATCAATTATTTGTTCATGTATAACCCTGTGGATAGACTGGTCATTGTAGAACTGTCCACAGCCAGTCCCTGCCCGTCTGACGATTTGTCCACCTGTGGAAGAATGGGTCATGTTCTTGTTATGATCCGTGCGGTTATCCTCAGTCTATGGCAATCCACCCATTGATCCCCGGTTTTCACAACGCTTTCCCCACGGACTTACCCACAGGGACCGAGTCGTCCGTGCAACAGATGCGGCACATCGGCCACAGAACCCCTTTTCCCCGGACGCGGCCCCGCCTAATCTGACCAAGATCAGATCACATGGCGGCCACCCAAGCATGAGTGACGACGAATCAACCAGACCATCGCGCACCATTCCCTTGGCGGGTGTCATCGGAATGCCGGTTGCGCATTCGCGGTCGCCGCGTCTGCATGGGCACTGGCTGGCGCGTTATGGCATCCCCGGCCATTACGTGCCCCTGCATGTGCTGCCCGAACATCTGGCCGAGGTGCTGCGTATCCTGCCCCGCGCCGGTTTTGTCGGCGTCAATGTCACTATCCCGCACAAAGAGGCGGCGCTGACGCTGGCCGATGTCGTCACTGATCGCGCGGCATTGATCGGGGCGGCGAATACGTTGATCTTTCGCCCAGATGGCAAGATTCATGCAGATAATACAGATGGTTACGGTTTTATCGCCAATCTTCGTCAGAATGCCCCCGACTGGAACCCGGCCATAGGTCCGGCGGCGATTCTGGGGGCCGGTGGGGCGGCGCGGGCCGTGGTTGCCTCGCTGCTTGATTCCGGGGTGCAGGAACTGCGGATCACCAACCGCACCCGCATCCGTTCTGAACAGATCAAGGCCGAATTCGGCGCGCGCATCGTCGTTTATGACTGGGCACAGGCCGGAAATATGCTGGATGGGGCAGCAACGGTTGTGAATGCCACCTCTCTGGGGATGGATGGCAAACAGCCGCTGCGGGTGCCGTTGGATGCGCTTGACCCGGACGCCCTTGTTACTGATCTGGTTTATACCCCGCTTGATACCCCCTTCCTGTCCGAAGCGCGGGCGCGTGGCTGCACCACCGTCGATGGGTTGGGAATGCTGTTGCATCAGGCCGCGCCGGGGTTTGAACGCTGGTTCGGCACAAGGCCCGAAATCGACCAGGCCGCCCGCGACGCCGCGTTGTCATGACCTTCCGTCTGGGTCTGACCGGCGGTATCGGCATGGGCAAATCCACCACCGCCCGGATGTTTGCCGACCGTGGCGTGCCGGTTTGGGATGCGGATGCGGCAGTGCATCGTCTTTACGCCCCCGGCGGCGCGGCGGTTGCCCCGGTCATCGCGCTGGTCCCCGCTGCTGCCGCACCTGACGGTGGTATTGACCGCCCCGCGTTGAAATCCGCGCTGGCGGCTGACCCGGCGCTGTTGCCCCGGCTGGAAGCTGTCGTTCACCCGTTATTGCGCCATGATCGCGCTGTCTTTCTGGCTGCCCACCCTGATGCGCCTGTTGTGTTGTTCGACATCCCGCTGCTGTTTGAAACCGGCGCTGATGCCGAGATGGACGGAACCGCCACCGTGTCTGTCGATGCGACCACACAGTGCGCCCGTGTTCTGGCGCGCGGCACCATGGATGATGCGATGCTGAACCAGATCCTGTCGCGCCAGTTGACCGATGCTGAACGCCGCACCCGCGCCAGCTGGATCATCCCGACCTATACGCCCGAATCCGCCCTTGCCGCAGTGGATGCGATCCTGCAAGACATCCCCCATGCGTGAGATTGTTTTCGACACCGAAACCACCGGGGTTGAGCCGGACAAGGGCGACCGTATCGTCGAAATCGGCGCGATCGAGCTGGTGAACCACCTGCCCACCGGCAGACATTTTCATGAATATATCGACCCCGAACGCCCGATGCCGGCCGAAGCCTTTGCGGTTCACGGCCTTGGCGATGATTTTCTGCGCGGCAAGCCGAAATTCGCCCAGATCGCTGCTCGCTGGATCGAATTCATCGGGTCTGACACCAAGCTGATCGCTCATAACGCCCGTTTCGACTTTGGCTTCATAAATGCCGAATTTCGCCGCATCGGTCAGCCGCTGCTGGATGATCGCCGGATGATCGACACCCTGGCCATGGCACGGTCGAAATTTCCGGGTGCGGGCAATTCGCTGGATGCGCTGTGTCGCCGCTTTGGTATTGATAATTCCAACCGCGATTTGCATGGCGCGCTGATCGACACCCATTTGCTGGCCGAGGTCTATCTGGAACTGATCGGCGGTCGCCAGCCCGACCTGATCCTTGCGCCACAACCGCAGAAATCCGAACAGCGCACCATCGCCGCGCCGGTTGCAGCGGTGCCTGCCGGTCCGCGCCCCGCGCCCTTGGCCCCGCGCCTGACGGAATCCGAATCCGCCGCCCATGCCGAATTCGTGGCCAAGCTGGGCGAAAGCGCGATCTGGCGACGCTGGATGCCCGGCTAGAATCGGGCCGGGGTTGCGCCGCCCGGCAATAGCCCGCATCTTGGCACCAACAGCCGGAACGGGGGACAGGTGCTGAATCTGCTGCGTGATCTCTGGGCGTTCATTGCTGCCATCGGCGAACGGATCGACAAGATCCATATGGGCCT
Source organism: Paracoccus sp. (in: a-proteobacteria) (assembly GCF_030538655.1). Taxonomy (GTDB): domain Bacteria; phylum Pseudomonadota; class Alphaproteobacteria; order Rhodobacterales; family Rhodobacteraceae; genus Paracoccus. Next base: position 86,911 of record NZ_JAUNTO010000010.1, read on the forward strand.
GATTGCGGCAGGCGTGGCCTTTTACGCCATGTTCGCAGTGTTTCCCGGCCTCGCCGCGATCATCGCGCTGTGGAGCCTGTGGTTCGATCCCAATGTCATCAATGAATACATGAATGTCGCACATGAATTCATTCCTGACAGCGCACAGGATATTCTGGATACCCAGATCAATGCATTGCTGTCAGCAGGACGCACGAATATCGGCTGGACGTCCTTTGTGTCCTTCATGATCGCCACCATTGCTGCCCGCGCGGGGATTGACGCACTGGTCAGGGGGCTGAACGCCGCCTATGGGGTGCGGTCGCATTCGACGATCTTTGGCTTTATTCTGGCCTATGGGTTGACGCTGGCCATTGTCGGCGTGGTGCTGATGGGGCTGGCCACCATCGTCATCGTGCCGATCATCATCAACTTCATGACCTTCGGCCCGCTGCGGGCGTGGCTGGTGACGGCCCTGCCCTGGGTGGCGATGTTCATGATCGTGATCCTGGCCATCGGCATCCTCTATCGCTATGGCCCGAACGTCAAAACCCCGCGCACGCCGATCTTTACTTGGGGGGCGCTGTTTGCCGCGTTGGCATGGGCGGCGGCCTCGATGGCGTTTTCGGCTTATCTGAGCAGTTTCAACAGCTATAACCGCATCTACGGGTCCATCGGTGCGGTGGTGGCCCTGCTGATGTGGTTTTATCTGGCCGGGTTTTCCGTGCTGCTGGGCGCACTGATTAACGTCGAGATCGCCCGCCGCCGCCGCATCAGTGCCGCGCGTCAGGCCCGGCAAAGCGCATTGGCGGCGGCGCGGAAAGGCTGATTCAGACGTTCATCCCCTCGGTCGAGGCAAAGAACATCGCCTGCGACACGGCCGAGCGGACCTGTTCTTCGGAATAGGGTTTGGAAATCAGGAACGCCGGTTCGGGCCGGTCGCCGGTCAGCAGCCGTTCCGGGAAGGCGGTAATAAAGATCACCGGCACATCGCCCAGCGTGCCCATCAGATCGTTGACGGCATCAATGCCCGACGATCCGTCAGCCAGTTGAATATCGGCCAGAATCAGATCGGGGCGCTTGGCCCCGCCCAGTTCGACGGCGGCGGTATGGGTGCGGGCCACGCCCGTCACCTCGTGACCCATGGTCTGAACGATGCCCTTCAGGTCCATGGCGATGATGGTTTCATCCTCGATAATCATTACCTTGCCGCGGATCGCCCGGCCCATCTCGTTCAGGGCGATCTGGATCAGTTCTTCCGCCTCGGTCTGTTCGATCTGCATCACCTGCGCGATCTGGTCATAGCGCAGTTCCTCGATGGTTTTCAGCAACAGTGCCTCGCGGGAATTGGGCGTCAGGCTGCGCAGATGTGCCTGTGCACGGGCCTCGCGCCCGTCGGCTGTGCTGTTTTCCACCGGCTGGCCGCTGGATTGCCAGATGGCGTGAAAGGTGCGGAACAGACCGATCCGCATGTCGGATTCGCCCTCGATCACGGAACGGTCGGTCAGAATTGCCTCCAGCGTCGCGGCCGCATAATTGTCGCCAGCGGTCTGGCTGCCGGTCAGGGCGCGAGCATAGCGGCGAAGATAGGGCAGTTCGCGTCCGATGGACTGGGCAAGATCTGCGGAAGACATGGTGCTTTGACCCCTGTTGAGAATTTTGTGGTCCGTCGGGAACCTTGGCAGGCTCCTACATGTTGGGCAAGGTGCGCACAAGAATTTCAGGACTAACAAACTTATGCCAACCAAACGGGATGAACGGCGGCGGGTCGCCATCGAAAAGCAGATCGACGAAAATCTGCGCCGCACCTATGAACAGGATGCGCAGCAGCAGGTTCCCGACAAACTGCTTCAGCTTCTTCAGAAACTGCGGGAACAGGATCAGGCATGACCGGAACCACCCGACGGCCCGATCAGGCCGCGAACACCGCCGATCCGCGTGATGAGTTGGTGGAACATCTGCCCGCCCTGCGCGCCTTTGCCCTGTCGCTGACCCGCGAAGGGGCGGCGGCCGACGATCTGGTGCAGGATACCATCGTCAAGGCATGGACGAACATGGATAAATTCCAGCCCGGCACCAATCTGCGGGCGTGGCTGTTCACCATTCTGCGCAACAATTTTTATTCCGCACGCCGCAAAACCCGGCGCGAGGTATCGGACAGCGATGGCATCCATGCCGCGCGGCAGGCCACCCGGCCTGAACATGACGGTCGTCTGGCCATGCGCGATTTCCGCGTTGCCTTCGACCAGCTTCCCGACGAACAGCGCGAGGCGCTGATCCTTGTCGGCGCCTCGGGCTTTTCTTATGAAGAGGCTGCCGATATGACCGGCGTTGCCGTGGGCACCGTAAAATCGCGGGCGAACCGGGGCCGCCGCCGGTTGGCAGAGCTGTTGCAGCTGGCCGATGGCGAGGAACTGGAAATGACTGACCGCGCGACCTTGGCGGTGATGGCCACAAATCAGCCCGTCAGCCGCTGACCGCACGGCATAACCTAACGACAGGGGTGATGCGTCGTGCTGAGGGCTTTACGCGAAAGGCTGGAATTCACCAAGGGTCTGGGCTTTCGTCTGGCCACGCTGTTGACTGTGGCGATCCTGCCGTTGGGTCTGATCTCGCTGGTGCAAACCCTGCATCTTTTGCGTGAAGCCGAACGCAGCGCTGAAATCGCGCTGTTGGGGCGCACCGCCTCGGCGGCGGCGGGGGAACGCGCCTTGCTGCAAGGTGCGCTGGGGGCTGCCGATGCGTTGGGTCCGGCAGTGCTGGAAACCATCGACAACCCCACCGCGTGCAGCGAGGTGATGCGCGGCTTTGTCGAACGCAGCGCGACGTTCATTTCTGCCGCCTATGTGCCGTTGTCGGGGGTTTCCGGCTGTGTCTCTTTGCACGGCTCTGCGGTGCTCGATTTTCAGGATTCCGAGGTTTATCAGATTTTCATGGAAAGCCGTGGCACCGTTGTCACCGCGCTGGAACAGGGCAGGATCACCGGGCGTCCGGTGGTGGTTGTGGCGCAGCCGCTGTATGATGATCGTGATCTGATTGGCTATGTCGTCGTCGGTCTGTCCAAGGAATTGCTGTATTCCACCCATTCACTGAATTTCGGCACCGAGGGCGCGCGCATTCTGACTTTTTCCAGCCGTGGCGATATGCTGACCGTGGACCGGCCCTTTGATCAGGATGTGTCGGGTATCCTGCCGCACGGCATGGTGCTGACCGACCTTCTGGATAACACCGACGCCACCTTTCGCGATGTGACCAGCACGGGCGAGGAACGTGCCTTTACCGTTGTGACCGTGGTGCCCGGTCTGGTCTATGCCCTTGGCAGCTGGAGTCCGCAGACCGCCGGTATTGCCGGGTTTAAAACCACCCGTCTTGCCGCCATCGCCATTCCCATCGCGCTGTGGGCGGTATCGCTGCTGGTGTCCTATTTTGCCGTTTACCGGCTGGTTCTGCGGCATATCCGTGAATTACGCGGCCAGATGCGCCGTTTTGCCATTGGCAATCGCGATGCCCCACCGCCGGTGCTGCGTGATGCTCCGGCGGAAATCGCGGATGTCAGCCAGACCTTCCACAACATGGCCCGCATTCTCATCCGTGACGAAGAAGCGATGGAGGAAGCCGTCGCCGAAAAAACCGTTCTGCTGAAAGAGGTTCACCACCGGGTCAAGAACAACCTGCAACTGATCGCCTCGATCATCAACATGCAAAGCCGGATGATCGACCACGAGGATGCCAAGCGGGTTTTACGATCCGTTCAGGACCGGGTGGCGGCGCTGGCCACGATTTATCGCAATCTGTATCAGGCTGAACATCTGGATGCGGTGAATGCCGACCGGCTGATCGGCGATATTATCAACCAGATGGTGAACATCTCGATTGCGCCGGGCACCGCACTGAAGGTCGAGACCGATTTTCAGCCGCTGACGCTGTTGCCCGATCAGGCTGTGCCCCTGTCGCTTTTGGCGACCGAGGCCGTTACCAACGCGTTGAAATACGCGGGCATCCCCCCCGGTGCCGATGCGGCGACGGTTCGCGTTATCCTGTCGGTGCCTGAAACCGGCCGCGCGCTGTTCGCCGTTGAAAACACCATGGGTGAAGCGATTATTGATTCCGAAAGCACCGGCCTTGGCAGTCAATTGATCGAGGCATTTTCAACCCAGCTTGACGGCGAGGCCGAGACCGGCATCGAAGGTCACCGCTATTTCCTGCGCCTGCTGTTCCGCGTCGATACCCAAAACACTCCCGAAGCGGGCGATGATCGCAAAGTGGTGCTGACCTCGACCCCGCGCGAGGGGGCGCGGCATTAACCGCGTTGCCGGCGATGGTATCGGCACGGTGTGCCAAGCCGTCCGTGTGCCGTCGGATGTGGCGGCCTAACCGGCCATCGGTCATGACCCCGGTTGGCAGCTGACAGGAAAACAGATCAAAGCCTCACTTGATCGCGGCCATGGCGCAGCTATGTTTGCGCCATGGATGCGACGCAGGCGAAACCGACTTATGATCTTTCGACCGGACGGGGGCTGATCGCCTGCCCTCGTTGCGATGCGCTGCATATCGAAGAAGATCTGGATCACGGCGAAACTGCCCGCTGCGTCCGTTGTCATACCGTGCTGGCCCGGCCCCGTGCGGGGGCCTTTGTGCAGTTGATCGCACTGTCATTCACCTCGATGGTATTGCTGATCGGAGCGGTGTTTTTTCCGTTTCTGGAAATCTCGCGCATGGGGATCGGCAATGCCACATCGCTGTTCGGGGTGGCGCTGGCTTTTGCCGATGGTGTGTTGCTGCCGCTGGTGCTGGCGGTGTTGGCGATGATTATTGCCCTGCCGGTGTTCAGGTCGTTTCTGCTGTTATATACGCTGATGCCGCTGGCGCAGGGGCGGCGGCCCTATGCCTATGCCGCTGATGCCTTCCGCATGGCCGAGGCGCTGCGCCCCTGGTCCATGGCCGAGATTTTCGTGATCGGCACCTCGGTCGCGCTGGTCAAGGTGGCGGGGCTGGCCAGTGTCCATCTTGGCCCGGCCTTCTGGGCCTTTTGCGGGCTGATCTTTGTCAATATCGCCGCCCGTGCCTTTATGTGCCAGACCACCGTCTGGGACGCCATCGAACAGGGCAACGCCCTGCCCCCCGCCGGTGATCCTGCATGAGCGGTGTCGCGCCCTTGCCAGATGGCCCTGATGCCGCCGATGCCGTCGCGCCGGTGATGACGGCGCGCCGCGCCGGACTGGTGGGTTGCCGCAGTTGCGGGCGGGTCTGGCCGGTGGATCAGGACCGCTGCGCCCGTTGTCACGCCGCGCTGGTGCGGCCCGACCGGCGCGGGCTGGCCGCCGTCTGGGCATGGATGGCCGCGGGGGTCATCTTTTACATCCCCGCCAATCTTTACCCGATGATGAGCACGCGCACCTTTGCCGGGCTGAAAGGCAGCGGCGAGGCGACGATCCTTGGCGGCGTGATGCAACTGATCGAACATGGAAATTACGACATTGCCATCATCGTCTTTGTCGCCTCGGTTATTGTGCCGATTGGCAAGTTCATTGCCATCGCCTGGCTGGCGCTGGTGGCGGGCAGCCCGGCCACCGTGCATGACGCGCATCTGCGGTTGAAAGTCTATGAGGTGGTCGAATTCATCGGCCGCTGGTCGATGATCGATGTGTTCGTGGTGGCGATCCTGTCGGCGCTGGTGCAGCTTGGCTTTGTCGCCTCGATCCATCCCGGCCCGGCGGCGGTCTGCTTTGCGCTTTCTGTTGCGTTCACCATGCTTTCCGCGCAAAGCTTTGATCCGCGATTGATCTGGCGCGGTTTGCCGCTGCGCACCCGCAGCACCTGATACCGACAACCCGCGCGGACCTGCATGACTGACACACCTCCCCCCCTGCAACCTGCCAGCCCGGTTCGCCGCACCGCCCGCCGCGCGGCCGAGGCGGGGGTGAACATCATCTGGCTGGTGCCGATCCTGGCGCTGCTGGTGACGCTGGCCATCGGCTGGAACAGTTATATGGGGCGCGGCACGCTGATCCATGTCGCGTTCAGGGACGCCACCGGCATCAATCCGGGCGAAACCCCGCTGAAATTCCGCGAAATCAATGTCGGCAAGGTCGAGGCGGTGCGGTTTACCGAAGATCTGTCCTCGGTCATCGTCGATATTCGGGTGGACCGCGATCTGGCGCAATATATCGACGATCAGGCCGAATTTTGGATCGTGCGCCCGCAGGTGACGGCGCGCGGGATCACCCGGCTGGATACGGTGCTGACCGGGGCCTTTATCGAAGGTTACTGGGATGCCGATGTTACCGAACCCAGCAGCGATTTCATCGGGCTGGACCGGGCACCGCTGACGCGTGAGGATGCCAAGGGCACCTGGGTGATCGTGCAGACCAATGATGCCGAGGGTCTGTCCGAAGGCGCGCCGGTGATGTATCGCGGCCTGCCGGTGGGACGGATGGAGAACCTGCGCATCTCGCCCGATGGCGAAGCCGTGCAGGCCGATGTTTTTGTCGAAGCCCCGCACGATCAGCGGCTGACCACGGCCAGCGTGTTCTGGGACAGCGGCGGGGTGTCGGTCAGCCTTGGCACGCAGGGGGTGTCGGTGGGTGTCAACTCGCTGGCGTCGCTGTTGCAGGGGGGTATCCAGTTCGGCACCTTCGTCAGCGGTGGTGCGCCGGTCGAACGCGGCCATGTCTTTGCGTTGAACGCTGATGAGGATGCGGCCCGCAGCAATATCTTTGCCGGGGACGAATCCGGTCAGACGCGGTTCACGCTGTTGCTGGAACAGGGGGTGCGCGGGCTGGAACGCGGGGCCGATGTGCAGTTTCAGGGCCTCAGCGTCGGACGTGTGACCGATCTGTCGGTGCGGGTCAGCACCGATCCGCCGCGCGAGGTGTTTCAACAGGTCACGGTCGCGTTATCGCCGGCACGGCTGGGTTTGCCCCCCGATACAAGCAGCGATCAGGTGACGGCATTCATTGCCTCTGCCGTGGAACAGGGCCTGCGCGCCCGCCCGGCCAGTGCGGGTTTTCTTGGCACTTCGCTGATGATCGAGCTGTTCGAGCTGCCCGAGACCCCGGAACAGCCGCTGATGCTGGATCTGGCGGGTGATCCCTATCCGATCATCCCTTCGGTGCCCGGCGATCTGTCCGATTTCAGCGATACGGCGCAGGGGATGCTGTCGCGCATTGGCAATCTGCCGATCGAAGACGTGCTGAAATCCGCCACTGACATGATGAACAGCATCACCCATCTGGCCAGCAATCCCGATACACGCGCCATTCCCGAAACCCTGCGCCGCACGCTGGATGATGCGCAAAGCACGTCGTCCGACATCCGCGATATGGTGCAGGATTTCAAAGACAGCGGCGCGGTAGACAATCTGAACACCCTGCTGTCAGAAGCATCGGCGGCGGCGCAATCGCTGCGCGAGGCGGCCGCGAATGCGCCGGACATGATCGAAAAGATGGATCGCGCGGCGGCCAAGATCGAGGAATTCAACTTTGCCGAGATCAGCACCCAGGCCGAGGGCATCTTGCAGGATCTGCGCGTGATGCTGGGGTCCGAGGATGCCGAACAACTGCCCCGCCATCTGTCGGATACCTTGCAGGCGGCCTCTGGTCTGCTGAACGATCTGCGCGATGGCAATGCTGCGGGCAGTCTGAATGCCGCGCTTGGTTCGGCCCGCGTCGCCGCGGACGAGGTTGCGGTGGCCGTGCGTGATCTGCCGCAGCTTGTCCAGCGTCTGCAACAGACCGCCGGACGGGCCGAGGCGGTGATCGCCGCCTATGGCGACCGTTCGACCTTTAACACCGAGGCGGTGACGATGCTGCGCGAATTGCGCCGGGCGACGGCGGCTTTTGGATCGCTGGCGCGCACCATCGAACGCAACCCCCGCGCCTTTATTCTGGGACGATGACCGCATGATCCGAACCGCCCTTGCCCCGTTTGCCGCGCTGTTGCTGCTGCTGGCCGCCTGTTCCAACCCGGAAAAGACCGGGCGCTATCTGGTCGATCCGCCGACCGCCGCGCGTGAACTGCCCAACCGGCTGGGCACCGCCGAATTGCGTGACGTATCCCTGCCTGAATATGCGGCGCATGATGAAATCGCCTGGCAGACGCCGGATGGTGCGGTGCGTTCGAACCCGCGTAACATCTGGGCCGATAATCCGCAGCGCGCTTTTACGCTGGTGCTGGCGCGGTCGATTTCCGAACTGTCCGGTGCAACCGTCATCGCCGAGCCGTGGCCGCTGATGACCGTGCCTGACCGCAAGATCGACGTGCGCGTGGAACGCGCGCTGGCGCAAGCGAATGGCACTTATCGTCTGGCAGGCAGCTATTACGTGTCGGATGAAAGCGGCACGGCGGGCGGCAATCATGCGCGCAGCTTTGATATTGTGGTGCCGTTGCAGGATCAGGGGCCGGGGGCCGTCGCGTTGGCGCAATCGGCGGCGATCACGCAACTGGCCCGGCAGATCGCCACTTTGGGCGGGCCGGGCAGCAGCTTTGTCACCCGCCGCCCCGCCGCGATCGATCCGTTTGATCTGCCGCCGTTGCTATAACGGAAACGGGCGGCCTTTTGGCCGCCCGTCCCGTTCCATGGGTGAAATGGTTGAGGACGAACTGATTACGCGGAATAACCCATGGGACGATTTTTACCGGAACGCTGTCTTGTGCCCCGGTCAGAGGCGAGCCAAGCCATTCGGTCGATAATTGGCCGGACGAATCTGGCAAACATAGCCGGGTCAGGATTGAAGGCCCCCGGCTGACCGACACCGCCGCAATCTTCACAATCCGGGATTGTGCCCCAACAATTTGGGCACGCCCCCAACGCACAAGCCAACATTTCGGCGTGGTCGGTCAGCAAGGTGTTTTCCCGCATAACCCTGCGGTAATCGTTCAGGTCCGGGTGGTCGGCGGCGGAACGAGCGCCCGCGACCGGCTGTCCGGTATTCACAGCCCAGCGCGCATTGTTATCGCTGACGACCCCCTCAGGAACCGCGCACAACGCCCTGAGGGCGGCAATCACAATATTGTCTTCCTTCCGATCCGTCATGGCATCCGACCCCCCTGATGTCCAAGACCGTGCGGGCTGTTTGTGGATTTGGCCGCGCGCCGTCTTTTGCCATGAGTGCAGCTATGACGGGTGGGCGTGAATGCAGCGTGAAAAATTCCGACCTCTGGCGTGAAAAATGCACAGAAAGCGAAAAAATTTTGCGTGGATCACGTCATACGGTTGTTATGTCTGTGTGATCGGGGGTCAGTATTCAGGAAATTTCGGCTGATATGGCAGCACGGGCACTTCTGCCAGGGGGGTTCCGGCTGCGGCATGGGTAATAACGCCATCGCGAGTCGCGGGACAAAACCCGGCTGCCATCTGCCCGGCTAGCCACCGTGCAAGCTGTGGCGCCGCCAGCGATGTGCCCGCCGTAATCCGCACCGATCCGCTGTCGCGCCCGGCAACCGCAATGCCGGAAACGGTGCCGCTGCGATCCGTCACCGCCTGAATGTCGCCGTTGCGCCCGCATGTCAGCAATCCGCTGTAGATCGAACCGGCCCCTGCCCCGTCGCGCGATGTCGCAGGCCGCAGTTGCACCGCCCCTGCCCGCAGCGTTTCCGCGCCGCCTGCATATGTGTTCAGCGTATGTCGCCGCCGCACCCGTGACCGGCTGCGCGGCGGATCGTCAGGCAGCATTCGGTCGACGTCATCGAAAATCCGGTAATGTGGGCAGATCAGCGCGCTTTGCCGCGCCTCGCGCGGATAGCCGGGCACCGCTTCGTCACGCTGCACGCTGATCTCATAAATGCCGTTCGGGGCCTGCGGGTCAATGCTGATCTGCCAGTCGCCCGGCGGTGCCCAGGGGTGGCCGGGCTTGTCCGGGCTGGTCGGCATGGCGATCAGGACGATCCCCTCGCGCCAGGTGCGGCCATCGCCGCTGCGCTGCACGATATAATAGGCGCGCGCAATTTCAGCCTCGGCGCTGTCACGCAGGATGCTGATCTGGCCGTCGGCGGTGAATGTGGTCGGCGCAGGCGGCTGGCCCGGCGCAGCCAGATGCAGCACAAAGGGGCGCGTCGGTGGTTCGGGCAGGCGCGGCCCCCATATCTCTACGGCGCTGTCGGTGTGATCGCCCGGTTGCAGCCGCCATGTCAGCTCCTGCCCCCGGCGCAGCCGCCCGCACAACATCGCCTGTCGGTGGTTGCCCATCGGCAGCACGAAACGGATCGGTCCCAGATCGCGCGGCCCGGATCGCGACAGCGCGTCCATGAACTGTTCCAGCAAGCTGGACCCGTCACGCGGCCCGGCGGTCAAGCCATAGCTGATGTTGATAACCAGCGGCATCCGCACCGTTCCCGATGCCAGCCCGTGCCGTTCCTCGGTAAAGCGGCAAAGCTGGCGCGCGCGCAGCACCACGAACAGGATCGCCGCCAGAATATAGGGCGGTGCCGATACGCCCATACTGTCCTCGGTCAGTTTCGAGGGCAGGCTGACGCCGATTACCGGATGATCGCGGCCCGCTGTGTCATCCGGGGCGAAACCGGCGGCCAGCATCGCCACCGCCGCGCCATGTCCGCCCGCATAACCGGCCGAGGGCCGCAGCCCGCGCCCGTAATCCAGCACCCCGGCGGCGCGATACAGCGAATCTTCGTCCGGCAGGCTGCCATTGCGCAGTTGGGCCAGCAGCCTGTCGATCCCCTGCCCGCGCCATTCGCGGCCAAAGGGCAGATCGCCGCCGGGGCCGGGCCGGGCATCCTGCGCCCAGATCGCGGCGACCCGGCTGTGATCCCCTGCCCGCAACATTTCATGCGCAAAGGGAATGGCGTCGTCGATCACCGCGATGATCGCGGCGCGGGCCGGATCGGCGGGCAGAACCGCATCGTTCAGAAAACCGCCTGATCTGGCGCCGCCCCAGGCTTCGTTCCCCGGATCATCACTCATCGCATCAGGGGGTAACAGGCCGCCCGGATCGGCCAGAAAGGTGGAAAAGGCCGAAACGATGGCCTGTGCGATCATGGCGCGGCCCCGGTCATGGTCGGATTGCTGTCAGGGGGTGATGCGCCATCGTGCCGGTCATGGCCAAGCGCACGGTCGATCAGATCGCAAAGTGCGGCTTCGATCTGGCTGAACAGGGGTGCTGCGGCATCACCCGGATCGGGCGTCAGTTCGCGGCGCAGATCCAGCCAGCGATGCACATAGGGCGACATGCCGGGCGGGTAATCCTCGAACGCGGGTTGTGGCGGTGAAAAGGTCAGCGCCGCAGCGGGTTTCAGCTCCATCGGTTGGTCCAGTCCTTGCGGGCCTGTGCCCACAGCCAACCCCACAGGGGTGCCGGGCGCACCGGGCTGGCGGCGGTGAATTCTGCGGCGGGGTCATCGCCCGTCAGCATCTGCGCAAATTCGCCCAGATGGAAATCGCGCGGCTGATTGCCCTGCACCCAGCGGGTGCCGTCCATCCGAACGCCGCCCGCCTGCCCCGCCGATACCGCCCGCGCCACCAGATAGCGCGCCAGCGTCATCCCCAGCATCGCCCCGGCGGCGCTGTCGGCGGGGTAATGCACCCCGGCAACCGTGCGGTTCGCGGCGATGCGGCTGGCCATGCGGAACAGTTGGCTGTCGGCGGCCAGCGTGGCCCCCGGATCGTCCAGAAGTGTCAGCAGCGTGGCCAGCAGAAACGCCTGCGTCGCATGGCCCGAGGGAAAGGCGGCATGGGCGGGCGTGTTGATCACCGGCTGAATCCGGTTGGAAAACTGGTTCGGGCGCGGGCAACCCAGCGCCAGCTTGACCCGCATCACTGCGCAATCCGACAGATCCAGCGCAATCGACAGCATATCGCCGATGCGGCGGCTGCGTTCGGGTTCCAGCGGCAGGATCGCGGTAAAGAACGGCATCAGGTCGGTGGTCTGGGCCAGAATTTCGGCCATGCGATCATCACGCAGATCGGCATATCCCCCGACCAGAGGAATGGCGCGGCGGAAATCCTCGGGCTTTGGGGCGATAAATTCGGCCAGCGGCATCAGATCGCCCGCGGTTGCCCGGCGCTGCCATCGGGCGGTATGGGCCACGGGCGATCCCGTGTCGGAAGCGGATTCAAAGGCCATATCCTCAAGCAATTCGGTCAGCACAACCGTGCTGCGATAATCAGCCGACAGGCGTGCCAGCCTCTCGCCCTGATCCAGAACCGGCGTTCCGGGCGCCTGTCCGGTGATAAGGCCCGACCCGACGATGCCATCACGGGCGCGCATCAAGGCTTCGGCCAGCAGGGTGTCAGCAGGGGCATTATCCCCTAATGCCTTGGCATTTTTTGCATTCTTGGCGTTTTTCGCATTTTTTGCGTTCAGGATCGACATATCTGCACCCGCCCTGCCCCAAAGAACAGCCTGAGCATTGATTATGCTGGCCTTCTTTGCGGTGCAGCAATAGCATGTTCGGGTCTGCGCAACAACATTTAACAACTGTGACACACCTGACACTCAGGCTTATCGGTTCTGTGACCATGGCTGGTTCTGACCGACGTGAACGGACGCCTCGCAGCATGAAAGGCCGCGGGTTGTTGGCGGTGTTGGGTATCTCGCGCGGGTTGCGGCAGACCAAGACGCATTTACAGGATCTGTTATATAGCCGCAGCGAACCGGAACAGGGCGCGGCCAGCATCCGACAGCTTTTGCGTGAAATCCGGCTGGCGCTGGATGACCGGCGCGATGTTTTGCGGTCCGGTCCGGGTTGGATCGGGCTGGATATGAACAGCGTCATCGTCGATCTGACGCCCCGGCCCGGTCCCGATGGTCGCCCGCTGGAATTCGCCGCCGATCTGGATATTCCCGACCCCGAATTCGAAAACTGGCTGCGTGATACGCGGATGCATGTCGAAAACCGGGCCGTGGCTCCGGCAGCGCCGCTGTCTGCTGGTCCGCCCCGGCTGATGGTTCAGTCCCCGGTTTCCACCGACCCGGATGCCGCGCTGCTGGCTGAAATGTTGATGATGGAGGCCGCCCTGCGTGCCTCGGACATCACGCCGCTGATCGTCATTCAGCCGGATGACGGCGCCGAGATGCAGGCCGATCTGGTGTTGCGGGTGCGGGCGCTGCGCGGGGCCGACCGCACCATGCTGTCGGCGTCGCTGGTGCAGACCGGCACCGCACATGTGATCTGGAACCAGTCGTTCCATATCGAAACCGGCAGCAGCCGTATGCAGACGCATCTGTGCGCCGCCGATATGACCTTTGCGATCCTCAAGGCGGCCGAGGCGGCGGATGCACTGAATCAGACGCGGCGTTTCCCGCTGGGTGATATTTTCAGCTATTCCCGACTGCCGCTGATGCGGGCGGATCAGGTGCTGGACACCAGCTATGACCAGCTTCGGCCTGCTGTTGCGCTGGCGCTGAGGGCCTATATCCGCAACACCTTGCTGATCGAACGGCTGACTGATGATCCCGCAGGCGCGCTGGACGAAGCCGACGAATTTTCCCGACGCGCGCTGGAACTGGCGCCGCATAACGCCACTGTTCTGGCGGTGGCGGCGGTGATCGCATCCTATCGCAACCACAAGGAAACCGAATACCGGCTGGTGCAGCAGGCGGTGCGGGCCGATCCGCTGAATCCGCTGGCGATGTTTGCGCATTCACTGGTGCTAAGCGATCTGGACCGCCACCAGGAGGCCGCCAGCATCGCCAGTGACGGCATGAACAGCGCGCTGTCGGCGCTGAACCCGGCGACCTGGCTGCTGCGGCGCAGCGCGGCATCGTTCCGGCATGGCGATCTGGAAGGGGCACAGCGGTTTTTTGCCGCCACGCATCAGATGGCCCCCGACAACCGCCCCGCGCTGCGGTTTCTGGCGGCCTTGCTGTATCACAACGGCGACCACGAAGGGGCGCGTCAGGCGCTGATAAAGCTGAAACAGATCGAGCCGGATTTCTCGTTGGATCTGATGGCCAGTGACGGCTATCCGGTTGATTCTCTGCGCAATGCCGGGATGCTGGCGATCACCCGCTCGGGGCTGATCTAGGCGGGTGATGCCCTCTGGCGCGGGTGGGGCAAAGCCGTGTAGCCTTGTGGTTGCAACAAGGAGCCGAGGATGCCGCGCAAGACCGCCCGTTATGTGATCGTCCCCGATGACAACGTGTTTAACGACAGCATGGACACGACCAGCTTTCGCCTGTTCCGGTCGATGCACCACACCCTGTTCAACAGGCGTGGCCTGCGCCCGATGGGCAGTCTGACGCAGGGCAGTGATGATGGTTCGGTCCCGGCGGTCCGCCCGCCGCTGCGGGTGATGGAGACCGATGTCGGGCGTATCCGTCTGATTGATTCCATCGGCGAGAACGAGGCATCGCTGGTCGCCATGACCGCCGATCAGGCGCGGGAATTGCAGCGCAACTATCCCGGTTTGCGGGTGCGGCGCGAATTGCAGCTGATCCCGCTGTGGCCTGGGGCTGTGAACCTGATCCGTCGTCATGCCCGGCCCGCGGCCTTTCGTTCGGCCAAGGAACTGGACCTGCGCTGCATTGATGCGGAAACCGGCCAGCCGGTGGCCGGGGTGCCGCTGGTGATCGTGCTGGACGCGCGGCGGGGTTTTGGCATTTCCGATGTGGTCACGGATGAGAACGGGCGCTACCGCACCCCGCTGCCTGCCGGGCAAAGCGTGATCGACGCGGTGATCTGTCAGCCCTTTTCCGGGCATTGGCCGGGCGGCGCGGAATCGGTTGCGGTGCACGATACCGGCGCCACCGAACTGACCATCGCTCTGACCCCGCTGGCCAAGGATTTCCGCGACGGGCTGGACCGGATGCTGACCCCGGCCCAGCCCATGGACGGGCAGGGGGTGCGGGTGGCCATTATCGACACCGGCGTTGATCCGGCACAGGGGCTGAATCTGGAAAAGGGCCTGAACACCACCGGATCGGAACCGGCGGATGAATGGTTTGACAATGGCAGCGGGCATGGCACGCATGTGGCTGGCATCGTCGCGCGGGTGGCCCCCGCGGTCGTTCTGCATTCCTATCGTGTCTTTGAAAAGGATGCCGGTGGGGCCAGCGAATTTTCTATCGCCCGCGCCATCCGCCAGGCGGTCGAGGATGGCTGCGACATTATCAACCTCAGTCTGGGGCAGGCGTCCGAACCCATCGCCATCTCGCGAGAGGTGCGGCGGGCGCGGGCCTTGGGCGTGGTCTGCATCGCGGCCACCGGCAATGATTACATGTCGCCGGTGTCCTATCCGGCGCGATCCGGTGTGGTGGTGGCGGTATCGGCGGGCGGGGTGCTGAACGCCTGGCCGGATGGCGCGTCCACCGGGCGCAATGTCGCCGCCGACCCGGCGCCGGTGAATGACCGCTTTTTCGCCTCTTTCAGCAATATCGGCCCAGAAGTGGACTTTATCGGACCGGGCGTTGGTATTATATCTTGGGTCAACAAGACCTCGAAGGGCGTGATGGACGGCACGTCGATGGCCTGTCCGGCGGTGGCCGGGCTGTTCGCGCGGTTGCTGTCGGCCAATGCGGAAATTTTGTCGGCAGAGCGAAACCAACAGCGATCCGACGACATTATCAGAATGGCGAACAGCCATGCGGTGCCGATCGGGTTCGGCAACAGATACGAAGGGGCGGGGCTGATCGGTTAGGGGAAAGATGATGAAGGCGCAACGCAAGAACATCCACAGCTATGTGCTGGTCTATTCCGATGACTGTGATCCCTCGCGCGAGGAAACGGCCGAGGTTCTGGATCATCTCAGCCCGCTGCCGGCCGAGGAAATCCTGCCCGGCACCATCCGCGTCCAAGGCCCCGCGCGCGAGGTGCGCCGTTGCGCCGGCGAACTGGCGCATTGGCGGCTGTCACAAGAAAAGATCCTGTCGCTGAATCCCCCGCACAAGGCGATGCGGCGCTGATGACCCGCCGTTTCGGCCCTGATGACGGGCTGGCCATGCTGCGCGTGACGGAATCGCAACTGCCGTTGGACAGTTATGCCACACGCGGCGGATACGATCCGGCCTTTGTTCAGCCCGACGATCCTTTGCCGCTGCCCGGTGCGGGCCGTTGGTCTGACGATCTGGTGCCGCTGATCCCCGATGCGTTGTCCCCCGGACAAGACCCGACGGAACTGCGCTATACCCATTTTTCCGTGCGCATGTCGCGATCCCGCGCGCTGCCCTTGTTCAGCGCCTGCAATATTGACGGCAGCCGATCCGACCGCACGATCCCGCGCAGCAACACATGGCGCCGTGATCCACGCATTGCCCCCGAATATCAGAACCTGCGGCAAGGTTATGGTCACGAGGGGCAGGGTCTGTTCAGCCGCGGCCACATGACCCGGCGCGAAGACCCGAACTGGGGCGACCGCGATACCGCGCGGCAGGCTGATGCCGATACGTTTCATATCACCAATGTCGCGCCGCAGCGGCAGGGGTTCAACGGTGGTATCTGGCTGCGGCTGGAAGATTACGTGCTGGACAATACCGACCGCGCCAACATGCGGGTGTCGGTCATCACCGGGCCGGTGCTGTCGCCCGATGATCCCGTCTATTACAACCGCCGGATACCGACCGCCTTCTGGAAGGTGATCGCCTTTGTTCACGCAGATTCGGGCGAACTGACCACCATCGGTTATCGGCGGTCGCAGATGGATTACCTGCCGCGGCCGTCGGGCGGCCGCTTTGTCTTTGCTGATTTCCACGATAGTCAGGTGCCCGTCGCCGCCATCGCCGCCGAAAGCGGCCTTGAGCTGACAGAATGGGCAGAATGCGATGTGATGGCCGGGGCATCCCCCGATCTGGAAATCCGCGTTACCGGGGTCGGCGACGTCTATCTGATGCGATAGCCTCCCGTATCCGGCCTGCCAGGTTTTCAGACAATCCCGAAAAAGGAAACGGGCCGTCCGAGGAGGAACGGCCCGCGAGATCCACGGAGATGGTCCGGTTAGGGATGGAAGTCCGCCCCGTCCCAATCAGGGTTTACGACCTTTGGGTTTGCCCTCAGGCCACGGCCCCCCTGACTGTTCCGACACCTCTCTCCAATATCACTCTCGACACTGGACCACCTCCTTTCAATAAGTTGCCGTTGCAAGGACAGGGTGCCACAGATCGAGAATCTGTCAATCAGGTTTCTTGCTGTTGTCGCAACAAATTGCGCACGATGATGCGGAACGGCACAAGAGCCAGTAGCGCCAGCAGCATTTTCACCAGCCAGTCGGCCACGCCCAAGGATTGCCAGAAGGGCAGTTCGGGACCAAATCCCAGCAGCGGCGCGGCTTCATTGGCCCAGCCGGTGTTGGCGTCATGGGGCAGGGCGGCTGTAAAGGCGATGGTAAAGAACAGCGCCGTATCGACCAGCGACCCCAGAGAAGACGACATCAGCGGTGCACGCCACCACGATCCTTCGCGCAGGCGGTTGAAGACGGCCACATCCAGCAATTGTGCGGTCAGAAAGGCGACGCCGGACCCGATGGCGATACGCAGCGTCGTCAGATCGAAGCCAAAGGCAATCAGCGAACAGGCAACCCCGGTGACAAAACCGGCATAGACAACGCGGCGCGCGGCAGCAGGTCCATAGACCCGGTTCATCACATCGGTCACGAGAAAGGTGAACGGATAGGTAAAGGCACCCCAGGTCAGATAGGCGCCGATATGATATTGAACAAGAATATTGGCGGCCACGACGATGATGGCCATGGCAATGATGCCGGGCAGAAAGCGGGTCATGCGGATTTCCGTTTTACAAGGTGGCGGAACAACTCGGCCCAAGGTCGGGCAAGGGCGGCGCATACGCGGGGGCGGGCCGTTGTGTCAAGGCTGTTCTGGGCGGCGCGGGGTCGCCCCAAGCCGTGTATTTAGACGAACAGCAAGCCGACAGGGTTATTCGGTCAGGCGATATTCGACGATTTCAGTGCGTTGCAGAATGTTGAAATTGTCGTCCGAAATCAGTGTCAGGCGCAGTCCGGTGCCGTCGTCCCAGACGCTGATGCCTTCGAGGTTGTCATATTGCAGCGGGCGCGTTTCCAGCAGCACCTGTTCGCCCGTGCCATCAAGGTTAAAGCGGCGGATGCGTGAGGAAAAGCCCAGAAGTCCGCGAAAATCCCGCTCTAGCAGGTAAAGGCGGCCATCCGGGCCGATGTCGGCCCCTGTCGGCAGGAACCGGCCCCGGCGCGGGATTGTGAAGGGCACGTCCCAGATGTCGTTTTGCCAGCGCAGCACCGGAAAGGGCTGGTCGGGGTGGCCGGATCGTTCGGGTATGGCGATGATCGCCCCGTCGGATGTGATGGCCAGCGCCTCCATTCCCGAATTTATCCGCAGATCGGCCAGCGCGCGCGGCGGCGGGATACGGCTGGCGCGCGATTGCGGGGTGGCATAGGCGGCGATACGGTCCAGCCCCTCGAAGCTGATCCAGATGGTGCCGTCAGAGGCGATGGCGATGCCTTCGGAATCGCCCAGCCGTCCGGGGGGCAGCGGATTGCCCCGGCTGTCGGTCAGATGGCTGCGGCCGGTGATGCTCAGCCCGGTGATGCGGCCATTGCCGTCGCGCTGCACCGTGCCCCAATACAGATGCGCCCGGTCGGTGACGGCGTGAAAAGCACTGCCATCCGCCGAAAGCGCGACCCCCGAAAAGCCGCCAAAATCCCGGTCGCCCGGAACGCGCCAGACATAGGTGCCGATATGATCCAGCCTTTGCGCCAATACGCCGGCGGGCAGGGCCGCCAGCGCAAAGGCGGCGATCAGCGCGCGCCAGCGACGTTGGTGCATTGGCGCGGCAGTTCGCTCAGCCGGAAAGTGCGGGGATGGCGGTAATCCGGGTCGGGGGTGCCGCGCGGGCGGGTGGACGGGTTGGCGCGATAGCGCAGCTCCTGCGCCGCCTCGCCGCAGCCGTTGTCATTGCCCGACAGTTGCGCCACCGGGGTTGCCGGATTGTTGCACGACCCGCTGTTGCAATGCAGGCGCACGTGGAAATGATAATCGTGGTTCGGCGTCGGGCGCAGCTTTTGCAGCCATGCGCCGCGATTGTTGTTCATCCGGCACATTTCCACCTTGATCGCGGCATCCAGAAAGATCCGGTCCACGCGCGGGTCCATGGCGGCGGCGCGGATCAGGGCGGCGTGGCTGGCGCTCCAGTGCCGCGACATGCCAAGGCCGTTCTGCGCCACCACCGACACCGACGAGATATTCTCGCGCTGTTGTGGTGACAGGTTCAGCGATTGCGGCGGCAGCATCCAGATGTCGGCATCCAGACCGATCTGGTGGCTGGCATGGCCCGATACCATCGGCCCGCCGCGCGGCTGCGACAGATCGCCGATATACAGCCCGGGCCAGCCGACCTGTGTGGCCGCCCGCGACAGTCCCACAAGAAAGTCGATCAGTTCGGGCTGGCCCCAGTTCCGGTTGCGCGACAGGCGCATGGCCTGCCATGTCGGCCCGGTTTCGGGCAGTTGCACATTGCCCGAGGCACAGCCGCGGGAATAGCTGCCGATGGCGCCCTTTGGTCCGGCATTGGCGCTGCGAAAGCCGCCGAACACATCCTTGGCCAGCGGGTCGGCATGGGCAGGCGGGGCGGCGGGGATAGCCAGCCCGACCAGGGCGGCAACGATCAGGGACAGTTTGCGGATCACGGGGTGTCCTCTCCTTCTGCTTTGACCCAGATTAGCAGCAACAGAGACAGCAGGAATATCACGATCAGCGGAGAGATTCCCATCCGCTGGTTGCCGGTCAGGTCGGTGGTCAGGGCAATCAGAAACGGCGCGGCAAAGGCGGTGGCCTTGCCGGACAGGGCGTAAAGGCCAAACCCTTCGGTGGCGCGTTCCTCGGTCGTGTGGCGGACCATCATCGTGCGGCTGGCCGATTGCAGCGCACCGCCTGCGCCGCCAATCGCCACACCGCAGCCAAAAAAGATCAGATCGGGCAGGGACAACCCGGCAAAAAGGGGTGCGCGCCCGACCGTCATGCCAAAGACAGTATCGCGATCCATGCTGATAACGATCAGGCAGACGCCGATCAGGATCACCGTGCAGGCGGCGATAACCGGTTTTGGCCCAAAGCGACGGTCGGCCCGCCCGCCCGCCCATGACAGGATCGTGGCCGCGATAACGCTGACGACACCAAACACCCCCGCCATAAACACCGGCCAACCCAGCACCGTCCCGGCATAAACGCTGCCGAACCCATAGAGCGCATTCAGCGCATCGCGCGACAGCATCGACGAAATCAGCCAGTTGCGCAGGCTGGTCCGGTGACGCAGCCCAAGGATCAGCGCCCACAGATCACGCAGCGCCGCACGGATGCGAACCGGCTGTCGCGACCCACGCGGTTCACGCACCCACAAAAAGAACGGCACCATAAAGACGATATACCACAGCGCGGTAAACGGTCCGACAAAGCGTGTGCCCTCGCGCCGGGCGGCATCCAGTCCCAGCACCGGGTCGATGCCGATCAGCGTCTTGCCCGAGGGTGTCTCGGCAAACAGCAGCAGCATGGCAACCAGCGCGATCAGCCCGCCCAGATAACCAAAGGCGAAACCGGAACCGGATACGCGCCCGATCTCGTCGCGTGGGGCAAGGCCGGGCAGCAGGGCGTTGGTAAAGATGGTGGCGAATTCGACGCCAATCATGCCGATGGCAAAAAACGTCACCGCCATCAGCAACGCGGGCTGGTCTGGCGACAACAGCCATAACCCGGCTGATCCGAACACGTAAAAGGCCGAAAACAGCCAGATCCACGCCATCTTGCGGCCCGAGGTATCGGCCACCGCCCCCAGAACCGGCGCCAGCAGTGCAATCACCGCGCCCGATACGGCCAGCCCATAGCCCCACAGCGCCTGCGCCTGTGCCCCGGCGGCCATCTCATCCAGCCCGGCGGCCATGAACTGCTGCCTGGCCACCTCGGCGAAATAGATCGAAAAGATAAACGTCACCAGCAGGGTGTGATAGGGCTGGCTGGCCCAGTCAAAGAACCACCATCCCCAGATACGCTTGCGGTCCATGACAGGCATCTTCTGTCCAAAAATATCCTCGGGGGTCCGGGGGTGGAAAACCCCCGGTTCAGCAGCGCCATAAGGCCCGGACGTGCCGCCGCTGTCCACCCTGTTCAATGGGTGGCGACAGCCTTTTCAGCCTCGGGTGGCAGGGCAGGGGGCCAGGGCCGGGTCGCATCGGCGGCAATCCACGCCTGCACCCAGTCGGGCAGGGCGGGGCTTTCGGGGTTTTCACCGGCGGCCTGCATCACGCGGGTGGGCGCGACGATCCCCTGATCCGAGGTGACGGCGGTGCGCACCAGCATCTGGTTGCAGCACTGACCATCCATCCACATGGATTGTTCGATGTAAAAGAACCGCTCGTCCCAGCCCATCGTCCGCGACACCATGGTAAAGCGGTGAAACAGCCGGATGCGGCGGCGATAGCGAACCGAATTGCCCGCCACGGTAATGCCCCAGCGGTTCTGGCGCAGGGTGTGGATCAGCCCGGTGCGGATCACCAGCGGAATCCGCCCCAGATCATACAAGGTCAGCGTGCGGCCGTTGTTCAGCTCGACCCAGGGGTCCAGATCCCAGGGCCAGCACATATGCGTGGAAATATGCACACCCGTCGGCGCCAGCGGCGGCGCCTTGCGGTATTTCAGCAGTTCCTTGACGTAGCGAACAAAGGGATACATGGCACACGTCCTTTCCCGCCCCGATTGGCCTGTGCGGCGCGGCGGGTCAAGCGGGGACGTGGCGGAAGGTTGACGGGGTAATCCACCATGGGTTGAATTGCATCAAAGCTGCTGATGCAAGGGGCAAGTCATGGGCTGGCTGACCAAAGAAACGATTGTGGCTGTGATAATCCCGGTGGTGCTGACCTCTTTGGGTTGGATTATGTTGTTTAACACGACATTGGCTCGCGATGATGAGCGGATCAAAGCGCTTGAGGCTCGGGCCAGTCAGTCCGGGCAAGATGTCGAGGCAAGACGCGACCTGAGATCATTGGAGGAGCGGATCAACGACACGCGCGCAACGCTGAATGATCTGACAAAAGCCGTGAATGATCTGGCAGGGATACAGGCAACGGCGGCAGCGGACAGATTGCCCGCCCGGCTGACGGTGATCGAGGGGCGGGGGCAGGAAACGGCCTCTCAACTGAACGCATTGGCCGCAGCCCTGAACGAATTGTCCGGTCGTGTAGACAGCCTTCCCCGCACCAGTTCATTTGATGATGAATGCGCGAATCTGATGAAAAACGCGGCGAATCCGCCCTCTCATGCGTTAAGCAGATATTCTTGGAACGAAAACCGGCATGAAAAGGCGGCGGATTCTTATCGTGCGATCCTTCGGGATGCGGGCTGTGCCGAAAAACCAAGAGATCGCGCCGGTCCCTGATCTCTTAACCCGCCCATTGCGCCGAATCCGCCCTTGCACTAGGTATGGCGCGATTTTCGATGAACGGACGTGATGCGATGCTGGGTGCGAATGGAAAGAAACCGCTGGTCGGGCTGGTTGGCTGGCGCGGGATGGTGGGTTCGGTCCTGATGGACCGGATGGAGGTCGAAGGCGATTTCGACCTGATCGAACCGCTGTTCTTTTCCACCTCGAACGCGGGCGGTGCCGCGCCGCGTGGCGATGCGCCTCTGGCCGATGCCTATGATCTGGGCGCTTTGTCCCGTTGTGATGCGATCATCACCTGTCAGGGCGGCGATTACACGACCGAGGTGTTCGGGCGTCTGCGGGCCGAAGGCTGGAACGGGCACTGGATCGACGCGGCCTCGACCCTGCGGATGCAGGGTGATGCCGTCATCGTGCTGGACCCGGTGAACATGGACGTCATCAAGGCCGCGATGGCGCGCGGCGGGCGCAATTGGGTCGGCGGGAACTGCACCGTGTCCTGTATGCTGATGGGCGTCGGCGCGCTGTTCAAGGCCGGGCTGGTGGAATGGATGTCCACGCAGACCTATCAGGCGGCCTCGGGTGGCGGGGCACAGCATATGCGCGAGTTGCTGACGCAATATGGCGCGCTGAACGGTTCGGTCGCTGATCTGCTGGCTGATCCGAAATCGGCGATTCTGGACATCGACCGTCAGGTTCTGGCGCGCCAGCAGGCGATGCTGGGCACGGACGAATCCAAACAATTCGGCGCGGTGCTGGGCGGATCCTTGATCCCGTGGATCGACAAGGATCTGGGCAATGGCGTGACCCGCGAAGAATGGAAGGGCATGGCCGAGACGAACAAGATCCTCGGCCTTGGCCCGGATGCGGTCGGCGGCTCGGACGCGGCGGCGATCCCGGTGGACGGGTTCTGCGTGCGCGTCGGCGCGATGCGCTGCCACAGTCAGGCGCTGACCTTCAAACTGAAACGCGACGTGCCGGTGGACGAGATCGAGGCGATGATCGCCGCCGACAATGACTGGGTGAAGGTGGTCCCGAACAACCGCGAGGATACCTTGCGCGATCTGACCCCTGTGGCCGTGACCGGCACGCTGACCATTCCGGTCGGGCGCATCCGCAAGCTGGCGATGGGGCCGGATTATGTCGGCGCGTTCACCATCGGCGATCAGTTGCTGTGGGGCGCGGCGGAACCGCTGCGCCGGATGCTGCGCATTCTGATTCAGGCATAAGGGGGCATCGCCATGGTCACGCTGTATCAGGCCCTGATGCTGATCCTGAACCTGGTCTGGTGGGTGATGATTATTCACATCATCATGTCCTGGCTGATTAACTTTCAGGTGCTGAACCTGCGTCAGCCGCTGGTCGCGCAGATCTGGGACGGGCTGACCCGTCTGCTGGAACCGATCTACACACCGATCCGTAATATGCTGCCCAATACCGGCGGTCTGGATCTGGCGCCGCTGGTCGTGTTCATCATCGTCATCATCCTGCAACGCGCGCTGGCCAATAACGCGGGCTTCTTCTACGGCTTCTGATGCCGGGCGATCTGCTGCGTCAGGTCTGGGGGTTCAGCGATTTCCGCCCCGGACAACAGGAAATCGTTCAGGCCGTGGCTGCGGATCGCGATGTGCTGGCGATCATGCCGACCGGCGGCGGCAAGTCGCTGTGCTTTCAATTGCCCGCGCTGATGCGCGAGGGGGTGACGGTTGTCGTCTCGCCGCTGATTGCGCTGATGCGCGATCAGGTCCGCGCCTTGGCCGAAGCGGGGGTGGCTGCCGGTGCCCTGACCAGCGGCAACAGTGCTGATGAAAACGACGCCACTTTGCGGGCGCTGTCAGATGGGCGACTGAAGCTGTTGTATCTGGCCCCCGAACGGCTGGCCCTGTCGGGCACCACCAGCCTGCTGCGCCGCGCCGGTGTCACTGCCATCGCCGTGGACGAGGCGCATTGCGTCAGTCAATGGGGCCATGATTTCCGCCCCGATTACCTGCGCATCGGTGATCTGCGCCGGTCGCTGAACGTGCCGCTGGCCGCCTTTACCGCCACCGCCGATCCCGAAACGCGGGCCGAGATCGTGCAGCGGCTGTTTGACGGCACCGATCCGGTAACATTCCTGCGCGGCTTTGACCGCCCCAACATCCGGCTGGAATTCCGCGCCAAGGATGGCCCGCGCCGCCAGATCCTCGATTTCGCACGGGCGCGGGCGGGGCAATCGGGCATTGTCTATTGCGCCAGCCGCGCGCGCACCGAAACACTGGCCGCCGCGCTGGAGGCCGAGGGTCTGCGCGCCACCGCCTATCACGGCGGCATGGAATCCGAGGCCCGCCGCACCGTCGAGGCGCGGTTTCAGCGCGAAGACGGTCTGATCGTGGTGGCGACCATCGCCTTTGGCATGGGCATTGACAAGCCTGACATCCGCTGGGTGGCCCATGCCGATCTGTCCAAAAGCATCGAGGCCTATTATCAGGAAATCGGTCGTGCGGGCCGTGACGGCGATCCGGCGGAAACGCTGACCTTGTTCGGCCCTGATGACATCCGCCTGCGCCGCACCCAGATCGACGAGGGGCTGGCCGATCCCACCCGCAAAGAGGCCGATCATGGACGGCTGAACGCGCTTTTGGGGCTGGCCGAGGCGATTTCCTGCCGCCGTCAGCACTTGCTGAGCTATTTCGGGGAAGACAGCGCGCCTTGCGGCAATTGCGACCTGTGTGAAACACCGCCCGTGACCTTTGACGGCACTGATCCAGTGCGGATGGCGCTGTCGGCGATGCTGCGCACCGGCGAATGGTTCGGCGCGGGGCATCTGATCGACATCCTGACCGGCACCGCCACGCCCAAGGTGCGTGAACGCGGGCACGAGGCGCTGCCGACCTTTGGCGTCGGCAAGGCGCTGTCCAAGGGCGAATGGCAGGCGGTGTTCCGGCAGATGATGGGCCGCGACCTGTGCCGCCCCGATCCGGCACGCCATGGTGCGCTGCATGTGACCGCCGCCGCTCATCCGGTTTTGCGCGGCGAAGAACAGGTCATCCTGCGCCGCGATCCGGCGGCACGGCGTGCGCTGGTGGCGGAACCCCGTGCGCTGGTCGATGACGAAGATGCGCCGCTGCTGTCCGCGCTCAAGGCCAAGCGCCGGGCTTTGGCGGAATCGGCGCGGGTGCCGGCCTATGTCGTGTTCCCTGACCGCACGCTGATCGAGATGGCGCAGGCCCGGCCGCAGAATCTGGATCAGATGGCGCGGATCAACGGTGTGGGCGCGAAAAAGCTGGAAAGCTATGGCGCGGCCTTTCTTGAGGTGATCGCCGGCGCGTCGCAGCCGATGCACCCCACGCGCCGCAAGCTGGCCGGTCGGGCCGAGGGCGATCTGTTCGACCGCCTGCTGGCCGCGCAGAACCGGCTGGCGCGCGGGGCGGACGGCACCGAAAAGCCGCTGTCCTGCACCCATTCCACTTTGCGCCTGATCGCTGAACGCAAGCCTGCCACGCTGGATCAGATGGCGCGACTGCAAGGTATGGGCGATCACAAGATCGACCGCTTTGGCGCGGCGTTTCTGGATGAAATCCGGGTGGAACAGGCCTGATGGCGCAGGCTAATTAATCTAATATCTGATAACATTAAGAAATTTTTAAGACAACGCAGGTAAAGCATAGCGAAGCCGCTGTGGTGGTGTTAGGCGCCAGCGCAGAAAACTGTTTCACAAGTGGTTAAGTCATGCGGTATCGCAAAGAAATCGACGGGCTACGCGCGTTTGCGGTGCTGCCTGTCATCCTGTTCCACGCCGGTGCGCCGGGGTTTTCGGGCGGCTATGTCGGGGTTGACGTGTTTTTCGTCATCAGCGGCTATCTGATTACCACGATCTTGCTGGGTGAACTGACGCGCGGCGATTTCTCGATCGCGCGGTTTTATGAGCGTCGGGCACGGCGCATCCTGCCGGCGCTGTTCTTTGTCATGCTGTGCTGTATTCCCTTTGCCTGGGCGTGGATGATGCCGGACGAGGCGCGGTTGTTCGGCCGCAGTCTGATTGCTGTGGTGCTGTTCGCCTCGAACATCCTGTTCTGGAAAAGCGAGGGCTATTTTTCGGTCGCGGCCGAATTCAACCCGCTGCTGCACACCTGGAGCCTGGCGGTCGAGGAACAGTTCTATCTGTTCTTCCCGCCCTTTCTGGCATTGTGCTGGCGGTTCGGGCGACAGCGGGTGTTCTGGATCGTCGTGGCGGGTGCCGCCCTGTCGCTGGCACTGGCGGAACTGATCGTGCATTCCAAACCCAGCTCGGCATTTTTCCTGTTGCCGACGCGGGTCTGGGAGTTACTGGCCGGGTCGATCTGCGCCTTTCTGCTGCAAGACCGCAGTGCCTGGCGGGTGCCTTTTGTGGGCTTTGCCGGGTTACTGATGATTCTGGTTCCGGTGGCGCTTTATGATCATGCGACGCCCTATCCCAGCCTGTGGACGGTGCCGCCGGTGCTGGGAACCGCGCTGATTATCCTGTTCGCGCCGACCGGCACCGGGACGGCGCGTTTTCTGTCGTGGCGGCCTTTCGTAGCCATCGGGCTTATCAGCTATTCCGCCTATTTGTGGCACCAGCCGGTCTTTGCCTTTGCGCGGCTGCGCTATGTCATGGATGCGCCTTTGGCGATGATGCTGGCGCTGTCGGTTCTGTCGCTGCTGCTGGCGGCCTTTAGCTGGCGTTTTATCGAACAGCCCTTCCGCGCGAGAGGGGGACTACTTCCCTCGCGGCGCAGCCTGTTTGCGGCCAGTCTTGCGGGATGCCTTGCCTTTGCACTGATTGGCGGTGGCTGGCTGATAAACGGATCGCGCACCGCGCTGATGCAGTTCGCCCGGACATCGCCAATGGATACGCATGTCTGCACCTTTGAATATGGTGTCTCGGACGCGGCATGGGAAAAATGCGAAGCCGAGCTTGCCGGAAGCCCCTATTCGGTGCTGGTCGGTGACAGCCATGCGCGATACCTTTCGCTGTCGCTGCGTGAACAGCTTGCGGCACGGGGGCAGGGGCTGGTTTCCTTTTACGCGCCGGGCTGTCTGGTCTTGCCGGGGGTTTCCGGATCCCAAGACATCCCTCGTTGTGCTGAAGTGCTGGGCGATAACGATATCTGGAAACGGGTGGCCACGCTGCATCCCGACCATATCTACCTGTTTCATCGCTGGACCAAGCACATAGATGGCACGTCTTATCGCAGTTCACACGGCGTGACAGAGCGCGCGCCAGGCCGGCCGATCCGTCTGATTGGCGATCATTCTGATGCGGTGCAGGCGCAGGCCAATCTGCGCAGTGCGATTGGCGATTTCATCGCCGGGATGGACAAGCTGACGGTGATCGGTCCCACCCCCGAGGTCGGGGCCGATGTGGTACGGCTGGCGGCACTGTTGCCGTCAAAGCTGTCCTATCCCTATGCGGATTATCAGCAACGCCATGCTGACACCGTGGCGGTGCTGCGCCGCGCCGCAGATTACTTTGACCCGACGCAGGTGCTGTGCCCAAGTGATACCGATCAGCAATGTCTGCAACAGTTGGATGGGCATCTGCTTTATACGGACGATAATCATCTCGGCAAATATGGTGCCGATCTTGTCGTATCGGCACT
Organism: Paracoccus sp. (in: a-proteobacteria); assembly: GCF_030538655.1. Lineage (GTDB taxonomy): Bacteria > Pseudomonadota > Alphaproteobacteria > Rhodobacterales > Rhodobacteraceae > Paracoccus. The sequence continues at coordinate 114,795 of NZ_JAUNTO010000010.1, forward strand.
GCTGGCAACGCGATGAGAATCAGGCGCACCCCATCGGGTGCGCCTTTTTCGTGGCATATCTGGGCCGGGGCCAGCGTGGATTCGCCCGAATCCCGCCGCTGATTCTGCTGATTCTGGTGCCGTCCGCGTGGATCAGCCTGATCCCCGCGCGGATTGTGAAGATTTTGTCATAAAAATAATCATTGTAAATCATATGATTGCTGGAAATTTGACCGTGTGGAGGATTTTTCCCGAATTTTCTGCTTGCGGCCTTCGGCGTCAGACCCTAAATACCCCTTCACCGAACGGCGGAACACGCTGAACGGTTCGGGAAGACCTTGAAAAACAAGGGAAATCTGAAAAACCTTGGAGAGAAGGCGACTTGACGGCGCTAGGAAGTTAGCGCGGTTTGGGTTGTTTTGTTTTCCACTGCTTTTTGACATTGATGTTTTTATTGAAGGGATATGCGGGCGGTTTTGCCGAT
>NZ_JAUNTO010000011.1 GCF_030538655.1 Paracoccus sp. (in: a-proteobacteria)
ATCGGCAAAACCGCCCGCATATCCCTTCAATAAAAACATCAATGTCAAAAAGCAGCGGAAAAACCTAACCGTCTCGCCAACTTCTTGGCGAAAACAGCCGCATCCCTCCTGATTGTTTGCCCGACGATCTCTCATCGAAGCGGAAGCCCTACCTAAGACCCTTGCAACGTTTCGTCAAGAACTAATCTCAACTTTTTTGCTGCGCCGCGTTTTTTAACTTGGCAGGTCCTTCAGAGCACCGTTCCCGCAGTCTCAGGCTTGCCTGACTTCCGGTTCCGAACCTTGACTGCGTTGCCGCCGTCTCGGTGGAGGGGTATCTAGGCCCGGCGAACCGCCCCGGCAAGAGGAAATTCCCCAAAGCCCTGAAATTTTCGTGCAACCATATATTAAATAACGATTTTTTTGTGACGCCGCCAGCGGGGAATAGCACTGCAAAGCCAGCCATCCTTAGAATCGGGCCGAATCTGCGCTGAGCCTACGAAAAAGGTAGCTGCGATTCTCGATCCAACTCACTGTTAGGCGTTCGAATCGACCGCCGGGACAATTCGGCCTCGTCATGCCGCAGTTATCCCGTCAAACGGGTCACAACCCCTGCGCCCGAAACAGGTCACGACACAAATTGGCAAAAAGGGAATTTGGCGCACCCGACACGATTCGAACGTGTGGCCTTTGCCTTCGGAGGGCAACGCTCTATCCAGCTGAGCTACGGGTGCGTGGCCGTCCAGATAGCAGCCGCAGGACGATTTCGCAATGGTGAAACCGTCCTCAGGCAAAGAGTTCGCGGCAAAAGGTCAGGCCGTCGATCAGCGCGTCTACCTCGGACCGGGTGTTATACATCGCAAAAGAGGCGCGGGCCGATGCGGTGACGCCATAGAACTCCATCAGCGGCATGGCGCAATGGCTGCCGGCGCGCACGGCAATGCCGCGCTTGTCCAGAATCGTGGACAGGTCATGCGCATGGGCACCCTGCATGGTCATGGAAAAGATCGCACCCTTGTCGGGGGCATCGCCCTGAACCGTCAGCCAGTTCAGCGACCGCAGCCGGTTGCGGGCGTAATCGCGCAGATCGCGTTCATGCGCGGCGATCCGATCCATCCCGATGCCCATCAGATAGTCCAGTGCCGCCCCCAGACCGATCTGATTGACGATACCCGGTGTCCCCGCCTCGAATCGCAGCGGCGGATCGGCATAATCCACCGCCTCGCGCGTCACGGTGCGAATCATGTCGCCGCCCCCCAGAAAGGGCCGCATCTCGGCCTGACGGTCGCGGCTGATCCACATCGCGCCGGACCCCGAAGGCCCATACAGCTTGTGCCCGGTGATCGCATAGAAATCGACGCCAAGCGCGGCCACATCCACCGGCATATGCACCGCCGCCTGACTGCCGTCGGCCAGCACCGGCACATCCGTGCCGCGTGCGATCGCCGCCACATCGACCACGGTTCCGGTGACATTCGACATATGCGTGACCGCGATCAGCCGGGTCTTGGGGCCGACCGCCGCCAGCACCTTTTCGGGCGGCAGGCTGCCATCGGGTTCAGGCTCGACCCATTTCAGCACCCCCCCCTGACGTTCGCGCAGGAAATGCCAGGGCACGATATTGGCGTGATGTTCCAGCACCGACAGGACGATCTCGTCCCCCGCCTGCAACCGCGGCGCGGCCCAGGCATAGGACACCAGATTGATCCCCTCGGTCGCGCCCGAGGTCATGATGATCTCATCCTCATGCGCGGCGTTCAGAAAACGCGCGATGATGCCGCGCACCCGTTCGTAATTTTCGGTCGCAAGGTTCGACAGAAAATGCAGCCCGCGATGGACGTTGGCGTATTCGCCCTCATAAGCGCGGGTGATGGCATCGATCACCACCCTCGGCTTTTGCGCGCTGGCGCCGTTGTCCAGATACACCAGAGGCCGCCCGTTCACCTGCCGCGACAGGATCGGGAAATCGGCGCGGATACGTTCGATGTCATAGCTCATGCGGGAACCGGAAGAAGACCAAGCGAGGACAGAACGACGGCCATCACCATGCCCGCCGCCAGAAACGTCATAATCATGCCAAGCGCCACCTTGGCTGCACTGTCGAATCCGTGCAGCGCCTTGGTGAACTGCACCATCAGCCAGACAAATATCCCCGCCGCCACCAGCCACATCAGCGAGGCGATGATCGGGAACAGCAACATCAGCACGACCTGCGCGGTCTGGACCACCAGCAGGATGAACTCGATCCAGGTCATCAGCAGCAGCGCATCAGGGAATGTGCCGGTGCCGCCGAACGACCGGCCGACCGCCGCCATCAGAAACGCGGCCAGACTCAGCACCGCGAATTGCACCCCGGCCACCATCAGCGGCTGCGCCACCGCGTCGTTCATGCCGGTATCGACCGACACCGGAAACAGCATCGAGGCGCCCCAGGTCAGCAGCGCCGACAGACTGACCACCAGCGCCAGCGCCATCCAGCGCGCAGGCATCGGCAGGTTCAGCGACCGCAGCGCCTGCACCGCGCGCGCCGGGTTACGAAAGGTCAGCAGCGCCAGCGCCTGAAGATCGTCAAATCTCATTGTCCACACGTCCACCAAGGGCGGAAAGACCAGCCCCCCAGATCACCAGAAAACCGATGCCCGCAACGGCATGGGCGATGCTCAGCGCCGGGCCGGGGCCGACGAACCCCTGCACCAGCCCGGCCAGCAGCATGGCAGGCACAACCGCCAGCAGCGCCCAGAACAAGGCCAGCCGCGAATGGCGGCCATCAACGGGACAACGGGTCATCCGCGACAGCAGCGCCACCAGCGCCGCCAGCCCATAGGCCAACAGCGGCATGATGAACATGACCCCCATCAAGGCCCCGCCCATCCGCGCCTCGAACGAAACCGACGGGTCCAGAAACGCATCGCGCGCCCGTGCGGGCGCCTGCGCGATCAGAAAAAACAGCAGCGCCACCATCAGCACGCCCAGCAGGGTGCGGTCGGGCATATCGGCAAGGCCCCGCACCACACGGCGCGGCGCCCACCAGCTTTGCACCACACGCGGCACGATGCCGCGCGGTGCCGGGGATGTGCTGGCTGTCACCGGGTGGCGGCGTGCTGCGTCAGCCACGCCTCCAGCCGGTCGCTGATCTGGCCGCGCAGGGTGTCGTCCTCGATCTCGTCCAGCGCATCGGCAAGGAAAGACAGCACCAGAAACACAATGGCCCGGTCACGCGGCACCCCGCGCGAGCGGAGATAGAACATCGCATCCTCATCCAGCGCGCCGGTGGTGGACCCATGGCTGCATTTCACGTCATCGGCATAGATTTCCAGTTCCGGCTTGGCCAGAAACTGACTGTCCTCGTCCAGCAGCAGGGCTTGGCTGATCTGATAGCCATCGGTCTTTTGCGCGCCGGGGCGCACCAGAATCTTGCCCTGAAACACGCCGCGCGCGCCGTTCTTCAGCACCTTCTTGAATACCTGACGGCTTTCGCAACGTTCGGCGGCATGGGTGATGAACACGGTGTCGTCGTGGTGAAAATTCCCCGTCGCCCCATCGCCAAGGGCCGCGCCGGCGATATGGGCCACCGCATCATCGCCCTGAATGTCGATCACGCCTTCCTGCCGCATCAGATCGCCATTGACCGACAAGGCAAAGCTTTTGAACACGGCTTCACGGGCGACGCGGGCGAACAGATGGCTGATGCCCAGCTTGTGCTGCGCCGCTCGTTTAGAGGAAATCAGATGCAGCCGCCCGGTTTCGGCCAGATCGGCCTCGATCACGCCATTGCTGCGCGCCCCGGTCTCGCCGGTTTCCAGCAGGGTCAGCTCGGCCCCCGGTTCGACCCGCACGACATGGTGCCACATCACATCGGCGCCGGGATCGCGGCGGCGGTGCAGAATGTGGATCGGGCGGGCGGGGCGACCAGTGACGCGGATCAGCACGCCTTCGGTCGCGCAGGCCGTGTTCAGCGCCGCAAAGGGCCGCGCCACCGGCACCTGCCCGGCCTGTTCCAGCGTGCCGAACAGCCCCGCCGCCCAGTGACCGGCATCATCCGCCACGGCTGACAGCAGATCGATCTGCACCCCGTCCAGTTCCGGCGCATCCGATGCCGCCGCATCAAAGACGCCATCGACAAAGACCAGCCGCAGCCGGTCCAGATCAGAAAACAGCGGTGCATCCGCGCCGTCAGCGTTCGTCGCCAGCGGCGCAGGCACCGCCGAATTGAACCGCGCCGGATCGGTATAGCGCCAGTATTCATCGCGTGGTTTCGGCAGACCCATGGCGCGCAGCCGGGTCAGCGCATCGGCCCGCGCAGCCGCGGCCAGACGGCCCGCCGCCGGCACCAGCCCGGCCAGCCGGTCGCCCGATGCCGCCCCGCCCTGCCCCTGCACGGCGGGCGCAACCTCGGCCGTTTTGACGGACACCCCGGCCATTACTGCGCCTCCGCCAGCAGGTCGGCGTAACCGTTCTGCTCCACCTCAAGCGCCAGTTCGGGACCGCCGGTCTTGATGATCCGGCCATCGGCCATGATATGCACGACATCGGGTTTGATGTGATCCAGCAGGCGCTGATAATGGGTGATGACCAGAAACGCGCGATCGGGCGAACGCAGCGCGTTCACGCCATCAGACACCAGCCGCATCGCATCGACATCAAGCCCGGAATCCGTTTCATCCATGATGCACATGCGCGGTTCCAGCATGGCCATCTGCAAGATTTCGTTGCGTTTTTTCTCGCCGCCGGAAAAGCCGACATTGACCGGGCGTTTCAGCATATCCGCGTCGATCTGCAAATCCTTGGCCTTGGCCCGCACGATTTTCAGAAACTCGCCCGCCGACAATTCATCCTGCCCCCGCGCCTTGCGCTGCGCGTTCACAGCCGTGCGCAGAAAGGTCATATTGCCGACGCCGGGAATTTCGACCGGATATTGAAACGCCAGAAACAGCCCGGCGGCGGCGCGCTCTTCGGGGTCCATCTCCAGCAGGTCGGTGCCGTCCATCGTGGCGCTGCCTTCGGTCACTTCATAACCATCGCGGCCCGACAGCACATAGGACAACGTGGACTTGCCCGAGCCGTTCGGCCCCATGATCGCATGGACCTCACCAGCGGGCACCTCAAGCGTCAGACCTTTCAGGATCTGCTTGTCCTCGTCTTCCAGCTTGACGTGCAGGTTGTTGATTTTCAGCATGTTTGTCATCTCACATCAGCAGCTAGTCGTGCGTGTTTCAGAAAGTAGGAATTGATCATCAGGTAGGAAGCGTTCTTCTGTCTCCTGATCGATCCCACAAAAGACGCGCCCTTCGTCCCATCCCGTTACCAAATCAGTGTTCGTACTAATTTGTACGCGAACCGGTGCGCACGGCGTGTTTCGCCATATCCATTCCTCAATGGGATCATCTGCTAGTTCGCTGTCTTCGCCTTGCTTGTAAATCCAGCCTGGATCGCCAAGGAGAGATACTACCTCACAGCGAGTAGTGTTCAGGGAGAGCCATCCAGCCTGTTTGGAAAGGTCGGTTTGCGGCTCCAACGCGAGGCCTGCTCCCGGAAGCAAAATGCCAGCAAAGAAGATACTGCGCATCATCCCACCGATCCTTCCAGCGAGATGGCCACTAAAGACTGGGCCTCCATCGCAAATTCCATCGGCAGGGCCTGCAAAACCTCGCGGCAGAAGCCGTTGACGACCAAGGCCACGGCCTCTTCCTCGTCCATGCCGCGCTGGCGGCAATAGAACAGTTGGTCGTCATCGACCTTGCTTGTCGTCGCCTCGTGTTCGACGCGGCTGGAGGTGTTCTTGACCTCGATATAAGGCACGGTATGCGCGCCGCATTTGTCGCCGATCAGCAGGCTGTCGCATTGGGTATAGTTACGGCTGTTCTTGGCGCGCGGGTGCATGGTCACCAGCCCGCGATAGGTGTTCTGCGCAAAGCCCGCCGAAATCCCCTTGGACACGATCCGCGACCGGGTGTTCTTGCCCAGATGGATCATCTTGGTGCCGGTATCGGCCTGCTGGTGATTGTTGGCGATGGCGATGGAATAGAACTCGCCGCTGCTGTCGTCACCGCGCAGGATGCAGGACGGGTATTTCCACGTGATCGCGCTGCCGGTTTCGACCTGAGTCCACATCACCTTGGCCCGCGCCTCGCGGCAATCGGCGCGTTTGGTGACAAAGTTATAGACGCCGCCCTTGCCATCCTCGTCGCCGGGGAACCAGTTCTGGACGGTGGAATATTTTACCTCGGCATCCTCAAGGATGACGATTTCCACCACTGCGGCGTGCAGCTGATTGGTGTCGCGTTTCGGCGCGGTGCAGCCTTCCAGATAGGACACATAGGCGCCGCGATCGCAGATAATCAGCGTGCGTTCAAACTGCCCGGTGTTTTCGGCGTTGATGCGGAAATAGGTGGACAGTTCCATCGGGCAGCGCACGCCGGGCGGGACGTAAACGAACGACCCGTCACTGAACACGGCGCTGTTCAGCGTGGCAAAGAAATTGTCCGACTGCGGCACCACCGAACCCAGATATTTCTGCACCAGTTCGGGATGCTCGCGGATCGCCTCGGAGATGGAACAAAAGATCACCCCGGCCTTGGCCAGTTCATCCTTGAAAGTCGTGCCAACGCTGACCGAATCGAACACCGCATCGACGGCGACCTTGCGCCCTTCGGCGGGCGCGCCCTCGGCCCCCTCGACGCCCGCCAGGATCATCTGTTCCTTCAGCGGGATGCCCAGCTTTTCATAGGTGGCCAGCAGTTTGGGGTCCACCTCGTCCAGCGATTTCGGCTTGACTTCCATCGACTTGGGACGGGCATAATAATACTGATCCTGATAGTCGATTTCAGGATAGTTCAGCATCGCCCATTTCGGTTCCACCATCGTGACCCAGCGGCGGAACGCGGCCAGACGCCAGTCCAGCATCCATTCCGGTTCGCCATTCTTTTCCGAGATCAGCCGGACGATGTCTTCGTTAATGCCCTTGGGGGCATATTCCATCTCGATCTCGGTATCCCAGCCGTATTTATAGCTGCCCATATTGGCAACGGTTTCGACCGTTTCACGGTCAACGCCCTCGCGCACATCCAGATCGGTATCAGCCATCGTATCGTTTCCTTTCGGCGGGCTGTTACCCCCGGCCATTCCTGTCGCGCCAGCGTGAATACGCTTTTTCCCAGGCATCGGCAAATCGGTTCACCTGATCCGCCGCCAAAGCCGGACTTATCGAAACGCGGATCGCCGATGAGGCGGTCTGATCGTCAAACCCCATCGCCTGCAAGCTGCCGCTGGCGCGAACCTTGCCCGATGAACAGGCCGACCCCGCCGACACGGCAAAACCCGCAAGATCCATCTGCATGACCTGCGTTTCGCCCTTCCAGCCTGATGTAAGAAGGCAGGACGTGTTCGGCAAGCGCGGACTGCCCTTTCCGGCCACGATCAGTTCAGGCGCGACCGCCGTCAGCCGCGATTCCAGCGCATCGCGCAGGGCGGCGACCTGATCCCAGACACCGGCGGCCAGATCGCGCTGCGCGGCCTCGGCGGCGGCGGCGAATCCCATGATGCCGATCAGGTTTTCGGTGCCTGCACGCCGCCCCTGTTCCTGCCCACCGCCGCGCAGAATCGCCGGCAGGTCGGTGCCTTTCTTCAGGATCAGCGCGCCAACCCCCCTTGGCCCGCCCAGCTTATGCGCACTGACAAAGCCGCAGGTGACGCCCAGCCAGTTAAAGGCCATCGGAATCTTGCCAAACGCCTGCGTCAGATCGCTGGCCCACAGCCCGTCCGGCAGATCCTGAATCACCCCGGTTTCATTGCTGGCCAGTTGCAGCGTCGATTGCGCCGGATCATCCACCGTCACACGGCCGTCGCGATCCACTGTCAGCCGTTGATCGCACCAGACCTTGACCGCCGAATGCTCCACCGGCGCACAGGCAATGCCGCGCCCGGCCAAGGCCATCGCCGCCGCCTCGGTCGTGCCGGATGTAAAGACCACATCCGCCCCCTCGGCCCCAAGTGCTGCGGCCAGCCGTTCCCGCGCGCCTTCCAGCGCCATCTTGGCCGCCCGCCCCTCGGCATGGACCGAGGACGGGTTCCCCGCCACATCCATCGCCGCGATCATCGCCGCCCGCGCCTCGTCCCGCAGCGGGGTGGTGGCGTTCCAATCCAGATAGGCCCTCATGCCAGCGCCTCGGCGATGCGGCTGGCCAGAATGCGCGCGACCGCATCCTTGCCCATGCGCGGCCATTCCTCGGCCTCGTCGGCGGTAATCAGCGTCACGCTGTTTTCCGTCCCGCCCATGATACCGGTGGCCGGGCTGACATCATTGGCCACGATCCAGTCACAGCCCTTGCGCGCCCGCTTGGCGGTGGCATGGGCGATCACGTCATGCGTTTCGGCGGCAAAGCCCACCACCAGACGCGGCCGCCCGGCCCCCAATTGACTGACCCAGGCCAGAATGTCAGGGTTTTCGGTAAATTCCAGCACCGGCAACTGGCCCGAGCCGTCCTTCTTGATCTTTTGCCCGCTGGCATTGGCTACGCGCCAATCGGCCACTGCCGCCGCCATCACTGCCGCATCGGCGGGCAGCGCCGTCTCGACCGCCTCGCGCATCTGCATCGCCGTTTCCACTCGGATCACCTCAACCCCATCCGGCGGCGGCACATCGGCGGGGCCGGTGACAAAGCTGACCTTCGCCCCCAGATCGCGCAGCGCCATCGCAATCGCCGTCCCCTGCGCCCCGCTGGACCGATTGGCGATATAGCGCACCGGGTCAATCGGCTCATGCGTGGGGCCAGAGGTGACGATGACATGCCGCCCGGCCAAAGGTCCCGCCGCGACCTTGGCTTCGGGCAACAGTTTCAGCGGGCCATCGCCCAGATGATCGCGGATCGCGCCCATAATGGCCTCTGGCTCGGCCATGCGGCCGGTGCCGAACTCGCCACAGGCCATCTCGCCATCGTCAGGACCAGCCATCAGCACACCGTCACGGCGCAGCATCGCCAGATTGCGCTGCGTCGCCGGGTGGTGCCACATCCGCACATTCATCGCAGGCGCGATCAGCACCGGCTTGTCGGTGGCCAGCAGCAGGGTCGAGGCCAGATCATCCGCCGCCCCCGTGGCCATCTTGGCCATCAGATCGGCGGTGGCCGGGGCGACCACCACCAGATCGGCATTGCGCGACAACTGGATATGGCCGATCTCGGCCTCGCGGCTGGCGTCGAACAGATCGGTCTGACATGCCTCGCCCGCCAGCACCGAAAGGGTCATCGGCGTGATGAATTCCGCCCCCGCCCGCGTCAGAACCGGGCTGACGGCCACACCCGCCTTGCGCAGCAACCGGATCAGCGCCGGAGCCTTGGCCGCGGCAATCCCGCCGCCCACGATCAAAAGCACACGCCGCCCGTTCATCACCGCCTCCGCTTGCCTGCCCGACAGATAGCCATCCCCGCGCGCCGGGGCAAGGAAACCCGCTGCTCCCGGACCACAGCCCTCGCTTGCTGTTCGCCCAAATCCGCATTTTTGGGGGCACATGGCCGGATCGCAGCCACCGTTATCCCGCGCGAACATCCCGCGTGCGGCATGTTCTGTGCACAGCCTGTGTACAGGTTGTGCACAACCTGTGCACGGGTGGTGCAGCCAAAACCCCTGCAATTACTGGCTGCATCAGGCATGGCGTTGCAAAATCACGGCGCGCAACGCCCGGCGGCGTTGCGCAACGGCTTTACCGGCGCGAGCGGATCATCCCCATGATCTCTTTCGTGCGCTCGACGATGGGCCGGGCGATGGCCTCGGCCCGCTCGGCGCCGTCGCCCAGAATGCGGTCGATCTCGGCGGGGTCGGATTTCAGCTCGGTCATCTTCGCCGTGATCGGCGACAGCACCGAAACCGCCACTTCGGCCAGCGCGGGTTTAAAAGCGCCAAAGCCCTGCCCCTCGAACCGCGCCAGCACCTGATCGCCGGTCTCACCCGACAGCGCCGCATAGATATTGACCAGATTGCGCGCCTCGGGCCGGTCTTGCAGCCCTTCCATGCTGCCAGGCAGCGGATCGGCATCGGTGCGGGCCTTGCGGATTTTCTGCGCGATGGTGTCGGCATCATCGGTCAGGTTGATGCGGCTGGCGTCCGAAGGGTCTGATTTCGACATCTTTTTCGACCCGTCGCGCAGCGACATGACGCGGGTGGCCACGCCCTCGATCAAGGGGTTCGTCATCGGAAAGAAATCGACGCCGTAATCATGGTTGAACTTGGCGGCGATGTCGCGGGTCAGCTCCAGATGCTGTTTCTGATCCTCGCCCACCGGCACGGCGGTGGCGTGATAGGTCAGAATATCGGCCGCCATCAACGCCGGATAGGCCAGCAACCCCAGCGAGGCATTCTCGCTGTTCTTGCCCGCCTTGTCCTTGAACTGGGTCATCCGATACATCCAGCCGACCCGCGCCACGGTGTTGAAAAGCCACGCCATTTCGGCATGGGCTGGCACCTGGCTTTGATTGAACAGCACCGATTGCACCGGATCGACACCCGCCGCCATGAACGCCGCCGCCGCCTCGCGCGTCTGCGCGCGCAGTGCCTCGGGGTCTTGCCAGACGGTGATGGCGTGCAGGTCGACGACGCAATAGATCGTTTCCGCCGCGCCGCCCTGATATTCGGCGAACCGTTTCAGCGCGCCCAGATAGTTGCCAAGCGTCAACCCGCCCGAGGGCTGGATGCCGGAAAAGATACGGGGGGTATGGGTCGCGCTCATGTCAGCCTGCCTTGGAATTACCGTGCCGCTGGCTTATCCGCTGCACAAAGGCTGCGCAACCAAAGGACGGCAGGATGCGTCACGAAATAAATGAATCACCCATCAACCCGTTGCCGCTGGTGGTCTGGGCACTGGTGCTGCCCATGATCGCGGCGGAACTGGTGTTCGGGCTGGCCGGGGCCGGACTGCTGGGCGGATCGGGCGGCATCGGGATGCGCAACAGCGCCATCCAGCAAACCGCCTTTATCCCCGAACTGTTTCAGCGCATGTGGGCGGTGGGGGCGGTGGACGGCAATGTCTACCGGCTGTTCAGCTATCCCTTTGTGCATGTCTCGCCGGTTCATGCGATGTTCGTGATCGTGTTCACGCTGGCGCTTGGCAATATGATCGCGGCGCAGTTCCGGCCTGCGGCGCTGATCGCGCTGTTCTTTGGCTCGGGCGCGGTGGCGGCGCTGATCTATACCGGCTTTTCCATGGCATGGCGCGGCCGGGTCGAGCCGCTGATCGGCGGTTATCCCGCCGTTTACGGGCTGGTGGGCGCGTTCACCTTTCTGATCTGGACGCGACTGGCTGAAACGGGCGGCAACCGGCTGCGCGCCTTTACCCTGATCGGGATGCTGCTGCTGTTCCAGCTTGTCTTTGGTGTGATGTTTGGCGCGGGGACGGCTTGGATCGCCGACATCACCGGGTTCTTTGTCGGGTTCGGGCTGTCATTTCTGCTGATCCACGGCGGGCTGGCCCGCGCCATGGCACTGATCCGGCAGCGATAATCAGCGCCGCCGCCGCACCGCCATGCGCAGATCGGTCAGCCGATAGGCGCCGGTGACGAAGGCCAGCGTGAAATAGATCGCCGCCCCCCCAAACACCAGCACCGCAAGGCCGGGAATGCGCCCCACGCCCTGCGCATCCAGCCAGCCGCGCATGACCCACAGCGCCGCCGCCATCAAGGCCGAGGCCAGCACGATCCGTGGCACGGTGCGCGACAGCCGCGCATCATATTGCGCCGCCTGCCCCATGGCGCGCGTTCCCCACCACAGCTGCGCCACCATCACCCAGGCGGCAATCGTGGTGCCCAGAGCGGCGGCCAGAAAGCCGAACAGCGGGATCAGCCCAAATGCGGCGACCGCATTCACCAACATCGACATCAGCGCGAAACGGAACGGCGTGCGCGTATCCTCGCGCGCGAAATACAGCGGTTGCAGGATCTTTTGCAGCACAAAGGCCGGCAAACCCAGCGCATAGACGACCAGCGCCCGTGCGGTCTGGGTGGTGTCATGGGCGGTGAACTCGCCACGCTCGAACAGGGTGCGGACCATGGGTTCGGCGATCACTGCGATGGCAAAGGCGGCGGGCAGCGTCAGGAACAGCCCGAATTCCGTCGCGCGGGAATAGGCATGCTGACCGCCCGCATCATCGCCCGCCCGCAGCCGCCGCGCCAGTTCCGGCAACAGCACCACCGCCACCGCCGCGCCGACGACGCCCAGCGGCAGTTGATACAGCCGATCGGAATAGGCCAGCCAGGCGATCGCACCGTCAAACAGGCTGCCCACCTGACGCCCGACCAGCAGGTTTATCTGCACCACCCCGCCCGCAAAGGCGGCGGGCAGGGCCACGGCGATCAGGCGGCGCATATCAGGCGTCAGCCGGGGCCTGCGCGGCACAAAGCGCCAGCCGATGCGCCGCGCCGCCCACCACACAAGGCCAAGCTGCGCCAACCCGGTCAGCGGCGTGGCCCATGCCAGCGTCAGCCCCATATCCCAGCCCTGCCAGTGACCCAGCAACATTCCGGCGATGAACAGCAGGTTCAACATCACCGGCGCCGCCGCAGCCGCCGTAAACCGGCCATGCGCGTTCAGCACACCCGAAATCATCGAGGCCAGCGAGATCAGCAGGATATAGGGAAAGGTGATCCGGCCATATTCCACAGCCAGATCAAACCGTTCGCTGCCCCAAAACCCCGCCGCCATCGCCATGACCAGCAGCGGCATCAGGATCATCGCGACAGCCGAAATCACCGCGACGACAAAGAACAGCCCTGAAAACGCGTCGCGGGCGAATGTCTGCGGGTCTTCACTCGATTCCAGCTTTTTGGCGAACAGCGGCACAAAGGCGGTGTTGAACGCCCCTTCGGCAAAAAAGCGGCGGAACATGTTGGGCAGCGAAAAGGCCACCAGAAACGCCTGCGCCACCGGGCCGGTGCCCAGCCATGCCGCCATCAGAATATCGCGCACGAAACCCGAAACCCGCGACACGAAGGTCCAGAGTCCCACCGACAGGAAACCGCGGATCAGGCCCTTGCTCATCTTATGCTCCGAAAGGGTGGGTCACTGTTCGGCCCGCTTTGCGCCGTCGGTAATGGCCTGACGCAACTTGCGTTCCAGCATCTCGCGCTTGGGGGCGCTGTGCAGTTTCAACCCGAACATGTCCTTGACATAGAAACTGTCCACAACCTGCGCGCCAAAGGTGGCAATCACCGCACTGACGATCTGAATATGGTTCGCCGCCAGCGCGCGCGTCAGATCGAACAGCAGGCCGGGCCGGTCGCGGGTATCCACCTCGATGATAGTATAAATGTCGCTGCCTTCGTTATCAAAGGTGATATGGGTCGGAAAACGGAACTCTCGTTCGCGCTTTTTCACCTTGTCTCGGCTGGCGAACACGTCGCGGGCGACGATTTCACCTTTCAGCGTGCGGTCGATGGTCTGGCGCAGACGCGGCAGGCGTTCTTCGGCAAAGGGGCGGCCCTCGGTGTCCTGCACCCAGAACACGGCGGTCGCAAAGCCGTCTTTGGTGGTATAGGTGCGCGCATCGACGATATTGGCCCCCATCAGCGACAAGGCGCCGCACAAGCGCGAAAAGATGCCCGGATGATCGGCCAGCACAAAGGCCGCGCGGGTAGCGTCGCGATCATGGTCGGGATGCAGGTCGATGCGGATCTCGTCGCTGCCGATCCCTTGCAACAGCCCGGCAAACACCGCCTGGGTTTCGGTCGGCAAACCCGGCCAATAGCTGTCGTAATGCCGCGCCAGTTCGGCGCGGATCACCTTGGGTTCCCAGCCTTTGGCGATCAGCAGGTGGCGCAGGGCGCGCTTGGCCTCGGTCTGGCGCTTGTCGCGGTTCAGTTCCTCAAGCCCGCTTTCCAGCACGATGACGGTCTGCTGATGCAGACGGCGCAGCAGATCGGCCTTCCAGTTGTTCCACGTGCCGGGACCAACACCGCGAATGTCGCAGACCGTCAGCACCAGCAGCAGATCCAGCCGCCGCCGGGTTTTCACCACCTTGGCGAAATCGCGCAATGTGCGCGGGTCGGAAATATCGCGTTTTTGCGCCACATCCGACATCAGCAAATGGTTGCGCACCAGCCATTCGACCGTCTCGACCTCTTCGGCGCTCAGACCCAGACGGGTGACGATGCGCCGGGCGATGCGGGCCCCGATGATCGAGTGATCCTCGGGGCGGCCCTTGCCGATGTCATGCAGCAGCACCGCCAGATACAGAACGCGACGGTTCACGTCGGCCTGCATGATTTCCGACGACAGCGGCAGATCGTCAGGATGTTCGCCCCGCTCGATCTCGGCCAGCGCGGCAACGCATTGGATCAAATGCTCATCGACGGTGAAGTGATGATACATGTTGAACTGCATCATCGCCACGACCGGCTCGAATTCGGGAATAAAGGCGGCCAGAACGCCCAGCTCGTTCATCCGCCGCAGGGCGCGTTCCGGGTTGCCGTGTTTCAGCAGCAGGTCGATAAAGATATGCGCCGCCTCGGGGTCGTTGCGCACCTGATCGTCGATCAGGTCCAGCCGGGCGGCAACGGCGCGCATCGCGTCGGGGTGGATCAGCAGGCCGGTGCGCAATGCCTCTTGAAACAGGCGCAGGATGTTGACCGGATCGGCAAAAAAGTTGCCCTCGTCGGCGATGGTCAGCCGTCCCATATCATCGCGGAACCCGTCGTGCAGCTTGCGGCGGCGACGGAACAGGCGGCCAAGGAAGGGGGCCTTGCGGACGTGGCTTGCCTCCAGCGCGGTCAGGAACACGCGGGTCAGTTCGCCCACCTTGGTGGCATGGCGAAAGTAATCCTGCATAAAATGTTCAACACCACGCCGCCCACCCGCATCGTGATAGCCCATGCGCCGCGCCACCTCGACCTGCATGTCGAACGACAGCACATCGACGGCCCGCCCGGCGATCAGATGCAGATGACAGCGCACAGCCCACAGAAAATCCTCGGCCTGCCAAAAGGCGCTGTGTTCGTCGCGGGTGAAAAAACCAAGATCCACCAGTTCCACGGCGCGATCAACACGGTGGATGTATTTGGCGATCCAATACAGCGTTTGCAGGTCGCGCAGCCCGCCCTTGCCCTCTTTGACATTGGGTTCCAGCACGTAACGCTGGCCGCCCTGACGGCGATGGCGTTCGGTCCGCTCGGTCAGCTTGGCCTCGACAAATTCGGGGACCGAATTGGCGAACAGCTCTGACCACAGCCGGTCGCGCAGATCTTCGGCCAGGGGGGCGAAACCCGTCACCAGCCGGTGTTCCAGCAGGGCGGTGCGAATGGTCATATCGGCCTGCCCCAGCCGCAGGCAATCATCCACGGTGCGGATCGAATGTCCGACCTTCAGCTTCATGTCCCACAACATGTAAAGCATGGATTCCACCACGCTTTCGACCCAGCCGGTCACTTTGTAGGGGGTCAGCAACAACAGGTCGATGTCCGAGGCCGGCGCCATCTCGGCCCGACCATAGCCGCCGACAGCCAGCACCGCCAGCCGCTCGGCATCCGAGGGGTTGACCTGCGGGTGCAGATGCTGCGTGGCAACGTGATGCACCGCCGTCACGATCCCGTCGGTCATGCTGGCAATGGCGCGCACGGTTTCACGCGCCGCGCGGGGATGGGTGTCGAACCCGGCGGTGATGTCGGCCATCGCATCGGCGCGCATCCGGGTCAGGAATTCAACCGTCGCGGCCCTGATCTCGCGCGCGGCGGAAATACCGGCCAGATGCGCATCCAGCCGGGGCAGCAAAACCTCGGGCGAGAACAGAGAATGCGCGCCGGGCAGGGCCGGCGCGCTTTGCACAAGGTCATTCCGTTGCAGCGGCTCAGACAAGATCAGGAACCCGAGCGTCCAAAGCCGCGCGGTGCCGGTTCAAGGATCACCACCTGCCCGCCCCGGATCGTGGCCACCGCCAGCGCACGCTGGTTGCTGCCATCGGGCAGCAGCCGGAACACGCCGTTGACACCGTTGAACCCGGCGCTGCTGGTCAGGCCGCGCGTGGTCAGCGCATCGCGGCGACCGGCCCGGACCAGTGCCGCAACCGCCGAAACGCCGTCATAGGCCAGACTGCCCAAGGCATGGGAGGGTTCGCCATACGCGGCACGGTAGCGGTTGTTGAACTGCCCCGACAGCGAGGTGTCGGGGATCGCGAACCAGCCGTTTTCCAGCGTGGGCAGCTGTAGACGCGAGGCGGGTTCATCCCAGCGGGTCAGGCCCATGAACTGCGTCACCTGCCCGGTCACACCGGCGGCGACCAGCTTTTCGGTCAGATAGGGCAGCACGGCCTGGTTGTTCGCCGTCATGAACACCGCATCCACCCGGCCCGACTGCACGGCCTGCGCGATCTGCGGCGTGACGCCATCGATCCCCTGCTGCGAGACCGGATGTGTCACCCGCCCGGCCAGCGTGGCACCGTTGCGGGCCACGGCGCGTTCGATGGCATGGGCACCGACACGCCCGGCCACGTCATTTTCCGCGACCATCAGCACCCGGCGCTTGTTCTGGCGCACGCCATAGCCGACCAGCCGGTCGGCCACATTGGCGAAGGTATTGCCCAGAACAAAGACGTTGCCACCTGCGATATCGGCATTGTTGGAAAAGCTGAGCACATTCACATCGCGGCCCTGCATGGCATTGCCGACCGCATTGGCGGATTCGGCAAACAGTGGGCCAATGATGATCTTGGCCCCCGCATCTGCGGCCTCGTTCGCGCGGGCGACGGCGGTGGCGGGATTATCGCCGTTGGTTTCATAGATGCGCAGGTCGATGGTGGCCCCCTGCGCATCATTGACCGCCATCCGGGCCGAGTTGGTCAGGCTGCGCGACAGCCAGTTCAGATCGGCATTGGCCGACCCACCCGGCACCAGCAACGCCACCGGCACCGGCTGGCGCGGGTCGATCATCTGCCCGGTGGACGGGCCGGTCAACGCCCCGGCACCCGGTTCGCAGGCGGCAAGGACAAAGGCAGAAAGCACGGCGGCACCGCGCAGAACGATCCCGCGCAGGCGTGACGCGGCGCGGTGGGGGGCAATGGCTGTCATCGCGCTGTTTTCCCTGTATGTCGGTGACTTGGAATTGGGTGTTACCCGATGCAACTTATTGCGATACCCCCGCCAAGGCAACGCGCCTCAAAGACAGGACACCCGCCATGAGCGACGATCTTTCCCCCGCCGCCACGCCGTTGGCCGCACGAATCGAAGCACCCCGGCTGGAACCGGGGCTGTATCTGGTCGCGACCCCCATCGGCGCCGCCCGCGACATGACCCTGCGGGCGCTGGATGTGCTGAACAGCGCCGATCTTCTGGCGGCCGAAGATACACGGGTGCTGCGCCATCTGATGGACATCCACGGCGTGCCGCTGCGCGGACGGCGGATTGTCGCCTATCACGACCACAACGCCGACCGGCAACGCCCGGCGATCCTGTCTGCGCTGGCCGAAGGGCGCTCGGTCGCCTACACTTCGGACGCGGGAACGCCGCTGGTGGCCGATCCGGGCTATCGCCTTGGCCGCGATGCCACCGGGGCAGGACACCGCGTCCACGCCGTCCCCGGCGCCTCGGCGGCACTGGCGGCGCTGACCGTATCGGCACTGCCATCAGATCGTTTTCTGTTCGCGGGCTTCCCCCCCACCGCCAAAGGCGCCCGCCGCGACTGGCTGGCCAGATGGGCCAGCGTGGATGCCACCATCATCCTGTTCGAAAGCCCGAGGCGCGTTAAGGAAACATTGGGAATTTTGTGCGAATCTGAACCGGATCGGGTTATGGTGATTTGCAGGGAACTGACCAAGAAATTCGAACAGGTGATGCATGGCACCGTCACGGAACTGGTGCAAATGATCCCCGACGAAGGGTTGCGCGGGGAAATCGTGCTGGTGCTGGACCGGCCTGCCCCGGTGATCGCGGGCGATGATGACATACAGGCCGCCCTGCTGGCGCGTCTGGACCGGATGTCGGTCAAGGACGCCGCCCGCGAGGTGGCCGAAGAACTGAATATGCCGCGGCGCGATGTCTATCAGATCGCGCTGTCGATCGAAAGGAACGAGGAATGACGGTTCATGTGCGCGAATTTCGGGGTGCTGGCCCGACGGTCACGCGGTCGCGGCGCGGGGCACTGGCCTGCCTGTCCGGGGCCATGGCCGAAGACAACGTAGCCACCCGATATCAGGCTGCGGGCGCCGAAATTCTGGCGCGTCGCTGGCGCGGGCGCGCGGGTGAAATCGACCTGATCGTGCAGCAGGGCGACTGCGTGATCTTTGTCGAGGTCAAGAAATCGCGCACCCACGAACTGGCTGCGCTGCGTCTGGATCGCCGCCAGATGGATCGCATCTGCGGCGCGGCGCTGGAATATTGCGGCACCCTGTCTTCAGGTTCACTGACCGAAATGCGATTTGATGTGGCGCTGGTCGATGACAGCGGGCGCATCGACGTGATCGAAAACGCCTTTGGCGAAAATTGACCCCAACGGGTGACTTGCATCGGGCGTCGCCCCGCGCGACAACCGGCCCAAACCCCGGAGGACCGCATGAGCCTTTACGTCGCCCTGCAAATGGACCCGGTCGAGCATGTCTCGATCCACGCTGACAGCACTTTCCGTATCGGGCTTGAGGCACAGGCACGCGGGCATCGGCTGTTTCAATATACTGTTGACCGGCTGATTTACGATCAGGGCCGTGTTCTGGCGCAGGGTCGCCCCGTCACCTTGCAACGCGAACGGGGCAATCACGCCCTTTTCGGCGATTGGGCCGAGGTGGACCTGACCGAATTCGATGTGGTCTGGCTGCGGCAGGACCCCCCCTTTGACATGGCCTATGTCACCTCGACCCATCTGCTGGACCGGGTGCACGGGCAAACATTGGTGGTGAACGATCCGTTCTGGGTCCGCAATTGCCCCGAAAAGCTGATGGTGCTGGATTTCCCCGATCTGACGCCGCCCACCATGATCGCCCGCGATCCCGCCGCGATCCGCCGGTTCCGCGACCGCCACGGTGACATCATCGTCAAGCCGCTTTACGGCAACGGCGGTGCCGGGGTCTTTCATCTGCGCCCCGACGACCCGAACCTTGCCGCGCTGCTGGAAACATTCGCCGGCATCAACCGTGAACCGATGATCGCCCAGAAATACCTGCCCGCCGTGGTCAAGGGCGACAAGCGCATTATTCTTGTCGATGGCGAACCCGTAGGTGCGATCAATCGCGTGCCACAAAAAGGCGAGGCACGGTCGAACATGCATGTCGGCGGCCGCGCCGAAAAAGTCGGCCTGACCGAGCGCGAACGCGAGATCTGCGCCCGCATCGGCCCGGTTCTGCGCGAAAAGGGCCTGATCTTCACCGGCATCGACGTGATCGACGGCTGGCTGACCGAAATCAACGTCACCTCGCCCACCGGCTTGCAGGAACTGGAACGCTTTGACGGCACCAACGCCTCAGCCCTGATCTGGGAGGCAATCGAACGCCGCCTTGCCAAAGGCTGAAGCGTTATCACACCGCCCAACACACGCGTCACCGCCGGCAATCACCGCAACGCATCAGCCTGCGGCCCGTGATTAAGCACACTGGTGTCCACCGCTCACACCAGCGCGCCACAGCACGAAGCATCGCAAAACGGCCACATCAACCACGCACAGCGCAGCTTGACGGCCTGTGCGTCAGACCACCTACCCCCCTGCCACGAAAGGCAGGCGATAGCTGATCGCCTCGGCCAGATGGTTGACACGCACCGCCCCGGAGCCGTCCAGATCGGCAATCGTGCGCGCTGCCCGTAAAATACGGTGATAGCCGCGCGCTGTCAGCCCCAGCTTTTCCGATGCCTTCACGATCAGATCGCGCCCCTGCGAATCGGGTTGCGCGATCTCATCCAGAATGGCGCTGCCCGCCTCGGCATTGGTGTGGATGCGCGGATTGTCCGCAAACCGCCGCGCCTGCACCGCGCGCGCCACCGCCACCCGTTCGGCCACGATGGCCGAAGTCTCTCCCCCGGACGGCAATTCCAGTTCCAGAAAACTGACCGCTGGCACCTCGATACGCAGATCAAAGCGATCCAGCAGCGGCCCCGAGATACGCCCCAAATAATCGCCGCCACAGACCGGCGCACGATTACAGGCCCGCGCCGCATCGGCCAGATAGCCGCAGCGGCAAGGGTTGGCTGCCGCCACCAGCAAAAACCGACAAGGATAGCGGATATGCGCATTGGCCCGCGCCACCACCACTTCGCCGGTCTCGATCGGCTGGCGCAGCGTTTCCAGCACCGGGCGGGCGAATTCGGGAAATTCGTCCAGAAACAGCACCCCGTTATGCGCAAGACTGATCTCACCCGGCCTGGCCCCGCGCCCGCCGCCAACAATCGCCGCCATCGAGGCCGTGTGATGCGGCTCGCGCAGGGGCGGACGGCGCGAAATCCCGCCCTCTTCCAGCACCCCGGCCAGCGAATGAATCATCGAGGTTTCCAGCGCGCCGGCAGGGTCCAACGGCGGCAACAGCCCCGGCAGACAGGCCGCCAGCATGGATTTCCCCGCGCCCGGCGGCCCGACCATCAGCAGATGGTGACGGCCAGCGGCGGCGATTTCCAGCGCGCGCTTGGCCCGCTCCTGCCCCTTGACATGCGACAAGCAGGTGCCCGAAGGGCGCTCCGCGATCATGCCCGGCTGCGCCCGCGCCAAGGGGCTGCGATCGGTCAGATGATCCACCGCCTCGCGCAGCGTCGCAGGGGCCAGAACCGGAACCGACCCGACCCATGCCGCTTCGGCCCCACAAGGCCGGGGGCAGATCAGCGCCCGGTCATCCTCGGCGGCAGCCATGGCGGCGGGCAAGGCACCGGCCACCGCCACCAGCCGCCCGTCCAGCGCCAGTTCGCCCAGGCAGACACAGCGCGCCAGTTCGTCGGCCGGAATAACCTCAAGCGCGGCCAGAACCGCCAGCGCAATCGGCAAATCGAAATGCGATCCTTCCTTGGGCAGATCGGCAGGCGACAGGTTCACCGTCACCCGCTTGTTCGGCAAGGCCACCGACAGCGCGCCAAAGGCGGCGCGCACCCGCTCGCGCGCTTCGCTGACGGCTTTGTCGGGCAGACCGACAATGGCAAAACCCGGCATCCCCGGCGAAACCGAACACTGAACCTCGACCAGACGCGCCTCGACCCCTTCGAAGGCGACGGAATAGGCGATGGCAACCATCCGCAAATCCTTTTTACGGTAATGGTTAACGCAACCCGGCTTAAAGAAAGGTTAACAACCCCGGCCCAAACCCGTCTTTCGTTGATAAATATCCCGCGGGGGTGCGGGGGCGCGAAGCCCCCGCTGCGACGCTTCAACCCAAAACAGCTCTGACGATGCGCACCGCCTGAGCCACAGCAGCCTCAATATCCATTGCGGTGGTATCCAGCACCACCGCATCAGCCGCCGGTTTCAGCGGCGCGGTGGCACGGCTGGCATCACGGGCATCGCGTTCGCGCAATTCCACCAGCATACGATCCACATCCACACCCAGTTCCACCGCCCGGCGTTCAGCGCGCACATGGTCATCGGCAACCACATACAACTTGACCGCCGCATCGGGGCAAATCACCGTGCCGATGTCGCGCCCGTCCAGCACCGCCCCCGGTTCCCGCAGGGCAAAGCGGCGCTGAAAATCAGTCAGTGCGGCGCGCACCTCGGGGATGGCAGCCACACGGCTGGCAGCCTGACCGGCGGTCGCTGAGCGCAGATCGCCGCGCGCCAGATCATCCGCGCCCAACCCCTGCGCAGCCGCAACCGGGTTACCGCCTTTGGCCCCGACCGCACGATACAGCAGCCCGGTGTCCAGATGATGAAACCCGAAATGCGCCGCAAGCGCGCGGGCGATGGTGCCCTTGCCCGATGCGGCAGGCCCGTCGATGGCGATGGTGAACGGCATGTCAGACGATATGAGCTTCAGCGAATGGTTGGCGATCCACAACCCTTTGCACACCCAGCGGCGAAAGGTCCAGCGTCTGCCAGTCGCCATGCAGAATCTGTTCGGCAATCCCGCGCCCCACCGCCGGGGCCTGTTGCAGCCCGTGCCCGGAAAAGCCGTTGGCGTGATACAGGTTCGGCACCAGCGGATTCCGCCCCAGAATCGCATTCTGATCCAGCGTATTAAAGGCATAATGCCCCACCCACCAACGCACCACCTTGGCCGCGGCAAAGCCCTCGGCACGATGATACAGCGCGGGCCAGACCTGATCTTCGAACAGATCGTGACGCGGCTCGAAATCATCGGCGGCGCAGGGGCCATCATCGGCGGGAACGGTCGCTGCGATCCAGCAGTCGTGTTCAGGCCGGGCATAGATGCCGGAATGGTCGATGAACAGCGGCGCATCAGGGTGCCGCGCGGCGGGCGCATCGACGACAAAAACCGTGCGCTTGCGCGGCTCGACCGGCAGGCGCAGCGGCAGCCCTTGCATCAGCGCGTCACAGCGGGTGCCAGCGGCGTTGACGAAATGGCTGGCCTCCAGCCGCTGGCCATCCTCCAGATGCGCCGCGGTGATCCGGTCGCCCTCGGTTTCAAACCGCACCACGCGCCCGGTGACAAAGCGCGCGCCCGCCGCCCGCGCTGCATTCCGCAACCCCGACAGCAGGCCCATATTGTCAAACCAGCCTTCATCACGAGGACCAAAGCTGGCCGCGACCACATCATCGGTGTTCATCCAGGGAAATCGCCGGGCCAGCATGGCGGCATCCCAGACCTCGGTCCCCGCCCCAAGGCTGCGCTGCATGTCGGCCAATGCAGTCAGTTGCGCCGCCCCGGTCTCGGTTCCGGTCAGAAACAGATAGCCGTTTTCACGCAACCCCAGATCGGGCACCCCGCCCTCAGGTCCGGTGCGCCCGACGAAATCGCGGATGAAATCAATGCCAAAACGGCTGATCTGCACATTCACCGGATTGGTGAACTGCGACCGGATCGAAGCGACCGACAGCGCCGTTGAGCTGAACTGATAGCTCGGGTCAGGTTCCACCACCACCACCCGCAGACCGGGCGACATCCGCGTCAGCCAAAACGCACAAGAGGCGCCCATCACCGCCCCGCCCGCAATCAGAACATCACTCATGCCATGCCTCCTTGACCGGCCATAGCAAGCCGATTCCGTCGCAGCACGCAAGCGTCCCCGACAAATAAAAAACGCCGGCCCCCAAGGGACCGGCGTCTGCATGTCAGACAGGCAAAAAGGATCAGTTGCCGCTCAGGGTCTTGGCGACCTCGGCTGCAAAATCTTCCTCTTTCTTTTCGATACCTTCGCCAACGGCCACGCGGGCAAAACCGGTGATGGTCGCGCCCGCATCCTTGGCGGCCTGTTCGACCGTCACATCGGGGTTGATGACGAATTTCTGGCCCAGCAGGGTCACTTCTTCAAAGAACTTCGCCATCCGGCCGACGATCATCTTTTCGATCACGGCATCGGGCTTGCCCGATTCGCGGGCCTGTTCGGTCAGAACCTGCTTTTCACGCTCGACCAGCGCCGGGTCCAGATCGGCCTCACCCAGCGAGGCGGGCGAGGTGGCGGCAACGTGCATGGCGATCTGCTTGCCAATGGCTTCGTCGCCACCGTCCAGGCCAACCAGCACGCCGATCTTGCCCATACCTTCGGCAGCCGCGTTGTGGACATAAGCCACAACCAGCGGCGCCTCGACCTTGGTCATGCGGCGCAGGGTCATGTTTTCGCCGATTTTGGCAATGGCGTCGGTCAGCACTTCGCTGACAGGCTTGCCGTCAACCGGCGCATTGGCCAGTTCCTCGACCGTATCCACCGACAGGGCAGCCTGCGCGATGGCACGAACCATGTTTTGGAATTCTTCGTTCTTGGCCACGAAGTCGGTTTCCGAGTTCACCTCGACCGCGACACCCTTGCCATTGGCAACGGCGACAGCCACCAGACCTTCGGCGGCGATGCGGCCCGATTTCTTGGCGGCCTTGGCCAGACCCTTGGTGCGCAGCCAGTCAACAGCGGCTTCCATGTCGCCATCGGTTTCGGTCAGCGCCTTTTTGGCGTCCATCATCCCTGCGCCGGTCGTTTCGCGCAGTTCCTTCACCATCGCAGCGGTGATAGCCATCGGTTTTCTCCTTCGGATCAAAGCGTCAGGCGGGGCTTATCCCCGCCTGATGACAATTCGGTAACGATGCGGGCGCCGGGCCGGATCAGGCTTCGGCGGTCTCGGCTTCGGCAGCGTCGTCCAGTTCCTCGACCGGGGCTTCGGCCAGCGCCCCCAGATCGACACCGGCGGCACCCATCTGCGCCGACATGCCGTCCAGCGCGGCGCGGGCGGCCAGATCGCAATATAGCGCGATGGCACGGGCGGCGTCATCGTTGCCAGGAATGATGTAATCCACACCATCGGGCGAGCAGTTGGTATCAACCACGGCCACAACCGGAATGCCCAGCTTTTTGGCTTCCAGAATGGCGAGATCTTCCTTGTTCACGTCGATGACGAACAGCAGATCCGGCAGGCCGCCCATATCGCGGATCCCGCCCAGCGAGGCTTGCAGCTTGGCCTGCTCGCGCTCAAGGCCCAGACGCTCTTTCTTGGTCAGACCCTCGGCGCCCTGCTCCATCGTTTCGTCGATGGCTTTCAGGCGGTTGATCGACTGCGACACGGTTTTCCAGTTGGTCAGCGTGCCGCCAAGCCAGCGGTGGTTCATATAGAACTGCGCCGATTTTTCGGCGGCATCAGCCACGGCTTTGGACGCCTGACGCTTGGTGCCGACGAACAGCACGCGGCCACCCTTGGCCACGGTGTCGCGGATGACCTTCAGCGCCTGATCCAGCATCGGAACGGTCTGCGTCAGGTCAAGAATGTGAATGCCGTTGCGGTCGCCATAGATATACTGACCCATGCGGGGGTTCCACCGCTGGGTCTGGTGACCGTAGTGAACGCCAGCTTCCAAAAGCTGACGCATGGAGAAATCAGGAAGCGCCATATCCATGTCCTTTCCGGTTTGCGCCTTGGCAGGGGATTCAGAGCAAACGCCCCAACCGGTGGACCATAACGGGATGTCTCCCCGTCAAGCCCGCCCCTGCCTGTGAAGTGACCGCGCCTTACACCGCCCTCGCCGCCGTGGCAAGCGAAAAACCACTAGCGCCGTCGGGCCAGAATAAAGGGGCGTATGTCACGCCCGCGAGTGCCATGCCGGGCCATCTCGATCACGTCGAATCCGGCGGCGGTGATGTCGGATCGCAAGGTATCGGCCGAAAAGAAGGTCACATGCGGCGCCTTGCCGATAGCCCGCATCAGCGGCACAGCCAGCCGGATCAGCGGGGTCATCTCGGTCAGGCACGGGGTCTTGGACATGAACAGCCCGCCCGGACGCAGCGCCCGGCGCACCGCCGCCAGAACCGCCCCCCTGTCCCGGACCAGATGCAGCACATTCATGCCATAGGCGACGTCGAACGCGCCCTCGGGCCAGCCTGCCGTCTCGGGGGCGGCCACCGCAAAAGAGACATTGCGGCAGCCTTGCATCGCGGCCTTTTCAACCGCGATGGCGATCATCTCGGCCGAGATGTCGCTGGCCTCGATCCGCCTGGCCGCATCCGCCAGCGCCAGCGCGGTGCTGCCGGTGCCACAGCCGAATTCCAGCACCCGGCCTGCGCCTGCGCCCTGCACCAGCAATTCCCGCATCCGGTCCAGCGTGCGTTCATAGCCAGCCAGATCGGCAATCGGATCGGTGGCATATTTCCGTGCCGTGCGGTCCCAAAAGCGGGTGTCGGCGCTCGTCGGGGCAAGGGAATGGGTCATCGCGGTCTCCTGTCCCGCCACAGCTAGCATATGCTGAAGAACGAGGAATTGCCGCAAATTGCAGATTTGATATTCATATACGCATGAAGAACCTGGACTGGAATCATGCCCGCGCCCTGCTGGCCACGACCGAGACCGGCTCGCTGTCAGCGGCGGCGCGAAAATTGGGGCTAAGCCAGCCCACGCTGTCGCGCCAGATCGCGGCGCTTGAGACCGATCTTGACACAACGCTTTTTGAACGGCTGGGCAAGCGGCTGGTGCTGACCGACGCCGGGACCAGCCTGTTGCCGCATCTGCATGCCATGGGCGCGGCGGCCGAGACGCTGGCGCTGGCGGCCTCCGGCCGGTCCGAGGATGTGGCGGGCCGCGTCACCATCTCGGCATCCGATGGCTATGCCGCCCATGTCCTGCCCGGCATTCTCGCCCGCATCCGGGCCGAGGCCCCGCAGATCACCATCAGCATCATTTCCAGCGACGGTCTTAGCGATCTGCGTCGGCGCGAGGCCGACATCGCCATCCGCCACCTGCGGCCACAGGGCGACGGGCTGATCGCGCGCCTGGTGCGCGACAGCACGGCGCGCTTTTATGCAGCGTCGGACTGGCTG
This sequence comes from Paracoccus sp. (in: a-proteobacteria), assembly GCF_030538655.1. Classification (GTDB taxonomy): domain Bacteria; phylum Pseudomonadota; class Alphaproteobacteria; order Rhodobacterales; family Rhodobacteraceae; genus Paracoccus. The sequence continues at coordinate 26,322 of NZ_JAUNTO010000011.1, forward strand.
GCGCGGCATCCGTATGTCCGCAGCCTGTCAGATCTGCGCCCCGATCATCTGGTCGGCTTCGAGGATGTCGCCGAATTCACCACCTATCTGCGCGATCTTGGCGTGGTGGCCGATGCCGCCGATCTGCGGCTGGTCTCGAAAAGCTCGGTCGTGGTCTGGGAAATGGTGCGGCGCGGGCTGGGCGTGTCGCTGATGATGGACGAAATCGCCCGCACCAGCCCCGGCATGGTGGCGATCTTTCCCGATTTCGCGCCGATCCCGGTCCCGGTCTGGCTGGTGACGCATCGCGAATTGCGCACCAGCCGCCGGATCCGTCTGGTCTTTGACATTCTGGCCGAGGAACTGCCACGCGCCGGACGCGGGACTTGACCCGACCGGATCGCCGCAACCTCACATGAACGCGTCCGGCTCTGCCGCCTTCTTGCGCGCCACGTAATCCGCCAGCGATTCCGCGACAGCCGCATCCAGATCGGGGGCCTGATATTCGCCCAGCATCCGCTGCACCTTGGTGGCGGCCAGCGTTGCGGTGTCGCGCGCGCCCTCTTCCTCCCAGGTCTCGAACGGCTTGTAATCCAGAACCCCGGTGCGCCAGAAGGCATCCTTGTAATTGGCCTGCGTATGGGCGCAGCCAAGATAATGCCCGCCCGGCCCAACCTCGCGGATGGCGTCCATTGCCAGACCGTTCTCTGATATGTCCACACCCAAAGCCAGTTTGTGCAGCGCGCCAAGCTGGTCGGCGTCCATGACATATTTCTCATAAGACGAAACCAACCCGCCCTCCAGCCAGCCGCAGGCGTGCAGCATAAAGTTCACCCCCGCCAGCAGACCGATGTTCAGCGTATTCGCCGTCTCATAGGCGGCCTGCGCATCCGGCAGCTTGGACCCGCAGAACGAGCCTGCCGACCGATACGGCAGCCCCAGCCGCCGCGCCAATTGCCCCGCGCCAAGGGTGATCTGCGCCGCTTCGGGCGTGCCAAAGGTCGGCGCGCCAGAGTTCATGTCGATGCTGGTCACAAACGCGCCAAAGATCACCGGCGCGCCGGGGCGGATCAGCTGGCTATAGGCGACGCCTGCCAGAACCTCGGCCAGAACTTGCGTCAGCGTGCCGGCCACCGTAACCGGGGCCATCGCGCCGCCGACGATAAACGGGCTGATGATCGCCGCCTGATTGGCCTTGGCATAAACCTCCAGCGCGCCCATCATCACCGCGTCAAAGGTCAACGGGCTGTTGATGTTGATCAGGCTGGTCATCACTGTGTTCTGATCGACGAAATCTGCCCCGAACAGCAGCTTGGACATCTCGACCGAATCCGCCGCCCGTTCCGGCAGCGTGACCGACCCCATATAGGGCTTGTCCGAAAGGGTCATATGAGCGTGCAGCATATCCAGATGCCGCTTGTTCACGGCCACATCGGTCGGCTCGCACACCGTGCCGCCGGAATGGTGAACCCATTTCGACATCTGCCCCAGCTTCACGAAATTGCGGAAATCGGCGATGGTGGCGTAACGCCGCCCGCCCGCCTGATCGCGCACGAAGGGCGGGCCATAGACCGGGGCCAGCACCAGATTGCGGCCGCCGATCTCGACATTCCGTTCGGGGTTGCGGGCGTGCTGGGTAAAGCTGCGCGGCGCGGTGCCGCACAGCTGACGCGCCAGCCCGCGCGGAATACGAACACGGTCGCCCTGCACATCGGCCCCAGCCTCGCGCCAGCGTTCCAGCGCCTCGGGCTGTTCGGGGAAATTCACGCCGATTTCCTGCAAGACGGTATCGGCATTCGCCTCGATAATCTCGATCGCCTCGGCGTTCAGGATGTCAAGGTTGGGGATATTGCGGCTGATAAAGCGCGCGAATTCCTGCCGCGTCGCGGTGCGTTCTGCCCGCCGTGCCGCGCCGCCGCCACCGCGCCGTGACCGGCGTTCACCCTCATCGCTCATCTGCGGTCTCCCTGTCTGCTGCCTGATCCATAGGCCGCGCGCCCTGCCCCAACCCGCGCGTTTGCGTCAAAACACCGCCACAAAACGACATCGCGCACCCTTGCACCTTTCGCCGCCTGCGTTACCCTGCCCGCGACGCAAGGAAAAGGTGGCATCATGACCCCACAAGAACAGTCGCGGAAATCCCGCGCCCTGTGCCAGATCGCGCCGGTGATCCCGGTGATCGTCATCCGCGACGCCGCCCGCGCCGAAGGTCTGGCCCGTGCGCTGGTCGCAGGCGGCACCCCCGTGCTCGAAGTGACGCTGAGATCTGATGCCGCGCTGGATGCGATCCGCGCCATGGCGGCGGTTCAGGGCGGCTATGTCGGCGCGGGCACCGTGCTGACGCCCGATGATGCAAAACGGGCGAAAGACGCAGGGGCCAGCTTTGCCGTATCGCCCGGCCTGACCGACCGGCTGATCGACGCCTGCACCGACATCGGCCTGCCGCTGCTGCCCGGCACCGCCACCGCGTCCGAGGTGATGCGCGCGATGGAGGCCGGTTACGACATGCTGAAATTCTTTCCCGCCGAAGCCATCGGCGGCGCGCCGGCGCTGAAATCCCTGGGCGGGCCGCTGCCACAGGTCAGCTTTTGCCCGACGGGCGGTATCTCGCCCAAAAATGCGGGCGATTATCTGGCGCTGCCCAATGTCATCTGCTGCGGCGGAAGCTGGCTGGCAAGCGATGCCGACATCGGCGCCGGGAACTGGGACCAGATCGAACAACGCGCCCGCGACGCCGCCGCGCTGAGAGGCTAAGATGGATCGCGCCCGCCGGAATGTCGCGGTGCTGGTCGCCGCGCAGGCGATCCTTGGCGCGCAGATGTCGATGATCTTTATCGTCGGCGGGCTGGCGGGGCAGATGCTGACGCCGAACCCCTGCATTTCCACCCTGCCGCTGTCGATGATTATTCTGGGGTCGGCCCTATCGGCGCGGCCCTTGGCGGGGTTCATGCAGCGATACGGGCGGCGCGCGGGATTCAGCCTTGCGGTTCTGGCCGGAGCCATCGGCGCGGGCATATCCGCCGCCGGGCTGTGGCTGGGATCGTTCTGGCTGTTCATGGCCGGATCGCTGTTTACCGGCATCTATATGGCGGCGCAGGGGTTTTACCGCTTTGCCGCGACCGATACCGCCTCGCCCGAATTCGCGCCCAAGGCGATTTCATGGGTGATGGCGGGCGGTCTGGCCGCCGCGATCACCGGCCCGGCGCTGGTGCGGATGACCAATGACATCACCGCCGTGCCGTTTCTGGCCACCTATGGCGCGATTATCGTGCTGAACCTGCTTGGCCCGCTGCTGTTTTCCTTTCTCGACATTCCACGCCCGCCAGCCCGAACCGCAGCCACCCCGTCGGGCCGCCCGCTGCGCGACATCCTGCGCGACCCCACCATTATCGTCGCCATGATCTGTGGCATGGTCGCCTATGCGCTGATGAATCTGGTGATGACCTCGGCCCCGCTGGCCGTCGTTGGCTGCGGCTTTGCGCCCAATGATGCCGCCAGCATCGTCAGCGTGCATGTGCTGGCGATGTTCGCGCCCAGCTTTTTCACCGGGCACCTGATCGCCCGCTTTGGCGCGCCGATGATCGTCGGGGCCGGGCTGGTGATTCTGGCCGGATCGGGCGCGGTGGCGCTGTCGGGGGTCGAGCTGTCGCATTTCTACGGATCGCTGCTGCTGCTGGGGTTGGGCTGGAACTTTGGCTATATCGGGGCCACCGCCATGCTGACCGCCGCCCACAAGCCCGAAGAACGGGCGCGAGTGCAGGGCATCAACGACTTCTTTGTCTTTGGCGGGGTGTTTCTGGCCTCGCTGTCCTCGGGTGGGCTGATGAACTGCCTTGGCGGCGATGCCCAGACGGGGTGGAGCGCGGTGAACATGGCCATGCTGCCGTTTCTGATCCTTGCCGGCGGGGCGCTGATCTGGCTGGCGCTGCGCCCGAAAGACATCTGAGCATCCCACCGCGGGCCGACCGGATATGACACCGCCGGGGCAACTGATCGCGCCCCGGCGTTGTTGCTGTTGGCGATGGCACGGGTTACTGCGCCGGGTGTTCTGCCGCCGCCTGCACCCGCTTGTGCACCTGTTCGTCGGGTTCCTCGGGCGCGGGCTTGGTGTCTTTGGGGGCGATCAGCGTGTAAACGGTCGGCACCACGAACAGCGTGAACAGCGTCCCCACGGAAATTCCGGCAAAGATCACCAGCCCCATGGCAAAGCGCGCCGCCGCACCTGCGCCATCGGCGGTCATCAACGGCACCACCCCCACCGCCGTGGCGATGGTGGTCATCAGGATCGGGCGCAGACGCAGGCGGGCCGCCTCGATCATGCCTTCCTCGCGCGACAGGCCACGTGTTTCCCGCTGCTGATTGGCGAATTCCACCAACAGGATACCATGTTTCGAGATGATGCCGATCAGCGCCAGCATGGCGATCTGGGTATAGATGTTCAGCGTTCCCAGCCCCAGATTCAGCGGCACGATCACGCCAAAGATCGCCAGCGGCACCGAGGTCAGGATGATGAACGGATCGCGCCAGCTTTCGAACTGCGCTGCCAGCACCAGATAGATCACCACCAGCGCCAGCCCAAAGGCCGCCAGAATGCCGGCACCTTCGGTTTTTTCGGTGCGCGACTGGCCGGAATAGTCGATGAAGAACCCGTCGGGCAGAATTTCAGCGGCGATGGTCTCGATCTCGGCCAGGCCGTCGCCGGTGGTGACGCCGGGCAGCGGCAGCGCCGAAATGGTGGCGGCGTTCAACTGGTTGAACTGTTCGATACTGGCGGGCGCGGCGCGGGTGGTGACCTCGATCACCGCCGACAGCGGCACCATTTCCCCGGTCAGCGACCGTATACGGAATTCGCCCAGCCGTTCAGGATTTTCCCGGTATTCGCGCGGCACCTGCATGATGACGTCATAACTGTTGCTGTCGCGGTCGAACTGGCCGATCGCCCCGCCCCCCACCAACAGCGACAGAGTTGCGCCGATCTGGCTGGCCGGGATATTCAGCGCCGCCGCCCGGTCACGGTCGATGGTGACGACAACCTGCGTGGTGTCAAAGCTCATCGAGTTCTGCACGATGATGAACCGCCCCGACGCCTGCGCGCGATTCTTGATTTCCTCGGCTATTTCATAGACCTGCGCGGCATCCGACGTGGACTGGATCACCATGGTGATCGGCAGCCCGCCCCCCGTGCCCGGCAGCGAGGGCGGGGCAAAGACAAACGCCTGCACCCCGGCCAGCGGCTCGATCCGGGCTTGCAGATCCTGCTGCACCTCGGCCTGACTGCGGTCACGCTCGGCCCAGTCCTTCAGCGCCCACAGGGCAAAGCCCGAATTGGTGCCGCCACCAAAGCCGACCACGGAAAAGCTGGCCTCGACCTCGGGCAAGCCGGTGGTCAGGTCGTTGATCTGATCCATGTAACGCGAGGTATATTCGGTCGTCGCATAAGACGGCCCCGCCACCATCGCCAACAGCGCGCCCGCGTCTTCCTCGGGGGCCAGTTCGGTCGAGGTCTTGGTGAACAGATAAGCGGTCACACCCATCAGCACGACCATAATCATGATCGTCACTGGCCGGTAATCGAACGAGCTTGCCACCCGGCGCGCATACCAGCCCTCGACCTTCAGGAAATTGCGGTCGATCCATTTCTGAAACCGCGAATGCCCGCCCGCCTTCAGGATACGCGCTGACATCATCGGTGAAATAGTCAGCGCGACGACGCTGGACAGGAACACCGCCCCGGCCAGAGCCAGCGCGAATTCCTGAAACAGCGCCCCGGTCAGCCCGCCGGTAAAGAACAGCGGCATGAACACCGCCATCAACGCCAGCGTGGTTGCGACGATGGCGGTGAACAGTTCCTTCATCGACAGAAAGCTGGCCTGCATCGGCGTCATGCCGTCATCAATATGCCGCTGGACGTTTTCCACCACCACGATGGCATCGTCCACCACAATCCCGATGGCCAGCACCAGCGCCAGCAGCGTCAGCAGGTTGATGGAATAGCCCGCCACGAACAGCAAAAACAGCGCCCCCACCAGCGACAGCGGGATGGCGGCCACTGGCATGGCCACCGACCGGATCGACCCCATGAACAGCAAGATCACCACCGAGACGATGGCGGTCGCCTCGGCGATGGTGCGCAGCACCTCGCGGATCGAGGCGGAAATCGCGTCGGTGGCGTCATACATCAGCGTCATCGTCATGCCCTGCGGCAGCGATGCCTGGATCACCGGCAACTGCGCGCGGACATTTGCCGTGGTGTCCAGCGGGTTGGCCCCCGGCGTCGGAAAGATACCGATAAAGGTGCCGGGTTCGCCGTTGAATTCGACCACCGTATCGGTGTCCTTGGCTGCCAGTTCGACGCGGGCCACATCGCGCAGCCGCACCACGCTGTCGCCGCTGCCGGTCAGCGGCATCGCCCCGAACGCATCGGGCGTTTGCAGCGTCGATTCCATGGTGATGGGATAGCTGACCAGCTCACCCTCGGTCTTGCCGGGCGCAGCCAGAAAGTTGGAACTGTTGATCGCCTGCATCACCTCGGCGGCGGTCAGGCCACGGCTGGCCAGCAGCACCGGGTCGATCCAGACCCGCATGGCATAGTTGGCGCCGCCCAGAATTTGCACCTCGGCCACGCCCTCGATGGTGGACATGCGGGGGCGGATCACCCGTTCGATATACTCCGTCAATTGCTCGGGCGTCATATGCGGGTTTTGCAGCGCCAGATACATGGTGGCGAACTGCATGCCCGTGCCCTTGACGATCGAGGGGTCTTCGGCATCCGATGGCAGTTCGCTGCGCACCTCTTGCACCTTGGACATGACCTCGGTCAGCGCCACGTCGGGATCGGCCCCCAGCCGCATGTTCACCGACACCACCGAGGCCGAGGGCCGCGACTGTGTGCTGACGTAATCCACCCCTTCGGCGGTCGAAACCGCCGCCGCGATGGGCGAGGTGACAAAGCCCTGTATCAGATCCGCCGAAGCGCCGGGATAAACCGTGGTGACAGTGACAACGGTTTCGTCCACCTCGGGGTATTCGCGGATTTGCAGGTTCGCCGCACCCATCGCGCCCAAGAGCAGCATGAACAGCGCCACCACGGTCGCCAGAACCGGCCGCTTGATAAAGATGTCGGACATGCTCATGGCGCGTCATCCCCGGCGGGCTGATCCTGCGCCGGTGTCGCGGACGGGGCGGCGGTATCTTCCGCAGAGGGGGCGGCAGGTTGGGGCGGGGTCTGGCCCTGCCCGTCGGGGGTGACAGTGTTGTCCACCCTGACCCCAGCCCCGTTCGACAGCCGGTTCTGGCCCGATGTCACCACCTGCTGCCCCACCGAAACGGCATCGCCCCTGAGCTCGATCATCCCACCCGAGCGGCGCCCCGGCTGCACAAAGATCTGCGCCACCTCTTGCGTGGCGCCACCCTCGGGCGGGTTGTCGCGGTCGCGCAGCACATAAACGTAATCGCCATAAAGGCTGGACATCACCGCCGTCTGCGGCAGCGCGATCACCCCGTCTTCGGAAGGCAGCACCACCGACACGCGCACGAACTGCCCCGGTGTCAGCGCACCATCCGCCCCGTCGATCTGCGCGCGGATCGAGACCATGCGGCTGGCGGAATCAATGCGCGGGTCGATGCCGGTGATTTCCCCGGCCAGGGGCTGCGCGTCTTCGGCGATCCGCGCCTCGATCCGCTGGCCCATGCGCAGATTTGGCAGTTCCTGTTCGGGCAGACTGAAATCGACATGCACATTGTCGATGTCCTGCAAGGTCGCTACCACCGTGCCGGGGCTGATATAGGCCCCCGGATCGACCTGTGGCAGACCGATGATGCCATCAAAGGGCGCGACCAGACGGCGTTGCTGAACCACCGCTTCGGCGCGCGCGACCTGCGCCTCTGCGGCGCGGGCATTCGCCTCGGAGGTTTCCAGGTTCGCATCCGCCGCCACACCGCGCTGCTGCAACTGCCGCGAGCGGCGCAACGTGGTCTGCGCCAGATCCAGCTGGCTGCGGCTGGCGGCCAGATCGGCGGTCTGCATCACGTCATCCAGTTGCAGCAGCAATTGCCCCTGTTCCACCCGGTCATTGGCGGCAAAGGCGACCTGCGTCACGATACCAGCGGTTTCCACTGTCAGATCAATACCTTGCGCCGCCTTGACCGTGCCGGTCGCGTCGATGCCCGGATTCCATGTCACAGGTTCGACGGTGACGGCCGTCACCGGCATCACCTGTTCGGGCAGATTGGCAAAGATATTGGTAATCATCTGATCGCGGAACATGTTGAACCAGATCAGACCACCCCCGACCAAGGCCAGCATGACAGCGGCAATGATGAATCGCAGGATCATCGGATGTCTCTCTCGTTGCGGCGCAGGCTGAAGAGTAGCTGTATCGCGCGGATTGTGCTATCGCCGGAATAACTTTACCGTCCAGACGGTATTGTCAATGCCGAGGACAAGATGGCCCGCGACCCCCGTCAGACCCGCCTGCGTATCCTGATTGCGGCCGAGGACTTGACCGGGGCGCAGGGGCCAAAGGCGGTTTCGCTGGATGCGGTGGCCGAACGCGCAGGGGTGTCCAAGGGCGGGCTGCTGTATCATTTTCCGACCAAGGCGGCGCTGATGCAGGGTCTGGTGCAGCATTATCTGGATCAGGCCGAAGCGCGGTTGGAAACCTGCACATCAGACCAACCTAATGCCATACTAGTGCAATATCTCGATAATTTCGAACAGGACTGGCAAGAGGCGCCATCAGCCAGCGGCCTGCTGGCGGCGGTGACGGAACATCCCGGCATTCTGGCCCCCGTGGCCGAATTCAACGACCGCACACTGATCCGACTGCGCGCCGGGGCCACCGATCCGCTGCTGGCGGAACTGGTCTTTCACAGCCTGAACGGGCTGTGGTCGGCGCGAATGCTGGGAATCCATTCCCCCGATGACAACCACGTGATGGCGCTGATCGCCGCGCTGCGTCAAAGGCTGATCTAGGGCCCGGCGGTCGTCTTTCGATCCCATTCATTGTGCGGCCGCAGCGGGGTCTTATGGACGATCCCCCCAGACTCCGCTGCGACGGGGAATGAACGGGTTCATAACCTACGCGCGCTCGATCAGCAGCGCCGCCCCCTGCCCCACGCCAATGCACATGGTCGCCAGCGCATATCGTCCGCCGGTTCGCACCAGTTCCAGCGCCGCGGTGCCCGCGATGCGCGCGCCCGACATGCCCAGCGGATGCCCCAGCGCAATGGCCCCGCCATTGGGGTTCACGCGCGGATCATCATCGGCCAGCCCCAACCCCCGCATCACGGCAAGGGCCTGCGCGGCGAAAGCCTCGTTCAGTTCGATCACCGACAGATCGTCCAGCGTGATCCCGGTCAGCGTCAGCAGCTTGCGCACAGCGGGCACCGGACCATAGCCCATCACGCGCGGTGCCACCCCGGCACTGGCCGCCGCCACGATGCGGGCCAAGGGGCGCAGACCATGGCGCTGCGCCGCCGCCGCGCTGGCAATCACCAGCGCCGCCGCGCCGTCATTGACCCCCGAGGCGTTGCCCGCCGTAACCGACCCGTCAGGCCGGGCAATCGGGCGCAACCCCGCCAGTTGTTCCAGCGTGGTTTCGCGCGGATGTTCGTCTTGAGTAACGATAACGGTCTGGCCCCGCCCCTGCGGGACGCGCACCTGTGTCATCTCGGCCGTCAACCGCCCGCTGACCTGCGCCGCCGCCGCCCGCAACTGCGAGCGCAGGGCGAAAGCATCCTGATCTGCCCGGCTGATCCCCAGATCATCGGCCAGATTTTGCGCCGTCTCCGGCATGGAATCGGTGCCATAGGCGGCCTGCATCCGGGGATTGACGAAACGCCAGCCGATGGTGGTGTCATAAATCTCGCTGCTCCGCGACCATGCCGCCCCGGCCTTGGGCATGACAAAGGGCGCGCGAGTCATGCTTTCGACGCCACCCGCCATGGCCAGTTCCAGATCGCCCGCCCGGATCGCGCGGGCCGCCGCCGCCACGGCCTCCAGCCCGGAACCGCACAGCCGGTTCACCGTCACCCCCGGCACGCTGTCGGGCAACCCGGCCAACAGCGCGGCCATGCGGGCGACGTTGCGGTTATCCTCGCCCGCCTGATTGGCGCAGCCCAGCCAGACCTCCTCGACCGCCGCCGGGTCCAGCGCCGGGTTACGCCGCAGCAGTTCGGCCAGCGGCAGAGCGGCCAGATCATCGGTCCGCACCTGCGCCAATGCGCCGCCATAGCGCCCGATGGGCGTGCGGATGTAATCGCAGATGAAGGCGTCGCTCATCCCGGTGCCCCCGTCAGTTCGTCCAGCCCGACACCCGTTTCCACCGCGCGGCGCAGGATTGCGGGCACCTGCCATGACAGCGGGTCCGCCGCCGCATACCCCTCGATCCGGGCCAGCACCCCGGTCAACCCGGCCCGCCCGGCATAATGCAACGGCCCGCCGCGCCAGCGCGGAAAGCCATAGCCATGCACCAGCACCAGATCGACATCGGACGGTGCGGTGGCAATGCCCTCATCCAGAATTTGCAAGCCTTCCGCGATCATGGCGGTGGTGGCGCGGGCCACGATTTCCTCATCAGAAAAGGCGCGGCGGGTGATGCCCGCCTCGGCGCTGGCCTGCGTCACAATCGCGTCGATCATGGCCGAGGGCGTCGCCGTGCCACCGTCGTAATCATACCAGCCCGCCCCGGTCTTGCGCCCCAGCCGCCCCGTTTCCACGATCCGGTCGGCAATCGGCACATAACGCACACCGGGCTGACTGGCCCAGTTCAGCCGTTTGCGGTTGGCATAGGCAATGTCCAGCCCCGACAGGTCTTGCACCTCATACGGACCCATCGCCATGCCCCAGCCGCGCATCGCCGCGTCCACCTGGGCAGGCAACGCGCCCTGGATCAGCATCACATCGCAGATCTGCCGGTATCGAGTCAGAATCCGGTTGCCGATAAATCCGTCGCAGACCCCCGCCAGCACCGGGATTTTTCCCAGCCGCGCGGTCAGACGCAGGGCGGTGGTCAAAGCCTTGGGCGCGGTGGCGCGGGCGCGGATCACCTCGACCAGCTTCATCACATGCGCGGGGCTGAAGAAATGCAGCCCCAGAAAACGCGATGGGTCACGCAGCGGCTGCGCGATGGCGTCGGGGTTCAGATAGGATGTGTTGGTGGCCAGAATTGCATCGGCAGGCAGGGCCGCATCCAGCGCGGCAAAGACCTGCTGCTTGGCGGCCAGATCCTCAGGCACGGCCTCGATGGCGATCTGCGCCGGGGGCAGGTCGCCATAACCGCTGTGAAAGCTGTGCCGCGCGGCCTGATCGGCGGCCGCCTGCTGCGCCGTCGCCTTGCCGCGTGTCACCGCATCGGCGTAAAGCCGGGCCAGATTGCCGCGCGCCCGCTCCACCGCAGCCGCATCGGCTTCGACAGTCGCCACCTGAATGCCCGCCTGCGCCAAGACATAGGCGATCCCCGCGCCCATGGTGCCGCCGCCGACCACAACGGCGCGTTCAATCGGATCACCGCCCTTGCGGCCCAGACCCATGGCGGCGCGTTCGGCGAAAAAGACGTGCCGCAGCGCCGCCGCCTGATCGCCGGTTTTCAGATCCAGAAATGCCGCGCGTTCCAGCGCCAGCCCCTGATCCAGCGGCAGCCGGGCCGAGGCCGCGACCAGATCAATCGCCCGCTGCGGCGCGATCTGCCGGGGACTGCGTTTCGCCGCCCGCGCCCGCGCCGCATTCAGCGCCGCATCATCCGTCGCCGGGTTGGGCCGTGCGCCGGTGGCAGGCCGGTCGGGCAACACCATCTGCGCCGCATGGGTCAACGGATCATCATCAAGCGCATCGACCAGACCGATGGCCTGCGCCGCATCGGCCTTGATAACCCGGCCTTCGGACAGCATTGCCACCGCCTGCGCCAGCCCGATCAGACGCGGCAGGCGCTGCGTGCCGCCCGCACCGGGCACGACACCCAGCGTGACTTCGGACAGGCCCAGCATCGCACCGGGCGCGGCCACCCGCGCGACACAGGCCAGCGCCAGTTCCAGCCCGCCACCCAGCGCCGCGCCATTGATCGCCACCACCACCGGCACCGGGCTGGCTTCGATCCGCGCCACCACATCGGGCAAAGCGGGCGGCTGCGGTGGGGCGTCGAATTCACGCACATCGGCACCCGCGACAAAAGCCCGCCCCGCGCCGGTCAGCACGATCCGCGCCGCACCTGACTGCGCGGCGGCATCCAGCGCCGCCATCAGACCGGCCCGCACCGGCTGTGAGGTGACATTCACCGGCGGGTTGTCGATGGTGATAACCACAACATCGCCGTCATGGTGCAGCCGCACCGGATCAGCCGTCATCCCCACCCATCCTGATTTTCCGTGCGCAAACGGTTGCGCAGCACGAATTTTTGCACCTTGCCCGAGGCGGTGGCCGGCAGGGCATCGACGATTTCCAGCCGCTCGGGCCAGTATTGCGTGGCGAAATGGCAGGACCGAAGATGCGCTGTCATCTGTTCCAAGCTGATTGTCTGGCCCGGCTTGGGCACGATAAAGGCACAGGCCCGTTCACCCAGACGTTCGTCGGGATAGCCGACCACGGCGACAGATTGCACAGCGGGGTGGCGAAACAGCGCCGCCTCGACCTCGACCACGGGGATATTTTCGGCGCCGCGGATGATGATGTCCTTGGACCGGCCGCAGATGCGGATATAGCCGTCGGCATCCATCCGGGCGATGTCGCCGGTGTCGAACCAGCCCTCGGCATCGGTGCTGTTCCACTGCGGACGTTTCAGATAACCGCCAAAGTTGGAACAACCGCGCACATACAATTCGCCCTCATGCCCCGGCGGGACGGGCTGGCCGTCCGCGCCGCGAACGCACAGCTCCATCCCCGGCAGAGGCACACCGTCGGAACTGGCTGATTTATCCGCCGCGTCATCAAGGCGCACCGTGGTCACGGCCCCGTTTTCCGTCATCCCCCAGGCCGAAACCACCCGCGCGCCCATCACCTGCTGTGCCCGTTCGACCACCGGACCGGGGATCGCCGTGCCCGCGCATAAAAAGATGCGCAGCGCGCTGGTGTCGATGGCGTCTTGTTCGACAGCCGTGGTCAGGTCGATCAGAAACGGCGTTGACGCCATGGTCCATGTCACCCGTTCATCCCTAAGGATCTGAGCGGCACGCGTCTTGTCCCATGTGTTCAGCAGCACGGACCGCGCGCCCAGCATCAAGGGCAGCAGCAGACCATACATGAACCCGGTCTGATGGGCCATCGGCGAAAACATCATGATGACATCATCGCCCCCCATCCCCAGCCGTTCGGCAAAGGGGGAAAGGTTGGCAAACATGGTGTTGGCCGTGTGCATCACCCCCTTGGGTTCGCCGGTGGTGCCGGATGTATAGATCAACTGACACACCTCGTTCGGGCCAAGCCGGTCGGCAGGGTCCAGCCCGGCGGCACTGGCATCAAAGGCCGGATCGCTCAGCACGGTATCAAAGCTGCCGGGACCATCACCGCCCAGCACGATGATATGGCGCAGGTCGGGCAGATCGGGACGCATCCGTTCCGCCATGGCCTGATGGTCAAAGCCGCGAAACACCTGTGGCACGATAAACACCTTGGCCTGACCATGGGCCAGCATAAAGGCCAGTTCGTGTTCGCGGAAAATCGGCATCACCGGGTTGAACACCGCGCCGATCCGCGAACAGCCCAGATAGGTGACGGCGAACTGCCAGCCATTGGGCAACTGACAGGTCACAACATCGCCGCGCCCGACCCCCAGACGCCGCAGCCCCACCGCCACACGGCTGGCCAGACGGTCAAGTTCGGCCCATGTCAGATCGCGGCGCGTATCCGCCACCAGATCGAAGGCCGACAGCGCCAGCCCGTCCGCATCAGTGACAAGACGGGCAGCAAGGTAATCATCCGCAGTGCGGTCGTGCCACAGCCCTGCCTGCGTCATCGCCTGACGGCGCGGCTCGATCAGAACGGCGTCAAATTCCATGCTGTCCTCCCTTTGGTCAAGGCCGCGGCTCAGGCGGTTGTGGCATCCCGCCCGGCGCGTTCACGGGCGATGATGTTTTTCATGATATGCGCTGTTCCGTCGCCGATTTGCAGCCCCAGCACATCGCGCAGCCGCTGCTGAAACGGCAGCGTGTCGGAATAGCCGGCATGGCCGTGGATCAGCAGACAGGCATGGATCGTCTCATAGGCCAGCAGCGGCGGCCACCATTTGGTCATCGCCGCCTCGACTGTGTGCGGCAGGCCCTGATCCTTGAGCCACAGCGCGTTCAGCGACATCAGCCGCGCCGCCTCTACCCTGGTGTCGAAATCGGCCAACTGGTGGGTAATGCCCTGAAACGCGCCCAGCGGTTTTCCAAAAGCCCGCCGTTCACCGATATAGGCCCATGTCTCGTCCAGACTGGCGCGGGCCGCACCCAGACATTGCAGCCCGATCAGGCTGCGGGAAAAGTCGAACCCCTGCATCACCTGCCCAAAGCCGCGCCCTTCGTCGCCCAGCAGATAGTCGGCAGGCACCCGGACATTATCGAACCAGATCGAGCCATGCCCGACAGAGTTTTGCCCCATGTTGGAAAACTTTGACGTGGTGATGCCGGGCAGATCCAGCGGGATCAGAATGGCCGATACGCCACGCGCGCGGTCCTTGGGCTGGCCGGTGCGGGCAAATGTCACCACGCCACGCGCGATCTGGTTGGCGGAAATCGAGGTTTTCTCGCCGTTGATGATATAGTCGGCCCCGTCGCGTTCCATCCGCAAACCCAGATTGGCGGCATCCGAGCCGCCCCTGGGTTCGGTCAGCGCAATGGCCAGCATGATCTGCCCGGCGGTCAGTTGCGGCAGCCATTCGGCGGCGATGTGCGGTTTCGCGAATGTCGCAAGGATATGCCCGTTCAGCGAAGCCAGCAGCGGCGCATAGCCAAAGGTAAAATCCGCCTTGCCAATTTCCTCGATAATGACGCCGGAATACAGGTAATCGGCCCCCATCCCGCCAAATTCCGGCGGCAGCTCCGGGGCGATCAGGCCCAGTTCACCCATATCGCGCAACAGCGACATGTCGAATGTGCCCGCCTTTTCCCGCGCCAGATAGCCGGGGGCGACGCGCTCTTGCGCGAATTTGCGCGCCAGGTCGCGAATCTGATCCAGTTCCGGGCTGTCGAAAACGGTTTTCATGCGGTTTCACCTGCTGCGGATGGGCGGGGCCTTATTTGCCGAACTTGCGGAAATCTGGCTTGCGCTTTTCGCGGAACGCGATGCCGCCCTCTTTGCTTTCGTCGGTATCATAATACAGTGACAGCGCCCGCATCCCCATGGCGGAAATGCCCCGGATGTTTTCGCTGTCGGCGTTGAACGACAGCTTGGCCAGCGCCAGCGCGGTGGGCGACCGCTCCATCAGTTCGGCGGTCCAGCGGCCCACCTCGGCATCCAGCTCGGCGGCGGGCACGACGGCGTTCACCAGCCCCATGGCCAGCGCCTCGGCGGCGGTATAGCGCTTGTTCAGATACCAGATTTCGCGGGCGCGTTTCTCGCCCACGACGCGGGCCAGATAGGCGGTGCCAAAGCCCGGATCGACCGAGCCGACCTTTGGGCCGACCTGCCCGAACTGCGCGGTGTCTGACGCGATGGTCAGATCGCAGATCGTCGCCAGCACATTGCCGCCGCCGATGGCAAAGCCGTTGACACGGGCGATGACGGGTTTGGGCACGTCGCGGATCAGCGATTGCAATTCGTCAATAGGCAAGCCGATGACGCCGCGCCCATCATACTGACCATCATGCGCCGACTGATCGCCGCCGGTGCAGAACGCCTTGTCGCCCGCGCCGGTCAAAACGATCACGCCGATGTCGCGATCCCAACCCGCCTTTTGAAAGGCGTGGATCAGCTCGTCCACGGTCTGCCCGCGAAAGGCGTTGTATTTCTCGGGGCGATTGATGGTGATCCAGGCCGCGCCGCCGCGTGTGTCATAGGTAATATCGGTATAATCCATGATGCCCCCTCAGCCGTGCATGGTCAGGCCGCCCGATACGGAAATCACCTGCCCGGTGATGAACGCCGCATCATCGCTGGCCAGAAACAGAATCGCGCCCGGCAGATCGTCGGGGCGACCAAGGCGGCCCATCGGAACGGCCTTGGCAAAGGCGCCGCGCAGCTTGTCCTTGTCGCCCGCGGTTTCCAGAAAGGAATCCAGCATCGCCGTTTCGGTCACACCGGGGCAGACAGTGTTGAAGGTGATCTGATGGCGCGCATGTTCGCGGGCCAGTGTCTTCATAAAGGCGATGATCCCCGCCTTGCACGCCGCATAGACGGATTCGCCCGACGACCCCACCCGGCCCGCATCAGACCCGATGGAGACGATCCGCCCCCCCTGACCGCGCGCCACCATCGAGGCCAGCACCGGCTGAGTGATATTCAGCACCGAGCGCAGGTTGATGTCGATGATTTTGGTCCAGAAGGTGGGGTCTTGTTTCAGGAACGGCACGAACAGATCCCAGCCCGCGTTGTTCACCAGCACGTCGATCGGGCCAAGTTCCGCCTGAATCCGCTCCACTGCGGCGCTGGTCGCGGTATGATCGGTCAAATCGACGATCATCGCCGCCGCCGCGCCGCCCGATGCGGTGATCTGGTCCACCACCGCCTGCGCCGCATCGGCGCTGATGTCGGCGACCACCACCCGCGCACCTTCCTGCGCAAAACGCAGGCAGGTGGCCGAGCCGATCCCACCACCGCCGCCCGTTACGACAACCAGTTTATCCTTCAGACCTCTCAAGGCATCCTCCTGCCGATAATCGCGCCCGTTCGGATCGGGACCGGCATCCGGTCATGCAGATCGCGCGCCTTGCCGGGCAGTCTGCGGCGGGGGTGGCATTATGTCAACTAGTTTACGTAAAAATTCCCTCGCCCCATCTTGCACCGCATCCGGTTTCGCGTAACCCTGCGGGGATGAGCGACACGACCCGGCACACCGATACCTTTGGCGCGGACCTGTCTAACAGGCTGGCCTTCCGGCTGTATCAATGCGCCAATCAGTTGAACAAGACCGGCACCAAATGGATGGAGCGGCACGAGGTGACGACCCAGCAATGGGCCATCATCGGCGCACTGGTCAACCCACGCTGGCGCGACGGCATTGCGGTGCGCCATCTGGCCGGGGTGCTGATGGTCAGCCGCCAGAACCTGACCGGCGTGCTGTCGCGGCTGGAATCGCGCGGCTGGGTCGAACGCACCATGGACGAACAGGACAACCGCTCGCGCCTGATCCGCCTGACACCCGAAGGCTGGCAGCGGTGGGCCGATATGCAGGCCGACATCCTGTCCTTTTACGACGCCGCGATGAAGGGCATGTCCAACAGCGACAAGATCCACCTGCTGCACCATCTGGACACCTTACGCCATAATTTCCGCGACATAGATCAGGCGCAGGGCGGCGAGGGCTGACGCTCGGCGGCTGCCCCGCCTAGATCGCCGCACGGGCCTGTTCGGCCATGGCGCGGGCGATGATGCCCTGCTGAATCTGTGTCGTGCCTTCGTAAATGCGGAACAGGCGGGCGTCGCGGAACAACTGTTCGGCCCGGTATTCGCGGATATAGCCGTTGCCGCCATGCACCTGCACATTGCGGTCGGCAACCCGGCCGACCATTTCGGATGCGAACATCTTGGCGCAGGACGCCTCGACCGCGACATCCTGCCCGGCATCGCGGCGGCGGGCAGCGTCCAGCACCATGCAACGCGCGGCATAGGCCTCGGCCCGGCTGTCAGCAAACATCGCCTGCAACAGCTGAAATTCCGCGATGGGCCTGCCAAACTGCCAGCGCGTCACGGCATAGGCCATCATGTCGTCGATGATCCGTTCGGCCAGCCCGGTGCAGGCGGCGGCGATATGCAGGCGCCCCTTGTCCAGCACTTTCATCGCGGTCTTGAAACCCCGCCCCTCGACCCCGCCGATCAGCGCATCTGCCGCGACACGGCAATCCTCAAAGATCACGTCACAGACATGCGCGCCCTGCTGGCCCATCTTATGTTCCGGCTTGCCGGTGGACAGGCCCGGTGTGCCCGCCTCGACCGCAAAGGCCGACACACCGCGCGGGCCGGGCTGGGCCGGATCGGTGCGCGCCATCACCGTGAACAGGCCGGCATGGGGCGCGTTGGTGATAAAGCGTTTGGTGCCGTTCAGAACGTAATGATCGCCGTCACGCCGCGCCGTTGTGCGCACCGAACCGGCATCCGACCCCACATCCGGTTCGGTCAGCGCAAACGCCCCGATGATCTGCCCCGAGGCCAGCCCCGGCAGGTATCTGGCCTTTTGTTCCGGCGTGCCGTCAATCGCGATCCCCTGCGACCCGATGCCGACATTGGTGCCAAACATCGACCGAAAGGCGGGCGCCGCGCGACCCAGTTCCAGGGTCAGCAGCACTTCTTCCTCCATGTTCAGGCCAAGACCGCCGTAATCGGGGTTGATCGACAGGCCAAACAGGCCCAGATCGCGCATCGCGTCCAGCAGATCGTCGGGAATGGCATCGGTTTGCGCGACGACGGCCTCGGCGGGAATCAGACGCTCATCCACAAAGCGGCGGATCGTTGAAATCAGATGGTCGCGGGTGTCAGGGTCCAGTGCCATATCGCCCTCAATCGGAATATATGGAAATATATTGTCATGATTTGCCCTGAGCGCAAGGCCCTCACGCGATGCGCTCCCTACCTTGGATGACCCGACACGGGGCGCTGCCGCCGCCACAGGTTCACGGAAATACATTTACTTTAATGACGCCACCATGCGCCGCATCCTCCGGCCCGATCACCTTATCGCGCCCAGCGACCCGCCCACAGAGATCACAGTATGGAACCACCATGCGCCGACACAGCCACGGCACACGCCGGATGCAAAGATTATCCTCTGCGCAGAATGGTATAACCGCCCCTGGCCGGACCCGGCGGGCCGGGCGAATACCTTGTGATGCGGGCATTTTTGTGCAATGCCTGCACCCTGAATTTCTCTGCCCGTGTCCCCGGTCGATACGGCAGTCAGCCAGGGTGAACGCGGCATGTTCGTAGACGAATCCTTTGAACCAAGCCCCGATCATGGCTGGTCGCGCGAGGTCAGGCCCGTTGACGGTGCCACAATCATTCCGCCCACCAACATGCTGGCCTTTCCGACCTGCGGCGTTCTGGACAGCACCGGCACCGATCTGCCCGAAGCCGCGATCTATCGCACCTCCGACGTCGGGCGTCTGCGCCGCATGATGTTGCCGCCCAAGCCCGCCGAGGGACCTGTGGCGCATCTGCCCGGCACCCATCTGTGGGGCGGGCAGATCTTTAACCACTTTGGCCATTTCCTGACCGAATCCATCTCGCGGCTGTGGGCGGCTGCCGATCATCCGGCCGACAGCCTTGTCTTTGTCGGCCGTCACAAAGAAATGGCCGATCTTCAGCAATGGCACCGCAATTTCCTGACCATGGCGGGGATCGACCTGCCGGTGCAGCTGATAACCGAACCGACGCAGGTCGAACGCCTGCTGGTGCCGGGGCAAGGCTTTGGCCTTGGTCCCATTGCGCGCGGCACGCCAGAATTCCGTGCCTTTGGCCACCGTCTTGCCGAACAGATCGAACCCAAGGGTCACGACAGGATCTATATCTCGCGCACCCGGCAGGGCAAAAAGGGTCGCGCCCTGAACGAGGTTCAGATCGAAGACAATATGCACCGCAACGGTTATGGTATCTATTACCCCGAACGGCATTCGCTGACCGAACAACTGGCGCAATACCGCAAGGCCAGTCATATCGTCGGGCTGGACAGTTCAGCCTTTCATCTGGCCGGTCTGATCGCCCGCCCCGGCCAAAAAATCGCCATCATCCTGCGCCGCAACATGTCGGCCTATTACAACATTCAGCGCCAGTTCGAGGGGATGACCGGCACCAGCCCCGACATTCTGAACGTGCTGGAAGGCGACTGGATGCCCGAAAAGCACAAGGGCGCATCGCGGTTAAGCTGGGGGCAACTGGATCACGCGGCACTGGCGCGGGCACTGGCCGAACGCGGCTATATCGACAGCGCCGGCGATTGGCGGTTACCGACCGAAACCCAGAAAGAGGGCGCAATGCAGGGGCTGGCCAAGCATATGGGCAACGCGCCGCTGAAATTCGTGCCCGCCGACAAGCCGATAGATCAACAGATGGCCGGCAGGCACTGACAGGCCCGCCGTGACCCCAGACGCAGCGCAGGGCCGAACCCGATGACCTCGATACCGACTGACACGACCAAAGCCGGGCTGGCCCCTATCGGTTCGCTGTGGATCGACGGGCCGCTGTCCTGGCTGGAAATCGCCTCGGTCCGCAGCTTTGTCGAACTGGGTCATGATTATGTGCTGTATAGCTATGGCACGGTGCCCAACCTGCCCCAAGGCGCGCAACTGCGCGACGCGCGCGAGGTCTGGGCCAATGACGACATCATCACCCATGCCAAGGCGGGCAGCCCGGCCATCCATGCCGATGTCTTCCGCGCCATCATGGTGCGCGATACCGGCCGGGTCTGGGTCGATACAGACATCATCGCGCTGAAGCCCTTTCCTGCGGCGATGGAATGGTTCATCGGCCATGAACGCGATGACAAGCTGTTGCTGGGCAATGCTGTCATGGGCGCGCCGCGCGGGTCGGAAACCATCCGGCTGCTGGCCGATTTCCTGACGACCCCCAACGCAATCCCGCCGTGGCTGTCACAAGGTCAGCGCAAGCGGATGCAAACGGCACTGGACACGGGCGAAACGTTGAATCTGGGCGATCTGCCCTGGGGGGCCACCGGGCCGGTCGCGCTGACCCATTTCGCCAAGGAAACCGGCGAGCTGGCCCATGCACAACCAACCCATGTGTTTTTCCCGATCAGCTTTCAGCAACGCAAATTGCTGACCGAAAATGCCAGTCTCGACCGGGCCACTCAACTGATCGGGCAGGATAAGGTGCTGGCCGTGCATCTTTATTCCCGCTGGATGCGGAAATACACCAAGGGGATGCGTGGCGGCGTGCCCGCGCGGCGGTCGTGGATCGGCGCATGGCTGGATCAGCGCCAGCAGGTCGATTACGACGCCTTGGAACAAAAAACGCAGGTCAAGGCAGCCCAGCAGGAACGCAGCAAGGACAAGCTGGACCGCATTGATCCGGTGGCCTTTCTGACCGATCTGGATGAACGCAAGGCGCACATTCCCGGCGGGGCCAATATCTCGCCGCATGGGCATGTGATGCTGACCACCATGGCCAAGGACGAAGGGCCATATATTCTGGAATGGGTGGCCTATCACCACCTGTTGGGTTTTACCGATATTCTGGTGCTGACGAACGATTGCACAGATGGCACCGACGAAATGCTGGCTGCTCTGGCCGCGCTTGGGCTGGTATCGCGGCTGGATAACGGCCCGTGGCGCGACAAGCCGCCACAATCGCGCGGCATCGCCCGCGTGGGCGGCCATCCGCTGTTTACCCGTGCAGATTGGCATATGCTGATCGACCTTGACGAATTCTTGCAGATCAAGGCCGGTGATGGGTCCGTCAATGCGCTGATCGACGAAATCGTGGCGAACAAGGCCACAGCCATGCCGGTGGCGTGGCGCTTTTTCGGGTCGGGCGGCAACCGGCTGTATCGCGATGAACCTGTGGTGTCGCGCTTTATCTCGGCGGCGGCGGATCAGTTTGTCAAAGGCCATGGCGTCAAGACGATCTATCGGCCCGAACCGTTCATGAAACTGGCCATCCATCGTCCGCATCTGAAACCCAAATTTCTGCGCACCGATGAAAAGCAACTGCGCTGGATCAACGGATCAGGTCAGGTGCTGGATGGCCGCAAGGTCGCGTGGAAATACAAACTGGGCGAAGCGGGCTATGATCTGGCGCAGGTCAACCATTACGGCGTGAAATCGGGCGAAGAATATCTGATGCGCCGTCTGCGCGGCGATGTTCTGAACAATCACAGCAAATATGACGCCAAGTATTTCCGCACCTTCGACCGGAACGACATTCTGGATACCGGCGCTGCGGCGCTGACCGATAAGGTGACGAAACTCTGCACCCGCCTGCTGCGCGACAAGGGTGTGAAACAGGCGCAGGCGCTGATCCGCGAACGATATGCCGCCAAGCTGGCGCGGCTGCGCGCGTCAGACGGCTATGACGAACAACTGGCGGAACTGGGCTTTGCCGAACCGGGCACCGAACGATGAGGGTTGTCGTCCATCCGGGCCTGCACCAATGCGGCACGGCATTTCTGCACGAAACACTGCGCACCATCCCCGAACCTTTGCCGAAAGGCTGGATCAACGCGCGCCATGACGCCCGGCTGCGCCCGGTCTTTCGCAGGCTGGCCGACGATCTGGCGAATTTTGCCACGACCGGCAGGCCCCGCAAACGCGCCGGGGCGCAGGCGGCGCTGCGCGATTTGCTGCAACAGGCGGGTGATCTGGGCGCGCAGGTGCTGTTTCTGTCGGATGACGGCTTTCTGGGCTGTCCGCCCGCCGCATATATCGCCACAGGTCAACCGCCGCGGTTCTATCCCCGCGCGGCCGAGGTAGCCGAAATCTTTGACGCCGCGCTGTCCGGGCATGAAAGGTGCTATCTGTTTACTCTGCGGTCGCATCAGGACGTATTGCGCCGCCAGTATCTGGATGCCATCGGGCAGATCCGCTTTGACATGTCGCTGCCGGATTATATCGACCGGCTGGCCGGACAGGGGCTGGCGGAATACCGCTTTGACCGGGTGATCGCCGATTGGGCGCGCTACAGCGGCACCGGGCGCATCGCCCTGCTGCATCACGACCTGCTGGACAGGAACCCCGACGCCTATCTGCGCACACTGGAACGGTTTCTGACCCTGCCCGCGCGACTGTTGCGGGTGCCGGATGGCTGGGCCGAAGCCAGGCTGACGCCGGGTCAGATCGCCCTGGCCCGGTCGCTGTTCGAACCGGGCCAAAGCAATCAGGACATTCGCCGCAAGCGTGAACAGGTCGCCGCCTGCCCGACCGGCCCGACCGCTCCGCCACAGGAAAAGCCGACCGCCGCGCAGATGCGGCAGATGCGCGACAGCTTTGCCGGTGATCTGGGCAATGGCGCGGGGCCTTACCGGCACCTGACCCCGCCAGGCGACATTCCACCCGACCTGCGCGAGTTGAACGCCCATTTCCGCATCGGCGGGCTGGCGGATGCACGGGCCGACGGGCGCAATATCGTCTATTTCTGGGACGCCGCGCTGAAAATGCCGCGCGCGTTTTACAATAACGTCGCCCATTGCGCCGCGCAACAACCCGACTGGCAGGTGATGCTGTTGCATGATGCCGACGCCCCGGCGCTGCTGGATGGGCTGGACCCGGTGCTGGCGCAGACCTATCCGCAGATCCGCCCGCCTGCCGCCCGCAGCGACATTCTGCGGCTGGCGTTTCTGTTCAAACACGGCGGCTGGTATATCGACGCCGATTCATCGCCGGTGATACCGCTGGATGATTTCAACCTGTCCGGTCCGGTGATGTTTCACCGCGATGACATGTCACGCGGCCCGCGATTTTGCGCCAATCATTGTCTGTATTTCGATGCTGGACACCAGATCCCCGGCCTGTGCCTGCAACGGATTGCCGAAAACATTGCCTGCAAAACCCATCTTTACGATGTCGAGGCTTTTTCCGGCCCGGCGCTGCTGACGCAGGTTCTGACCGAGCTGGATTATCCGGCGGACGCGCTTTACCCTTATTCGCGCTATTTCGTGCAGAAAGAGCCACTGTATTTCCGTTCGCTGCGCCTGCCCGGTTCCACATCCTGGTCGATGGAGCAGTTCTTTGGCGTGCTGGATGACCTGCCCCCCGATTTCGGCGGCTTGCCGCTGCGGCTGTCGCCGCGCACCTCGGCTCAGTTGATGGTCATGCTGGACCGCCATCCCGACCCCGGCATTCTGGCCGAAATCGCCCGGATCAGGCCACGTTTCCTGAAAGACGGGCCGTTCCGGCAGCGTTACGAAACCGTGTTCGGCCCGATCGGGTAATCAGCGCGAGACCGGCAGCCACCGGCCCCGCAGCATGGGTCAAAAGACAAAGAAATCGTCACCATCCAGATTCAGCCCGCGCGTCAGGGTGGCGAAATGCACCCGCGCGCCCGAACCGCTGCCGTCCTCGTCGTAATACAACCGACCCGAGCGTGTATCGTAGATGATCCGGTCTGCGGCAGTTTGCGCAACGCCAGTGGTGTTCGCGCGAAAGCCCACGCTCAGCGCGCCGCCCCGCAGCCCGGTGAAGATCGCCTGATCCAGCCAGATCGTATCCTGATTCACGGCAAAGTCGCGGATCGAATCGACGCTGCCATCCAGCCGGGTATCCATGACAAAGACATCCGCGCCCGCACCACCGAACAGCACATCGCTGCCAGCACCGCCATACAGCGTGTCATTGCCGCCGCCACCGCGCAGCGTATCGTTACCCGCATCGCCATACAGCCGGTCGTTACCCGCATCGCCGCTGATCGCGTCATGACCCGCACCACCATACATCAGGTCGTTGCCTGCCCCGCCAAACAGCGAGTCATTGCCATTGCCACCATACAGCGTGTCATCACCAAGCCCGCCCCAAAGACGGTCATCGCCATCATCGCCATGCAGCAGATCGTTACCCGCATCGCCATACAGGCTGTCATTGCCGGTGCCGCCATACAGCG
Organism: Paracoccus sp. (in: a-proteobacteria); assembly: GCF_030538655.1. Classification (GTDB taxonomy): domain Bacteria; phylum Pseudomonadota; class Alphaproteobacteria; order Rhodobacterales; family Rhodobacteraceae; genus Paracoccus. Next base: position 50,971 of record NZ_JAUNTO010000011.1, read on the forward strand.
TATCATTCCCGCCACCGCCGCGCAGCGTATCATTGCCGGAATCGCCATAAAGCCAGTCGTTGCCGCCGCCGCCGAACAGGGTGTCATTACCAGCGTCGCCGCGCAGCGTGTCGTTGCCATCGTCACCCCACAGGCCATCGTCACCCGCGCCGCCCCGCAAAAGATCGTTGCCCTGATTGCCATACAGCCTGTCGTTACCGGCTCCGCCGTCCAGCGTATCGTTGCCGCCACCGCCATGCAGCGAGTCATTGCCCGCATCCCCATACAGCAGATCATGGCCCGCTTCGCCGTTCAGCTGATCGTTGCCGGTGCCGCCGCGCAGCGTGTCGTTACCCGCGCCGCCAAGCAGACGGTCGTCGCCGTCATCGCCATGCAAAAGATCATCGCCAAGGTTGCCATACAAAACATCGTTGCCCGCGCCGCCATACAGGCTGTCATTGCCGTCCCGCCCATTCAGGCTGTCATTGCCCGCATCGCCCCACAGCCGGTCATTACCGGCACCGCCCTCCAGCACATCATTGCCGGAACCGCCATAAAGCCAGTCGTTGCCGGCATCCCCGAACAGCGTGTCATTGCCCGCGCCACCGCGCAGCGTATCATGACCGCCACCACCGCGCAGAATGTTGTTGCCGGAATTGCCGGTCAGCACATTGGCGCGCGCATTGCCGGTGCCATTGATATGGGCCGTTCCGGTCAGCGTCAGATCCTCGACAAAGCGGATGCCGTGATGGGTATCCAGCGAATATGTGACCGCGCTTTCCACCCGGTCGTGCCCGCCCGCGTCAACACGCCCGCCGCGCACCGTCGCTTCGTCCACGATGTCGGTGGATTTGGTCACGACATACACATCGTCACCAGCCCCGCCCATCATGACCAGCGCCCCTTTGGCGTCGATCCAGCGGATCATGTCGGATTCCGGCATCGCACCATCAAAGGCGCCGTTATTGCGCAGGCCATAGCGGGTGATTTCCTGCGCGGTCACGCTGAACCTGACGATGTGATAGATCTCCAGCACCTCGCCGGTGGCGCGGTCGGACACATAGTCCAGAAAGCGGATAACGCGGGTGCCGTCCGGCTGGGTCCAAAAACCGTCGCGCTGGATCATCAGCAGCATCGAATACTTGTCAATCACCTTGGAATCGCTGACCGACAGCCGCTCTTTGGTGCCAATGGAATCGGTCTTGATCCCGGCACGGCTGAAGGACTGGCCCAGCTTATAAACCTCTGGCCCGGTATAGGTCAGCGACAGGCGCCCCGGCTTGAGATCGGCGGAATCCATGGTGGAATGGTATCCGGGCCGGAAATTGACCAGAACCTTCTGCACATTGGTCGCATCAAAATCGATCAGGATATGCGACACATCCGAGGGCAGCACCTTGGGATAATGGTCTGAAAACGACTTGTCCGCCTCGGGGAAATAGACACCGTTCTCGAAACCATCCACCTTGAGACCGTTGAACACCATGTCAAAGACGTTCAGGCTGAACCGGACACCGCTTGCCGCCTCGGCAACCCGCTGGGGGTTGGTCGTGCCGATCAGGTCAAAATCCAGCATCGTATAATGCGAGGTGTAACCAAGCACGACGCCGGTCGAGGTTTCCCAGTTCAGGAAACCGTCAAAAACCGAACGGATGTCATTGTGCTGTTCAGGTGTGGCCTTGATGACCATCAGGCCGATCTGGGTGCCGAACGCCTCGTTGTCGCGGAACCCCTCGATCGGGGTACGGTTAACGGGAACAGTGTCGCGTCCGTAAGAGATGCCGGGATATTCCAGATTGTCCGACAGCGGCTGTTCCGGCGCCACGCGATGGAACCACGTATAGCCGTGGGTCGTATTGATCGCCACGTTTTCATAGGCCTGGACCTGACGTCCGGCAAAAAAGAACCCGTCCCCGGTCTTGGCGATGTCGTTATCGGCGGGGTCGCCCACACGTTTCACGGCCCAGTCGCCGTAATCAACACCGATTGCCTTGATGGCCATGTTCTGGCCCCAGACGCCGGTTTCATTGCCATCCTCGGCCACAAAGGCGGCGCCGAACACGTCAAAGGCCACGTTGCCAATGAAATCGGCGTGGCTGCCGTGATGGACAAAGCCCCAGCCCGGTGATCCGCTGACGGTATTGCCGATGGCGATGGCGGGGTTATCCTGATCCTCGACGCCATTCTTGTGGAAATGGAACGGATAGCGCGCCTTGGCGTTGAAGTCAGGTGTCAGCGTTTCGGCCTTGGAGGCGTCCATCGCCGGTTTGGATTTGTCGGTGCGGCCCAGATCGTCAAAGGCGGCATAGCGCACATCGACATCATTGGAATGCATGAACATCACATGGCCACGGTGATGCGTCTGCGTGGCATCGCCGTCGATACTGGAAAAGGTGATGTTGCGGGTCATATTCGCGACATAGGCCGACAGATCGTCGCGCGGCGTGTCATGGTCATAGGTCAGCGCCCGGTCCAGCGTGACGGTGTTGCCGTCGATGCTGATAATCCGCACCTCTTCGTCCTGGCTTTCCTTGTGAACCACAGCGCGCACGTCGTTATCCCAGCTCCAGCCGGTCTTGTGCGTGCCGCTGAGAACAAGGCGGTCACCGACCTGCCAGCCCGTGGGAATTTCGGCCAGCTTCAGCACGGTGTCGCCCGCCATGGCATCGGTGGCGACCTTGACGAAGGCGGTCTTTTCCGCCCCGTGGATTTCCGCCGCCCCGTGCGAGATGACCCCGCGCGACAACAGCGCCGGATCCCAGCCGATGTCGATGTCGCCATTGTTGGCGATCTTGATCTCGGCCTTGACGCCTGCCTGCACCGGATCGTCCGCCGTGCCGATTTCCAGCCGTCCCTGCGGGCTGACCACCAGCGTATCCACCACCATGCGGGTGTCCGACGCCGTGGCAAAGGACAGTTCGCCATCGACACGCACCGTGAACAGCGATGTATCGCTGACGCCATTATAGTGGACCGAAATACCTTCGGGGATCAGGGCCTTGGCCCCTGCATCGGGGATACGGCCCTGATACCAGGTGCCCGGATCGAACCAGTCGCCGTTCTTGATGGCGACATGCGTCGCCTCGGCGCGGGGCACCAGCGCCAACAGCCGGGCATGATCCGCAGCCATGCCGCTATTCGCCATATCATGCGTATGTTCGGGCGCGGCTTTAACCGCCTGAACAAAAGCACCAGCATCGCCCGTGTTTACAGGATAAATCGGATGATCCACTGAATGGTCATCGGTCGTCAGCATGATGCACCTTTAATTCCGCATAAGTCAGCGTCCTGCGATAGCCTGTGATCGCGGGCGCTATCAATACGGTCTTGCATGCAAAATGCGACGCATTTGTAATCTTGGCCGAAAGATAGGCACAAAATCGCCGCGATTCGGCAGAAACCCCTGAAATTTACCAAAAATTAACCTTTTATCGGTAACTTTTCGCTCATTTTCAACGCAGGGTTGCGGCATTTGCGTAATACGCTAATTTGCACATGCTGCATATGTCTGCGTTTTTACGTCAGGTAAACGGACATATAGAATCAGCACGAACAGCTGCGGCGCAGATTGCCCCGCGCCGCAAAAACCATGTCAGCCCTGAACCGTAATCTCGCGCTCGGCCTCGGCGAAATCGCCGCGGTCATCTGTCCAGATCATGCGCAAGGTGCCGCTGTCACGGGCGGCAAAGGTGAACTCGATATAGGGGTTCTGCGACACGGCAGGCTCCGGCTGCCAGTCCAGCACGACGGCATCAGCCAGCAGCGCGCGGAAGCCGGTCAGGATATTGCGCGGCATGGGCGTGCCATCGGCCTGATGACGAAACCCGGTTTCCATCGGATGCGCGATCTGGGCGCGGACGCGGACGATTTCGTCTTTGGCGGGGGTTTCGGTGCTGATCCAGATGCGGGGGGGTCTGCTCATGGTCGGTCCTCACATACCACAGCCGCCAGCGGCAACGGTGGTTTCGGCGCTGGCTTGCAGAAAACGGCCATCGCTCATCCGGGCGATGGCACGGACGCGCATGCTTTCGATCAGGCGCAGCCGTAGGGCGACATCCACCGGACCCGTCGCAGGGCCAAAGCGGAACACGCTGGCCAGCGGCAGCGGGTTGCGGTTGGCCAGCACGATCAGTTCCTCGCAATAGATGTCAGAGCCGGAGTCGGCACCGATCTGCACACGAACGGGCACTGCGGCGGGGTTATCGGCCAGTGCGGGCAGTTCCAGCAGCAAGCCCGCGTCTTCCGCAGTGGCGCCGCCCAGAAATTCCGCCGCGATCCGGTCGGCTTCGGCATCGTCAAGCTGCGGAACGGCGCTGGTCAGCACATGATCCTGCGCCATTGCCGCCTGCCCCGCCAGCGCGGCCGCACCAAAGGCTGCCGCGCCGATCAGGATCTGCCGCCGGTCGGGTTCACCGTAAAAAGTCATTGAACATCCCATCAATCCACACAAAATCTTCTTCCAGCAGATCGGGCGTTCGCACGTCAACGTCAATCTGCGTCTGCTGCACGTTCCCGTCGGGACCGATCTCGTAAAAGAACTCGACCGAGATCGCCTCGCGCGGGTCGCCGTTCACCAGCATATAGCACAGGTTGTCGGGCAGTTCCGCCACCACATCCTGCCCACGCACCCGCTGGCCGATGTTGCGCGCGACGATCTTGGCGATGTAGTTCGCCACATGCGCGCTTTTGGGATAATGGCCAAACTGCGGCGAGATGGTGCCCATGCTGTCGCCGACGATATACACACTGTCATCGGCATTGGCATGGAACAGGCGCGGGTGCATATCGGCCCAGCCGGTCGGGCGCCCCTCGGCGTCGCGGGCGATCAGATCGGCATAGAACACCATGTCCGAGGCCTGATGCGGCGGCATGATGATCGCCTCGTCAAAGTCGAAATCGCCCGCCTCGGTCATGATGCGTTTGTTATAGGGGTCCAGCTCGCGCACGCGGGCGTTCGGCACATGGGTGATGATGTCGGGATACAGCTCGTCAAAGGCGGCGCGGTATCCGGCACCGATGGGGGCGATCATCGGTTTGGGGTCAAGAATCAGGATTTTCGCCGGGATGTTGTTCACCTTGAAATGCCACGCCATCACGCAGGCCCGTTCATAGGGCGAGGGCGGGCAGCGGTGCGGCGGCGGCGGCAGCGTCATCACGATGGTGCCGCCTTTGAAATTGTGGATCTTGTTTTTCAGCGCCACATGTTCCGCACTGGGGATATAGGCCGAGGGGAAATGCGTCCGCGTATAATCCGCCGCCGCCTTGTCATCGCCGAACCAGACATCATAGGCGTTGCGGATACCGCCCGCCAGGATCAGGAAATCGTAATCGACGCTGCCCTGCGACGTGCGCACGATCTTGCGGTCGCGTTCGATGCCGATGATCTCGCACTGGATCAGGGTATAGCCGTATTTATTGGCCGGGTGCAGCATGTCTTGCGTCAGAAACGCCGTATCCACCACGTTGATCAGCCATTTGTTCGACATCGGGCAGGACCAGAAGAACGGGTTGCGTTCCAGCAGGATCACTTCGGCATCGGGGACCTCTTGCCGCAGATAGCGTGCGGCGGTCATCCCGCCCCATCCGCCGCCGCAGACGACGATGCGCGGACCGCGCCCCTCGCGCGGTTTCAGTATCGTGTCGGCGGTCAGCGCGGCGGGGGCGGCCAAAAGGCCAGTGGCGGACAGGCCAAGGGCCAGGGCGGGCGCCCCGGTCAGCAAGCTGCGGCGATGGATCATGTCAGATTCCGGTGTTTCGTGTGTGACGGGTTGCGATCAGAGCAACCGCAATCCCGGCCAGAATACCGGCAAACGCGACCAGACTGGCCAGCGACAGCGTAGAAACTCCGCTTAAACCTTGCCCGATCGAACACCCCAAGGCAAGCACTCCGCCAAAGCCCATCAGCACGCCGCCCGCGATAGCTTTGACGGTCTGGCGCGGGGTGGTAAAGCTTTCGATGCGCAGATCGCGCATCAGCACGGTCATGCCAAAGGCCCCCAGAAACGTGCCGCCCACAACCGCCACGCCAAAGACCAGCGCCCGCCCGGTGGACAACATCAGCCACAGCAGCCCGTCGCCCACCGGCCCGACAAAGCTGACCGAGGTCAGGATCACCGGGTCAAACGGATCAGCCGTCGCCGCCGTGATCCACCAGCCTGCCGCGACCGCCAGACCAATGATGGTGGCGGCAACCGCCTCGACCGGGCGGCGGATCAGCGGCCATGCCAGCGCCAGCAACAGCAGCACCGGCCCGCCAATGGCCAGCGGCGCGGGGATCACCTGCGCCAGCGACAGCGCCTGCGGCTGGACCGCGCCCCATGACTGCACCCACAGGCGCAAGGGTGCCAGCACGCCGGTCAGGCTGGCCTGCGCCGTCAGCCCAAGCGCCACCAGCACCACGACAGACCGCAGATTGCCCCCCGCCGCCAGCACAACCGACCGCGCGCCGCAGGCATTGGCCAGCACCATGCCAATGCCAAAGATCGCCCCGCCCGCCAGCATTCCGACCCAGGAAAACCGGGGCCGCATCGGCAGCGATTCCGCCAGATCGGTCAGCCCGGCCATGGCCAGCGCCTGCGTGCCAAGGATCGCCACCGCCAAAGCCAGCGCAAAGGCGCGCAGCGGCGACAGATCGCCGCCCGCCATCAGCCCCTTTATCCCGCGCAGCAGGCAGAACCGGCCAGCCCGCGCCGCCGCACCAAAGGTGATACCCAACAACAGACCGGCCAGAACCGGCGTCACGCCGCGCCCCAGATGTCGGCGCTGATCGCGTCATACCAGCCCGCGCCATAGACCGCCTCGGCCTTGCGGAAATCGGCGTCCGCGTCGATGGGACTGACGCCGCCCGCACCCTCGATCTCGACCACGCTGTCGCCGTCAGCGGCATAGACCCCGGCGACCGAGATGCCCCAGTCCGGCCCGATCAGACTGTAGCAGGTGTTGGCAAAGCTGGCGGGCGGGGGTTCCTGCCCGGCCAGTTCGGCGCTGATCGCCGCCGCCGCCACCTTGCCCTGCGCATTGGCACAAAAGCCCGATTTCGGCATCGGCGCGGCAATGGTGGCATCGCCCACCACATAGATGCCCGGCACCAGCGCCGATTCAAAGCGGCCCGCCCGCACGGGCACCCAACCCGTCGCATCGGTGACACCCGCCCGATCCGCGATCCAGCCCGCCTTTTGCGGCGGCACCACGTTCAGCACATCAGCCTGATGCACCGCGCCAAACGCTGTTTCAACCTGCCGCGCCGCCGCATCGACGCGCAGCACCTGCCCGTCATCGGACAGGCTGACCCATTCGATCATATCGCCATACAGCGCATCCCACCCCTGCCGGAACAGCCCCTGTTTGGAAAAACTGTCCTTGCTGTCCAGCAGCAGGATTTTCGACGCCGGTTTATTCATCTTCAGGTAATGTGCCACCATGGACGCCCGCTCATACGGGCCGGGCGGGCAGCGGAAAGCGCCGTCGGTGATCGACATGACAAAGGTGCCACCATCGGGCATCGCCTCTAGCTGCGATTTCAGCAGCTGCGTCTGCGGCCCGGCCTTCCACGCATGGGGGGCAAGGTTGGCGGCGGCTTCGTCATAGCCCTCCAGCGCGTTCCAGCGAATGTCGATGCCGGGCGACAGGATCAGCCGGTCATAATTCAGCGTGCCGCCGTCAATCGTCACCGTGCGGGCCGTACTGTCCACATCCTGCGCGGTCGCATGGACAACCTCGATCCCCTGCACACGCAGATCGTCATAGCCGTGGCCGATGCTGTCCCACGTGCGCAGCCCACCCAGATAGAGGTTGGAAAACGGGCAGGTCACAAACCGCTGCGCCGGTTCCACCAGCGTGATGCGCAGATCCGGGTTCAGCCGCCGCAGATACCGCGCCGCCGTCGCCCCGCCAAAACCGCCGCCCACGACAACCACATGGGCCGAAGCCGCCTGCGCCCGCACCATTGCGGGCGCGGCCAGGGCCAGCCCGATCCCGCCCAGAACACTTCGCCGCGAAACTATCATTGCCCGATCTCCGAAAACCATTGCGCCAAGGCGGCGATCTGCGCCTCATCATAGCCTCGCATGTGCCGCCCCATCACCGTCGAAGGCTCCGAACCGGAGCGAAAGGCCAGCATCCGGTCCTGCAACTGTTCGCGGGGCTGGCCAGCGATAGACGGGATCGCCCCCGGCGAATGCCCGTCGGGGCCGTGACAACTGGCGCAAGGCCCGGCCAGCACCTGCACCGCCGCCCGATCCAGATCCTGTGCCGCCGCCCCAGCCGGCAGCAGAACGCACAGCGCCAATATCCCCGTCAGTTTCCGGCGCATCCAGTCATTCCCCTTGCAGCCATATGTCGCCACCATGGTGGCGCAGCGATCAGTCCAAGTAAAGCGATGGAAACAAAAAGGAAAATTCGTCACACAACCCCGCGCCTGACCAGAACGGCGTTCCCGGAAACGCCTGCGGGCCGGAACCGCCGCCCCCTGCACAGGGTCAGCCGCACAAAACCGGCGGGCAACATGCACCGCAGGGACGAAGCACGGCAGCGCGCCCGACCCCGCCATGCGGACCGCCACGCGATTGCCTCTGCCGTCTTGTGCAAAAGATCACGATTGCCGCGATTGACACACCCTGTGCAAACCGGAACAGTGCCTGCGCGTATTCAAAGGGGGGAGGCGTGAATGATCTCGGTCATCGACTGGATCAACGAAACGGTCGGACGTGTGCTGTCACTGATCGCGGGCGTGTTTGCAGCCATAATTATCTATGACGTGTTCATGCGCTATGTGATGGTGCGGCCCACGCCCTGGGGCTTTGACGTCACGAAAATGCTGTATGGCTTTTACTTCGTCATGCTGGGCGGTTACGCGCTGCGCCATCAGGCGCATGTCAAGGTTGATCTGCTGACCGCGACCATGCGCCCTGCCATGCGCCGCTGGACAGAAATCGCCGGTTACATCATCTTTTTCCTGCCCTTCAGCCTGGTGTTCATGCTGTATAGCTGGCAGTTCGGCCTGCGCGCGCTGGCGCAGGGTGAACGCACCTATGGCGCCGTGCAATTGCCGGTCTATCCGCTGAAACTGGCCATGGGCGTCGCCGCGACGCTGCTGTTCATTCAGGGTATTTCCGAACTGCTGAAACTGGTCCTGCATCGCACCGACCATCTGGAACCGATGGAGCCACTGGATGTTCACTGATTTTATCAACAGCGCCATCCCGGTTCTGAACAGCGTCCTTGGCTGGATGGCCGTGCCCGGTATCAGCGGCCAAGGCATCGCCCTTGTCATGGCCGGGCTGCTGGTCATCGGCCTGTTCATGGGGCACCCGCTGGCCTTTGTGCTGGGCGGCACCGCCGTGCTGGGGGCTTTTATCGCCGGCAAGCCGATGGTGCTGGGCATCACCATCAACCGCATTTTTGGCGACGTGCTGGATAATTACACGCTGATCGCCATTCCGCTGTTCGTGCTGATGGCACGGTTCCTGTCTGACAGCGGCGTCACCGACAAGATGTTCGAGGCGCTACGCCACCTGATGGCGGATGTGCGCGGCGGGCTGGGGCTGGCGGTTGTGTTCATCTCGATCCTGCTGGCGGCCACCACCGGCATCATCGGCGCGTCGATCACCGTCATGGGGCTGATGGCGCTGAAACCGATGCTGCAATACGGCTATGACAAGAAACTGACCACCGGGCTGATCGGGGCGTCGGGCTGTCTGGGCATCCTGATCCCGCCCTCGATCATGCTGATCCTGATGGCCTCCTATGCCCCCGGCCTGTCCGTGGGCGAGTTGTTTGCAGGTGCGCTGATCCCCGGTGTGGCACTGGGGCTGATGTATGGGGTCTATGTTTTCCTGCTGGCCATTTTCCGCCCCGACATGGCCCCCCGCCTGTCGGAAAGCGAACAGATCAGCCGGTCCGCCATGTGGCAGATGCTGATCGTCGAGGCCGTGCCGCCGCTGATCCTGATCCTGGGCATTCTGGGGTCGATGCTGATGGGCATCGCCACCGCGACCGAGGCATCGGCCATCGGCGCCGTGCTGGCGCTGCTGATCGTGATCGTTCGCGGGCGTTTCACCTGGGCGAATTTCTACAGCGCCTTTCTGGAAACCGGCCGCACCTCGGCGATGATCCTGTTCATCGTTGTGGGCGCGACCGCCTTTACCGGCGTGTTCAACATCACCGGCGGGCTAAGCGCGACGCAAAGCCTGATCCGCGGGCTGGCCGACGACCCGAACACGCTGCTGATCGTGATGCTGGTGTCGGTGTTCATCCTGGGCATGTTCCTTGACTGGACCGGCATCGTGCTGCTGTGCTTTCCGATCTTTCTGCCGATCGTGACGGAAATGGGCGTCAGCCCGCTGTGGTTCGTGGTGCTGATGGCTGTCGTGCTGCAAACCAGCTTTCTGTCGCCGCCTTTCGGCTATGCGCTGTTCTATATGCGGGCGATTTCGCCGCCCGAAATCACCATGCTGGACATTATCAAGGGCGTGATCCCCTTCATCATCATGATCCTGCTGATGTGCGGGCTGATCGTGCAATTCCCGCAGCTGGTCACATGGCTGCCTGAAACGCTGTATAAATAATCCAACGGAGGAGATAAGATGAAAACCACCATCCTGACCTGCGCCGCGCTGGCCGCACTGACGGCGGCCCCGGCCATGGCCAACAACTGGACGATGACCAGCACCTGGCCATCCTCGCTGGAACTGATCGAGATTGACAAACACTTCGTCAAGCTGGCCAACGACCTGATCGACGATTCTGACCTGACCATCGAGTTCTTTGAGGGCGGCGCACTGGTCCCCGCAGGCGAGGTGTTCGGCGCGGTCGAATCGGGCACCATTCAGGCCGGGGCCGACTGGCCGGGTTACTGGGCCGGGCGCGACCCCGCCTTTTCGCCTCTGGCCACCACCGCCAGCCTGTTCAATGCTGTGGATTACGTCAACTGGATCAAGGCATGGGGCGGGGATGAAATCTATAACGAGGTCTATGGCCGCTTTGGCATGGTCTATCTGCCCTATGGCGTGACCAACAATGAATCCGGTTTCCGCACCGTCAGCAAACCGATCCGCACCACCGACGACCTGCAAGGTCTGCGCCTGCGCGTATCTGGTCTGGAACAGGGGCGGCTGCTGGAAAAGCTGGGCGGCAGTCAGGTCTCGATCGCGGGTGGCGAGATTTACCAGTCGCTGGAACGCGGGGTCATCGACGGGGCCGAATTTTCCACCCCGAACGTCGATCTGTCGGGCGGTTTCCAGCAGGTGACCAAATACTGGTCCACGCCGGGCTGGCACCAGTCGTCATCGGTGTTCGGTGTCATGATTAACAAAGCCGCATGGGACGCCCTGTCCCCCGAAACCCAGGAAAAGCTGAAAATCGCCGCCGATGCCACGCTGCTGTGGTCGCTGGCCAATACCGAAAAGCGCGCGACCGAAGCCTATCAGGCATTCCAGGACGCGGGCACCGAGATTACCCGGTTGGACGATGCAACGCTGGAAAATATCCAGAACATGGCCAACGAAACCATCGTCGAGGTGGCCTGCGCCAATCCGACCTCGGCCAAGGTCTATGCCTCGATGCTGACCTATCTGGGGGATTACGCGAAATGGCGCGACGCCTCGGCCCCGTTCAATCTGGGCCGCACGCCGCAAGGCCCGGATCTGGCCCGTATTCAGGAATGCGCGGGCTGATCGCCCCATATATAACGAAAAGGCCCGCCACGTGGCGGGCCTTTACCGTTCAGGCGACCAGGCGATAGCCACCTGATTCCGTCACCAGCAGACGGGCATTGCCGGGATCAGGCTCGATCTTTTGCCGCAGACGATAGATGTGGGTTTCCAGCGTATGCGTGGTGACGCCCGCGTTATAGCCCCAGACCTCGTGCAGCAGCACATCGCGCGGCACCACCCCATCCTGCGCCCGATACAGGAATTTCAGGATGTTGGTTTCCTTTTCCGTCAGCCGGATCTTGCGATCGCGGGCATCGACCAGAATCTTCATCGAGGGTTTGAACGTATATGGGCCAAGCTGGAAAATCGCGTCCTCGGATTGTTCATGCGTGCGCAGTTGCGCGCGCAGACGCGCCAGCAGAACCGGGAATTTGAACGGCTTGGTGATGTAATCATTCGCACCCGCGTCCAATCCCAGAATAGTATCGGCGTCGGTATCATGGCCTGTCAGCATCACGATGGGGCATTTCACGTTCAGCTTGCGCAGCTTTTTGCACAACTCGCGCCCGTCAGTATCAGGCAGGCCCACATCCAGCACCACCAGATCGAACAGGTTGCCTTTGACGGCCTCGACCGCCTCGGCGCCGCTGCCGGCCTCGGTCACATCGAAATCATCGGTAGCCGTCAGTTGTTCGGCCAAAGCCTCGCGCAGATCGTCTTCGTCATCGACCAGCAGGATCTTTTTCAGTCCGGGCATGGTTGCCTCCTTTGCCTGTTTGACCGATGGATGGGGGCGCGCGAGGCCTGCGTCCAGCAAGGTTGCAGAAATCTCACAGGCTCTTGTCCGCAGGCGCCCTTATGTTTCAGATTGTTACAGAAATGACCCCGATGCCGCTGATCCCGACCCTGCCCGAACGAATCGCCCGCGCCCGCGCCGATCTGCGCATGGGCCTGCCGGTGCAGATCGGCGGCTGGTTGGTGGCGGCGCTGGAAACGCTGACGCCCGATCGGCTGGCGGCGCTGCGCGGCTTTGGCGCGCCGCTGGCCGTGCTGACCGAACGGCGGGCGACCACGTTAAAGGCGCGGGTCTATGACGCCGGGCTGGCGCGGGTGCAGGTGCCGGATGAGGCGGACCTGCGCTGGCTGCGCGCGTTGGCCGACCCCGCCGATGACCTGATGGTGCCGATGAAGGGGCCACTGTTCACGCAGCGCGGCGGCGATACCGCGCCCCATGCCGCCGCCCTTGCGCTGGTGAAATCGGCACAACTGCTGCCTGCCGTGCTGATGGTGGCCGCCCCGCCGCAGCCTGACCTGACCACGCTGGACCCGGCCCCCCTGCGCGAACAGCTGATCCGCGCCGCCGCCATGGCCCCGGTGGCGAACGCGCGCCTGCCGCTGATGGCGGCGGAAAACGCCCGGCTGCATATCTTTCGCCCCGACACCGGGGATGAGCCGCATTACGCCGTCGAAATCGGCGATCCGCCCCGCGATACACCTGTGTTGACGCGGCTGCATTCGGCCTGTTTCACCGGCGATGTGCTGGGCAGCCTGAAATGTGACTGCGGCCCGCAACTGCACGCGGCGCTGAACACCATGGGCGCGGCAGGGGCGGGCGTGCTGCTGTATCTGAATCAGGAAGGCCGCGGCATCGGACTGGCCAACAAGATGCGCGCCTACAGCCTGCAAAATCAGGGCTTTGACACGGTTGAGGCCAACCATCGACTGGGGTTCGAGGATGACGAGCGTGACTTTCGCACCGGCGCGGCCATCCTGCGGCAGTTGGGCTTTGACGCGGTGCGGCTGATGACCAACAACCCGCGCAAGGTGGCGATGCTGGAAAGCCAAGGCATCCGCGTGACGGAACGGGTGCCGCTGATAACCCCGCGCAACCGCCACAACAGCGGCTATCTGGACACCAAGGCCACGAAATCGGGGCATCTGCTGTGACGCTGCGCCTGACCCCGCGCGGCCTGTTGGCCTTTGGCCGGATGATCCCCTGTTCGGTCGGGCGCGGCGGCATCCGCCCCGACAAGGGGGAAGGCGACGGGGCCACGCCCACCGGAAGCCACCGCATCGCGGGGCTGTATTACCGGCCCGACCGCCTGCCTGCCCCCGCGCCCTGGGCGATCCCCATCGGCCCGCGCGATCTGTGGTGCGATGACCCAGGCCATCCGGCCTATAACCGCGCCAGCCGCGCCCCGATGGCCGCCAGCCATGAAAAGCTGCGCCGCGCCGATCCGCTGTATGATGTGATCCTGACCACCGACTGGAACTGGCCGGACGCCATCCCCGGCCACGGCAGCGCCATCTTTCTGCACCAATGGCGACGCCCCGGCTTTCCAACCGAGGGCTGCATCGCCATGGCACGGCAAAACCTGATCTGGCTGGCCGGGCGCGCCGCGCCGGGAACGCGGTTGATGGTTTCCTGCTTGCCTAAATACCTGAAACCAACCGCTTAGCCATAATCGCGCGCGCCGAATATCGCGCTGCCGACCCGCACATGAGTCGCCCCTTCGGCGATGGCGGCCTGAAAATCGGCACTCATGCCCATCGACAGCAACGGCAGGCCCGCATCCGCCGCCAGCGAGCGCAGCAGGCGGAAATGCGGCACCGGGTCCGCGCCTTCGGGCGGGATGCACATCAAGCCGCGCGGCGACAGGCCCAGTTCGGCGCAGGCCGACAGGAAACCGGGCAGTTCATCGGCCAGAACCCCGGCCTTTTGCGGCTCGTCCCCGGTGTTCACCTGCACGAACAGATCCGGCAGCACGGCCCCGTCCGCAGCCAGCCCGGCCAGCTTGCGCGCCAGTGACATGCGGTCCAGCGTGTGGATGGCGTCGAACAGCCCCACCGCCACCCGCGCTTTGTTCGATTGCAGCGGCCCGATCATATGCAGCGACAGGCCCGGATAGGCGGCGCGCCAGCCCGGCCATTTGCCCTGCGCCTCTTGCACGTAATTTTCGCCGAATACGCGCTGCCCCGCGTCCAGAACGGTCAGCACCCGGTCATCGGGCTGCACCTTGCTGACGGCGATCAGTGTCACCGATCCGGGATCGCGGCCCGTCTGTTCACATGCGGCCCGGACGCGGGCCTGAATATCCAAAAGTCCCATGCCGCCACCAAACAAAAAGAAAAGAGCGGGCACAAGGCCCGCTCTTTCCGAAAATCATCCGATCATCAGATCAGAAGTTGAAACGCACGCCCAGGTCGCCGCGGGTTTCTTTTTCATAGCCACGCTCGACAGCGCCGGCCAGATAGGCACCGCCCAGATCGTATTTGAAGCCGATACCAAAGGCGTTATCGGTTTCTTTGGCAGCCCATTCACCGTCGTTGTGGGCGATGTAAGCCGACAGGGTGGTTTGCGGAGCAACAACATAGTCACCATACAGGGTGATGCTCTTGCCCAGGTTGCGCTGCTCTTGGCTGATCCACAGAACGTCGCCGTTGTCGTTCCAGTTCAGACCGATACCATTGTCGGTGCCCGGCATGGTGTAGTAAGCACCGACGAAATACTGGTCGTTGTTGTCATAACCACCACCGTTCTGCACGGCGGCTGCCGACAGCTGGAGGTCGTTCCATTTGTAGTCAACGCTGACGCCCAGTTCTTCCTTGGTGCCTTCCGGCAGGTTGCGCAGGCGCTGGTTCGGCTCGACATAGGACACGCGGGCGGTCAGGTCGCCAACGCTGTAGATCCCGGCCAGACCCATACGGTTGCCTTCGTCTTCGCCCAGAGAGTAGGTGCCATAGCTTTTCGAGCTATAAGCATAATATTCACCCAGCGGGTTACCGAACGAACGGCTCAGCAGGCCGATTTCGGATTCGTAGATCAGGCCAGCTTCGTCGAAGGCGGTGTAAACGTTACCGATCTGGACGGTCGCACCCTGGTAGGTTGCGTAGATCTGACCGGGGTTCACGCCGGTCGAGGTGTCGCCCTGATCCCACTGGATGCGGAAGCGCGCACCGAAATCAACGCCGATGTCCGACGAGGTGGTGGCGTGGATGTTCAAACGAACACGCGACTGCATGTGGGTTTTCGAAACGGTGTCACCGGGATCGCTGTGATAGCTCAGCGCGGTGCGGCCATAGCCCGACAGGGTGATGTCAGCGGCAGCAACGCCAGCCGACAGAACCAGCGCGGTGGAGGCGAAAAGAGCCTTTTTCATGGTGATGTTCCCTCTTGTCTCTCTGTTGCCCAAGCTCGGCCTTGACCGGTCCGGGGATGAGAACGGTTTGAGCCTTTCCGAGCGTTGATGCAACGGAATCACCCCGGTCGATAATTCTTTAGTCAAATCTGTGATGCACAAGCGCCACACCTTGTTGCAGCGCCCCTACAGACGCCATCGCAACCATAAATTGCAGGCTGCGGGCGGATGACGCGGCAACACCCCCGGAATGCCCAAGGCGCTTGTCGCGGCGGGTGGTTCCGCGCTATGGCAGGACATCCGCGACCTGCGGGCCGTCTGACTGCTTTACGGGAATATGCCATGTCCGCCCAAGCCCTGCGACTGACCCTTGCCCTTGGCCTTTGCGCCGGTCTTGCTGCCTGTGGCGGCCTGCGGTTTGGGGGCGGCGGATCTGACACTCAGGCCGCACCGCGCCCCGAACAGCGCGAAACCACCATATGGGAGGCGTTTCGCGGCCGCGAAAACCCCAACAACACGGTGGGCGTGAACAAATACCTGTGGAACGCCAGCCTTGAGGTGCTGAACTTTCTGCCGGTGCAATCGGTCGATCCGTTCACCGGCGTGATCGTCACCGGCTATGGCACACCCCCCGGCGGCGGGCGCAGCTATCGCGCCACCATCAAGATCAGCGATCCGGCGCTGGACGCGCGCAGCCTGAAACTGTCGCTGCAAGGGGCGGGCGGGTCTGCCGTGGCCCCCGATACCGTGCGCGCGGTCGAAGATGCGATCCTGACCCGCGCCCGGCAGCTGCGCATTCAGGACGGGCGGCTGTAATCCACTAGGCGTAAGGCGTCACTGGACCCGAGCGGCGTCTGGGGCTAAACCCGGCGGGCGAAATATGCCCGAGGAAGCCCCATGCCCTATACCCCGTCGAACAGCGAAGCGCACTGGCAACAGGCTTGGGCGGATGCGGGCAGCTTTACGGCTGTGCGCGACGACCGGCCGAAATATTACGTGCTGGAAATGTTCCCCTATCCGTCCGGGCGTATCCACATGGGCCATGTGCGCAACTATACGATGGGCGATGTCGTCGCCCGCTATAAGCGCGCGCAGGGGTTTTCCGTGCTGCACCCGATGGGCTGGGATGCCTTCGGGATGCCGGCCGAAAATGCGGCGATGGAACAGGGCGGCCATCCGCGCGACTGGACCTATGCCAACATCGCCACCATGCGTAAGCAGTTGCAGCCGCTGGGTCTGTCGATCGACTGGGGGCGCGAGTTTGCCACCTGCGACGACGCCTATGTGCATCAGCAGCAGGCGATGTTCCTTGATATGCTGGACGCGGGGCTGATTACGCGCAAATCGGCTCAGGTGAATTGGGACCCGGTCGATATGACGGTGCTGGCGAATGAACAGGTCATCGACGGCAAGGGCTGGCGGTCGGGCGCGCAGGTGGAACGGCGCGAGCTGACGCAGTGGTTTTTCCGCATCAGCGATTATTCCGATGAGCTGCTGTCGGCCTTGGACGGTCTGACCGGCTGGCCGGAAAAGGTCCGCACGATGCAGGCCAACTGGATCGGCAAGTCGCGCGGGCTGCAATTCCGGTTCGAGACGGTCGGGATCGAAGGCTTTCCGCAGATCGAGGTTTACACGACCCGCCCCGACACGCTGATGGGGGCGTCCTTCGTGGCGCTGTCGCCGGATCATCCGCTGGTGAAATCGCTGATGGGCCAGCCCGAAGTGGCCGCCTTCGTCGAGGAATGCCGCAAGATCGGCACCACCGAGGAAGCGATCGAGACCGCGCCCAAGCTGGGCTTTGACACCGGCTTGACCGTGCGCCATCCGCTGGACCCGGCATGGGAACTGCCGATCTGGATCGCCAATTTCGTGCTGATGGATTACGGCACCGGCGCGATCTTCGGCAGCCCCGCGCATGACGAACGCGACCATGAATTTGCGACGAAATACGGGCTGCCGATCCGCGCCACCTTTGGCCAGCCGGGGATGGACCTTGCGGCGGCGGATGATCTGGTTGCCGCCGCACCCTATGTGCCGCTGAAATCCGAAACCGTCACCTATGTGCGCGGCTTTGCGGGCGAGGCCGATCAGACCGGCGAGGCCGCCGTGGCCGCGGCCATCGAGGTGGCCGAGCGTGACGGCTGGGGCGAGGGCGTGACGAAATTCCGCCTGCGCGACTGGGGCATTTCGCGGCAACGTTACTGGGGCTGCCCGATCCCGGTCGTGCATTGCGAGACCTGCGGCACGGTGCCGGAATCGAAAGAAAACCTGCCCGTCCTGTTGCCGCTTGATGTCAGCTTCGACACCCCCGGCAACCCGCTGGACCAGCACCCGACTTGGCGGCAGACCACCTGCCCGAAATGCGGCGGGGCGGCGCTGCGGGAAACCGACACGATGGACACATTTGTCGATTCGTCGTGGTATTATGCGCGGTTCACCTCGCCCAAGGCCGCCACGCCCACCGACCGCGCGGATGCCGATTACTGGATGAATGTCGATCAGTATATCGGCGGGATCGAACATGCGATTCTGCACCTGCTCTATTCGCGCTTTTTCGCCCGTGCGATGGCGAAAACCGGGCATCTGCCCGCATCAGCAAGCGAGCCGTTCGATGCGCTGTTCACGCAAGGCATGGTCACGCATGAGATCTATACCACCCGCGACGCGCAGGGCCGCCCGGTCTATCACCTGCCCGAAGATGTGACGGACGGCAAATTGGCCGACGGCACGGCGGTGACAGTCATCCCCTCGGCCAAAATGTCGAAATCCAAGAAAAACGTCGTCGATCCGGTGAATATCGTCGATAATTTCGGCGCCGATACCGCGCGCTGGTTCATGCTGTCCGACAGCCCGCCCGAACGCGACGTGGAATGGACCGCCGCCGGGGCCGAGGCGGCGCATAAATTCCTCGCCCGCGTTTACCGTCTGGCCGAGGAAACGGTGGACGGCCCCGATGACGCGGACCTGACCCGCGCGGCGCATCGCGCCATCGCCGAGGTGACGAAATCCATCGACGGCTTTGCCTTTAACAAGGCGGTGGCGGCGCTCTACACCCTTGCCAATGCCATTGGCAAATCATCCGCAGGCGGCGAATCGCGCCGCGATGCGCTGCGAATCATGGCGCAGTTGATGGCCCCGATGGTGCCGCATCTGGCCGAAGACATCTGGCAGCAGTCCGGCGGCACCGGCATGGTGGTGGACGCCCCATGGCCCAAGGCCGACCCGGCGCTGCTGGAAGATGACAGCGTGACGCTGCCGATTCAGATCAACGGCAAACGCCGCGCCGAAATCACCGTGCCCAAGGACATGCCCAAGGACCAGATCGAGGCATTGGTGCTGGCCGATGACACCGTGCAACGCTTTCTGGACGGGGCGGCGATCAAGAAACTGATCGTCGTGCCGGGCCGCATCGTTAACGTGGTGGCGTAAAATCCATGCGCCAACCGCTTTCTGTTTGCCCCGATACGCCTGCAACACTGCCACGCCGCACCGCTCTGGCGGCTCTGGCGCTGCTGGCCCTGACAGGCTGCGGGCTGACGCCGGTCTATGGGCCGGGCAGCCCGGCCAAGGCGCTGTTCGGACAGGTGCGCCCGAAAGACGCCGCGACATTCGATGAGTTCACCTTTAACCGCCGCATCAGCGAGCGGCTGGGGCCAGAGGGGACGGATTACGCCCTGTCCTATACGCTGCGGTTTGGTGCGGTGGCGCAGGGCATCACCCCGGACGAGGTGACAACCCGCTATTCTCTTAGTGGCACCGCCGATTTCACCCTGACCGATGCGGCAGGCAGGGTGGTGACGCGTGGGCAGGTCAGCAATTTCACATCCTTTTCCACCACCGGCACTACGGTTGCCTCGCTGATGGCGGATGTGGATGCGCGCGAACGGCTGGCGCGGATGCTGGCCGATCAGGTGGTGACGCGGCTGATCGCCGCCGCCGCAACGCCGTGAACCTGAAAGGCGGCGAGATCGCGCGCTATCTGGCGCGGCCTGATCCGGCCCGGCCCGCGCTGCTGATCTATGGTCCCGACACCATGCGCGTGGCACTGAAACGGGCCGAGGCGGTGGCGTCGCTGACCGGCCCGAACGCCGACCAGGAAATGCGCCTGACCCGCATGGTCGGCAGCGATCTGCGCAAAGATCCGGCGACCCTGATGGATGCGATCAAAGAGGTCGGGTTCTTTCCCGGCCCGCGTGTGGTGCTGGTCGAGGATGCCTCCGATGCCGTGGCCGATACGATTGCGGCGGCGCTGGCCGAATGGCGCGCGGGCGATGCGGTGATGGTGGTGACAGCGGGCAATCTGTCGAAATCATCCGCCCTGCGCAAACTGTTCGAGCCTCACCGCGAGGCCGTGGCCGCCGCCATCTATGACGACCCCCCCGGCGAGGATGAAATTGCCCGCTGGCTGGCTGACGCCGGTCTGCATCAGGTGCCGCGCGATGCGATGCGCGATCTGGCGACGCTCGCCCGCGCGCTGGACCCCGGTGATCTGCGGCAGGTGATCGAAAAGATCGGCCTGTATAAATTCGACGACCCGGCCCCGCTGACCCCGGACGAGGTGGCGCTGATGGCCCCCGCCACGATCGAGGCCGATCTGGACGCCACCATCCACGCCAGTGCCGAGGGGAAAACCGCCGATCTGGGCCTGCTGATGCGCCGGATCGAATCGCAGGGGGTCAGCCCGGTGACGCTGTGCATCGCGGCGCAACGGCATTTCCGCGCGCTCCACGCTGCGGCAACCGATCCGGGTGGGCCGGTGGCCGGGCTGATGCGGCAGCGCCCGCCGGTCTTTGGCCCGCGCCGCGACCGCATGGCCCGGCAGGCGCAAAGCTGGGGCGCGATGAAGCTGGAAGAGGCGCTGCATCACCTGATCGAAACCGATCTGACGCTGCGCTCATCATCGCGCGCGCCACAGATGGCGCTGGTGGAACGGGCGCTGATCCGGCTGTCGCATCTGTCCGGGGGGCGGCGGTGAACCCGCAGGCTCTGGTCATCGGCGCAGGCCCGGCGGGGCTGATGGCGGCCGAGGTTCTGGCAGCGGGCGGGGCACAGGTAATCGTGGCCGAGGCGATGCCGACCCCGGCGCGCAAGTTTCTGATGGCGGGCAAATCGGGGCTGAATCTGACCAAGGATGAGCCGGTGGACGCCTTTGCGACCCGGATCAGCGTTGCGACCGGGGGTTTTCCACCCCCGGA
Organism: Paracoccus sp. (in: a-proteobacteria); assembly: GCF_030538655.1. Taxonomy (GTDB): domain Bacteria; phylum Pseudomonadota; class Alphaproteobacteria; order Rhodobacterales; family Rhodobacteraceae; genus Paracoccus. Next base: position 71,935 of record NZ_JAUNTO010000011.1, read on the forward strand.
CCCCCGAGGATATTTGCAAACGAAAGACATGCTGTCCGGCTTTGGCCCCGATGAGGTTCAGGATTGGGCGCGCGGGCTGGGGGTCGATCTGTTCACCGGCTCGACCGGGCGGGTATTTCCGGTGGGGATGAAGGCATCGCCCCTGTTGCGAGCATGGCTGACGCGGCTGCGCGGGGTCGGGGTAGAATTGCGGACCCGCTGGCACTGGCGCGGGTTCGAGGATGACAGCTTTGCCTTTGACACGCCCGCCGGGCCGCAGGTGATGCGGCCCGCTGTCTGCGTGCTGGCACTGGGCGGGGCAAGCTGGCCACGGCTGGGGTCTGATGCGGCATGGGTGCCGTGGCTGGAGGCGCGCGGCGTGCCGGTGGTGCCGTTCCGGCCTGCGAATATGGGGTTTTGCGTCGATTGGTCGGCCCCGATGTCGCGGCACTTTGGCGCGGCGGTCAAAGGCGTGGCGATCTGCGTGGGCGGGCAGATCAGCCGGGGCGAATGGGTTATCACCCGCCACGGGATCGAAGGCGGCGGCATCTATGCGGTGGCCGCCCCCCTGCGCGACGGGGCAGCCGCCACGGTTGATCTGGCGCCCGATCTGGACAGGGCGGCCTTGGCGGGCCGGTTCGCGCGGCCACGGGGCAAGCTGTCGGTCGGCAACTGGCTGCGCCGGGTTCTGGGCGATCCGGTGCGGGCCGCGCTGTTGCTGGAATGGGGCCAGCCCCTGCCCGGTAATCCCTTGGCACTGGCCATTGCGGCCAAGGCATTGCCATTGCGTCATCGCCGACCGATGGGACTGGCGCGGGCGATTTCCAGCGCCGGAGGCATCGGCTGGGACGGGCTGGACGATGATCTGCAACTGCGCGCCATTCCCGGCTGTTTCGCCGCAGGCGAGATGCTGGACTGGGAGGCCCCGACCGGCGGCTATCTGCTGACCTTTTCCATGGCCAGCGGGCGCGTGGCCGGGCAGGGTGCGCTGGCGCGGCTGCGTGCCCGGCAGATGTCGCCCTAACGTGCCGCCGCGCGCACAAAGGCGGGTCGGGCGCGCATCTGATCCAGATAATCCGACAAGCGGTGTTCGATGATCGGGAATTTCGCCGTCAGCGCCCAGATCAGGCTGTGGGTCAGGATGATGTCGGGCACGGTCATCACCTCGCCCATCAGGAACGGGCCATCAGCCATGCGGTGGACCAGCACCTTTTGGCTGCGCTCGAATTCCCACCGCAGGGTGTTCTTGATCCCGGCCATGCGCATTTCTTCGGGCAGAACAAAGCTGTGGCGCGCAGCCAGCCACAGGGCGGCGTCGAATTCATCCAGCAGGAACTGGGTCAGGCTGTCCTGCCGGGCGCGATCCAGCGTGCCTGCGGGATGGGTCAGCCGTCCGTGACGGTCGGCCAGATAGGTCAAAATCGCGGTGGAATCGGTGATCGGCGTGCCGTCGTCGATCAGCACCGGCACCTTGCCCGCCGGGTTAAAGGGGGCCACGCCGTCGCTTTGCGGCAGGGCGGGGACGTGGGTGTAGGGCAGGCCCAGTTCCTCAAGCGCCCACAGAACCCGCAGGGTGCGCGATTGCGATGTGCCGATAACCGTCAGCATCCTGTCAGCCCTTCCAGTCCAGAATCATCTGCGTTTGGGTGACGATGGCCGCCACCTGCCCGTCGGGGCGCGTCACCGTGGTTTGCCAGACCTGAATCGTGCGGCCCCGATGCAGCGGCTGGCAGGTGGCACGGGCGGTTTCGCCGATGCGGATCGGGCGCAGAAAGTTGGTCTTGCTTTCAATGGTGGTGGTGGACTGACCCTCGGGGATGTTCAGAAAGGTGGCAGTGCCGCCCGCGTTATCGGCCAGCCCCATGATCGCCCCGCCATGCAGCACGCCGTTGCGATTGGCCATCTGCGGCGTCACCTCCATTTCCATCACCACCTGATCGGGCTGTGCGGCAACGACACGGATGCCCAGCAGTTCCGCAAATTCCGGCTGTGCCTGGGCGATGCGCCCCAGACGCGAATCCTGATCCATGCTTTCCCCCTTTTTCGCCATAGGGCCGCAGCCATCGCCAAAGCGCAAGACGCGGACTGATGGACGCCGCGCGCATTCTGCCGCAATCTGACCGGCATGAGCGGACTGAGACTGCAAACACGGATCGTGCTGCTGATCGTGGCAGTGCAGGCGCTGCTGCTGGCGGGGCTGGCGGCGGCGTCGCTGGACAATGCGCGCCGGGCCGTGCGCGACGAAGTGCAGGCCGGCATGGACACGGCGCGGTCGCTGGTGCTGGCGACCGTGGGCACGATGCAGGGTGCGGTGCCGCCCGACCGGCTGATGGCGCTGCTGCCCGAACGGCTGGTCGCGCCGCGCCATGCCCGCATCATGGTGCTGGATGCGCAGACCGGCGCGCTGCACAATCCTTTGGCACCGCAAGCGCAGCCGGTGCAGGCGCCGGGCTGGTTCGCCGCCGCCATCACGCCGTCCGCGCAGGAAACCCGCCTGCCGGTGATGATCGCGGGGCGGTTGCGCGGCTATGTCTTCATCAGCGCCGACCCCACAGCCGAGGTGGCCGAGGTCTGGCGCGATGCCCGCATCATGGCCGGGCTGACGGCGCTGGCCGCGCTGGTGCAGGCGGTGTTGATCTGGCTGGTGTTGCAGCACGGGCTGCGGCCTTTGGGGCAGATCGCCGCGCGGCTGGCCGATCTGACACGCGGCGATCTGGCGGCGCGCATCGGCCCGGTGGCGGTGCCCGATCTGGCCGCACTGGCGGCACAGGCCGACCGGCTGGGCTATACGCTGCAACAGGCGCAGGCCGACCGCACCCGTCTGTCGCGGCAGGTGGTCACGCGCGGCGACGAGGAACGCAAGGCCATCGCCCGCGATCTGCACGACGAATTCGGCCCCTGCCTGTTCGCCCTGCGGGTCGAGGCCGACGCGCTGCGACAAAGCTTTGACGATCCGGCCATCCACACCCATGCCGATACGCTGGACGCCATCGCCGACCAGATCGGCCGGGTGAACCGCGCGCTGCTGGACGGGTTGCGGCCGATGGCGGTGGGGCAATTGCCGCTGGCCACAGTGCTGGCCGATTACGCCGCTGATCTGACGCGGCGGTTCCCCGATATGCGCTTTGATCTGGATTTGCCCCCTGGCCTGCCCGAACCCGACGAGGCCACGGCGCTGACCCTGTTCCGCATCATGCAGGAAGGCACCACCAACGCGCTGCGCCATTCCGGGGCCAGCCAGGTTTCGATCACGCTGCGGCGCGATCCGGCGCAGTGGCAGATCACCATTGCCGATGACGGGCACGGTATCCCCGACGCTGCGCGCCCCGGCACGGGCCTGTCGGGGATGCGCGAAAGGGTAATCCTTCTGGGTGGCGCGCTGAACATCGGACGCGCTAAGATAGGCACTGAAATCCGGGCCAGTCTGCCCGCTCAGGGGATTGCATGAAAACCGCGCTTGTCGTCGATGACCACCCGATCACCCATCTGGGTGCCGCGCGCCTGCTGCGCGATCTGGGATACGAGGCGATCTTGCAGGCAATGGACGCCGAACAGGCGCTGACACAGGCAGCGCAGGGACCGGATGTGATCGTGCTGGATATCAGCCTGCCCGGCACCGACGGGCTGTCGCTGATCGCCCCCTTGGCCGAGGCCGCACCCGACGCCCGGATTCTGGTGTTTTCCATGAACGACCAGACCGGCTTTGCCGCCCGCGCGCTGGAATCGGGGGCGCATGGCTTTTTGTCCAAGAACGCCCCGCCCGCCGATTTCCGCGACGCCATCCGCGCGCTTGAGGCTGGCGATTTCTGGCTATCGCCCCGGCAGGCCGTGGCGCTGGCCACCATGCGCGCAGGCGGGCCGGGCGCGGCGCTGACCGCGCGTGAACGGCAGGTGCTGGATATGATCGGGCGCGGGCTGAACCTGCAAGCCATCGCCGACGATCTGGGCGTCAGCTACAAGACCGTGGCCAACGCCTCGTCCGCGCTCAAGAAAAAACTGGGGGTGGACGGGATGAACGGGCTGATGAAAATCGCACTGGAGGGCAAGGTATGACGATGCAGCTGGGCTTTTTCTGCGATGCGCCGGGCGACCCTTATGACCGGCTGGCTGATCTGGCCGACACGCTGACCCGCGACGGCGCGCGGCTGGCCGGGGCGGTGCAGCGCAATTCGGGCGGCAGTGCCGATTGTGCCTGCGACGTTGACCTGATTTTGCTGGGCGATGCGGGCGCGCCGGTGCGGATCTCGCAGTTGCTGGGGGCCGGGTCCGTGGGCTGCCGTCTGGATGCCGGGGCCTTGGAAACCGCCGTGGCACGGATCGCCACCCGGATCGAGGGGGCCGATCTGGTAATCCTGTCGAAATTCGGCAAGCAAGAGGCCGCAGGCCGCGGCTTTGCCGCGCTGATCGGACAGGCGTTGCAGGCCGGGCGGCCGGTGATCCTGTATGTGGCCCCCGATTACCGCGCCGAATTTGACGCATTTGCCGGGGGGCTGGCGCAGGAACTGCCCGCCGATGCCATCGCCGCATGGTGCCGCGACAGCATGGCCGCAAGCGTCGCATGACCGATACCCCCGCGACCGAGGTCGATGCCCGTAACCTGCTGTGTCCGCTGCCGGTGCTGCGGTTGCGCAAGGTCTTGCTGGGGCTGGCGCCGGGCGGCTTGGTGCGGCTGATCGCAACCGATCCGGCGGCGCAGATCGACGTGCCGCATTTCTGCGAAACCGGCGGGCACCGGCTGTTGTCGCAGACGGCGCTGCCAGACGGAGCGCGAGAATATCTGGTGCAGCGTGGCGCAGACGGCAATCAAGCCCCCCAAGAGGATATTTGAGAACGAAAGACGGGGTGGGTTGCGCCCGGCGGGGACAGATGGTTTTCTGGCCCGGTCAGGGAGGACGCAGATGCAGCACAGACAACCGGCGACCGCTGACTGATGCTGGCGATCTTTCTGAAAACCCTACCGTTTTTTGCGCTGATCGGCTTGGGCTGGCTGGCGGGCCGGACGCGGTTCTTCCCGCCCGAGGCGACGGCCTGGCTGACCAAATTCGTGTTCTATTTCGCGCTGTCGGCGATGCTGTTCCGCTTTGCCTCGGGGCTGGATCTGGCGGCGCTGTGGGACGGGCGCTTTGTCATGGCTTACCTGACCGGATCGCTGCTGGTCTGGGCCATCGGCTTTGCCGCCGCGCGCTGGCGTGGGCTGCCCCTGTCTGATGCCGCGATGGAGGCGCATTGCGCCATGACCGGCAACACCGGTTTTCTGGGCGTGCCAATGCTGGTGGTGCTGCTGGGACCGGCGGCGATCGGGCCGGTGCTGATGGTGCTGACCATCGACATGGTGGTGTTCTCGACCCTGATTACACTGCTGATCCATGCCGCCCGGCATGGCCGCGTGACCGCCGCCATGGTGCTGCCGATGCTGCGCGGGCTGGCGGGCAATCCGATGATCGTGTCGATGCTGGCGGGCCTTGGCTGGGCGGTGCTGGACCTGCCGATGCCCGGCCCGCTGGACGAATTTCTGGCCCTGCTGGGCGGCGCGGCCACGCCCGGCGCGCTGTTTGCCATCGGGGCGGGGCTGGCCGGGCGCGCGGCGCAGCGGTTTGGCCCGGCTCTCTGGCTGGCCGGGGCCAAGCTGATCCTGCATCCACTGGCCGTGGCCATCGCGGCCTTTGGCATCTTTCGGGTCGAGCCTGTCTCTGCCGGGATCATGGTTGCCGCCGCCGCGCTGCCGGTGGCGGGGAATGTCTATATTCTGGCGCAATATTTCAACGTGGCGGCGCAGCGGGTGTCGGCGGCGATCCTGATCTCGACCGCGGCCAGCATCGCCACCGTCCCCCTTGTCATCCACTGGATCACGAAAGGCTGACCCGACATGCGACAGATTTCCGACCTGCGGCTGGAAAACACCCTGCTGAACGTGGACGACAGCGGCATCGCCACCCTGACCCTGAACCGCCCAGCCAAGCGCAACGCACTGGACGCCGCCACCATCGACGAGCTGATCGACGTGTTCACCACCCTGCCCCGCGCAGGCGTGCGGGCCTGTATTCTGCGCGCCAATGGTGATCATTTCAGCGCCGGTCTGGATCTGGTCGAACATCACCGCGAAAACCGCAGCGCCAGCGATTTCATGCATGTCTGCCTGCGCTGGCACGAGGCGTTCAACAAGATGGAATATGGCGGCGTGCCGGTGATCGCAGTGCTGAAAGGCGCGGTCGTCGGCGGCGGGCTGGAACTGGCCTCGGCAGCGCATATCCGGGTGGCCGGGCCGGATACCTATTTCGGCCTGCCCGAAGGTCAGCGCGGGCTGTTCACCGGCGGCGGGGCGACGATCCGGGTGGCTGATCTGATCGGCAAGGCGCGGATGATCGACATGATGTTGTCGGGCCGCTTGTATCGCGGCACCGAGGCGGTGGATGTGGGCCTGTGCCAGTATCTGGTCGATGACCCCGAAACCAAGGCACGAGAGATCGCCGAGGCGGCGGCCCAAAACCCGCCGCTGTCCAATTTCGCCATTTGCAGCGCGATCAGCCATATGCAGAATATGTCGGCGCTGGATGCGGCTTATGCCGAAGCGGTGGTGGCAGGCGTCGTCAACACGCAGGATGCGGCCAGGGAACGGCTGGCTGCCTTTGCACAAGGCACGGCGAACAAGATCAAGCCCGGCGCCTGACCGGCGCTGTCGCGATATTGAGGCACGCAAGAAACGGCGCGGCCCGGTCAGTCGATGGCACGGATCAGTTTCTTGTCGAACACCCGCACCACCGCACGCAGATCATGGCCACGTTTCAGAATGCGGCCATCCATGCCGATGACAGCATAGGCCCCTTGGGCATTGCGCAGCCGCGGGCGCTTTTCGATGCGATAGATCGGGGTTTCGGCGGCGCGGCGAAAGACGCTGAACACCGCCACGTCGCGCAGAAAGGACAGGGCGTAATCGCGCCATTCCCCCGCCGCAACCATGCGGCCATAGACCGACAGGATCACCCCCAGTTCGGTCCGGTCAAAGGCAACCCGGTCGGGATCATGGGTCGGGGGCGGCGTGGCGTTCAGCATCAGGCGATGGTGGCACCGCCGCCCGCGCCGCGCAACGACGAATCACAGCGCGGCCGGCGGGTGCGATCAATAACACGAGACCTTTTCAATCAGCCCGCCGCTGCCATATTCGATGTTCAGTCGCTGGGGCCGATAATCGCTGGTGATGGCGTCGCTGGGGCCGATAGTGCGGGTGCCAATCGGGAAACGCATGGAATCCAGCACCGTGCGCGGCTGGCCGATCAGACCACGATAGCCGGTGGCACCGCATTGATCGGCCTCGGGCGCGGGTTCAGCCGGTGCGGGCGGAACAGGCTGACAAGCCGACAATGCCAGCAGGGCCAAGACGGGAATCAGAAACGAATCACGCATCAGCCGCAATCCACCTTTTGGATATTGCCCGCCGAATCCAACCGGAACACGATCCGGCTGGGATCATAGTTCTGCGCCTCGATCCCGCGGAATTCCACCACGCGATAGGGTCTGGTGATGCCCAGCCCCGGCACCACACTGCCGGGCTGGCCGACATAGCTGGCGTAACTCTTGGCCCCGCACAGGTCGGGCTGGCGTTCCTGCAAGCCCGAACCGCCCGCCACCGGCATCGGTGCCATACCGTCAATGGGCGGGTTATAGGGCAGGTTCGATTCAACCGGCGGAGTCATGGGGGCATAGGCGGGCACCTGCATCACGCAGGCCGAGGTCAGGCCGGCCACAATGGCAAGGCCCAGAAAAGGAACGGGTTTCATCATCGGTCTTTCCGTGATCTGCCTGCTGCCCGGCTCAATACCGGACTGTCAGCCTGTTATAAAACTGCCGCCGCCGGTTGCCCAGCAGCGGCGGCCTTCACAAAGCGGTCAACCGTTATTCTGCGGCAGTGCTGTGGCGCACAGGACGCGCTTCCTGCGACCGCACCTGATCGCGCACTGCCTTGGACCCGTAGGTCAGCAGGAACATGCGCACGGTTCCGGCGCAGCACTGCTTGATTTCCTCGTCCGTCACCGAGGCCGGGCCAAGGAACATGGCCTTGTCGAACACCCGCACGGCACAAAGCTGCAACAACTGATCGGCGGCCAGCGCCAGATCGTCGATTTCCAGCTCGCCCCGGCTGATGCAATATTCAAAATATTCCGACAGCTTGAACTGCACATCGCGCGGGCCAGAGTTGTAATATTCCGCCGCCAGCGCAGGGAACCGCTCGGCCTCGGAGGCGGACAGCCGCCAGACGCGAATACCGAATTCCGACACCAGATGCCCGGTCAGCATCTGCACCACAAAGGGCAAAACTTGATGCACCGGCAGATCAATGTTTACCAATGCCTTGGAATCATGGGTTTCACGGGACAGTTCGGCCCGGAACACCTCGATGAACATCAGGCGTTTGTCGGGGAAATAGCTGTAGAGTGTCGCCTTGGAAACACCAGCCTCGCGCGCGATGTCATCGACGCTGGCCCCCTCAAACCCGTCACGCAGAAAGATCTTCCGCGCCCCATCCAGAACCTGCGCGAACTTTCGTCCGCGGGTGATTGGCGGTGTTTTCTGCATTATGTCCGCTCCATCATGTCGTCTTTACCCACTATCGCACAAGGCAGTTAAGAAAAATCAAACGCTGTCCGCCTGGCACCACGCGCACCAGAGCAATAGTCATCAGACCGCCCAGCCAGATTTTCTTCCCCACACACCCAAAGATTTTGTGATGCGCCACACGTTCAGACTGGCCTTTTGGGCCTATCCATGATCGGCTTGACGCAGCACCTCCTCGGATCACACCATGCAGTTTCGAAAGAACCGCCGGGAAATGGTGCAGGAAACCCACGCATATAAGACTAAAGTCGTATAAAAATCCTTGCTTCTATACTGCACAAGGTTAGGTTTGGTTCGTTTTGGGCTTTCAGACAACACAACAGGAGGTTGAAAATGGCCGTTCCCCACGCTTCGTTCCGCGATTCAGTCGATCAAATGTTCACGCAGGCCGCACGTTTCATGGACTTGCCGCCCGGACTCGAGGAAAAAATCCGGGTCTGCAATTCAACCTATACGGTTCGGTTCGGCGTGCGATTAAGAGGCCAAATTCAGACCTTTACCGGCTATCGGTCGGTCCATTCCGAGCATATGGAGCCGGTCAAAGGCGGGATTCGTTATTCCCTGGACGTGAATCAGGACGAAGTAGAGGCTCTGGCAGCCCTCATGACCTATAAATGTGCGCTGGTCGAGGTGCCCTTTGGCGGGTCCAAGGGCGGGCTGCGCATTGACCCCCGACAATGGGACGAAGACGAACTGGAACGCATAACGCGCCGTTTTACCTATGAACTGTCGCGTCGCAGCCTGATCTCGCCCAGCCAGAACGTGCCCGCCCCGGATATGGGCACTGGCGAACGCGAAATGGCGTGGATGGCCGATGCCTATAAACGCCTGCATCCCGACGACATCAACGCCAAAGCCTGTGTCACCGGCAAGCCGCTGGCGGCGGGCGGCATTCAGGGCCGGGTCGAGGCGACGGGCCGGGGCGTCCAATATGCCCTGCGCGAATTCTTCCGCCATCCCGACGCCATGCAGCGCGCGGGCCTGACCGGCACGCTGGCAGGCAAGCGGATCATCGTGCAGGGGCTGGGGAATGTCGGTTATCACGCGGCGCTGTTTCTTTCGACGCAGGATAACGCGCTGATTACCACCGTCATCGAACGCGACGGCGCGATCACCAATCCCGCGGGCCTGAATATCGACGCCCTGCGCGGCCATATCCAGGCCACCGGCGGAGTGGGGGGCTTTGCCGGCGGCGACTATCGCGAAAACGGTATGGCGGCGCTGGAAGATGAGTGCGACATCCTGCTGCCCGCCGCCGTCGAAAGCGTCATTCACGCCGAAAACGCCCCCCGCCTTCGCTGCAAACTGATTATCGAGGCCGCGAACGGTCCCGTCACCGCCGATGCCGACCAGATCCTGCGCGACCGGGGCGTGGTCATTATCCCCGACATGTATGCCAACGCCGGCGGCGTCACCGTGTCCTATTTCGAATGGGTCAAGAACCTGTCGCAGATCAGCCTCGGCCGCCTGGAGCGCCGCCACGAAGAGGCCCGCGCCCGCCTGATGGTGGACGAACTCGAACGCCTGTCCGCCGACACCGGCCTGAACTGGACGCTCTCCAAGGGCTTCAAGGATGCCTATATGACGGGCGCGAACGAACTTGATCTGGTCCGCTCGGGCCTTGATGACACGATGCGCGTCACCTTCGGCAAGATGAAAGAGGTCTGGATGAACCACCCTGACGTCACCGACCTGCGCACCGCGTCCTATGTGGTGGCGATCCGCCGTATCGCGAATGTCTATCGCTCGCTGGGGCTGTGATCGGGCATCTTCTGTCTGAAAATATCCTCAGGGGGTGAATTGGCCGGCAGGCCAAGAGGGGGCGCGAGCGCCCCCTTGTCACCCGCGCCAGTCCAGAACCGCGTTCCAGACCTGATCCAGTTGATCGCCGTCGATGCAATAGGGGGGCAGCACGTAAACCGTATTCCCCAAGGGCCGCAGCAAGACCCCGCGTTCCAGACAATGCGCGCGCAAACGCGGCCCGGCATCGGCCAGATAGCCTGCATCGGCCACCTTCAGATCGACTGCCGCAATGGTGCCGCATTGGCGGGCGTTTTCAAACCGCGGGTCCGCCGCAACCCGCGCCAGCCGCTCGGCCTGCATAGTAGCCAGCGCATCCAGCCGCGCCTGCATCGGCAACGCCTGCCATAACCGGACCTGAGCCAGCGCGGCGGCGCAGGCAATCGGGTTCGCAGTATAGCTGCTGGAATGATAAAACGTCCGGGCACGGTCGGTCGAATAATGCGCCTGAAACACCGCCTCACTGGCCAACGTCACGGCCAGGGGGATCGCACCACCCGTCAAGCCTTTGGAGCTGCACAAAATATCCGGCGCAATCCCGGCGTGATCGCAGGCCCACAGCCGCCCGGTGCGGCCCCAACCTGTCATCACCTCATCCGCGATCAGCAGAACGCCATGGCGGTCGCAGATGGCCCGCAGCCCGGCCAGCACCTGTGGATCATAGATCCGCATCCCGCCAGCACCCAGAACCAGCGGTTCCAGAATCAGCGCCGCCATATCGCCCTGCGCCGCCAGCACCTCGAAGGCGACCAGCGTCGCCGCGCCATCGCCCTGTGGAAAGGGCAGTGTCTCGACCGAAAACAGCAACGGATCATAGGCCGCGTTGAACACGCCGCGTTCGCCCACGCTCATGGTGCCGATGGTGTCGCCGTGATAACTGCCCTCGATCACCGCGATACGGTGGCGCGGCTGGCCGCTGTGCCGCCAAAAGCCAAGCGCCATCTTCAGCGCCACCTCGACCGAGGTCGAGCCGCTGTCGGAATAAAATACCCGCGACAGCCCGGCGGGGGCCATGGCGATCAGCGCCTCGGCCAGTTCCTCGGCAGGGGCGTGGGTCAGACCGGCAAAGATCACCTGATCCATCCGTGCGGCGGTTTCGGTGATGGCGGCCATGATTTCGGGCGTGCGGTGGCCATGGGTAATGACCCACCAACTGGAAATCGCGTCGATCAGCGGGCCGCGATCGGTGTCGATCACCGCGCCATGGGTCGCCCTCACGCGCGGCGGCGCGGGTTCCAGCGCGTGCTGGGTAAAGGGATGCCAGACGGCGCTCATCCGAAATCCTGCGGGTTAAAGTGACGGGCCATGGCGGCGGTCAGCGCAGGGCGATTCAGCGGGCCCAGATGCGGCAGACGCCCCAGCACCCGCACCGCGCCCATCTGGCCGATGGTGGCGATGTTATCAGGGTTGTCATCACCGACAAAGGCCACCCCGTGCACCGGCACCGCGCGCGTGCGCAACGATTCCAGCGCGGTCAGCGTGTGGCTGATGGTGCCCAGCCCTGTGGCGGCCACCAGCACCACCGGAATCTGCCAACCGGCAAACAGATCGGCAAACAGGATCTGCCGGGTGACCGGCACCAGCGCGCCCCCCGCCCCCTCGATCACCAGCGACGGTGCCTCGGGCGGGGTCAGCGCCGCCGGGTCGATGGCGACACCATCCAGCTCTGCCGCCCGATGCGGCGACAAGGGTTCGCGCAGACGATATGCCTCGGGCCAGATATGTGCGCCGGACAAGGCCGCGACGCAATCGGCGTCCAGCCCATCGGCCAGCCCGGATTGCAGCGGCTTCCAGTAATCGGCACCGATCATGCCGCACAGACCGGCGGCAAAGACCGTCTTGCCGATGCCGGTGCCGGTGCCGGTGATTACGAACCGGGCCATAGCTCCTCCAGCGTGTCGGCAAGGTGGGTGACATCATCTTCGCTGGCATTCAGCGTCAGCGAGACACGCAGCCGCGCTGTTCCCTGCGGCACCGTAGGCGGGCGGATGCCGCGCACGTCAAAGCCACGGTCTTGCACCTGCTGCGCCAACGCCATGGCGGGCGCGTTGCCGCCGACGATCACCGGCACGATCTGGCTGCCGCTGGCCTGCAAACCCATCCGCACCAGCCGCTGCGAAAACAGCGCCACCCGTGCGGCCAGCGCATTACGGCGCCAACCCTCGTCGCGCAGGATCGCCAGCGCGGCACGCCCCGCCGCCGCCATCAACGGTGAGGGCGCGGTGCCAAAAATAAACGGGCGACAGCGGTTGACCATGAAATCCGTCAGCACCCGCGGCCCGCAGACCAGCGCGCCCGACCCACCCAAAGCCTTGCCCAAAGTGTGCAGCGTCAGCACGTTGCCGCGCCCTTCCAGATCATGCGCCAGCCCGCGCCCGTCAGGGCCATAAACACCAGTCGCATGCGCCTCGTCCACGATCAGAAAGCCATGGTCATCGGCCAAGGCCGCCAGATCGGCCAAGGGCGCGCGGTCGCCATCCATGCTGTAAAGGCTTTCCGCCGCGATCCACACCGCGCCGCGCCCGCCGCCGTCGCGCCAGTTGCGGATACGATCCGCCGCATCGCCCGCATCATTGTGGCGAAAACTCTGCACCTCGGCCCGACCGGCGCGCGCACCTTCGTGTGTGCTGGCGTGAGACAACTCGTCCATCAGCAACAGGTCGCCCCGCTGCGGCAGCGTGGTCAGAATGGCGAAATTCGCCACATAACCGCCACCAAACCCCAACGCCGATTCCGCGCCAAAAAAGGCGGCAGCCTCGGCTTCGAACTGTTCCTGTTCGTCGCAATTGCCACGCAGCAGGCGCGAACCGGCAGCCCCCACAGACACGCCGCGATCCAGCGCGTCGCGCACGGCATCGGCCAGCCGCGCCGACCCGGCCAACCCCAGATAGTCGTTCGAGGAAAAATCCACGCCCGCGCGCGGGATCAGCCGCCGCAGCCGCGCGTCGGCGGCAAGCCCGGCCAGTTGTTCGCGATATACCGCCAGCCGATCCACGCTGCCCCCTGTCTTGCCGCCGGTTTGGGCGATGGCCACCGGATTAGCGCAGCACCGGAATGGCCGGATCGGCCTGCCGGGCGGCCTGTCGCCGCGTCTCGGCCTGCAATTCTGCCGGATCGGGCATATGTTCGTGCGCAGCCATCGGCTTCAGCCCCAGTTTGGCGAACAGGCGCGCGTCCTGATCTTCGCCGGGGTTGTCCTTGGTCAACAGCGTATCACCCACGAAAATCGAGTTCGCCCCGGCAAAAAAGCACATCGCCTGCATTTCATCCGACATTTCGGTGCGCCCGGCCGACAGGCGAACATGAGCCTGCGGCATCATGATCCGCGCCACGGCGATGGTCCGCACGAAATCAATCGGATCAACCGGCGCGGCATGTTCCAGCGGCGTGCCCTCGACCGGGATCAGCATGTTGATCGGCACGGAATCGGGCGGCTCAGGCAGGTTAGCCAGCGTCACCAGCATATCCACCCGGTCCTGATTGCCCTCGCCCAGACCCAGAATGCCGCCGGAACAAACCTTGATGCCAGATTTGCGCACGTTTTCCAGCGTTTCCAGCCGGTCCGCAAAGCTGCGAGTGGTGATAACCTTGCCGTAATGCGATTCCGAGGTGTCGATGTTGTGGTTATAGTAATCCAGCCCGGCCTGTTTCAGCCGCTGCGCCTGACCGGCATCCAGCATTCCCAGCGTCATGCAGGTTTCCATGCCCAACGCCTTGACGCCCTCGACCATGGCGACGATCTGCGCCATGTCGCGCTCCTTGGGGCTGCGCCAGGCCGCACCCATGCAATAACGGGTCGCCCCGGCGTCACGCGCGCGCCGCGCCTCGGCGATGACGCGCTGCACCTCCATCAGTTTGGAGGCGGACAGGCCGGAATCATAACGCGCGGACTGGCTGCAATAGGTGCAATCCTCGGGGCAGCCACCGGTCTTGATCGACAAAAGCCGGCTCATCTGCACGCGGTTCGGGTCGAAGTGCTGGCGATGCACGGTCTGAGCCTGAAACATCAGATCCATGAATGGCAAATCGAACAGCGCCCGCGCCTCGTCGCCGGACCAGACCTTGCGACCCGAAGTGTCAGAGGCGGAAAGATCGGTGTGCAGCATGGCGGTTGTCCGTGACTGTGAATGCGCCCAAAGCCTTAACAGCTTGCCACGCCGCTGTCCAATGGCGGCGGCTTATGACCCCGGCTTTTGCCGCATCGCGGCGGCGGCCAGATTATACAGCGCCTCGGCCCGCCCGAACTCGCGCGAGGCGGTGGCGCGCGCGACCTCGAACCGGGGCATCATGCGATCCAGATCGGCATTGGCCTTGCGGATTTCACGCGCCGCGCGGCCCGCCTGCGCATTGGCCATCCGCGCCTCGGCCACGCCCAGGGGCGCGGTGGCGTGATAGGATTGCTGCAAGGCGGCCTCGAGGCTGGCGATGTTCTGCCGCGCGGCCGTGACATGAGCGTTGAAGGCGGCGAATTTGCGCAACTCCAGATCAGCCTTGATCCGGGCGACCTGTTCCAGCTGCTGCAACTGCTTGATTTTCTTTACCATCCCGCACGGCTCCGGGCACGCATCTTTTCAGCAAAGCGAATGGCCGCCGCGACCGGACCAAAGTGATCGCGATGGATTTCCTCGCCCACCTTGACGGTGGCGTGAATGGCGCGGGCACAGGGCGGATCTGACCAAATAGGGACGTTGTTTTCCTTGGCTTTTTCGCGAATTTTGGCGGCGATTTCATCGACCCCCTTGGCGACGCAGACAGGGGCCAGCCCGCTGCCGCGTTTCCATTCCAGTGCGACGGCGTAATGCGTGGGGTTGACAATCACCACATCGGCCTTGGCCACATCGGCGATCATCTGCGACATGACAATATCGACAGCCTTTTGCCGCCGTGCACCCTTCATATGCGGATCGCCCTCGGAATCCTTGTGTTCGTCCTGCATTTCCTTGCGGCTCATCCGCAGCTTTTGCAAATGTTCGTGGCGTTTCCACAGGTAATCGATAATGGCAAACACCGCCGAAATCGCCAGCGCCATCAGCAGCACGCGCCCGATCAGCATCCCCAGCCCGGCCACCCAGCGCCCTTCACCCATGAAGGGCGTGTTCAGCACCAAATTAATCAGAGAGGTAAAAAGATACCATCCGCCCACGCACACCACCCCCACCTTGGCCAATGAGATTGCGAATTGCACCAGACCGGATTTGCCGAATTTCTGCTTGGCATTGGCGAAGGGGTTGATCTTTTTGATGTCGGGCATGATCTTTTTGCCCGCAAAGACGATGCTGCGCTGCGCCGCCAGACCGGCAATGATCGTGACACCCGGCACCAGCACCAGCGCCAGAACCGCCATGGCCGCGAACTGCCACAAACTGTCGGCCAGTGCGTAAACCGACCCTTGCGGCCAGCCATCCGCACCCATCGCGCGGGCGCCCATCGCCAGCCACGTCCTGACCGCATATCCGGCCAGCAGCGCAAAGGCGACCCAGGCGCCCAGATACATCAGCGCCGCGTTCACCTCGGTCGAGCGGACAATATCGCCCTTTTCCCGCGCCTTGCGGATCTTCTGTTCCGAGGCGTCGAATTGCTTGTCGTCCTTGTCTTCCTCGCTCATGGCACCCCCGGCAAGGAAATGGACAGCACCGCATCGGCCCAAACCCCGACCAGCAGCGGTGCAATCACCACCAGCGCGGTCAACGCCAGCAGGATCGAGCCGGGTGCGCCGATGAACAGCACCGGCAGTTGCGGCATCACCTTGTTGATAACCCCCGACAGCGCCTGATACAGAAACCCGCCCAGAATGAACGGCGCGGCCAGCATCATCGCCAACCCGAAACTGCGGGCGACATAAGACAGGATTTCGGGCAGGATAGCGGTGATGTCAGGCACGCCGCCCAACGGCCACAGCACAAAGCTGTCAGCCATCAGTTGCACCATCATCACCGGCAGCCCCAGCGTGAACAGGATAGCAAGCCCGCCCAGATGCAGCATATTGCCGACCGGATGCGGCGAAGCCTCATTCGCGCCGCCCACGATCTGCGCCAGCGACGTGCTGGCGGCAATGGCGCTGGTGCCGATGTCGATGGCAAAGGCCATGATCCGCACCAGTGTCCCGGCAGCCAGCCCAACCGCCATTTCCGTGATCGCCGGCAACAGCAGCCCGGCGGCATCCGCCGTGTCAGGGCCGACACCGCTGACCTGTGACAGCAGCGGGGCCAGTGACATGGCGATGGCCACCTTGACCCGTCCCGGCACCATGCGTTCGCCGATACCGGGCAGCATCAGCAAAAACGCCTGCAACCGGAGATAGGTCAGCACCAGCCCCATATCCAGGCCTGGAACCGCCGCGACCAGCCCGTTCAGCATCAGGCGGCCTCGATCGTGCCGACCAGCCGCAACTCGGCGGCCGGGTCGATTTCCTCCAGCCCGATGACCGGCACCGCCAGCCCGTTCGAGGCCAGCAGCGATTTCACCATCCGCCGCCGATGATCCGGTGCGGCGATCACCGGCGAACCGGCCGGTTCCGATACCGCCATCGCCTTGCGCGTCTGATCCAGCAGCTTGCGTGACAGCGCAGGTGTAATCGCCCCGCCGCCGCTGCGGCCCGTTTCGTTGTCGGATCGCACGAACTCGGCCTCCCACGCGGGGTGAAGCTGGATCACGCTGATCCGGCCTTCGGGGTCGGCCAGTTGCTGGGTAATCTGCCCACGCAGGCGCTTGCGCACCAGTTCATAAACTGTTTCCACCGAATCAATGCTCCGGAATTCGGAAATTGCATCGACGATCAGTGGCAGATTACGGATCGAGACCCGTTCTTCCAGCAGACCGCGCAGCACCGCCAGCAGCATTTCGGGCGTTACCTTGTCGGGAATCATGCTGTCGAAATACTTGCGATAGCGTTCCGCACGGGCCGGATCAGACAGGTTCTTCAGCTCATCCAGCTGCCGCTGCATGGCTGATTGCGTCAGCAGCGCGGGCAGATGCGCCTTGACCACCTCCATCAGATGGGTGGACAGGATTTCCATCGGGGTGACAACGGTCGCGCCCAGCATCACCGCTTCGTCCTGCGCGTCACGGCTGATCCAGCGGGCCGGGCTGCCATAGACCGGCTCTTTGACCGCGACACCGCCCAAAGATTTCACCGCATCCTCGGGGCCAAGCGCCAGCACCTCGGTCGGGCGCAGCACACCGCGCCCGCGAACCACACCCTGAATGCGGATCTGATATTCGGTCGGCGGCAGGTCGTCGGTATCGGTGATACGCACATCGGGCAGGATCAGACCAAAGCCACGCGCGATATGGACCCGCAGGTTATTGATGCGTGTGCCCAGCCCACGCGCCTGATCCAGCGCGATGACGATCAGATCCGTGCCGATCTCGACGCTGATTTCATCGGTATCCAGCACATCGCCGATACGGCTGACCGGGGTTGGTTCGGGCGTGTCGTCGATCTCGGGCAGATCGGCCACCGGCTTGCGCCGGGATACGCGCCAGGCGACCGTGCCCATGACGGCAGCAATGCCCAGAAACAGCAGCGTCGGCATCCCCGGCACCATGGACATGACCACCATCGTGCCCGCAACCACCGCCGGTCCCTGCCAGCCTTGCAGCAACTGTTTCGACAAAAGCTGGCTGGTGGTATCGGTGGCCCCCCCGCGCGACAGCAACAGCGCCGCCGCCATCGAGGTAATCAGCGCCGGCACCTGCGTGACCAGGCCGTCGCCGATGGTCAGCCGCGAATAGGTCGCCACGGCATCACCAACCGGCATACCGTGAATCAGAATACCGACCGTCAGCCCGATCAGCAGGTTAATCATGGTGATGACCAACCCGGCGACGGCATCGCCCTTGACGAATTTCGACGCCCCGTCCAACGAGCCGAAAAAGCTGATCTCGCGCTGTTCCCGTTCACGGCGGCGCTTTGCCTCGGCATGGTCGATCGCGCCCGAGGACAGGTCACCGTCGATGGCCAACTGCTTGCCGGGTAAGGAATCCAGTGCAAACCGGGCCGACACCTCGGCCATACGGCCCGAGCCTTTGGTGATGACCATAAAGTTCACCACCGTAATCACGCCGAACACCGTGATCCCGACCAGAATGGACCCGCCCGCTACAAACTGCGCGAATCCGGCGATTACCTGCCCTGCGGCCTGCTCGCCCGTATGCCCTTGCGTCAGGATCAGTCGGGTCGAGGACACATTCAGAGACAGCCGGATCACCAGCGTCACCAACAGCATCACCGGAAACGCCTGAAAATCCGTCGGTTTATCGACCAGCGAGGCCATCACCAGCAACAGCGTAGCCGTGGCGATGGAAATCGCGATACCGAAATCCAGCACGCCCGCCGGCAGCGGAATCACCAGCGAGATCACGATCAGCACCAGCCCGCCCGTGACCAGCAGACCGCTGTTTCCCTTGAAGGCAGCGGCGTTCATTCCCCGGCCTCCTCACGGCTGATGGCCGGGCGCAGCAGATCTTCGACCGGCCAGACGGCACCGGTCATCAGCCCGGCGCGGCGCAGAAAGATGATCGCCTGCAACCGATCCTCGGGCCGCATCCGCAGCAGGCGCAGCCGCGTATCAGACGGCAGCGGTTTCGCCTGCAAAAGCCAGGTCTCCGCATCGGCGATGAACAGGCCCAGCGGCGTTTCGGGAGCAGCCGCCGGGGACTGAGCCAGACCCGCCGCCAGCACAAGGGCATGAGTCAGCATCAGGCGGCCTTTTTCAGTTCGCGCAGGGCTTCTTCCAGCGTGTTAAAGCTGGGGCGAACATGTTCCGGCACCGCCTGACGGCCCACCTCGACGCACAGATTCGTGGCGTGCTGGTGCAATCCGGCGATCAGAACCGATTTGATGACATCATAGAAGGTCTGGTCCTGTTTGGTCACAGAGGCCAGCCGCTGCGCCAGCGGCGCGACAAAGCCATAGGCCAGAAACACGCCCAGAAACGTGCCCACCAGCGCACCGCCGATCATCTTGCCCAGCACGGCGGGCGGCTGGTCGATGGCGCCCATGGTCTTGATGACACCCAGCACCGCCGCGACGATCCCCAGCGCAGGCAGCGCGTCCGCCGTGCTTTGCAGCGCGTGCGAGACATGCAGCTCTTCATCACACAGGCTGCCGATGCGGCGCGACAACATTTCCTCGACCTGATAGGGGTCGTCATAGTTCAGGCTGATCGAACGCAGCGTGTCGGTAATCAGCCCGATCACGTGATGATCGGCCAGCAGGCGCGGATAGGTGGTAAAGATCGACGAGGACTCGGGGTTCTCGATATGCTCCTCCAGCGCGACGGGGTTTTCGCGGGCGATGCGCAGCAGCTGATACAGCAGGCACAGCACATCCTGATTGTCCTGTTCGGTCCATTTCGGGCCTTTGAAGGCCTTCACGATCCCGCCCACCGTATGTTTCAGCACCGAAGTGTCGTTCGACAGGATATAGGCGCCAACCGCGGCACCGCCGATCATCATCATTTCGAAGGGCAGCGAATACAGGATCACACCCATATGGCCACCGGCCAGCAGATAGCCGCCAAAGACCATGGCAAAGGTCAGAACGATGCCGATGATACCAAACATATGCGGTTCCTTATGGTTTGCGGGCGCTGCGAGCGCCCATATGGGTGGTCAGGATCGCCGCCTGCCCCGGCTCGACCGCAGCGATGATGCGAGCGCCGTTTTCAGGGGTCAGGCGCATCAGGATCTCGGCGGCGAAATCGGGTGGCAGGCTGGTCAGCACCTGTGCGGCATCGGTCGGTTTCATCACGTCATAGACCGCGACCAGACGGTTGATGTCGTCCTGAACCGCCGCCGAAGCCTGACTGCGCCGACTATGGCTGCTGGTCTGCACCGCGCGCAGTTCGGACAGCCGCGTGCGCAGGGTCTGTTCGGCCAGCGCCAGCTCTGCCTTTTTTGCCTCAAGCGCCTCGGTGTAGGTCTGGATGCGCAGTGCGCGGTCGCGCAGCTCTCCGGCCATCGCGACGGCCTCGGGCACGTCCAGACAGCCCTCCATCAAGGTCGAGGGCGCGGCGGCAAAGGCAAACAGGCTGCGCGGCAGATCAACGTGACGCGCGGCAACCACCGCCACAGGCAGCAACAAAGTCAGGCCAAGGACGGGCAGGATACGCTTATGCATCGGCAGACTCCGCACGTTTGCGCAACCGGCGGGCACCGACTGTGGGGCTGGCAGGGGCAGCGGCATCGATGATCTTGCGGCGCAGATCCCAATGCGCGCGTTCATTGCGCGACCGGGCCACTTCGGCGGCCAGGGCTTCACTGGCGGATTTGGCCTCGTCGCGGGCGGCGATGATGGCCTTTTCCAGCCGGTCCACCTCGGCTGCCATAACCGCGATGGCGCCGCCCAGCCCGGTTTCCAGATCGTTCAGACGCCGCAGACGCCGTGCCAGAACGACACAAAACACCGCCAGCCCGACCGAGGCCACGGCCAGCGTGACCTGAAGAATGGTTTCGATCATCATTGCAGCATGAACTCCGTAATCAGCAGATCCTTGACCACCGCATCGCCCAGCACATAGCGGGCGCGCGTCACCAACTCGGCCCGGACGATTTCCAGAACACCGCGCCTGCCAAACGCCTTGGGGTCAATGTCCGCCAGAAAGCTGTTGAAGGCATCCGACACGCGCGGCATCAGATGTTCGACCTGCGCGCGATCCGCCGTGCCGGTTTCGATTTTTGCAGTCAGAATCAATGTGCGCGGCGGATCATTGGGGATCGACAGCCTGATGCGCGGCACGTCGATGAAATCGAGCCCCGGTGCACCCTCAGCCCTGGCGGCGGGCTTTTCCTCGCCCGGTGCCAGCAGGGCGGAAGGCGACCAGACCCCCAGAAATGTCGAGGCAAAGCCGCCCCCGCCCAGCGCGGCCACCAACAGGATTGGCAGCAGCATTCCCTTTTTCTTTGCCGGCGTTTCAGACGCTTCGGCGGTTGCGTCGGTCATGGTGATTCTCCGTCCGTTCCAGATGGATTTATCACCCCGGCACTAACCAATTCTTAACGCCAGCCGTGCCATGAAGATCTGGTCAAATTTATCGCCGATTCGAAAGGACCGGGTTTTGCAAAAATTGCAGGACTATTGGAGCGACAGAAGCTCGCAGCAGAAAATCACCCTGGTGGCCGCGTTCGTGGGCACGTTCCTGGCGATTGCCGCCTTTGCCGTGATGGCCAACCGGCCCAGCATGGCGCTGCTTTACGCCGGGCTTGATCCGCAGCAGGCGGGCGAGGTGGTGACGGGCGTCGAACGATCCGGCGTCCCTTACGAGGTGCGCGGCGATTCGATTTATGTCGATTCACGGCAGCGCGACAAATTGCGCATGGATCTGGCCGGACAGGGCCTGCCTGCCGCGGGCAGCGCGGGTTACGAGATTCTGGACGGCATGTCAGGGTTCGGCACCACCTCGCAGATGTTCGACGCCGCTTATTGGCGCGCGAAAGAGGGCGAGCTGGCCCGCACCATTCTGGCCCTGCCCAATATCAAGACCGCGCGCGTGCATCTGGCCGTGGCCAACCAACGCGGGCTGCGTCGCGAATCGGCGGCCTCGGCCTCGGTGACGCTGACCACCAATGGCGCGGCGGTGACGCGGCAACAGGCTTCGGCGCTGAAATATCTGGTCTCATCCGGCGTGCCGGGGATGGACCCGGAAAAGGTCGCCGTAATCGACAGCGAACGCGGCATGGTCGCCACCGCCGAAGATCTGGGGGGCGCAGATCGTGCCGCCGACATGAAACGCAACGTGGAACGGATTCTGGAACCGCATGTCGGCTTTGGCAATGCCATCGTCGAGTTGAATCTGGATCTGGTCACGGAACGCGAACAAATGACCGAACAGCGGTTCGATCCGACCCAGCGGGCAATGATTTCGCAAGTGACCGAGGAAACCTCGGATCAAAGTAATTCGCAAGGATCGGGCGCGGTCACAGCGGCATCGAACCTGCCCGAAGGCCAGCAAGGCGCCGGTGATTCGACGCAATCGAACCGTTCGGAAAACCGCCAGCAGGCCAATTTCGAAGTCAGCAGCGTCACCCGCGAAGTGCTGCGTCAGCCGGGATCGGTGCGTCGCATGACGGTTGCCGTGCTGGTGAACGGTGTGGCGCAGGACGGCGGTCAGGTCGTGCCCCGCCCCGAAGCCGAGCTTGAGGCCATCCGCGAACTGGTGGCTTCGGCTGTCGGCTTTGATGCGGAACGTGGTGATCAGATCACGGTGAAATCGCTGCCCTTTGCCGCGCTCGGTCAGGATGGAACGCTGGCCTCGCCCGCGGGGCTGATGGATCGCCTGGACCCGAACGGTCTGGCGCGGCTGGCCATCATCGGGCTGTTTGCGCTGGCGGTTGCCTTTGTGGTGCTGCGGCCGATGCTGCGCGGGCGCAATACCGCCACCACTGCGCTGAACGCGCCCGGCACGGCCTTGCTGGACGACAGCCGCCCCACAGGCGGCATGGCCCCGGTGGCACCGCAGCAGACATCCCCTGGCATCATTGAACCGCCGCAATCTCTGGCCGGGCTTGATGCCGCCGTGATTGGGCAAACTCCGGCAGCGGCGCAGCAATTGTCGCTGCCGCCCGCCGACCCGGTGGCCCGACTGCGGAACATGATGAAAGACCGGCAGGATGAAAGCATGAAAATCCTGTCCAACTGGATCGACAAGAAAGAAGGCACCGCATGAGCCTGTCCGTCCTCAAGCTGGAATCGTTCACACCCGTTGGCAGCATGTCGCGCGTGGCCGCCGCAGCCGCCCGTGCCGCGCTGGACGAGGCTTATCAGCGCGGTGTCGTTGATGGGCGCAGCGCGCAGCACAACAGCGAAACCGCAGCCCTGACCGCTGCCTTGCAGGAAATGGCGCAGCAGATCGCCGCCGACGAAACCCGCCGCACAGAATTGCGGCGTGAAGCGGTGGCTGCGCTGGCCCCGATCCTGAGCGCTATGCTGGACGCGATTGTCCCCATCGGAACGGCCCGCCGGCTGGAACAGGATCTGGTCGGCGAACTGACTCGTCTGGCGCGGCAGACGCCCCCTGTTGTCTGTCAGGTTGCCTGCTCGTCCGAAATGCGGCCGATGGTGGAGCGCTGCGCCGCCGACGCCGGAATGACCGCAATCGACATCATTGAACAACCGCTGGGGCAAAGCCTGCATCTTAACCTGTCCGGCGGGCATATCGAATTTTCACAGGATCAGGTCGTGCAATCCGTGCGCCGCCTGATCGCCGAAATCCAGGAGGATTGACCTATGGACGACCTGC
The DNA here is from genome assembly GCF_030538655.1 of Paracoccus sp. (in: a-proteobacteria). Lineage (GTDB taxonomy): Bacteria > Pseudomonadota > Alphaproteobacteria > Rhodobacterales > Rhodobacteraceae > Paracoccus. The sequence goes on from NZ_JAUNTO010000011.1 coordinate 95,565, forward strand.
ACCGCCTTATCCAGACCGACGATATTCAGGTTGAAGTCACCATCCGTCTGGGCCGCACACGCCAGACGGTGGCGCAACTGTCCTCGCTGCGCCCCGATGATGTGCTGACGCTGGATCAGGCTATTTCCGACGGGGTGGAAATCTGCGTCGGCGACAAGGTGATCGCGCGGGGCGAACTGACCGGCGACGGCTCGCCCGAAGACCGGCTGTGCGTGCGCATCATCGGTGCGGCGGAAACGGCGTGATGCGCCGCCTCTCCGTCAGGCTGGCCGCCTCCGGCCTGCCCGTCATCCTGCCTGCGGCCGCGCTGGCGCAGGATTTCGCCCTGCCCGGCGCGATGGCGGACGGGCTTGGCCAGAACGCGGTTCTGATCGTGCTGGCGATGACGGCGCTGTCGCTGGCACCGGGCATCGCCATCATGGTGACGTGTTTTCCCTTTATCGTCACCGTGCTGTCGATCCTTCGCCAGTCTATCGGCCTGCAACAATCGCCGCCGAACATGCTGATCGTCAGCCTGTCGATCTTTCTGACATGGTTCGTCATGGACCCGGTTCTGCGCGAGGCATGGCAAGTGGCAGGCGCGCCGTTACGCGATGGCACGATCACATTGGGCCAGGCATTCGAACGGGGGATCGTGCCGTTTTCTGGCTTTATGCAGGCCCGCACCAACCCTGATACGATGGCCGCACTGGCCGAAATCGCCCCCGCAGGCCCCGGCGGCGACGACCGTCTGGCGGTGCTGATCCCGTCCTTCATGCTGTCAGAAATCCAGCGCGCCTTTGAAATCGGCTTTCTGATCGCCCTGCCGTTTCTGATTATCGACCTTGTGGTATCAGCGGTGCTGATGTCGATGGGGATGATGATGGTGCCGCCGGTTGTCGTCTCATTGCCTTTCAAACTGGCATTTTTCGTGGTGGTTGACGGTTGGACACTGATCGCACAGGCCCTGGTGCGCAGTTATTCCTGACGCGGCGGGCCAAATGCTTGAAGCGCCCCTGATCGCCTATGCTAGACTGCCCGGAAAGCCAACGGGGCGGGTGGAATCGCCCACCCGACGGGAGACCGGGGATGCAGACAAGCTGGATACGCACCGCGATTGCGGTGCCGATTTTGGGTTTGCCGCTGGAAGCGGCAGGCGCCATCCACATGCCCTTGTCCAGCTTTACCCGGTTGATGGAAAACGAACGCCGCCATCGGCCCACCGCCGATGTCTGGCGCAGCGGCGAGGCGATGCAACTGAAATCGCTGTCGCGATTGGGGGAAGCCATCGGCAACAGCCGCAATCTGGGCGAGGCCCTGAAAACCTTTGCGCATGGTTTTCCGCTGCTGCAATCGAATACCAGCGTCGAGCTGAGCATCATGGATCACGAGGCGCATGTCTCTTATCGTGTGCTGGACCCGCATATCTGGCCGCGCCGGGCCGATGCGGAACTGTCGCTGGGGCTGATCCGTGGCATCTGCGCCCGCTTTGGCATCAGCCGCGACGCTGTTCTGGGCGTCAGTTTTGAACACGAGCCGGATGGCGCGACCCGTGATCTGGCCCAGCATCTTGTGGTCGCGCCTGCTTTTGGCGGCGATGAAAACCGTCTGCGTCTGGCGGTTTCGGCCCTGTCGAACCGGCCCGTTGTGGCACGCTATGATGATTATACCGAAAGCTGGCGGCAGCTTGAGCAGGCCCTGCGGCGGCAGCGCAGCGACACGGATTTGTCGGCACGGGTTTACACTCATGTCCTGCAACGTATCGGCCATGGCCCGGCCTCGCAGGCCGATACCGCCAACGCCCTCGGCATATCCGAACGCAGCCTGCGCCGTGGTCTGGCCGCGCAAGGCAGCAGTTTCAGCGAAATCATGGAAAACTGCCGCCGGATGCAGGGCTATGCGCTGCTGACCCGTTCAGACCGACCTTTGTCGGAAATCGCGCTGTTGCTGGGCTATTCCGACCAGACCGCCTTTTCACGGGCATTCACCCGCTGGTATGGGGTGCCCCCACGGGAATTGCGCCGCTCGGGCGCGCTGGAAGAAAGCGTGATCCGCTGATCGAACGGCCCTTCGCGCACCGGGCCGGCATGGGCAACGAAAATCCGCGTGCGATCCGCCAGCGCCACATCAAGGGCGGCCAGAATGCGGCGGCAGCCCGGTTCGTCCAGTTCGGAAAAACTTTCGTCAAAGATCATGATGCCGGCCGGGCGCAGCACCGCGCGGGCCAGCGCAATCTTTTGCCGCATCCCGCCCGACAGATTGGCGCCGGTTTCAGCCACAAACGTGTCCAGCCCCTCTGCCGTCAGCGCCCAATCCGCAAGATCGGCCAGCTTCAGCGCGCGCCACAGGGTGGCGTCATCGGCATCCGGCGCGGCAAGGCGCAAGTTGTCGCCGATACTGCCGCGCAGAACGGTCGGTCGCTGACCCAGATGGGTGATATGGGCTGCCAGCGCATCGGGACGCAAGGTTTCGACATCCGCACCGTTCAATGTGACACGACCTTCTGCACAGGGCGCATCCCGGCTGGCCAGCGCCAGCAGCCGCGATTTCCCGATCCCCGATGGCCCGTCGATCAGAACACGGCTGCCCGGCAGGATCGTTACAGTCACGGGCGCGTGCAAGGCCCCCACCGCCCGCGCAGCTTGAAACACCAGACGACCCGGCGACGGATCATCGCCATGGCCCGGCCGGGCCGCAGACATGACGGCATCCAGCCGTCCGATCGCCACCCGTGCCATCGCCTGAGCGTGGTATAGCCCCAACAGGTTGCGCAGCGGACCGGACAGCATCCCCGCATAGGCCAGAAAGGCGACCAGCGTGCCGATCTGCCAGTCACCGCGCACAACCAGCCAGCCCCCGATCAGCAACACCGCCGCGCGGGTCAGCGCGGCAAGGATCTGACTGACCGCGCCGACGGTTTCACCCCACAGCCTCTGCCGCAGCAACTGGTCGATCTGCACCCCCTGCACCCGCGCCAGATCGGCCTGGCGCAGACCGACCGCGCCCATCGCGCGCAGCATGGGCGCAGCGGACAGGTTTTCCGCCAGCAGCGACGACAGATCGCCGCGCAGGCTGCGGGTCTGTTCGGCCAAAGCCTGTGTCCGCCGCCGCGCCCGCGACAGAAACGCCAGTTCCAGCGGCGCAAAAACCGCAGGCAGCAGCGCCATCCGCCAATCCAGCGCCAGCATCAGGCCAAGCCCTCCGACCAGACGGAACAGCGCCCCCACCGCCACCAGCACGCTGTCAAAGGCAAAGCTCTGGATCGTGGCGCAGTCGCCATCCAGCCGGGTCATGGACTCGCCCAGCGGCGGGTCGGGCAGGGCCGGATCGCGCGCCATCGCCGCATCGGCAACGGTCAGCCGCAGATCAGCCAGCATCCGCGCCGAAGCCCGCAAATGCAACAGCGAATTCACCATCCCTAGCGCGACGGTCAGCAGCCCCAGCACAAAGGCCAAGGCCGACCACCGCACCAGCGCAGGCATATCGCGCGCCATGATCCCCTGATCTATGACCTGTTTTGTCAGCAGCGGCAGCACCAGCCCCACAGCCGCCGCGATCAGCGAACTGGCCAGCACCACAGCCACACCGGGCAGCGTGCGCGCGACGACCGGCGGCATCCAGCCGCCCGCAACGCCCTGAAACAGCCTGCGCGTCAGCCAGCGGGACAGTCGTGCGCGCATCAGCCGCGCCGTTCCGCGCCGTGAAAGCTGGCCCGTTCGCTCAGCAGCCGGGTGGCGGCCGCAACATCGTCCAACGCCGCGCCTGCCGCCAGCATCGCGGCCAGATGCCCGGTCAGCCGCGCCGCGCCCAGACTGGCGCCGCCGATGCCGCCGGGACGGTGTTCGGGGGAATCGCACCATGCGCCAAACAGCGCCGGTCCCAGAACCGAAATCTGATCCCACCCGCAGCGCGCATCCCCGGTCGCGGCGATGACACCGGGATATGCCGCCGGAAAACAGGGCGCGCCCTGTGCCGGATGGGCCGCGACCAGCAGCAGGCCAGGGCGCAGGATCGACTGAACGGCGGCGCGCAGGACGGCACGGTCTTCACGCAGGCCAAGGCTGAGGCAGATCAGCCGGGGCGGGTCGGCCAGCCCTGCCAGCCAGCGCAGCGCAGCCGCCACCCGCACCGCGCTGGTCAACGGGCGGTCGTGAAACACCTGCGCGTGGATGATATGGGCCGCAGGACAGGCACGGGAGATGATCCCCGCAACCGTCGTGCCGTGCCCCAGAACATCGGGCGTCTGTGGCGCGGTCGAGCCGTCAGCCAGAAACGCCCGGCCCTCGCCGGTCGCCACCTCTGGCCCGCCGCTGTCAACCACGCCGACGCGGATCATCCGTCTTCCCGCTGAAACATCCGCACACTGGACAGCGACATCGAGGCCCCGCCGGGCAAATCGACCTGTCCCTTTCTTTCCAGCGTCTCGGCATCATAGGCCGCCAGATCCGACAACGCCCCGCCCAGCCAGACAGTGCTGCCATCATGCGAGACATTCACCGAATAATAGCTGTGCGGCAAGGATACCCGCCGGATCGGCTCGCCCTTCACCGCATCAAAGGATTCCAGCACGTTATAGGCGCCGTAAATCCGCGTGCGGCCGGGGTTCGATGCGGTCGAGAAATAGAACACGTCCATCGCCCGCACGTCGCGCATATCCAGCTGCCCGCTGTCCAGATCCAGCGTCAGCAGGCCGGTGCGAAAGGTGTCGGGGTCATCGGCGGCACCGTCCTTGCGCGCCATATAAAACGGCGTCACCAGCCGGTTGCTGGTTTCATACTGGCTCCAGACCGCCAGCACGTCGGGCAGAGTGTATTCATCGGCCTTCCAGCTGTGAACCGGCTGCACCCCGGTCTGCTCGCCGGTGGCCGGGTCAAAGCTGTAAACGTCGCGCCCCAGTCCAAAGATGCGGCTGCCATCGGTGGACCACGCCATCAGGGTAATCTGACGTGGCGCGGGAAAGGTGCTGCGCAGCGTCATCGTGGCGGTGTCATACAGGGCAATGCGCGTCGGCTGGACCTGAAATTCCGACGGCAGCATCCGCACCGGCGACTGATAGACCGCCAGCGTCGCGCCATCGGGCGACAGCGCGATCCCGAACAGGCTTTTGACCCGCTCATCATCGCTGGACATATCGGCGCGGGCCAGAGTCTCGCCGGTCATCAGATCGACTTTGAGCAGGCTTTCGGTGCGGTTCACATTGACATAGGCGGTGCGGCCATCGGACGAGACCACCGGCACCGCCGCCATCGGGCCGGACCCGGCAGGCAGTTCGATCACCTTGTCCACCGCCATCTTTTCGGCATCAACCACGATCAGCTTGTCAGGCCGGATCGAGGCCAGCAGATATTCGCCCGACATGGCCGGACCGGCCAGCATCACACCCGCGATCAGGGGAAACAGCATTCGCATCGGGTCAGCCTTTCTGCGGGAAAACGGATTGCAGGTTGCGCCAGTTGGTGACGGGATCGGCGGCATCTGCGCCCCAGTCGGGATAGGTGTTCAGCGTGTCGGCCACCTGTGCGGGCCACCAGCAGGGATCGGCGCAGCCATACAGGTCGGCCTCCATCGGCTGGCACAGGTTGGACAGGGCGCCAAAGGCGTCCACCTCCCACCCCGGATCAAAGGATGTGGTGCAGCCGACAAGGCTGTTCATCGCCACGACTTCATCAGCGCGGCCTTCGGCCTGTGCCTCGGCCAGAGCTTTGGCCTTGGCGTTGGCGGGGGTCAGGTGCTTCATTGGATAACCTCCTGTGCGGGGCGGATGCGCGGTTCCAGCTGGGTGCGGAAAAAGGACGGGTTGGCCTGCATGATGCGGACATAGGACTGGATGCCGAAATCCACCCAGTCGCGCATCAGATCGCAATAATGATAGACCGGGGCGAACGGGTCGCCCTGTCGCGCATAGGATTCGTGATAACAGCCGCCCGCACAGATCGCGCGGATGCGGCAGGTGGTGCAGCCCATGCCGCTGCGATCCTGCGCCTTTTCGATAAAGGCGCCCAGCCGGGGCAGGTCGATGCCGGTGTCAACATTGCCATAGGTCGGCTGATCCGAGCCGACAAATCGGTGACACAGGTGCAGATCCCCCGCGCGGTCCACCGCCAGCATCCCCAGCCCGGCCCCGCAGGGCACCGCCTTTTTCGTGCCTTGCGCAATATCGGTCAGCAACTGGTGCATGTTGGAAAAGCCGATGTTTTCGCCGCGGCAGGCGGCCTCGGTATAGCGGCGGCCAAGGGTTTTCATATCCTCGAACGCCTGTTTCAGCGCGGTTGCATCAAGGTTGAACACCGAAATCGGGCCGGATGTGGCCGGGCCAAAGCCGACCTCGGCAAAGCCCAGATCACCCCGCAGATGGTCGTGAATGGCGATCACATCGGTGACGCCGCGCGTCAGCGTGACCCGCGCCCCCACCGGACGCGAACGGTAACGCGACAGCAGCATCCGCACATTGCGCGCCACCAGATCATAGGTGCCCTTGCCGCCCACCGTCTTGCGGTTGGTATCGTGCAGCGCCTTTGGCCCGTCCATACTGACTGTCAGGGCAAAGCGATGCGCGTCGAACCAATCGGCCAGTTCCGGCGTCAGCAGCGTGGCATTGGTGGTCAGCGAGAAATCCGCCACCTTGCCCAGTTCCGCCGCGCGCGGCCCGGCCCATTCGACCACCTGCCGGATCAGCGGCATGTTCGACAGGGGTTCACCGCCAAAAAAGACGATATTCACCCGATCCCGCCCGGCAGCCTGTTTCAGCAGCAATTCAACGCTGGCCCGCGCGGTGTCAAAGGACATCTTTTCGCCCTTGGACGGGACGGCCAGATCCTCTTTATAGCAATAAGTGCAGGCCAGATTGCAGCCGGTATTCACATTCAGAATGATCGTGGACAACGGAATATCCTCGACCCGAACGATGGTGCGCGGGGTGTTTGCATCGGCGGCATCGCGCAGAATATCCAGCGCCATGAATGACTTGACGCAATCTGCCAAGGCATCCGGGCCGTGATGGCCCAGTGCCGCGCGCAGGCTGTCGGCGTCAAAGGCATCCACGCCGCGCGACAGATCGTAAAGATCACGCGCCACAGGGTCGAGTTCGAACAGCGAGGTGGTGGGCACATGCATCAGCATGGCGTGGCCGTCCACATCCACCCGATGCGCATTTTCCCGGATCAGTTTCAGCATCCCCATAGCGGCACCTCAGCGGATCGGAGCATCGACGAACCGCTGCACCGTCGCATAAAGATGCGCCTCGGCGGTCAGCGGCGGATCTTGTTCGACGGTGGCGATCACCCGCAAATCACCGATGTTATTGGTCATCATCGGCCGTTCCGGGTTCGGCCCGGCATCCGCAGGGGTGAACAGGCCGGTCTGGTCAATCGAACCGGCATATTTTTCATCCTGCATCCGGGCGGCTTCCTCGCTCCAGGGGGCAATTGACCAGGTGGCGGGCATAATGCCCACGGCCACATCGTCATCGGTGCCGGGCTGGCCGTCAGGGCCGTTCAGCCAGCCCATCGCCTGAAACTGCGCCGGAGTTTTCGGAATAGCGCCGCCCCCGCCGCCGATACGCGAGATGGCAACATCCGGGATGATCGAGATGCGGTCCAGCCGCTCATAGGCGACCAGATCCACCGGCTGGCCCGCAACCTCCAGCGTGACCGGGCCGGGCTGTGCCGCCGTCAGCGTCAGCATGACACCGCCCACGTCCCGCGTGACCGCTTCAACCGTCACGCCATCGGGTGCCGTGACCTGATCCGACAGGCCGGTGCCGGTGATCTGGATCATGGTGGGTTGGCCGATCCGCAGCATGGCGGGCTGCGCCGCCAGCACGACCGGCGGGTGATCGGCACGCACCGCGCTGATCCGGCCGCCGGTCACATCCTGCGCCGCCAGAAACCAGCGTCCGTCCAGACGCCCATCAAGGCCAACCGCCAGAACCTGATGAATGTCGCCATCCCCACCGCCCAGCGTGCCGCGCCATTCCCCCGCCCCAAGGATATGCGCGCGGCCTGTGTATTCGGCCTGCGCACCATCGCTGTAGGTCAGCGCCATTTTGACATCCATCGCCGCGCGCGGGCCGGTGACGGTCATCGTGCCACGATAATCGCCGCGACCGGGCTGATGGCCGGCGACGATATAATCACCCGCCGGATCACCCGCATAGGCCGCGGGCGCCTGACCCAGCGGATAATGCTCGGCCAGCCAGGGAATGATCTCGGATTGCGCAATGCCCCACCAGTCGCGATCCCGCGCCAGCGCCTGATATTCCAGCGTCGGAAATTGCCCCAGATGGAAATGCACCAGCTTGGCCCAATCTTCGGGCGTGCGACGCTGCAATTCCACCCGCGCATAGGAATGGCAGCGGCCGCATGTTTCCGTCATCTGCTGGTTTGGACCTTCATCAATGGCCACCGGCTCGCGCTCAAGGATATAACGGCGGCCCTGTGTTTCCGCGACGCTCAGCCCTCGCGTGTCGGACAGATAGGCGATGACATCGGCAAGCTCGTCATCCGAAACGCCCGCGATGTTGAAGTTGCGGATCATGCGCCGCACCGTCATATCCCAACCCTCGGGCGTTTTGCGCACGCTGTCGATCCGGTCCCAGCCGGTCGCCGTCTTTTCATGACAGGCACCGCACAGAGTGCTGACGGTTTCTTCGCCGCTGGCGGCATGGGCCGGGTGGGTCAGGACAGAACAGACGGCGACCACAGCAAGGGTCGTCAAACGGGTGTGCATAGCGGGCCTTCCCTTGGCTGGCGGTGCCCGGCGTTCAGAAACCGGGCCATGTCAGCCCAAGGCAAGCGGAAGAAACCGCCACATTCTTGTCATTTCCGGCCAAAGTTGCGACCTTCTGTCGCAGACGCCGATGCTGGCCGAAAATGCCAAGTCATTCCTGCGATGCGGCGGGCAGGGTGCCAAAATCCACGCCATTCTGCGAAAGGCGGTATGAACCTGCGACACGACATGGTGATTCTGGGCGGCGGACCGGCAGGCGCGGTTTCGGCCTGGCTGGCCGCGCGTGACGGTCTGTCGGTCGCGCTGATCGACCCCGACCGCACGCCCGCACGGATCGAAGGGCTAAGCCCGCGCCTGCATCGCTGGCTGGCCGGGCAAAGGCTGTTATCGGGCTTTGACGGGGTGATCGGCCCCCTGCCCCGGCAGGTGGACTGGGGCGGGATCGCAGGGGGCAATACGGAATATGTTGTCGAACGCACCGCGCTGGACCGGCACCTGCGCGCCATGGCCGAACAGGCAGGGGCGCGACTGATCCGGGCGGCAGGGCGGGCCGATGGCGGCGGCGTGATGTTGGACGATGGCCGGATGTTGAGCTGCGGCTGGCTGCTGGACGCGCGCGGTCGGGCCGGGGCACCCCGCGCGCCCGGCCGCGCACCTGCGACCATGGCGCTGTCAGGCTGGCTGCGCGAAACCTCAGATACCCCCGGCGGGCAGGTTTCCACCCTGCCCGATGGCTGGCTGTGGCGTGCCGCCCTGCCCGATGGCCGGGTCTGGGCGCAGTTCGTCACCGATGCCGCCGGTCACGGCACCCCGGCTGAGCGGCTGAGCGCCGCCGCCGGGCCATTGTCAGCCGCCCCCATGGTGCGCGAGGCCGCGCCCCGGCTTGCGGTTGCGCAACAGGATCTGCGCCATCTGCGCATCGGCGATGCCGCCGCAGCCATGGACCCGCTGTCAGGTCACGGGCAGTTCTGGGCGGTGTCATCAGCACTGGCGGCGGCAGCCGTGCGCCGCACCCTGACCGACGATCCGCAGATGACAGCGATCTGCCACCGCTTTCTGACTGCCCGTGCGCAAAACGGCGCCACCCGGCAAGCCCGTATCGGGCGCGATTTCATCCGCGCGGAAACCCGCTTTGCCGATGCGCCCTTCTGGGCCACGCGCCGCGACTTTCCCGACGATCTGCCGACCCACCAGACCCGCAGCGATTTCGCGGTCAGCACCGGCCCGGCCATCGTCAATGGCCGTATCGCCGAAACCGAACTGCTGCTGACGCCGCACTCCCCCGATGGCGTGGCATGGTTCGGCACGATCAGCGCCGCCGAGGTGTGGCGCAGCTTTCAGGCAGGCGGAGCCAAGGCGATTGCCCGGCGATGGGGCAACATGGCCCCGGCCCTGACCGCCGCACTCTCCGCCGAAGCCATGGCCCGGAATCAGCAGGTCTGATCCTGATGCCAGCCCTGTCCGCTGCGCATATGGTCCGGCAAGCGGCCAAACATCAGCCCGTCATCTGTCCCGTGGGGCGGGCAGTGAATGTGACGCGGCCTCAACGAACCGGCGCGGCGTTTGGCCATATTCAGACCGGAAAGCACGGTTAAAGTTGGAAATGTCCCGAAACCCCGAGGCCAGCGCAATATCGGTGATCTGTGGTCTTTGCCTGCGCCGGCTGGCAATCCGCACCAATTCGGCAAACAGTTTCAGCCGCTGGCGGCGCAGCGCGCGCACAAAGCTGGTGTCATGGGCACTGAAATCACGTTCAAGCTGACGCGGCGATATGTCCAGACGCGCGGCCAGCCATGGCAGCGACAGATCCGGGTGGGTCACATGGGTTTCAATGGCGCGCATCGCCAGCGAAAAGCGGGTGGCACCGCGCAGCCCCGCCAAAGGCTGGCCACCGCCGCCGGGCTGAAACGCCAGCCGGACCAGATCAAACGTCTGATCCGGGTCGCCGGCCCGCGCACAGGGCTTGCCGCCGATCAGCCCGGTGATCTGCCGCCGCAACAGCCGTGCCGCCTGATTGCCGGTATCAATCGCTGCGCCCACACGCAGCGCCGGAACAGCCCCCGACAGCACCGCCGCGCGCGGCAGATGCACCGACAGCGCATGAGACACAGCCCCGTCATAGGCGATGGTCAGCGGTCGCGTGGAATCCAGCAGATACAGCATCCCCGGCGCCACAACGCTGCGTGTGCCCTCGGTTTCGATCAGGCTGCGCCCTTCGATCTGGACCAGCAGGAACAGATGTTCATGGTCATCAGAGCGGATGTCACGCAGACTGCGCCGGATCTGGCGGATGTCGCATCTGAAATCGGCCACATCCAGCGCGTTCAGCCGATGCGTGACGAAATGGCCGTTCACCGCCTTTTGCCGTGTGGCAGGAACCGGGTCGAAATAACCACAGGTCGCCCTCAGCGCGTCGCCCCAAGCGTCAAACTGCATATCCGTCCCTTGCCTCCCCGGCGGACCATAAGGGATGATGGCACCGCACCGGATCAGACTATCGCAACCCCATCAAAAGAGAAGCCCGCCAGAATCATCATTTTGGCGGAAAAGTCCAAGTTTGCGACGGCAAATACCCCTAGCCTGCCTTGATGCCATGCAGCTTAAGGGAGGAATGCATGACTGACTTTAGCCTTTTGATCGGCGGCAAGCTGGTTCCCGGCGACGCGACGATGGAGGTCATCAACCCCGCAACCGAAACCGTGCTGACCACCTGCCCGCGTGGATCGGCGGCGCAGATGGATCAGGCGGTGGCGGCGGCCAAGGCGGCCTATCCGGCATGGGCCGCCCGCCCGATCACCGAACGGCGCGAAATGCTGATGAAACTGGCCGATGCACTGGAATCGCAACAGGACGAATTTGCCCGCCTGCTGACGCAGGAACAGGGTAAGCCGCTGGCCGAGGCAACGGCAGAGATCATCTACTCCACCGTTTTTATCCGACAGCTGGCCGCGCAGGATTTACCGGTCAAGGTGATCGAGGACAGCGCCACCACGCGCATCGAACAGCACCGGATGCCTCTGGGCGTGGTGGGGGCGATCATCCCGTGGAATTTTCCGGTGCTGATTATCTGCTTCAAGATTCCCTGCGCCTTGCTGGCCGGGAATACGGTCGTCATCAAACCTGCCCCCACGACGCCACTGACCGCGCTGAAACTGGGCGAACTGGCCGCCGGGATTTTCCCCGCCGGGGTGGTGAATATCGTCACCGATATGAACGATCTGGGCGGGCAACTGACCACGCATCCCGATGTGGCCAAGGTGTCGTTCACCGGCTCGACCGAGACGGGGCGCAAGGTCATGGCCTCGGCCGCGAATACGCTGAAACGGCTGACGCTGGAGCTGGGTGGCAATGACGCGGCCATCGTGCTGCCCGGCGCTGACCCGGAAACCGTCGCGCCGGGCATCTTTGGCGGGGCGTTTATGAATGCCGGGCAGGTCTGCCTGGCGATCAAGCGCGCCTATGTCCATGATTCCATCTATGATGATGTGGTCGAGCGTCTGGCAAAGCTGGCGAATGACGCGGTGGTCGGCGACGGCTTGCAGCAAGGCACCACCATCGGTCCGCTGCAAAACAAGATGCAATATGAAAAGGTCAAGGGCTTTCTGGACGACGCCCGCAAGGATGGCCGCATCGTCGCGGGCGGGCAGCCGGTGGACGGCGCGGGCTATTTCATCACGCCGACCATCGTGGCCGACATCGACGACAACTCGCGCCTGGTGGCCGAGGAACAGTTCGGCCCGATCCTGCCTGTCGTGCGCTATACCGACCCCGAGGATGCGCTGACGCGCGCCAATGCCTCACCCTGGGGGCTGGGCGGGTCGGTCTGGGGCGACCGCGACACCGCGCGCGGCATCGCACTGCGCATGGAAAGCGGCACCGCCTGGGTGAACAAGCATCTGGACTTTGGTCCTCATGCCCCCTTCGGCGGGGCCAAGCAATCCGGCATCGGCGTCGAATTCGCCGAGGAAGGGCTGCACGAATTCACCCAAATCCATGTGGTGAACGAAGCCGTCTGACAACCATCGAGGCCGCGCCCATCTGCGCGGCCCACCCCTCAGATTGTGTTTTGGGAGGAGCACATGACCAAACAACCCCTGATGCTGGCCGTTTCCGTCGCCGCACTGACCGCAAGCATCGCAACCGCACAGGAAACCCGCAACCCCGTGGCCGGTCTGGACGAGGCGGCCATCATCGCCAATGCGTCCGACACGAAAGACTGGCCCAGTTACGGGCTGGATTATCAGGAAACCCGCTTTTCCAAGCTGGATCAGATCACATCGGAAAATGTCGCGGGCCTTGGGCTGGCGTGGTCCACCAGTCTGGATTCGCGCCGCGGGGTCGAGGCCACGCCCTTGATCGTGGACGGGGTGATGTATGTGTCATCATCATGGAGCATCGTTCACGCCATCGACGCCGTGACCGGGCGCGAATTGTGGCGCTATGACCCCGAAGTGCCCCATGAATACGCATCAAAGGGCTGCTGCGACGTGGTGAACCGGGGTGTCGCCGTTTACGATGGCAAGGTCTATGTCGGTGCCTTTGACGGCTGGCTGCACGCCATCGACGCTGCCACCGGACAGCAGTTGTGGAAGGTCGATACCATCGAAGACCGCGACAAAAGCTATACCATTACCGGCGCGCCACGGGTTTACAAAGGCAAGGTGATGATCGGCAATGGCGGCGCGGAAATGGGCGTGCGCGGCTATATCACCGCCTATGACGCGGACAGCGGCGATCAGGTCTGGCGCTTTTACACGGTGCCGGGCGACCCCTCGCAGCCCTTTGAAAGCAAGGCGATGGAGGATGCCGCCGCGACCTGGGACCCGGCAGGCGAATGGTGGAAGCTTGGCGGCGGCGGCACGGTCTGGGATTCGATGGCCTATGACCCCGATCTGGATCTGATGTACATCGGCGTCGGCAATGGCAGCCCGTGGAACGCCGCGCTGCGCAGCCCGGCGGGGGGCGACAACCTTTATCTTGGCTCGGTCGTGGCGCTGCGGCCCGATACCGGGGAATATGTCTGCCACTATCAGGAAACCCCGGCGGAAAACTGGGATTACACCTCGACGCAGCACATCATCCTGTCTGACATCGAATGGCAGGGCGAAACGCGCAAAGTGTTTATGCATGCGCCCAAGAACGGCTTTTTCTTCGTGGTGGATCGCACGAATTGCCAGTTCCTGTCGGCGGAACCCTTTGTCAAGGTGACATGGGCCAGCGGCTATGACGACAATGGCCGCCCGATCGAGAACCCGCAGGCGCGTTCGCCCGATGGCGAGGTGTGGGAAACCATCCCCTCGGCCTTTGGCGCGCATAACTGGCACCCGATGTCCTATAATCCGCAGACCGGGCTGGTCTATATCCCCGCGCAAGGCGTGCCGGGCGTGCAGCAGCCCGACCCCGACTGGCAGCCCGACACGCTGGCCCCCGACGCGCCGATGTCGGCGAATGGCTGGAATCTGGGTAAGCTCTTGTCCACCGGCATACCCAAGGCCACGCCCTATGGGCAATTGCTGGCATGGGACCCGGTGCGGCAGGCACCAGCGTGGCGGGTCGATTATGTCTCGCCCTGGAATGGCGGCACGCTGACCACGGCAGGCAATCTGGTCTTTCAGGGCACCGCAGATGGCCGCTTTGTCGCCTATGATGCGACGACGGGCGACATGCTGTGGCAATCGCCGGTCGGAACCGGCGTGGTCGCGGCCCCGGCGACCTGGGAAAAGGACGGGGTGCAATATGTGTCCATCGCGGTCGGTTGGGGTGGCGTTTACGGGCTGATGAACCGCGCCACCGAAGTTGCGGGGCCGGGGCGGGTCTATACGTTCCGCCTTGGCGGCACCGCGCCGATGCCGGAACTGAAGATGCGGCCCAAAGCGCAGATTGTTGAAGGTGTCCCCTATAATCCCGCGGATGTCGAGGCCGGGGCCAAGCTCTATGTCGCCTCTTGCCTGTTCTGTCATGGCGTGCCTGCCGTCGATAACGGCGGTGTCCTGCCCAACCTTGGTTATTCGACACGCGAAACAATCGAAGCGCTGCCAGAACTTGTCCTCAGCGACAGTTTTGTCTCTCTGGGAATGCCAAGTTTCCGCGACAAGCTGACCGAAGACGACCTTCAAAAAATTACCGCCTTCATCCAGAATACAGCCGAGGCCGTGAAAAATAACTGAGATATTTGAGGGAATGGGGGTTGGGGTTTATGCGCTTCCTATCAGGATGCTCTATTCCGCCTGTGGGAGTTAAATTCCAACACCCCCTATCCGCACCAACAGAAAGGAAATATATACAAAGCAAACCACCTCTGAAAACAGACATTGCCTTTCTACGCCATCACCATCAACGACGCGAAGCACCCCTGCCGCTGCAATTACATATCACACCCATAAGAACCAGGATTCGGTTGCGGTAAGCATAAATATTGTAAAATAAATAATATTATTAAGTTAAGTACTTTTCGCATTAAATTTCTAGTTTACTTGCGCGAATGCGAGGGAAAGATAGTAATATCATCCGGTCAATCCCGGCTCATCCCCGCGCATGCGGGGAACAGTTCTGACACAGGTCGCAATAGCGACAAGCAACCGGCTCATCCCCGCGCATGCGGGGAACAGCTCGCCCTGCACCACGCCAAGCCCCACTCCGTCGGCTCATCCCCGCGCATGCGGGGAACAGGACACACCGCGAGCATATGCTTCATTCTGCGCCGGCTCATCCCCGCGCATGCGGGGAACAGATCCTCCAAATATATATCTGCGGTTTGATCGTCGGCTCATCCCCGCGCATGCGGGGAACAGGGCACACCAAACGCGCCGTGGTTTTCGCCGCCAGGCTCATCCCCGCGCATGCGGGGAACAGGCCGTATCCAACGGATGATCGCGCTGTCCGAGCGGCTCATCCCCGCGCATGCGGGGAACAGGCGGTTGATTTTGGGGCGACAAAACCGAACGTCGGCTCATCCCCGCGCATGCGGGGAACAGCGTCGCGGCGTTATCCTCGAACATGCGCGACCCGGCTCATCCCCGCGCATGCGGGGAACAGCTTTTCATCAGCTAAAAAGGCGTCGCGATCAGCGGCTCATCCCCGCGCATGCGGGGAACAGGCTCTACGTCCATGCGTTTTAGATCGACGAGCCGGCTCATCCCCGCGCATGCGGGGAACAGGGTGGCATCGGCAAAATCAGTGCCGGTGGCTGCGGCTCATCCCCGCGCATGCGGGGAACAGACAGCTATGGCGCGCGCTGGTTCGATATGGCGTGGCTCATCCCCGCGCATGCGGGGAACAGCGCGCATAAAACGCATCGCGGTCGCCAAGGCCCGGCTCATCCCCGCGCATGCGGGGAACAGGCCGCGATTTCGTCGGGGGTCAGGCACTCGGTCGGCTCATCCCCGCGCATGCGGGGAACAGCAAAGCGGATCGCGCACCGACCGACCCGCCGTCGGCTCATCCCCGCGCATGCGGGGAACAGGGCGCGGGTAATGCCAACGGTTTCGGCTTTGCCGGCTCATCCCCGCGCATGCGGGGAACAGCGCACAGGCCGTCAGATCGGCACAATTACCCCCGGCTCATCCCCGCGCATGCGGGGAACAGTCTGATCACAACTACCAATCACCGATCACAGTCGGCTCATCCCCGCGCATGCGGGGAACAGCGCCCGGTCCGCAATGGATCACCTGCCCCCCGCGGCTCATCCCCGCGCATGCGGGGAACAGCAACGCTGGATGCGTTCCTGGGCAACGCCGCGCGGCTCATCCCCGCGCATGCGGGGAACAGTGAGCCTAAAAAAAAACTGACCCCGCCCGACGCGGCTCATCCCCGCGCATGCGGGGAACAGGTGATGCAACTGACTACCGCAGAAGAGGCCCGCGGCTCATCCCCGCGCATGCGGGGAACAGGGGTCGAGGTAGTCCCGCATGAAATTGGGCAGCGGCTCATCCCCGCGCATGCGGGGAACAGACCCCTCAGCACCAACCCCAGTAAAACCGGCGCGGCTCATCCCCGCGCATGCGGGGAACAGACACATTATTCTGGAATGACATCCTATTTCCCCGGCTCATCCCCGCGCATGCGGGGAACAGGGCGGCTGGATGTGATCCGCCCCGCCGTTGCGCGGCTCATCCCCGCGCATGCGGGGAACAGGCCCCACGGCCACGGCTCCCCGAGGACTCCCGTGGCTCATCCCCGCGCATGCGGGGAACAGCCCAACCAAACCCCGAAAGGAACCAAAATGACCGGCTCATCCCCGCGCATGCGGGGAACAG
>NZ_JAUNTO010000012.1 GCF_030538655.1 Paracoccus sp. (in: a-proteobacteria)
CCATTTCAGACATTGGCCCGCAGCCACGAGACCACCTGATGTCCGACTCAAAAAGCCAACAAAATCAGGCATCTTCTGTCTGTAAATATCCATCTTCGGGCGCTTGCCTGCATCGGCACACCCTTGCGACCCGCCCCAAAAACACCACCAAAATCAGCCACCCTCCGTCTGTAAATATCCCACGGGGTAAGGAGGATCAGAAAAAAGGTCCACTGGACCTTTTCCCACCGAACCCCCGGCCTTGAGGCGCTACCTAGCCAGCCGCACCACCTCGTCATGCGGACGATCCAGCCGCCCCGCCAATCCGTCGCGCATCGCCACGCGCAGGATACGTCGGTAAAGCCCGGCCTGATCGCCATAGCGCCCCGCCTGCCGCCGCCATTTCAGCGCCAGCACCGGTAACAGCGGCCAGAACCAAACCCCCGCCGCCACCCGATAGGCCAGCAGCGCGTTGCGGTGCATGTAATATACCTTCCAGATCGGGTTCAAAATCAGAGTGTTACCCTGAATCGAGGCCGTGTCATGCTCGAACCGCACCAAGGGTTCAAACCCCAGCCGTAGCCCCTTGCGCCGCATCGTCAGCGTGTAAAGCTGATCGTCGCCATAGATGAACAACCCTGCATGGGGAAACCCCGCCCGCCGGATGGCATCGCGCGACAGAAACAGCCCCACAAAAGACGCCATATCCACCGCCATCGGCCCGGCATCGGGTGCATAGGCGGCATCCGGCAGATGAAATCCCCGCCGCCCGCGCCGCAGCGTGCGCAGAAATTCCGGTATATGCCAAAAGGGGTTACGGTAGGGGCGGTTCATCTCGCACACCGTGCCATCCGGCGTCAGCACCGCCGCGCCCACGGCATCCCACTGCCCCGGCGACAGATCGCGAAAGGCGGCGATGGCCCCCGCGCAGGGCCGCCCGTCATCATCCATCACCACCACCCAATCAGGGTCGAACCGCTGCACGACATGCCGCAGCCCCAGCGAAAAGCCCCCCGCCCCGCCGCTGTTTTTACTATGGAAAACAACGCTCAGCCTTGGGTCGTCCAGATTGCGCAGCCAATCGCCGGTGCCATCATCCGAGGCATTGTCAAAGATCACGACATGATCCAGCGCCTCGTCCAGCAGACGACGGACGGTCTCTTGCAGCTTGTCCAGCCGGTTATGGGTCACGACCAGCGCCGCGATCACGGCACTGGCCCTATCCGATTGCCTCATCAGCGTGGCTGGCCCAAACCACCCGCCGCGATGGCTGCCATGTTCAGGATATCGCTGACGGTCGAGTTGGTGGCGCAGATCTGAATCGGCCGGGTGACGCCGGTCAGGATCGGGCCGATCACCGTCGCCCCCGCCATTTCCTGCAACAATTTCACCGAGATACTGGCCGAATGCCGCGCCGGCACCACCAGCACATTCGCTGGCCCGCTTAGTCGACTGAACGGGTAACGCGCCGCCGCCTCGGCATTCAGGGCCACGTCCACGGTCATCTCGCCTTCGTATTCGAAATCGACGCCACGCGCGTCCAGAACCTTGGGTGCCTCGGCCATCTTTACGGCGCGTTCGCTGATCGGATAGCCAAAGTTAGAAAACGACAGAAAGGCCACTCGCGGCTCAAGCCCCAGTCCCCGCGCGACCTGCGCACCGCGGACGGCAATATCCGCCAGATCCTCGGCCTCGGGCCATTCATGAACCAGCGTGTCGCCGATCAGCACCACGCGGCCCTTGTGCAGCAAGGCGGTGATGCCCACGGTGTGATCTTGCGGACGCACGTCGAACACCTGCCCGATCTGCGCCAGAACATGCGCGCTTTTGCGGGTCGCGCCGGTCACAAGCCCGTCGCCATGCCCATGCGCCAGCATCAGGGCTGCGAACACATGCCGGTCGCGGTTGACCCGTTTATGCGCATCCTCGCGGTCAACGCCCTGACGTTGCAGGCGTTTATACAGAAATTCGTAATAGCTGTCCAAATGCCGGGCATTGCCCGCGTTCACCACCTGAATTTCCCGCACGGCATCGCCAAGGCCCACGGCCTCGAGCTTGTCCTTCACGTCCTGATCGCGGCCCACCACCAGCGCGGTGCCCATGCCGCCCCGCTGCCATGCCACGGCGGCGCGCAGCACGCGCGGATCGTCGCCCTCGGCAAAGATCATCCGCGCCTGATTTTGCCGCGCCCGCGCATGGATCGCATTCAGGATCGAGGCCGTCGGGTCCATCCGTGCCCGCAACGACTGGGCATAGCCCTCCATGTCGATGATCGGGCGACGGGCAACGCCGGTGTCCATGCCTGCCTTGGCGACGGCGGGGGGGATGACGTGGATCAGACGCGGATCGAACGGCGTCGGGATGATGTAATCGCGGCCAAAGGTCAGCTTGCGGCCATAGGCCACCGCCACCTCGTCGGGCACATCCTCGCGCGCCAGTTCCGCCAAAGCATTGGCGCAGGCGATCTTCATGTCGTCGTTGATGGCGCGGGCGTGAATGTCCAGCGCGCCCCGGAACAGATAGGGGAAGCCCAGCACGTTATTGACCTGATTGGGATAATCGC
This sequence comes from Paracoccus sp. (in: a-proteobacteria), assembly GCF_030538655.1. Taxonomy (GTDB): domain Bacteria; phylum Pseudomonadota; class Alphaproteobacteria; order Rhodobacterales; family Rhodobacteraceae; genus Paracoccus. The sequence continues at coordinate 2,543 of NZ_JAUNTO010000012.1, forward strand.
TGCGCCCCGTCGCCACGATGGCATCGGGGCGGACGGCCTGTGCTTCCTCTGGCGTGATCTCGGGATCGGGGTTGGCCATGGCAAAGATGACCGGATTATCGGCCATGCTTTCGACCATTTCCGGCGTCACCGCCCCTTTGGCCGAGACGCCAAGGAACACGTCGGCACCCACCATCGCCTCCTCCAGCGTGCGGGCGTCGGTGACAACGGCATGGGCGGATTTCCACTGGTTCATGCCCTCGGTCCGGCCCTGATAGATCACGCCCTTGGTGTCGCACATGATGCAGTTTTCGTTGCGCGCGCCCATGGCCTTTATCAGCTCCAGACAGGCGATGCCCGCAGCCCCCGCGCCGTTCAGCACGACCTTGCAATCCTCGATCCGCTTGCCCGACAGTTCCAGCGCGTTAATCAGACCGGCGGCGCAGATCACGGCGGTGCCGTGCTGGTCGTCGTGGAACACCGGGATGTCCATCATTTCCTTCAGGCGGGATTCGATGATGAAACATTCGGGCGCCTTGATGTCTTCAAGGTTGATGCCGCCAAAGCTTGGCCCCATCAGGCGGACGGCCTGAATGATTTCCTCGGGGTCTTCGGTGTCCAGTTCGATGTCGATGGCGTTCACATCGGCAAAGCGTTTGAACAGCACCGCCTTGCCCTCCATCACAGGTTTCGAGGCCAGCGCGCCAAGGTTACCAAGGCCCAGGATCGCGGTGCCGTTGGAAATGACCGCCACCATATTGCCCTTGGTGGTATAGTCATAGGCGGTTTCCGGTCGCTCGGCGATGGCCTGAACCGGCACAGCGACGCCCGGCGAATAGGCCAGCGACAGATCGCGTTGCGTCGCCATCGGGGTCGAGGCTACGATGTCGTATTTCCCCGGACGCGGCTCCATGTGATAGGCCAGTGCCTCTTCCGGCGTGATGCGTGCGCTGCGGTTCTTCTGATCGCTCATCTGTGTGTCCCCCCTGTTACCCTGTGTTAACGCGCGGCAGCGCTATCCTCAACTGGCAAGCCGCGCCCAAAGAACGGGTATTTGATCAGGCAAGAGGCGGCTTCCTGTTTGTCTAAATACGCATCTTGGGGCAGAATGGTTTTTACAGCGTGATCTTAACGAAACTGTCGCGCAGCGCCGCCGACCATGCTGCGCTGATGCGCATGAAGTCGGGGTCGCCCTCAAGGATGCGGCGGCGGCGTGTCACCTTGCAGGTGTCTTTTTCGATCACCGCCAGATCCAGCGGCATTCCGACCGACAGGTTCGACCGCAGCGTGGAATCCATCGACAGCAATACGGCCTTTTGTGCGTCTTCAAGGTTGGTGGCGGGTGTAATCACGCGATCCAGAATCGGCTTGCCATATTTATGTTCGCCGATTTGCAGAAAGGGCGTGTCCTCGGTCGCTTCGATAAAATTGCCTTCCGGGTAAATCAGAAACAGCCGCATGTCGCCGCCCGCCCGCTGGCCGGCGACGATCAGGCTGGCACTGGCCTGCGTCTGCCGCAGGTCGCGCAACTGATCCGAGATTTCGCGCCGCGTCCGCGCCAGACAATCGCCAATGATCGAGGCCACCTGCAACATCGTCGGGGCCTTCATGATCGAGGTGGTCTCATCCGCCATCTCATCGGCGACCGCTTCTCGCAGTCGGGCCACGGTGGTTTGCGTCACTGACAGCGATCCGGCGGTCAGAATGGCGATCACCCGTTCGCCGGGATTTTCAAAGAAGAACATCTTGCGATAGGTGGCAATATTGTCCAGCCCGGCATTGGTGCGCGTGTCCGACAGCAGCACCAGCCCTTCGTTCAGTTTCAGCCCGACGCAATAGGTCATGATCCGGTCCGCACCCCTTTTTGCCGCGCAGGATACGGTGGCTGCAACCTGCCCGCAACCAAAGCCGCATCGGGTTCCCATCGTCTGGCGCAACGTTTTATTGCCATGGTGTTGCCTGCGGCCCGCACCAGAGATTCCGTATCTGGCCGCAACCGGCAGGCGTATGGGCGGCTGCCGGTTACAACTCGTCCACTTTGACCGTTACGGCCAGCATTTCGGCCCCCGGCCCGGCGCGCATCCCGCGAATGGGGGCCGCGTCCGATGAATCCAGCCCCGAACCCAGCCGGACATAGCGATCATCGGGGCAGCAGCGGTTGGCGGCATCAAAGCCGACCCAGCCCAGGCCCTGAATGTGAATCTCGGCCCAGGCGTGGGCGGCGTCATGGGGCGTGCCGTCGATGGTCGAATGCAGATAGCCCGAGACATAGCGCGCCGGCAGATCACGCAGCCGCGCCACGGCGATCAGCGCGTGGGCGTGATCCTGACACACCCCTTCCCCCAGGGCGAGCGCCTCGGCGGCGGTGGTGCGGGCGTCGGTCACGCCGGGACGATAGGTGATGGCATCCGCCACCGCGCCCGACAGCCGATGTGCTAGATCCAGCGCGGTATCGCCGCTGGCCGCCGTCGCCAGATCGCGCAGCGCCTGATCCGGGGCGGTGGCGGCGGTCGTGCGCAGATAGGCCATCGGGTGAATGATCTCGCGGTGGCCGCGCAGCACACCGGCCAGATCGGTGGTTTCCACCACACCCGAACAGTGCACAGTGATTTCATCCAGCGGGCCGCGCACCGTCCAGCCCTCGACCCAATCGCCCGCGCCATCGCGAAAGGCCGGGCCGCGTTGCCCGCCGGTCACGTCGATCTGCCAGCTTTCCGTCTTTTGTCCGTCGCAGGCCGAAGGCGTCAGGCGCAGGCTCTGGATCAGGCTTCTGACCGGCAGGTCATAGTGATACAGCGTTTCATGCAGGATTTTCAGTTTCACGACTGCATTCCCCCGGCCAGATAATCCTGATGCACCAGAACCGAGATGGCGGCGATTTCGCCGATGAACCATGTCAGAAACTCGTGCAGACCTTCATCAAAGATCATTTCGATGTCATGGTTTTGCAGCCGGTTCAGAACTTCACGTGCCTTGTCGCGGGCGGTATGGGGCACAGCCGCGCCGTATCGCCGGGCCAGCCCCTCAAGGTTCCAGACGGTTTCATACAGCGAGGTAATCAGCGACCGCGGGCTTTCGCCGTTCAGGATCATGAAATCGGCCACCCGCCCGGCGGTCACATCGCCGCCATAGGCCCAGTGGAACGCCCGATGCGCCGACAATGCACGCAGGATCACCTGCCACTGATAGCTGTCCAGTTCCGAGCCGACAAATTCGACACGCGGCAGCAGGACGAAATATTTCACATCCAGAATCCGCGCCGTCGCATCGGCCCGTTCCAGCCCATAGCCAAGATTGATGAAATGCCAGCCGTCATTGCGCAATTGCGTGGCATTGATTGCCCCCCGCACGGTCGAGGCGCTTCGGGTGACGAAATCGGTCAGGTCCGCGCCCTCTAACTGGCCGCGCGGCATCCGTTCGATGCGGCGCAGTTCCTGATATGCGCTGTTCAGCGCGTCCCAGACTTGCCCGGTCAGCGCGGTGCGGACAATGCGCCCGCCTTCGCGCGCTTTTTCGAAACAGGACACCACGGATGAAGGGTTGCCGCGGTCGAAATACATGAATTCTTCGATGTTTTCCTGCGAGAGATGATCGTATTTATCAGAAAACAACTCTGCCGTGCCCGAAGCGCGCAGCAGCGAGTTCCTTTCGTTTTCATATCCCTCGCCACTGTTCGGCATCAGCGTGATGCGCTGGCCCACATGCAGCAGGCGGGCGGCGGTTTCGGCGCGCTCCAGATGGCGGCCCATCCAGAACAGGTTGGCGGCGGTGCGGCTGAGCATATCCGTTTCCCCTTATTCCGACAGAACCCAGGTGTCCTTGACCCCGCCGCCCTGCGACGAGTTCACCACCAATGATCCTTCGCGCAGCGCCACGCGGGTCAGCCCGCCTGGCACCAGCTCGATCCGGTCGCCGCACAGGCAATAGGGCCGCAGGTCCACATGGCGCGGCGCGATGCCTTCATCGACAAAGGTCGGCACGGTGGACAGCGACAGCGTGGGCTGGGCGATATAGTTATGCGGGTTCGCCTCGATCCGTTTGCGGAAATCCTCGATCTCGGCCTTTGTCGCCCTGGGACCAACCAGCATCCCGTATCCGCCTGATCCGTGAACCTCTTTCACCACCAGATCGGGCAGGTTGGCCATGACGTGTTTGTAATCGTCATCGTTCCACAGCGTCCAGGTCTGGACGTTGTTCAGGATCGGCGTTTCGCCCAGATAAAAGCGGATCATGTCGGGGACAAAGGTATAGATCGCCTTGTCATCAGCCACCCCCGCACCCGGTGCCGAACAGATGCTGACCCCGCCGGAGCGGTAAACATCCATCAGCCCCGGTATCCCCAGCATGGAATCGCGGCGGAAACACAAGGGGTCGATGAACGGGTCATCAATGCGGCGGTAAATCACATCAACCCGCTTTGGCCCCTGCGTCGTGCGCATATAGACAAACTCGCCATCGACGAACAGATCCTGTCCCTCGACCAGTTCGACGCCCATCAGATTGGCCAGAAAGCTGTGTTCGTAATAGGCGCTGTTGAAATGGCCCGGCGTCAGGATCACGCAGGTCGGGCGGTCGCTGCACTTCGCCGGGGCGACCGATTCCAGTGTGCGGCGCAGCAGTTCGGGGTATTGATCCACCGGCTCGATCCGGTTGCCGCGGAACAGATGCGGGAACATGCGCATCATGATCTCGCGGTTTTCCAGCATATAGCTGACGCCGGATGGGGTGCGGCAGTTATCCTCAAGCACAAAGAACTCGTCCTTGCCGGTGCGCACAAGGTCGATGCCGATGATGTGGCTGTAAACCCCGCGTGGCGGGACAAAGCCGACCGCCGCCTTTTCGAACGCCTCGTTCTGATAAACCAGCCTTGCGGGGATACGGCCCGCACGCACGATTTCGGCGCGGCCATAAACATCGCGCAGGAATGCGTTCAGGGCGCGGGCGCGCTGTTTGATGCCGCGTTCCAGACGCCGCCATTCGTTCTGTTCAAAGACGCGCGGCATCATGTCAAAGGGGATCAGCCGGTCCGGGTCGCCCCCCTCGCCATAGACGGCGAAGGTAATACCGATGCGGCGGAACAGAGCCTCGGCCTCGGCCTGTTTCATCTGGCGCAGGTCGGTGGGCATGGTATCGACCCAATCGTTCAGCATGGCATAGGGCGCGCGCACCTGATCGCCGTCATACATCTCGTTGTAATACGTCATCCGTCTTCCCCCGGCCCGGAATTTTTGCCCGATGGCCTTGGGAAAGGAAACTATTCCCGGCAGAACAGAGTCCATGCCCCGCCGGGCTTTTTCCCCGGCGGGTTAGCAAAAATTTAGAGTTGCCGCGTTTTTTGGCGATCTGCCCGTTTCGCGGGCGATCAGTTGGTGCGCCAGCCCCCGTCGGGCAATGCGGCCACCGAGGCGCGCGCGGCAAGGTATTCGGCGGCCAGCGCGTCGATATAGGCGCGCACGGGTTGCACGTTGCGGATCGCGCCGATGCCCTGACCGGCACCCCAGATCTGGCTCCACGCCTTGGGTTTGGCACTGGCGCCGGTGCTGGCAAAGTTCATCGTTTCCGCATCGGCGCTATCCAGTGCATCCGGGTCCATTCCGGCATTGCGGATCGAGGGGGCAAGGTAATTGCCCGAAACCCCGGTAAACAGCGACGAGGTGACAATATCCATCGCGCCGCTGTCGCAGATCATCTGCTTGTATTCGGGCTGTGCGTTCGCCTCGGTCGTGGCGATGAAGGGGCTGCCGATATAGGCCAGATCGGCCCCGGCCACCTGCGCCGCCAGCACCGCCCGCCCGGTGGCAATCGCCCCCGACAGCAGCAGCGGGCCATCAAACCAGTCGCGGATTTCCTGCAACAAGGCAAAGGGCGACTGCCGCCCGGCATGGCCACCCGCGCCCGCGGCCACGGCGATTAGCCCGTCCGCGCCCTTTTCGATCGCCTTGCGGGCAAAGCGGTTGTCGATAATGTCATGCAGCGCGATACCGCCGCAATCATGCGCCGCGGCGTTCACCTCGGGGCGGGCACCCAGCGATGTGATCCAGACCGGCACCTTGTGGCGGTGGCAGATTTCGATGTCGCGATCCAGCCGGGTGTTGGATTTATGCACGATCTGGTTCACCGCAAAGGGCGCTGCGGGCTGATCGGGGTTGGCCTGATTGTGCCGGTCCAGTTCCTCGGTGATGCGGGTCAGCCACTGATCCAGCAGTGGCGGATCGCCCGCCGCCTCGCGCGCGTTTAGCGCCGGAAAGCTGCCGACGATGCCCGCCTTGCATTGCGCGATGACCAGTTCCGGCCCGGAAACAATGAACATGGGCGATCCGACAACGGGAATGCGCAGATTTTGCAGGACAGGTGGCAGCATCGGTTCCTCCGGGTGGTTGTGCGGGAAGATGCCGCGCCCCCGCCTGCGCGGCAAGGCGTGACGTTGCGCCGCTTGCGTCCGGCCCCTGTGCTGGCAAGATGGCCGCATCGAAAAGGAGAAGCCATGCCCCGCACCGCGATCTTGCTGGCGGCCCTGATGCCGTTGCCTGCCCTTGCCACCGACCTTGCCGCCATGCCCGACGACTCCCCCCGCATCGCCGTCATCACCGCCTTTGCCCCCGAAATCGCCGAGCTTGCCCCGGCGATGGATCAGGGCGAGGTGGTGCGCATCAACGGCATCGACTTCATTCAGGGCCAGCTTGAGGGGCGCGACGTGGTGCTGTTCCAGTCGGGTGTTTCAATGGTGAATGCCGCCATGACGACGCAGCTTGTGCTGGATCGTTTCAACATCGAAAGCATCGTCTTTTCCGGCATCGCGGGCGGGATCGACCCGGATCTGAACATCGGTGACGTGGTGATCGCGGGGCAATGGGGGCAGTATCTGGAAAGCATCATGGCACGCGAGACGGACGGCGGCTTTGCCATCCCGCCGTTTCTGCAATCGCAATTTCCGAATTACGGCATGATATTCACCAATGACGTGACGGTGGCCAGCACCGCCAGCGGGCAGCCGCAGCGCAAGTTTTGGTTCGCCGCTGATCCCGCGATGCTGGACCGGGCGCGCGCCGTGGCCGAGGGCTTTGATCTGGCGGCCTGCAATGCCGACAACCTCTGCCTGTCCGAGCCGCCACAGATTGTCATCGGCGGCAATGGCGTGTCGGGTTCCGCCTTTGTCGATAACGCCGGGCTGCGTGACTGGATTTCGGACACGTTTCAGGCGCAGGTCGTCGATATGGAAAGCGCGGCGGTGGCGCAGGTCGCCTTTGCCAATGACGTGCCGTTCATCGCCTTCCGCTCGCTGTCCGATCTGGCCGGCGGGGGCGAGGGCGAAAATGAGATGGGCGTGTTCATGTCGCTGGCCGCAGCCAATTCGGCGGCTTTGGTGCGGGCCTATCTTGCGGCACCCTAGGCGGGCCTGCTGCGGCGGGCTGGCCCGGAGCCGGGGCGGATGATCCGGCATGGGTGCAAAAAAGCGATTGCGATCACGTTATCTTAGGATCAATCCTTTACCGTGGGGTGGCCGGTCTTACACCGGCAAGAAGATGAAGCGGGGGAAAACATGACACCGATTGAGCCGGTCCACGGTGCCGGAATACTGCTTTTGATCGCTGCGGGTGCGGTGGCGGTGCTGCTGGTGCTGATCCTGCAATTCCGGCTGCACGCCTTTGTCGCGCTGGTGCTGGTCAGCCTGATAACCGCGCTGGTCGCGGGAATCCCCTTCGCCGATGTGGTGCCAACGCTGCTGAGCGGGTTCGGCAGCACGCTGGCCAGCGTCGCCTTGCTGGTCGGGTTCGGCGCCATGATCGGCCGCATTCTGGAAATCACCGGCGGCGCGCAGGTGCTGGCCGACCGGCTGATCGGCCAGTTCGGAGAATCGCGCGCGCCCTTTGCCCTTGGTGTCGCGTCGCTGCTGTTCGGTTTCCCGATCTTTTTCGATGCCGGTCTGGTGGTAATGCTGCCGATCATCTTCAGCGTCGCCCTGCGCTTCGGAGGCTCGGTGCTGCTGTATGCCCTGCCCTCGGCGGGGGCCTTTGCGGTGATGCACGCCTTTCTGCCGCCGCATCCGGGGCCGGTCGCGGCGGGCGATCTGCTGGGCGCTGACATCGGCCTTCTGGTGATCGTCGGGCTGGTTCTGGCGCTGCCCACCTGGTATTTCGGCAGCTATCTGTTCGCCATGTGGGCGGGGCGCAAATTCGTGCTGCCGGTGCCGGCGTTGCTGGGGGCCGATCTGGACGCGCCGCATGACGGGCCGAAACCAGCCTTTGGCACGGTGATGCTGGTGCTGCTGCTGCCGCTTGGGCTGATCTTTCTGAACACCGGGCTTGGCACATTGGTGACAACCGGGGCGGTCGATGGGTCGGCGCTGTGGGTCAATGTGCTGCGCATGATCGGCCAGACGCCGGTTGCGCTGCTGATTACGGTGCTGGTCGCCATGTGGCTGCTGGCAGGCGGGCGCAGCGCCCGGACGATGGAAAAGATCATGAACGATGCGCTGGCCCCGGTCTGCGCCATCATTCTGGTGACAGGCGCAGGTGGTATGTTTGGCGGCGTTCTGCGCGCCAGCGGCATCGGTCAGGCGCTGGCGAACAGTCTGGAATCGGTCGGGATGCCGCTGATCGTCGCGGCCTTCCTGATCTCGGCGGCGCTGCGGGTGGCGCAAGGCTCGGCCACAGTGGCGCTGACCACCACGGCGGGCCTGCTGGCGCCCACGGTTGCGGCCAGCACGGGGCTAAGCTCGTTCGATCTGTGCTTCCTTGTCATCGCCATCGCCTCGGGGGCGACGGTTCTTAGCCATGTCAACGATTCGGGCTTCTGGCTGGTCGGCCGGTTCCTGCAAATGGACGAACGGACGACCCTTCGAACCTGGACGGTGATGGAGACCCTGCTGGGCGGCATCGGCTTCTTGCTGGCGCTGATCGGATGGTGGCTGCTGTGATGGCGCAGTTTCAGCATATCGTCGTGATGGGCGTGTCGGGCAGCGGCAAAAGCACGGTCGGCGCTGAACTGGCCGAAGTTCTGGGCTGGCAGTTCATCGAAGGCGATGCCCTGCACCCTGCCGCCAATATCGCCAAGATGTCCGCCGGAATACCGCTGACCGATGAGGACCGCTGGCCGTGGCTGCGCGCGCTGGCGGGTCGCATCGCCGAGGGAGAGGCGGCCCGCGCCCCTACCGTCGTCGGCTGTTCGGCCTTGAAGCGCAGCTATCGGGATGTGCTGCGTCAGGGCGCGCCTCGGGTGCGGTTCGTGCATGTCTGGGGCGACCGGCAGGTGCTGGAAACCCGGCTGAATGCAAGGCCCGGCCATTTCTTCCCGCCCGCGCTGCTGGATACCCAGATCGCCACGCTGGAGCATCTGGCCCCGGACGAGGATGGGGTGATCGTCGATCTGGCATGGACCACCGACAGGCAAGTGGCCTCGGCGCGCGAACAACTGGGACTTTGATCTCGGATAGGGATCGGGGGCATTGCGCGCATCGCTGCATCCGCGTGGCGGGCGATGGCAAGATCCTTGCAAACTCCGATAATCCTGTGCGCGGCGCTTTCGACCAGCGCGGCCAGCGCAGCCCCGCAAGATAAAGGGCGCGCATTGCAGCGCGCCCTTTGAGTTCTTCACGCCCGGTCTGCTGGTCGTCACTAAGACCCCGCAGACAAAGATGCGCGGCCTGTCAGACCGCCCACCGCAGGATCGCGGCAACCGGGCTGCCTGCATCCGGCAGATCATCTGCGCGCACCGACAGCACACGCCCACCCTGCGCCCGAACCTTCAGCGCGATCTGATCGGTCAGACCATAGGTTTCCGCCGACGGCGCATCTGCCGTCTGAATTGCGCCGTCCTCGTGCAGGATACCCGGCACCACCTTGTCCATATCGACCAACAGAGTCTGCACCGCGCCCGACACAGCCGCCCGTGCGATGGTAGCCAGATCGGCACTGGCGCGGCCTTCGTTCGCGCGGGTTTCATACAGATCGTGCAGTGCCTCGATCTTGTCCTTTTGCAACCCTTCCATAATCGGGCGGGCGGCTTCGGCCAGTTGAGCGGGGGTCTTGTGTTCGGGGTTGCCCTGAATGGTTTCGCTGGCTAGCCCCGGATAATCGCTTTGCTGCGTGAACACATGTCGCAGGGGGTCGGCGGCGGCCACGATCAGCGGGCGTTCGCTATCGCCCAACAATTTGTGCAGCGCCTTATCGACCGCACGCACATATTGGCGGTGCCGCACCTCTTTGCCCTCGGAACCGTGAATACGTGTATTCTGCGACCGCTCGTTCGTCTCGGTCAGCCCAAGCGCGTCATAGGCATCCTTGGGCATCCCTGGCACGTCCACCTCATCCGTCGCACCTTCGGCGGGAACGTCGATCAGGCGCACACTGTTTTCTGCAAGAGCCAGCACAAAGGCGCTGTTAGAAAAACTTGTCGCGCGCAGTAGCGGTTTCAGATGAAAGCGGTCGGCCACATGGACCGAATCTGTCAGCCGGTTGGCCAACCGGAAGATACGCAGCCGTTCTGGCGTGACGAACAGCGCCAGCCCATACGCCTGATAGGCCCAGAAGCCCGTATCCTCATCCAGTTCCGCCAGTTGTTCGCTGATGGCCTGCACGTCGCGTTTATCGGCACCTGTGGTTTCAAGCTGTGTGGTTTCAAGCTGGGTGATGGCTTCGCGTGCGTGGTTTTTCAGGCTGATGCGGGTCAGATCGGCGTCCTGCGTCAGCGGCGTGGCGGCCAGATAGATGGACACCGCCGCGAGGCTGCGGGTGTCGGCCAGTTTGTCGATCTGCGTCTGGGTCGGAATATCAAGATAAAGCACGAAATCTCCCTTTATGTGGTTCACAGATCGAACGCACAGGTGGCGGTGAAGTTTCATCTTGCCGTCATGGGTTTGATTTTTATTAAAAAAACTGATTTCAGGGCGGATGCCAAGCATGGCTGGGCAGATGCTGACAAGATTCCCATCACGCTGACAGCGGCACTGGTGCCGGTAATAGCCGTGCTGGCCAACGAACCCAACGCCATGCCGCACAACGGGTTATGCGATGCAGCTATCGGTTTCACCCGCCTGCGCGATGTGCGCTTTGATGGCAGGATGCAGGCCATGCCCTTTGTCAGCGTCGGCGCGCGGGTCGATTACCAGATTAACGACCGTATCAGGGGTTTTGCCGCCCTGAACTGGCAGCGATTTTTTGAACGGTGCGGTGATACGTTGTCTTCGGAAATCGGCATTGGTGCCGGTCAGGGGCATCCGCCCGCAGCGCCGGGGCAGAGCTTGGGGTCGCCGCGCAGTCGGTTGGGCGAACAGCGTGATTCTGAGGCGGTGATGCAGCAAGGCCCCGGCGAACCGGGGCCTTTGGGTCTCAGGGAACGGTTTTCAGTGGACCGTTGGTTCGCCTCGCGGGCCTTCGCCCACCGCGCCCAGCTTGTGCCCGGCGGTGCCGACATGATCGCCCACGATCAGCCCGTCATCGCCGGCGCTGACACGGACTGTCTGCCCGTCCAGCACCTCGCCCGACAGCAGCATTTCCGCCAGCGGATCTTGCAGCGCGCGCTGGATCACCCGTTTCAAGGGACGCGCGCCGAACACCGGATCATAACCTTCCTCGGCCAGCCAGTGCATCGCCTTGTCGTCCAGATCCAGCGTGATCTTGCGCTGGGCCAGCCGCTGTTCCAGCAGCCACAGCTGGATGCGCACGATCCCGTCCATATTCTCGCGCGTCAGGCGGCGGAAGATGATGATCTCGTCCAGACGGTTCAGGAATTCGGGGCGGAAATGCGCCCGCACCGCCTCCATCACATCGGCCCGTGCAGCGCCGCTGTCGGCGTCGGCAGGCAGATGCGACAGCGCCTGCGCGCCAAGGTTCGAGGTCAGCACGATCAGCGTGTTCTTGAAATCGACCTTGCGGCCCTGACCGTCGGTCAACTGCCCGTCATCCAGCACTTGCAGCAGGATGTTGAACACATCCGGATGCGCCTTTTCCACCTCGTCGAACAGCACGACGGCATAGGGCCTGCGGCGGACAGCCTCGGTCAAGGCACCGCCTTCGTCATAGCCGACATAGCCGGGGGGCGCACCAATCAGCCGGCTGACGGCGTGCTTTTCCATATATTCCGACATGTCGATGCGAACCATCGCATCTTCGTCGTCGAACATATATTCGGCCATCGCTTTGGTCAGTTCTGTCTTGCCGACGCCCGTGGGGCCAAGGAACAGGAACGACCCAAGCGGCCGCTTTTCATCCGACAGTCCGGCCCGCGCACGGCGCACGGCCTTGGAAATGGCGGTGACGGCCTCGGCCTGACCGATGACGCGCTTGCCAAGGATTTCCTCCATCTTCAGCAGCTTGTCACGCTCGCCCTCCAGCATCTTGCTGGTGGGGATGCCGGTCCAGCGTTCGACCACCTCGGCGATTTGTTCGGGGCGCACGGCCTCTTCGACCATCAGGGCGTTGTCCTGATCCTCGGATTCGGCCAGTTGCTTTTCCAGCCCAGGAATAATGCCGTAAGACAGCTCACCGGCGCGGGCCAGATTGCCTTCGCGCTTGGCCTGATCCAGTTCGGCGCGGGCGCGGTCAAGCTGTTCTTTCAACCCGCGCGCGCCTTCCAGACGGTCGCGTTCGCCCTGCCAGCGGGCGGTCATTTCGGCGCTGCGCTGTTGCAGGTCGGCCAGGTCTTTTTCCAGCCGTTCCAAGCGGTCGCGCGATGCCGCGTCATCCTCTTTCTTCAGCGCCTCGGCTTCGATCTGCATTTGCAGGATCTGCCGGTCCAGCGCGTCCAGTTCCTCGGGCTTGCTGTCAACCTCCATCCGCAGACGACTGGCGGCTTCGTCCACAAGGTCGATGGCCTTGTCGGGCAAGAAACGGTCGGTGATATAGCGGTTCGACAGTTCCGCCGCAGCCACCAGCGCAGCATCGGAAATGCGCACGCCGTGGTGGAGTTCGTATTTCTCCTTGATGCCGCGCAGGATCGAGATGGTATCCTCGACCGTGGGCTGTTCGATCAGCACCGGCTGGAACCGGCGGGCCAAGGCCGCGTCTTTTTCGATATATTTGCGGTATTCGTCCAGCGTAGTCGCGCCGACGCAATGCAATTCGCCCCGCGCAAGGGCGGGTTTAATCAGGTTCGCGGCATCCATCGCGCCATCGGTCTTGCCTGCGCCGACTAGCACGTGCAATTCGTCGATGAACAGGATGATTTCCCCGGCGGCGTTTTCGACTTCTTTCAGGATCGCTTTCAGCCGCTCCTCGAACTCGCCGCGGTATTTCGCCCCGGCGATCAGCGCGCCCATGTCCAGCGCCATCAGCTTTTTGTCGCGCAGAGATTCCGGCACATCGCCGTTGATGATGCGCAGCGCCAGCCCCTCGGCGATGGCGGTTTTACCGACGCCGGGTTCACCGATCAGCACCGGGTTGTTCTTGGTGCGGCGCGACAGCACCTGCATGGCGCGGCGGATTTCCTCGTCCCGGCCGATGATCGGGTCGATCTTGCCCTGTTCGGCCGCCTCGGTCAGATCGCGGGCGTATTTCGACAGCGCCTCCATCGTGTCTTCGGAACTGGCGCTGTCAGCCGTGCGGCCCTTGCGGATGTCGTTGATCGCCCCGTTCAGCTTTTGCGCGGTGACGCCGCCCGCATCCAGTGCGTCCTTGGCGTTGGTGTTCACCATTGTCAGTGCCATCAGGATGCGTTCGACCGGCACAAAGCTGTCGCCCGCCTTTTTGGCGATCTGTTCGGCCTCGTCCAGCACGCGGACCATGGACGGATCGACGTAAACCTGACCGCCGCCGCCCTTGACCTTGGGCAGCTTGGCCACGGCCTGATCCACGGCGCTGCGCACGGCCTGTGCATTGCCGCCGGCGCGGGTAATCAGGTTGGCCGCCAGCCCCTGATCGTCATCCATCAGCGCCTTGAGCAGATGTTCGGGAACAACCCGCTGATTTTCTTCGCGGATCGCGATGGTCTGAGCGGCCTGAATGAAGCCGCGAGACCGTTCGGTAAATTTTTCCATATTCATGTGATAACCCTCTTTCAGCCCCCGCAGATGCGCCGCCCGTCATGGCACGGCGTGGTGCGGGTCTGGCCTTTAGATGTGGTCCGGTCAGGCAGCGTTCAAGCCTGCGGCGGTGCAAAAGCAGCATCGAAAAAGGCGACCTCCAGCGCCACGGCGCGGCGAAAGAAATCGCGGGCGGTTTCGGCGTCATCTGGTCCGATGCGATCCAGTTCGGCGCGCAGAAAGGCCACGAAATCGCGGAAATCCGGATTGTCGTGCAGTGTGATCCACTCGGCATGGACAAAATTGCCGGGCAGGGGCTGTGGCGCGCGGCTGGCCCAGTCCAGATACAGCCATTCCGCGACATTCAGCACCGACAGACAGGCGACATAGGAACCGCTGGTCGCCGCCTCGCGCATCAGATCGGCAAAGCCGGTGGTCGGCGCGGTGTTGGGGGTGGCGGCGCGGTCGGCCTCGGTCACGCCAAGCGCATCGAAGGCGCGCAGGAAATAGGTGTTTTCCTCGGTCGAGACCATGCCGACGAACCGCCCCAGACGCAGCCGGGCCGCCGTGCTGTCGGCCGTCGCCATCGCCCCGCCCAACAGCGCCAGAAAACTGTCCAGAAAGCGGTGATCCTGCACCAGATACCGCGCCATGACCGCATCGGGCAGGCTGCCGTCGAAAACGCCTTTGACGAAATCGTGGTGAACCGCGCGGTCCCATTCGGCCCGGACCCCGGCCTGCAATTGATCGGTAAAGCGTGTCATGTCTTTCTCCGCTGCGTTTGGCGCAGGATGCGGCGTCGGGACCGGGGTTTCAACCAGCTTGGCGTCATGGCACAAGGCGGGCATCAATCAGGGGTGATGACGATGGACGACAGGCTGATCGTGGCGCTGGATGTGCCCAATGCGGTGGCGGGGCTGGATCTGGCCGGACGGCTGGGCGATGCGGTGGGTTTTTACAAGATCGGGCTGGGGATGCTGACCGGCGGCGGGCTGGCCCTTGCCAATGAGCTGAAGCAGGAACATGGCAAGCGCATCTTTCTGGACATGAAGCTGTTCGACATCGGTGCCACGGTCGAAGCCGCCGTGCGCGGGCTGGCGCAGTTCGATCTGGATTTCCTGACCGTGCATGGTGACCCGCATGTGGTGCGCGCGGCCAAACAGGGGGCGGCGGGCAGCAATCTGAAAATTCTGGCGGTCACGATCCTGACCTCGCTGGACCGGGCTGATCTGGATGCGGCGCTGATTGCGCCCGGCGATCTGCACGATCTGACCGTGGACCGCGCCGCCCGCGCCTTTGAGGCGGGGGCCGACGGCATCATCTGTTCCCCGCGCGAGGCGGCGGCGATCCGTGCCTTGCCCGGCGCGGGACTGATCGTCACGCCGGGCGTGCGGCCTGCGGGCACGGACAAAGGCGATCAAAAGCGGGTCGAGACGCCTGCCGCCGCGCTGGCTGCCGGGGCGGATCACATCGTTGTCGGGCGACCGATCTGGCAGGCGGCCGATCCACGCGCCGCAGCAAAGGCCGTGCTGGATGAGATCAAAGCCGTTTGAAATAGTGGGCAACCAGCCAGGGTTCATACCCTGCGCGCCCCGATAGAACCGGCGCGCCGGGGCGTGTCCGCTGTCGCCGATGGTTTCGACCATGACCATCCCTAACCCCGCGTCGCGCAGATGCTGTTCGGCAAAGGCCGTCTGTTGCCGCCCTATGCCTTGCCGTTGCTGGTCGGGGCGGACGGCAAGGATATGCACTTTGCCCGTCTGATTTTCGGGGTGCAGGCGCAGGCCAATAAAGCCCGCGACCCTATCGGACCGCATCGCCAGCCAGACCTGATCGCCGTGGCTGGCCAGAAACGCGGCAATATCCCCGGTAAGACGCTGTTCCAAACCCTTTGGATAAAAGGCATCCTTGGCAAAGCGCTGCGCCTCGGTCGCGGTGTGAGGCAGGACGGGGCACCATGTTGACAGGGCCAGAGCGATGACCTGATCCCGGAACGGTTTCGGATAAGGGCATTTCGGGTGGGGCATCGGCGCACTCTGATACGGCAACGGACGCTGCGTTAAGGGGTTGTTGATCGCTCTGCGCGACCGTGCAACCCTTTGGCGAAACGGGGGACATCATGGCCAGCACCATAACCGCAGCCCAGCAGGCGCTGCACGATCAGCAAAAGGCCGATAACGATCTGGTTCTGTCGTTCCGGTCGGTGCGGCGCGCGGTCGGGCTGCTGGGGTTTTTCCTGCCGGTGGCGCTGTTTCTTTACAGCCTGATCCATCAGCAGCCGCCACTGCCCACCATGTCGGATTACCACTACAGCCCGGTCGGGGTGATTTTTACCGGCACGCTGTGCGCGATTGCGGTGTTTTTGTGGTCCTATCAGGGGTTTCGCCGTCTCAAGGACCAGTTCTTCAGCGATCTGGTGGTGGCGCGGGTGGCGTCACTCGGGGCGCTTGGCACGGCGTGGATTCCGGCGCTGCCGCGTTTTGACCTGCCGCTGTGTGATCTGGCGGCGCTGCCCGCCAATTGCAATTTCGTTCAACAATTGCTGACGCCGGGACTGGCGGGCTGGGCGCATGTGCTGTCGGCGGCGGTGTTCTTTGCCGCGCTGGTGGTGTTCTGCCTGATCCTGTTCACCCGCAGCCCCGATGACACCGCCGAACGCCGCGCCAGCAAGCTGATCTATCGCATCTGTGGCGTGATTATCATTCTGGCGATGCTGGCCATTGCTGTTTTGTGGGGCCGCCCCGTTGCGCCGGGCAGTCTGTGGCAGCCGGTGTTCTGGGCCGAGGCGGTGGCCTGTTTCGCCTTTGCGACCAGTTGGGCGGTCAAGGGCGACGGGATGCGCTGGCTGGTTCGTCTGGCGGTGCGTATCACCGGATAAGGGGGCACCTATGCAGGCTTGCCCGCCACCATTTCCGCCACAATATCGCGAAAGGCGGGGATCGCCTGCGGGTGGCTGATGAACTCGGCCACGGGCATCAGGCGCAGCGCCTGACCTTCGTCGCCCAGCCGGGCCGATGCAGCCTCGTCCGCGGTAATCGGCAGGATGAAATACCAGCCGATCCGCCCCGGCTTGCTGATCGAGGGGCGGGGTTCGGCGCGGGTGATGCGATCCTGGCCCAGATGCAGCCCGGTTTCCTCGGCCAGTTCGCGCAGCGCGCAGTCGGGCGGGGTTTCGCCCGGCTCGGCACCGCCGCCGGGCAGATCCCACATGCCTGCCCATGGCAGGCCGGGCAGATCGTCGCGCTGCATCACCAGGATGCTGTCGCCGCAGGTCAGGATCAGCTTGGCCCCGACAAAGCGTTCTTTGGCGGCGGGTGCACCAGTCACGGTCGTTTCAGTCATTGTCGTTGATGTCGCGATCCCAGATGCGGACCTCGCCCCGGCTGCGGGGCAGGGCACGGCGCAGGATCAGCCAGATCACCCCTGACAGAACCGCCGTGACGACCAGAGCCATCGGCAGGCCGCCCGTCCACAACCCGGCCAGCAGCGCCATACCCATCAGCGCCGTGGCCAGTGCGATGCCGATAAAGAACCAGCCCGGCAGCGCCAGTTCCAGCGCCGCCAGCAGCAGCGCGGCGTTCAGCCAGATCCAGCCGTTCTGCCACATCATTTCTCTGCCCCCCGCAACAGCCGGAAGGCATCGGCAAAGGAATCCAGCGCGGCGGCGGGGATCAGCACGGTCTGCTTGCCCGGCCCGTTGCCCACGGCGGTCAGCGCATCGACCTGTTTCATCGCCACCTGATATTGCGCGGCCTGAATGCCACCTTTGGCGATCGCCTCGGCGATGGCGGTGGTGGCGAATGCCTCGGCCTCGGCCAGAATGCGTTTGGCCTTGGCCTCTTGCTCGGCGGCATACAGATCGCCGTCGGCGGCCAGTTCGACGGCGCGGCGCTTGCCCTCGGCCTCGGTCACTTGCGCGCGGCGGGCGCGTTCGGCGTTCAGCTGTTGCAGCATGGCGGCGCGGGTCGCCTCGTCCAGATTGACGTCGAGGATTTCGGCGCGCGTCACCTCGATCCCCCAGTCATCGACGGCATCGGCGACCGATTCCTTGACCCGCGTAATCAGGGCGGCGCGGTTCGATTGCACCTGATCCAGTTCCATCGTGCCGATTTCCGACCGCACGATCCCGGCGACGGTGGTGGCAATGGCGGCGTCAATGTCGCGGATGCGATAGACGGTCTTTTCTGGTTCGATGATCCGGTAAAAGACCGAGGTTTCCACCTGCACCAGCACGTTATCGGCGGTGATCGCGTCCTGCCGGTTGGTCGGCAACTGCCGTTCCAGAATGGAAATGCGGTGCGCCACACGGTCGATGAACGGGGTGATGATATTGATCCCCGGCCCCAGAACCGAACGCAGCCGCCCAAATCGCTCGACCACGAATTTTTCTGACTGCGGCACGATCCGCACGGCGGATGAGATGGCCCAGTAAATGACAATGGCCAGAACGATCAGCGCGATGTTCCGGGACAACAATTCAATAATCTGATCGGGCATTCGTCCTCCGCTGGATTATTCGGCGGCCATCAGGCTGCTGGTGCCCCCCGCATCAAGCCGCGACAGGGTGCGGATAACCCGGTTCATCCGCGCGGCAAAGACGGAAAAGCCGGGCAGGGGGGTGATGCTGGTTTCGTCCATATACAGGCTGCGGTCGATTTCCACCTGCACCACATGGATATTCTGCGCCGGTCGGCCATAGGCGGATGCGATATAGGCCCCGGCGAAGGGCGCGTTGCGGCGCACGCGCCAGCCCTCGGCGTTGAAGGCTGCGGCAATGATGTCGCTGATGCGGGTCGAGGCCGACAGCCCGTGCCGGTTGCCCAGCACCACATCGGGCCGCGCCCCGCTGAGATGGTTCAGCGCATCGCGGGGCATCGAATGCATGTCGATCAGGATCGCCTGGCCGAATCGCGCCTGCGCCGCGCAGATCATCGAGGTCAGCGCCTGATGATAGGGCCGCCAGTATTGGTTGATTCGGCGGTCAGCCTCGGTCCGGTCGATGGGGGTGTCGTGAATGGCCCGTCCCTGTGTGACGACACGCGGGATCACCCCCAGCCCGGCCAGGGTCCGCTGATTCAGCGGATGCCGGGGCACGCCGCGCACGATATGCGGGTCGATTTCATCCGCGCCCCGGTTCAGATCAACCAGGCAACGCGGGAAACGGGCCGTCAGCGTGGCTGCGCCATGCCGGGGGGCGGATGCGATCAGACGATCAACAAAGGCATCCTCAGAAGATCGTAGCACATTTCGCGGCAGCGATGTGCCCGCCAGAAACCAGTCGGGATAATGATCGCCCGAATGAGGAGAGCCGAAGATCACGCCACTGGCCCAGTCGCCGGGGACATTCATTTCAAAGGGCGGCGGATCATAGGTCATGTTGCGGCCTTGGGCGGATTGGTTGCCAATGTATAGCTTGTTTCGTTTGTCGCCAATAGCACTTGAAACCCCTGCTGCCTGCCTATATAGACACGCGGACCAAACGCGGTTTGGCCGGTGCAGCCCCAATGGCTGCTGGCAGAATCACCAAGGTTCGGGCGGTTAGCTCAGCGGTAGAGCACTACGTTGACATCGTAGTGGCCACTGGTTCGATCCCAGTACCGCCCACCATTTATTCGCCGCCCCCGGCATTCGCGTCGGGGGCATTTCGTTTTCGCCAAGGCGGCCAGCGCAGCGCCGCGACAAGAGGAGAGACCGATGAAGGTTCGCAACTCGCTCCGCTCGCTCAAGAGCCGGCACCGTGATTGTCAGATCGTCCGCCGCAAGGGGCGCATCTACGTCATCAACAAGACGAATCGTCGTTTCAAGGCCCGTCAGGGCTGAGGCACGCGATTTTGCGAAACGAACAGCCCGCCGGAAACGGCGGGTTTTTCTTTGCCCTGTTCCGGCCCAAGGTGGGGCTTTGGGCAAGCAGGAAACGGCGGGGCGATGATCGAGCGGTGGCATTCGGGCGAGGGCCGTGATTCGCGGGCGGTTTATTCCGGCTGCGGTGGCTATCGCTATGTTCTGACGCGCCGCTGGGGGGCAGGGGCGGCGCTGGTCTGGGTGATGCTGAACCCGTCGACCGCGACCGAGGCCGCGAATGACCCCACCATCGAGCGGGTCGAGCGGCGGACGCGGATGCTGGGCTATGATGCGCTGTCGGTGGTCAATCTGTTTGCATGGCGTGCGACGCGTCCAGCGGATCTGGCGCGGGCGGCTGATCCGGTCGGACCGCAGAATGACGCGATGATTCTGGAAGTGGTTGCCGAGGCCGGTGCGGTTCTGTGCGCCTGGGGTGTGCATGGCCGCCTGCTGGGCCGGGATCTGGCCGTGCGCGCGATGATGGCAGGATGCGGGCGGCCTTTGCTGCATCTGGGCTTGACGGCGGGCGGCGCGCCCCGGCATCCGCTGTATGTGGCTTATGCCCGCGCGCCCGAGGAGTGGCGCCCTTAACCCTTTATTGCGAAAGCATTTCGTTAAAGAAGTGTGAATCGGCTATCCTGTCCGTATGTAGTTCTGCGGAGAGTGGTGATGTGGGTGCTGGCCAGTGTGGTGAGCCTGTTGTTGGTCGGGGTTGCGATGGATTTTTCATCGGGCAGGGATGCCGCTGATGATGAGCCCTTGCCCGGTGATGACGACCTGCCCCCCGATGACACGCCCGAGGCGCAGCAGCCTGTCGATGGCGGTGCGGGTGATGACCAGATGGCGGGCGGTGACGGTGACGATCTGTTGCGCGGCCATGATGGTAATGACGATATGCGCGGCGGCGGTGGAAATGACACGCTGATCGGCGGTCTTGGCGATGACTGGCTGGAAGGGGATGGCACCCATGATGCGGCGGGTGATGATCTGCTGATTGGCGGGCGCGGCAATGACTGGCTGGCGGGGCAGGGCGGCGATGACACGCTGCGCGGCGGGCCGGGCAACGATACGCTGTTCGGCGGCACCGGCGATGATCTGCTGGAGGGTGGGTCGGGCGATGACTGGCTGTCCGGCGGCGAGGGCGACGATACGCTGATCGCCGGGCCGGGCGACGATGATCTGGACGGTGGTGCGGGGAATGATCTGCTGATCGGGAATGATCGCGGGCGGGCATGGCTGCATGGTGGCGCGGGTGATGACACGCTGATGCCGGGCGCCGGCGATTTCGCCGAAGGCGGCGCGGGGGCCGATACCTTTGTGCTGCGCGCGGTGGATGGGCGCGTGCCGATGATCGGTGATTTCGACGGGCGCGAGGACCGGATCGAGGTGCATCTGCCCGCCGACGCACCGGATGATGTTCTGATTGACATCGTGGAACACCGGAATGGCAATATGCGGCTGCATGTCGATGGCGTGGCGATGGGGGAGTTCAGCAACCCTCTGGCGCTGGATCAGGCGCAGATTGTTATCGTTCGCGCGTAACAGGGGTTTCTTTTCACGGCAGATTCCCCTATATGCGCGCATCCGCCGGGCATTTAGCCTGTGTGGTGCTCCACGGGCCTGAGCTGGACGACATCCCGGCCTGCGCCATAACCCTTTGATCCTGAAAGGAGACCCCGATGTCGATCACCGTTGAAGAAAAGAATCGCGTCATCAAGGAATTCGGCACCAAAGCCGGTGACACCGGCAGCCCCGAAGTGCAGGTTGCGATCCTGTCCTCGCGTATTGCCACGCTGACCGAGCATTTCAAAACCCACAAAAAAGACAACCACAGCCGCCGCGGCCTGCTGAAGCTGGTCGCACAGCGCCGCAAGCTGCTGGACTATCTCAAGCGCAAGGAAGAGTCGCGTTACACCGACCTGATCCAGCGTCTGGGCCTGCGCCGCTGATCCCGGCCCACGGCTGAACGACCGAACGCCCGTGGCATGTGCTGCGGGCGTTTTTCGTTGCGCAACGGCAGAGGGCGTTGCGTCACGTCCGGGGCCGATCATTGCAGTCATGACCAGCCCCCGCGGCCGCCATTTTGTCCGATACCCGGCTATGGCCGCCGGTGCCGGATGGAACCCGGATGCATTGCCAGATGATATGGCAATGCATCCGCGCATCTGTCGTTACTGCCGCAGAAGTGGCGAAGAATGCGCAACGGGTTTGTGCCAATGATGTGCTAACCCGCGCGGTAATTCCTGATCGCGCGACCCAGACGGGCAATGCCTTCGTTCATGGCGTCGGCTTCGTGCAGGGTAAAGCTGAGCCGGATGGTGTTGCCGTTCGAGCCATCGGCGAAAAAGGCCCGGCCCGGCACGAAGGCGACCTTTTCATCGGCCAGTGCCTGCGCCAGCAGCGTGGCGCCGTCCATCTGCGCGGGCAGGGTCAGCCAGACGAACATGCCGCCCTGTGGCCGGGTCCAGGTGACGCCCTGGGGCATGTCGCGATCCAGCGCGGCCAGCATCAGGTCGCGGCGGCGGCCATAGGTCTGACGCAGCCCGGCGACGTGATCTTCGAACACCGATTGCGCGACATGGGCGGTCACGACCTGATTCAGCGTTGCCGAATGCAGATCGGCGGCCTGTTTCACCTGCACCAGCCGGTTGATCGCGGGGGTCGCGGCGCAGACCCAGCCGATGCGCAGCCCCGGCGCCAGCGATTTGGAAAACGATCCGCAATAGACCGTGCGGCAGTTTTCGATATTGCCCTTGCGCGCGATTTCCAGAGCAAGGATCGACGGCACGGCATCGCCGTCATAGCGCAGGCGCTGATAGGCGTTATCCTCGATAATGGCGATGTCCAGTTCGTCGGCAAGGTCGATCAGCGCCTCGCGCCCGGCAAGGTCCAGCGTTTCGCCCGTGGGGTTGCCAAAATCGGCAGAGAGATAGGCAAATTTGACCCGGCCCCCTGCCGCCCCCGCCGCTGCGGCAAATTCAGCAGGCCCGGCATTGCCGTTCAGCCGGTCATAGCGGGGTTCATAGGCGTTGAACGCACCCAGCGCACCCATATAACTGGGCCAGTTCACCAGCGCGGTATCGCCGGGCGACAACAGCAGCTTGCCCAGATAATCCAGCGCCTGTTGCGAGCCTGAGGTAATCAGGATGTTGTCGGCGGTGCAGGTCACGCCTGACCGCGCCATTTCCTGCACGATCCAGTCGCGCAGCGGGCGATAGCCTTCGCTGACGGAATATTGCAGCGCTATGGGCGCGGTGGCATCGGACAGCGCCTCGGCCATGGCGCTGCGATAGGCTTGGGCCGGGAACAGCGCCGGGTCGGGGATGCCGCCCGCGAACGAGATGATGTCGGGCTGATCCAGCAGTTTCAGAAGTTCGCGAATTTCCGACGCCTTCATCCGCATCATGCGGGAGGCAAAGATCTGTTGCCAATCCATGATCTATCCTGTGCCCTGACTGTCGGGGCACAAAATTCCTGCGGCAGGGGAATGTCAATGACCCTGCCGCATCGGGGTAAGGGGGGCGGTGCTGACGCGGCACCCGCCGGGATCAGTCGGGGGCCTGTACCAGAATCTTGATCTGGGTCTTTTCCCTGACCAGCGTTTCGAACCCTTCCTCTACGATGTCGTCGATCTGGATGCGTTTCGTCACCAGCTTGTCAGCGGAATACCAGCCCTGCGTCATCAGTTGCATGACGGCGGGGAATACGTCGCGATAGGCGATGGTGCCCTTCATGCTGCGTTCCTTGAGCACGACGGTATTGGGCTGGAAGGACGCCTCTTTTTCCCAGATCGAGACGATCAGCGTTTCACCGTCATAGCGGGTGGCGTCGATGCATTGTTGCAGCACGGCGGGCACGCCCGTCACTTCGAACGCGACATCGACGCCGCCGGGGGTCAGGTCGCGGATGCGGGCGACGGTATCTTCGTTGGCGGGGTTGATGATCGTCGTCGCGCCCAGTTCCAGTGCCTTGGCGCCACGTTCGGCGGATAATTCAACCACATGGATGGCCGAGGCCCCGGCGATGCGCAGCGATTCCACGATCAAGAGGCCGATGGGACCGGCCCCGAACACCACCGCCGTGCCGCCCGCCTTGAGGCTGGAGATACGGACGGCGTGCAGCGCCACGGCGGCGGGTTCGACCAGCGCGCCCTGTTCAAAGGACAACCCCTCGGGCATCTTGTGCGCCCATTGCTCGCCCACGGTGGTATAGGCGGAAAAGCCGCCGCCGCCGCCCGACAGGCCGTGAAAGCCCAGCTTGTCGCAGGTGTTGTATTTGCCATGGCGGCAGGAATCGCAGGTGCCGCAGGCCAGGATCGGTTCCACCACCACGCGGTCGCCGACGGCCAGGCGGGTCACGCCCTCGCCCAGTTCGGTGACTTCGCCGGAAAATTCGTGGCCCATGATGATCGGGGCGATATCGCCGCTGACCGGGTGCGGTTCCTTGACCGGAACAAAGATCGGGCCAGCCAGATATTCATGCAGATCGCTGCCGCAGATGCCGGTCCATTTGACCTTGATCTTGACCTGACCGGGGCCGGGTGCCGGTTCGGCAACGTCTTCGACACGGATGTCTTTGGCCTTATGCCAGCGTGCTGCTTTCATGGTTTTTCTCCTGAGAGGTTGTCCCATTATCATAGCATAATTCAGCTGTGCCGGACACAAAAAGCCGTGGCAATCACGGGCAGAGCCGTCATGCCACGGGCGCAAGGCTGAGGCGGACCAGCGATCAGGCTGCGATCTGGTCCAATGCGTTTTCGGGGATCAGCCCATAGTCATAAAAAGTCTGGCACATTTTGTAGGACTGGGTAAAGTCGCCGCTGCCTTTATAGGCCGACAACCGGCACGCGCCGCCGCAGATGTCGCGCAGCTTGCAGCGGCCGCATATCCCTTTGAGATCGCCGGTGCCCAATGCGCGCAGCGAATTGAACAGCGGTGAGTTGCGCCAGATGTCCACAAAAGACCGCTCCATGATATTGCCCTGATGCAGCGTTTTGTCGGCCCCGGCGACACCGCAGATGGTGACATGTCCGTCATGGGTGATGCCACAATAGGATTCCGTCCAGCCGCAGGCCGGGCTGCGGATCGGGATCACATCCTCGGGCGGCAAAAGCAGAGGCGGCACATTCAGAAAGACTTTGGCCCCCCTTTTCCGAACCTTGTGGCAAAAGTCGCGCAGTTCCAGAATTTCGGTCACGTCCAGGGCATCAGGCAAAAGATTGGGGCCGCGCCCGTTGTAAGGGTTGAGCAATGAAAACCGGAATGGAACGCCGGTTTCAAGGGATATTTCCGTCAGAACGGGAACGTCTGACTTGTTCCGTTTTATGATTGTGCAGTTGACCTGCGTAAAGAATCCCCGCCCCGCGCAGTTTCGGATTGCGGCAACGGTCTTTTCATGGGCGCCATCCATGCCGCGAATGCTGTCATGGTTTTTCTTGTCGCCATCAAGAGAAATCAGAATGGATAAAAGCTTGAGCGTGCCAAGCTGATCCAGCTTGCGGTCATCCAGCAAGGTGCCGTTCGTAACCAGAGAAACCTCGATCTGCTGGTCGTCGAAGGCTTTGCAGATATGAAACCAGTCCTTGCGGGCAAAAAGCTCTCCGCCCGATATGATGACGCGTTGACAGTTCAGCGCCGTGCATTCCTGCGCCAATGTGCGGATGCGATCCAGCGGCACATCCAGCGTCTTGGCCTTTACCGCATTGATATAGCAAAAGGAACAGGACAGGTTGCAGGTATTGGTGACATTCAGGTGCAGCGTATGAAGATTGCCGGCATAGGACATTTTAACCACCATATGATAAACGGGTTGAACGGGCGGGCATGGCAAGCGCCCGCCCGCCAGTCAGAGATTTGTCAGGCGCTTGCCAATTGTTCTGATTTCATCCCGTGTCAGGGGCTGCATGACCTCGGAAAAATCGGGGACCGCGCGTGAACTGCTGGCACCGCAGGCAACACACCAGTCGGCAAGCCCCGCGACCTTGGCCATTTCCGAGTTGATCCGGCTGATGAAATCCGGATTGGCCAGGTTTTTGACAAGATCGGGGTTTTCTTCCAGCAATTTTCGGATGTTTTCCGGCATCTCGGGCATTTTGAACCTCACACTGTTTGAAAAGAGCGCGGCGATAATGCGCGCCTGCGGACCGTTCCGCAATTGATATGTTCGCGCAAATATTCGATTCTGTCAAATATGATGATCGAATAAAAATAATATCGTGAACTGACTGTATTTTAATGCGGGGTTATACGCTGTTGCGCCCGTGGCCGGGCGGCTTTTCTGCCTGCTTGTCCATGATCCTGGGGACTGTCACACCCACTTCCCAACAGGCCGATTTTCCGATATGTCCATGCAATCTGCGACGTGAGGCCCGCCCCCGGCCACATGCACAGGATAGGGGGCGGCGGCAATGGGGCCGCCATAGGAAAGGGTTGCCAGAGGGCTGGCATCCATGAGGAAATCAGATGTTTGATGAAGTGAAGAAATCAATCCAGTGGGGTCAGGAAACGCTGACGCTGGAAACGGGCAAGGTTGCGCGTCAGGCCGACGGGTCGGTCATCGCCACGCTGGGCGAAACCAGCGTCATGGCGAACGTCACCTTTGCCAAAGAACCCAAGCCGGGGCAGGACTTTTTCCCGCTGACCGTGCATTATCAGGAAAAATACTATGCCGCCGGCAAAGTGCCGGGCGGTTTCTTTAAACGCGAGGCGCGCCCGACCGAAAAAGAGACGCTGACCGCGCGTCTGATCGACCGTCCCTGCCGCCCGCTGTTCGCGCCGGGCTTCAAGAACGAAGTGCTGGTCATGTGCACCGTGCTGTCGCACGATCTGGTCAACGACCCCGACATCGTGGCGATGATCGCCGCATCGGCTGCGCTGACGATTTCGGGCGTGCCCTTCATGGGTCCGATTGGCGCCGCGCGCGTCGGTTTCGTGGGCGGCGAATATGTGCTGAACCCCGAAGTCTCGGACATGGATCAGCTGCGCAATAACCCCGAACAGCGTCTGGATCTGGTCGTCGCCGGCACCAAAGACGCCGTGATGATGGTCGAATCCGAAGCCTATGAGCTGACCGAAGACGAAATGCTGGGCGCGGTCAAATTCGGCCACGAACAGATGCAGCCGGTCATCGACCTGATCATTGACCTGGCCGAAGTCGCCGCGAAAGAGCCGTTCGATTTTCAGTCGCCCGATTATTCAGCGCTGTATGAGCGGGTGAAATCGCTTGGTGGCGATGACATGCGCGCCGCCTATGCCATTCGCGACAAGGGTGAACGCCGCGACGCCATCGAGGCGGCCAAGGTGAAGATCCTTGAATCGCTGGGCGAAGATGAACTGGCCGATGCGAACCTCGGTTCGGCGCTGAAAAAGCTGGAATCGGGCATTCTGCGCGGCGACATCATCTCGGGCGGGGCGCGGATCGACGGGCGCGACAACAAGACCGTGCGCGCCATCGACAGCGAAGTCGGCATCCTGCCGCGCACGCATGGCTCGGCCCTGTTCACCCGCGGCGAAACGCAGGCGCTGGTCGTGACCACGCTGGGCACCGGCGATGATGAACAGATCATCGACGCGCTGCACGGTAATTTCCGCAGCAATTTCCTGCTGCACTACAACTTCCCGCCCTATTCGGTCGGTGAGGTTGGCCGCGTCGGCAGCCCCGGTCGCCGCGAGATTGGCCACGGCAAGCTGGCATGGCGCGCGCTGCAAGCCGTGCTGCCTGCCGCGACGGATTTCCCCTATACCATCCGCGTGGTGTCCGAAATCACCGAATCGAACGGCTCGTCGTCCATGGCTTCGGTCTGTGGCGGCTCGCTGTCGATGATGGATGCGGGCGTGCCGCTGAAGGCCCCGGTTGCGGGCGTCGCGATGGGCCTGATTCTGGAAGATGACGGCAAATATGCGGTGCTGACCGACATTCTGGGTGATGAAGATCACCTGGGCGACATGGATTTCAAGGTCGCTGGCACCGAAAACGGCATCACCAGCCTGCAAATGGACATCAAGGTGGCCGGCATCACGCCCGCGATCATGGAACAGGCGCTGGCACAGGCCAAGGATGGCCGGATGCACATTCTGGCCGAAATGTCCAAAGCCCTGACCGAAGGCCGCCGCGAATTTTCCGCCCACGCCCCGCGCATCGAAACGATGCAGATCCCGACCGACAAGATCCGCGAAGTGATCGGCTCGGGCGGCAAGGTCATCCGCGAGATCGTGGAAACCTCGGGCGCGAAAGTGGACATCAACGACGACGGCACCATCAAGATCGCCTCGGCCAATGCCGATTCGATCAAGAAGGCCTATGACATGATCTGGTCGATCGTGGCAGAGCCGGAAGAAGGCCAGATCTACACCGGCAAGGTGGTGAAGCTGGTTGATTTCGGCGCCTTCGTGAACTTCTTCGGCAAGCGCGACGGTCTGGTGCACGTCAGCCAGATCGCGGGCAAGCGCCTGAACCACCCGAACGAGGTGCTGAAGGAAGGTCAGGAAGTAAAGGTCAAACTGCTGGGCTTTGACGACCGCGGCAAGGTGCGCCTTGGCATGAAGATGGTCGATCAGGAAACCGGCGAGGAGATCGTCGAGAAGAAAGAGGATACGGCGGAATAATTCCGCATGGATTCGCGGAAAGGTCCGGCATCAGCCGGGCCTTTCTTTTTTCAGGCACGTCAAACGGGGGATGCCGATGGATCGTGATCTTGCCAGCCTTTGGATCGGCGGACGCTTGGGCGAAATTGAAATTGTCAGTCTCCATTCCTTTCTGCGTCTGGGGCACAAGGTGATCGTTTACAGCTATGACCCGGTTGCGAATTTGCCGCGAGACGTGGAAAACCGGGATGCCGCGCAGATATTGCCTGCGCGACGGATTGTCCGGCATCGCCGTAGTGGCAGCCCGGCGCTGCATTCCGATCTGTTCCGCTATGCCCTGATGGATCGCAGCGCGGCGATCTGGGTCGATCTGGACCTGATCGCTTTGCGGCCCTTTCGGTTCGATTCACCCTATGTCTTTGGTTTCGAAGATCATGCCGGGGCGGTGAACTGCGCGGTTTTGCGGATGCCACCTGAATCGCTGGCCCTGCGCGAGTTGCTGAAATTCAACGAAGATACAGTCGCCACGCCGCCTTTGCTGACGGGGTTTCGGAAATGGAAATACCGCCTGCGCGGGCTTG
The DNA here is from genome assembly GCF_030538655.1 of Paracoccus sp. (in: a-proteobacteria). Taxonomy (GTDB): domain Bacteria; phylum Pseudomonadota; class Alphaproteobacteria; order Rhodobacterales; family Rhodobacteraceae; genus Paracoccus. The sequence goes on from NZ_JAUNTO010000012.1 coordinate 31,483, forward strand.
GGCGTGGCTTGCCGATCGATGTCTGGCCGTGGGGCAGCATCGGGCCTCATGCGTTGACCCATTACCTGCGTGAAACCGGCGAGATCAGCCATGCCATGCCCGTCGAGGCATTCTATTCCGTCCCCATCGGCCAGATGCCGCGGTTCATTACCCCCGGCGCGCTGTCCCCGGCGCAGATCCCTGACTCGGCCTGGGGGCTGCATCTGTGGGGTGGTTTGATGCGGGCGCATCTGGCGCGACATCACGCTGGACAGGTGCCCGAGGGGTCTTATCTTGCTGACCTGATCGAACAGGCGCGCCGTGACGGCATCACGGTGTAAGATCATCTGTTCGACGGTGTTTTTCTGAACCATGATGCGCGGTGTAACTGCTTTGCGCCCCTTGCTGGACCGGACGATGATTCTGCCCATTTCCGCCTTTGTGATCTGTCAAAACGAAGAACGTGTGATCGAACGCTGTCTGCGCAGCGTTGATTTTTGTGCCGAGATCATCGCGGTGGATTCCGGCTCGACCGACGGCACCGTTGCCACCATCGAGGCTTTGCGAGACGAAGGACTACCGATCAGGCTGCTGCACGAGCCGTGGCGCGGGTTCGGGGCGCAAAAACAATTCGCGCTGGACCAATGCACGCAGGATTGGTGCCTGTCCATCGACAGTGATGAACGGGTCAGCCGCGCCTTGCGCGAAAGGATGCCGGAACTGCTGAATCAGCCGGAGGTGAACGGCTGGAAAATCACCCGTTATGATTATCTGATCGGTTATGGCTATGTCCCGCCCCGCGCGCATGAGCGGTATCACAACCGGCTGTTCCGACGCGGCACCGGGCGGTTCAACACGACGGACCTGGTTCACGAGGGCATCCGCATCGACGGCGAGGTGCGTATGGCACGGCCCGGCGGTTTACTGCATTTCAGCCCGATTTCGCTGCACGATCAGATGCAGAAGGAAAACAAGTATTCGACGCTGAAGGCGCAAATGAAATTGGATCGCGGGCAAAAGGCGCGCCCGTGGAAGATGCTGTTTAGCCCGCCGGTTTTCTTTCTGCGCTGGTATTTCCGTCATGGGCTGTGGCGCTGTGGCTGGCCGGGTTTCATCCATGCGGCCAAGGGCGGTATTTATTCTTTTTTGACCGAGGCCAAGCGGTATCAGGCCGAGGCCGCGCGCCGGGTTGCCCCCGAAGAGCCGCGCGAGCCGGACGGATATTGACCGGCGCCCCCGTATGAAATCACGCGCCGCCAGCAGGCCAACGGCGCGTAGGCAGCCTTATGCCGGGTCTTTGGCAAAGCGCAGATAGGGCAATTTCTTGTCCAGCGTGCCGTATTTTGCCTCGGCGGCGGCGTCATCCAGAGACAGGGCGACGATCACATCCTGACCGGGCACCCAGTTCGCCGGGGTGGCCAGCGGCACGCCGTCGGTTTTCTGCACCGCGTCCAGCGCGCGCAGGATTTCGGCAAAGTTGCGGCCCACCGACATCGGATAGGTCAGCGACAGCCGCACCTTTTTGTCGGGACCGATGATATAGACCGTGCGCACCGTGGCCGAATGGGCGGGGGTGCGGCCTTCGGTCGGCAGATAGAATTCGGCCGGCAGCATGTCATAGGCCTTGGAAAGCGTCAGGTCGGTGTCATCAATAATCGGGAAGTCCGCCGGTGCGCTGGCAAAGGCTGAAATGTCACGCTTCCATTTCTGGTGGTCGTCCACGCTGTCCACCGACACGCCGATCACCTTGGTGTTGCGCTTTTCCCATTCCGGGGCCAGCTGCGCGACGGCACCGAATTCGGTCGTGCAGACCGGGGTAAAGTCGCGCGGGTGGCTGAAGATGATGGCATAGCTGTCACCGATCCAGTCATGAAAGCGGATCTCGCCCTCGGTAGAATTGGCGGTAAAATCGGGGGCGGTGTCGTTGATGCGAAGCGACATGGGAACCTCGGGATTGTTGTGCTGCGGTTAACATAGGGTGGCCCGTCGGGATTGCCAGTCGTGATCGGCATGGCAGAATGACCGTGAACCGGGCAGATCGCCCATTGATCCGGCCTTGCGGACGGCAATTGCGGGTGCCACCTTGATGGAAACAACCTCAAGGGAGACGCGACATGGCTGATCTTGCCGACAAGCGGAAGTTCTATATCAACGGCGAATGGGTGGACCCTGCGCAGCCGAACGACCTTGAGGTGATCGACCCCTCGACCGAAGAACCTGTCGCGGTCATCAGCCTTGGCGGGCAGGCCGATGTCGATGCGGCGGTGGCTGCGGCCAAGGCGGCGTTTCCGGCCTGGTCGGCCACTCCGCCCGCTGAACGACTGGCCTATGTCGAGAAAATCCTTGAGGTTTACAACGCCCGCGCCAGAGATATGGCCGCCGCGATCACCCATGAAATGGGCGCGCCGCAGGATATGTCGTTGGGCGATCAGGTTGACAGCGGCACCTATCACATCACCAATTTCATCAAGGCGTTCAAGGATTTCAAATTCATCCGCCCGCTTGGGTCGCACGCCCCCACCAGCATGACCGCATGGGAACCCGTGGGTGTTGTGGCGCTGATTACGCCGTGGAACTGGCCGATGAATCAGGTCACGCTCAAGGTCATTCCGGCGCTGTTGGCGGGGGATACCTGCATTCTGAAACCGTCGGAAATCGCGCCGCTGTCCAGCATGGTCTTTGCCGAGATCGTGGATGAAGCGGGCCTGCCGCCCGGCGTGTTCAACCTGGTGAACGGCGATGGCGAAGGCGTCGGCACGCAGTTGACCGTGCATCCCGATGTCGAGATGATTTCCTTTACCGGATCGACCCGTGCCGGCATCGCGATCAGCAAGGCGGCTGCCGATGGGCTGAAAAAGGTCGCGCTGGAACTGGGCGGCAAGGGGGCGAACCTGGTCTTTGCCGATGCCGACGACAAGGCGGTGCTGCGTGGGGCGCGGCATTGCTTCTATAACAGCGGCCAGTCGTGCAATGCGCCCACGCGGATGCTGGTCCAGCGCGAGGTCTATGACAAGGCGGTGGAAACGGCGGCGCAGGTGGCCAATGAAACGGCGGTCGCCACCGCGCATCAGCCGGGCAATCATATCGGTCCCGTGGTCAGCAAGCGCCAGTGGGATCAGATTCAGGGCCTGATCCAAAAGGGCATCGACGAAGGCGCGCGTCTGGTCGCCGGTGGCCCCGGTCTGCCCGAGGGGGTGAACCGCGGCTATTTCGTGCGCCCGACGGTCTTTGCCGATGTGAACAATGACATGACCATCGCGCGGCAGGAAATCTTTGGCCCGGTGCTGTCGATCATCCCCTTTGATACCGAGGAAGAGGCCATCGCCATCGCCAATGACACGGTTTACGGGCTGACCAACTATGTTCAGTCTCAGGACGGTGCGCGGCGTAACCGGCTGGCGCGGCAATTGCGGTCGGGGATGGTCGAGATGAACGGCGTGTCGCGCGGCGCAGGATCGGCCTTTGGCGGCGTCGGCAAATCGGGCCGCGCCCGCGAAGGCGGCGTCATGGGGCTGGAGGAGTTCATGGACTCCAAGGAAATCAGCGGCTGGGATGCCGACGCCTGAGCGCACCGGCCATCTGGTGGGTCGGCCGTGATCTGCGGCTGACCGATAACCCGGCGCTGGTGGCAGCAGCGGCCAGCGGGCCGGTTTTGCCGGTGATGGTGCTGGACGTGCCCGAGGATGCCTTGGGCGCGGCTGCGGCGTGGCGACTTGGGGCGGCGATGCGGGCGCTGTCGGGTGATCTGGCGGCGCGCGGGTCGCGGCTGGTGGTTCGGCGCGGCGATGCGGCCAAGGTGCTGGCGGCGCTGATGGCGGAAACCGGGGCGCAGACGGTGCACCTGAACAGCCCGCGCCCGTTTTTCAGCGCAGGGGCGGCGCGCGAAGCCTTGGGCGACAGGTTGCATATCCACCCCGGTAACTGGCTGGCCCCGCCCGGCAGCGTGCAAACGGGCAGCGGCGGGGCCTATCAGAAATTCACGCCCTTCTGGCGCAATCTGCGGGGGCGGGATATTGCCGCGCCCCTGCCGGTGCCGCAGATCACAGCGCCCACGGCCTGGCCCGCGTCTGACGACTGGCATTTTGGCGCGGCAGTGCGCCGGGGGACCGAGGTTCTGGCCAGCCAGACCCGCGCGGGCGAGGCGGCGGCCCGCGTCCGGCTGGCCGCGTTTCTGGACGGGCCGGTTCAGGATTACAGCGACGATCGCAACCGCCCCGATCATCCGGCGACCAGCGGCCTGTCGGATGCACTGGCCGTGGGCGAGATTTCCGCGCGGCAGGTCTGGCACGCTGGATTGGCGGCACGGGACGCAGGCGCGCAGGGGGCGGAAACCTTTCTGTCGGAACTGGCCTGGCGCGATTTTGCCCGCGATCTGTATTTCCACGCACCGCAGATAGACCGGCAGGCGTGGCGCGCGGAATGGGACGGTTTCCCGTGGCGTGGCGACAACCCCGACGCGGACCTCTGGCGGCGCGGGCTGACCGGCATCGACATCGTGGACGCCGGGATGCGCGAAGTTTATGCCACCGGGCGGATGCACAACCGCGTGCGGATGATCGCCGCCAGTTTCCTGACGAAACACTTGCTGACGCATTGGCGCATCGGCCTTGACTGGTTTGCCGATACGCTGACCGACTGGGACCCGGCCAGCAATGCGATGAACTGGCAATGGGTGGCGGGCAGCGGGCCGGATGCCGCGCCCTATTTCCGCATCTTCAACCCCGACACGCAGGCGGCAAAATTTGACCCGAGGGGCGATTATTGCCGCTATTGGCTGGTGGGGCAGGGGGATGCGCTGTTCCGGGCAGCGATTCCGCCGTCTTGGGATACACCGCGCGCCCGTCCCGTCCCGGTGATCGGATTGGCCGAGGGCCGGGCGCGGGCGCTGGCCGCTTATGAGCAGGCGCGCCCGTAACCGGGCAACGGTTGTCTTAATGCGCGGTTTCGTCGCCCGCCCGCACTGCGGCACGCTTTTCCGGCATTGCCTGTTCGACCGCGCCCTGCTTGCCGGAATCGCCGAAATTGGCCCAGACCTCGCCATTGCCGGGCGGCGGCAGGTCTTCCTTGCGCCACATACGGTGGATATGCGCCTTGGCGATCATCATGCCGGTGATCGGTGCGGTCAGAAAGATGAACAGGGTAATCAGCAGCTCGTGCACGCTGACATGATCGCCAAAGACCGCGAACCACAGGAAAGACGCGATCAGCACCCCGCCCACACCCAGCGTCGCCGCCTTGGTCGGGCCGTGCAGCCGGGTCATCGGGTCGGGCAGCTTGACCAGACCGATGGCCCCGATCAGCCCGAACAGGCCGGCAATCACCAGCAGGGCCGAGATAAGGATTTCCGCAATAAATGCCATCTGTCTGCCCCTTATTCGATTACATCGCCGCGCAGCAGGAATTTCGCATAGGCGACCGAGGACACAAAGCCCACCATCGCGAACAGCAGCGACACCTCGAAATACATGGTGGTGCCGTGCAGAATGCCGAACAGCGAAATCAGCGCGATCATGTTGATTGCCATCGTGTCCAACGCCAGCACCCGGTCGCCCACGCCGGGGGCAAAGACCACGCGATACAGGCACAGCAGTTGCGCCAGTCCGAAACAGCCAAAGGCGAACATCAGCGCATATTGGATCATTCGAAAATCTCCTTCAGGCGCGTTTCATAGCGGGCTTTGATGTCGTCGCGCACCGAATCCGGGTCGGGCGCGTGCAGGCAGTGGACCAGCAGATAGCGGCCGTCTTCGGACAGGTCGGAACTGACGGTGCCCGGCGTCAGGGTGACGGTGCCCGCCAGCACGGTGATCGCCTCGGGCGTGGTCAGGTCCAGCGGCACCGACACCCATGCCGGGCGCAATTCGCTGTTGGGTTTGAACAGGATGATTTTGGCCACCTGAATATTGGCCACGATGATGTCCCAGATCACCAGCAGACCGTAAGAGAAGATCCTGCCGATCCCGCGCACGCGCGGACGGTCGGGCCAATAGGGCGCGGTCATTGCCGGGATCACGATACCAAGGATGATCGCAAAGACCAGCGATCCCCAGGCAAAGCGGTTGACCAGCAGCATCCAGACCACGATCAGCAGCAAAGACAGCATCGGATGGGGGAACAGGCGCCGCAGCATCACTTTGTGCCCTCCTGATTGGTCAGCACCGCATCGACATAGGCGGGCAGGTCGAACAGTTGATCGGCGGTGGTTTGCAGGTAATCGCTGACCGGCCCCGCCGCCAGCGTCAGCACGACCAGCCCGGTCAGCAGCATACCCACCGCGACGAAGGATAGCGCGGGCGAGGGCGGATCGCCCAGATTCTGTTCGTGCTCTTCGGCCTCGGTCGGGGTCAGGGGCAAGCTGTTATCCGCAGCAACGGCATCAGCTTTCCAGAACAGCATCGAACCCGCGCGGGCAAAGCCGATGATGGCCAGCAGCGAGGTGACAAGGATCACCGACCAGATCCATGGCATCCACGGATCGTTGGCCGTCACCTCCAACACCATCAGCTTGCCCAGAAAGCCCGACAGGGGCGGCAGCCCGGCGATTGCGATGGCGGTGGCAAAGAACAGCGCCGAAATCAGCCCGCTGTTGCGGATCGCCGGGCGTGGCCGCAGCCAGCCGTCGCCGCCGCGCCGGGATATGACCAGATCGGCGATCAGGAACAGGGCAGCGGCGGCCAGCGTCGTGTGCAGCATATAATACAGGCCCGCGCCCACCCCATCGGGCGTAAACCGCGCCACCGGAATCAGCAGCATCCCGATGGAGCCGATGGCGGCAAAGGCCGCCAGCCGTGACAGGCTTTGCGTGCCGACGACACCGATCTGCCCAAGCGCCAGCGTGATCAGCGCGGCGGGCAGGATCAGGTCGGTGGCGATGGTTTCGATCACGCTGTCTTGCGGAAACACCAGCGTGAAAAAGCGGATGATCGCATAGATGCCGACCTTGGACATGATGGCGAACAGCGCCGCCACCGGGCCGGGGGCGTTGGCATAGGTTGCCGGCAGCCAGAAGTGCAGCGGCACCACCGCCGCCTTGATCGCAAAGACCAGCAGCAGGATCACCGCGCCCACGCGCAGCAGGGCGGTGTCGCCCACGGGCATTTCGGCCACGCGCTGCGCCATATCGACCATGTTCAGTGTCCCGGTCGAGGTGTAAAGCAGCCCCAGTGCCACCAGAAACAGCGACGAACCGACGATGTTATAGGTGACATATTGCACCCCCGCGCGCAGCCGCATCGCGCCGCCGCCATGGGTCATTAGGCCATAGCTGGCAATCAGCAGCACCTCGAAGAAGACGAACAGGTTAAAGGCGTCGCCGGTCAGGAACGCGCCGCAGACGCCCATCAGCTGAAACTGCCACAGCGTATGGAAGTGCCAGCCCTTGCGATCCCAGCCCGAGCCGACGGCATACAGCTGCACCGACAGCGCCAGAATCGTGGTCAGCAACAGCATCATGGTGGACAGTCGGTCAACCATCAGCACGATGCCAAAGGGCGCGGCCCAGTTGCCCAGGCGATAGACGTGAACAGTGCTATCCGCCGTCAGCAGGTTCAGATACAGCGCCAGCACCAGCAACAGCGCGGTGCCCAGAATGCTGAACACACGTTGCAGCACCAGATCGTGGCGCATCCACAAAACAATCAGCGCACCAAAAAACGCCGGCAGCAGGACGGGGGCGATCAGCAGATGGCTCATGCGGTTTCGTCCCCGGTCTGCGTCTTGGGCGTGGTCAGCGGTGGCATCAGCCGGTCGTCGTCGGGCATGTCGATATGGTCGTCATCACCTTCGATAAAGGCGCCCAGGGCCATCATCACCACCACGGCGGTCATGCCAAAGGCGATCACGATGGCGGTCAGAACCAAAGCCTGCGGCAGCGGGTCGGTATAGCTGACATTTTCGGCGTATCTGTTCAGGATCGGCGGCTGGTTCACGGCCAGACGCCCCGACACGAACAGAAACGCGTTGATCGCATAGGTCAGCATGGTGGCCCCCAGCACCACCGCAAAGGCGCGCAGACGCAGCATCAGATACACGGCACAGGCCATCAGAACGCCGATGGCAGAGGCGACAAGCAGTTCCATCAGCGGCTCCCTTGCGATGTCTGGTTGCGGGATGGGGCGATGTCCATCGGTTCGGTATTGACCGGCGCGCCCGACATCCGCGACAGACGGCTGAGCGAATTCAGCGCCAGCATCACCGCGCCGACGACGCACAGGAAGACGCCAAGGTCAAAGCCCATGGCCGAGGCCAGCTCAAATCGTTCGATAAAGGGCAGGAACGGGATGCCGAAATAGCCAAAGGCCGAGGTCAGGAACGGCATTCCGGCGAACCATGCCGCGATGCCGGTGACACCCGCCGACAGCACGCCAAGCCCGATCAGCGCGTGATAAGGCACCCGCTGCCGTTCCTGCGCCCAGGCAAAGCCCGACGCCATATATTGCATCACCAGCGCGATCGACACGACCAGACCGGCGATAAAGCCGCCGCCGGGCTGGTTATGCCCGCGCAGAAAGATATAGATGCCGACGACCAGCGAGATCGGCAGGATCACCCGCGTCCCCACCACCAGCATCATCGGATGCCGGTCGCCCGCGCGCGGCGTGTCAGGCACCCAGTTGCGCAATTTTTCGGCGGATCTGCCGCGCATCAGCGTTTCCGTCAGCGCAAAGATGGCAAGGGCGGCGATGCTTAACACCGTGATTTCGCCAAAGGTATCATAGCCGCGGAAGTCCACCAGGATCACGTTCACCACATTGGTGCCGCCGCCGCCGGTATAGCTGTTGTCCAGCATATAGCCCGAGATGGTTTCGAACGCGAAATCGCTGCGCAGCATGGCATAGGCCAGCCCGCCAAAACCCAGCCCGGCCAATACCGCCAGCGCGCCATCCAGCCGCCGCTTGCCCGCGCTGGATTCCACCGGCGTGGCCTTGGGCAGAAAATTCAGCGCCAGCAGCAGCAGGATCACCGTCACCACCTCGACCGAGATCTGCGTCAGCGCAAGGTCGGGGGCCGACAGATAGGCGAACCCGACCGAGACCATCAGCCCGACAATCGCCATCAGCACCAGCGCCAGCAGGCGGTTGCGGTGAAAGGCGACCATGGCGAAACTGCTGACGATCAGCATGAACCACCCCGCCAGCACCACCGGCGGCACCGGCAGCAGCGGCCGCACCGGCCCAGGGCTGGCCGAGGTGGTCCAGGCCAGCAGGCCCGCCGCCAGGGCCGCCGCCACCAGCAGGGCGATGGCCCGCGCCATGGAACCGTTCGTCAGCCCGTCGGTGATTCTGCGCGACAGCCGCACCACGGCCAGCACCAGCGTATCGAAGATCGCCTTGGCCTCGGGGCGGGGGGCTGTGTCCCATGCCGCCAGCAGCGGGCGATGCAGCCGCAGCAAAATCGCACCACCGCCAATCGCGATGATCGACATCATCAGCGCGGGCGACCAGCCATGCCACAGCGCGAAATAGCCCGCAAAAGGATTGCCGGTAACGGCCAGCGTGCTGGCCTTGACCAGCCACAGCGCCATCATATTGGGCATCAGCCCGATCAGCACCACCAGCACCACCAGCAACGCGGGCGGCCCCCACAGACCAGGGCCGGGGTCATGCGGGTGACGGGGGTAATCGTGCCGCTCGGCCCCGGCGAAGGTGCCAAAGATGAACCGCAGCGAATAGCCGACCGAGAACAGCGCCCCGATGGTTGCCAGCACCATAAATGCCGTCGCCCAATGGTCGGCATGGCTGGTGGCCTCTAGCATCAGTTCCTTGGAATAGAACCCGTTCAGCGGCGGGAAACCGGCCATCGACAGCGATGCGATGGTGCCGATGACAAAGGTGATCGGCATTAGCCGCCGCAGCCCCCCCAGACGCGCCAGCGAGCGGGTGCCGGTTTCATGGTCCACGATTCCGGCGGTCATGAACAGGGCCGCCTTGAAGGTGGCATGGTTGATGATGTGGAACATCGCCACCATCGCCGCCGTTTCCGTGCCAAAGCCCAGCAGCATGGTAATCAGGCCAAGGTGGCTGACCGTGGAAAAGGCCAGCAGCGCCTTGAGGTCGTCCTTGAACAGCGCGATCCCGGCCCCCAGCACCATGGTTATCAGTCCGACGGGTGCCACGATCCAGAACCATGCATCCGTGCCCGCCAGCACCGGCCACAGCCGTGCCATCAGGAACAGCCCCGCCTTGACCATTGTGGCGCTGTGCAGATAGGCACTGACCGGCGTCGGTGCGGCCATGGCGTGCGGCAGCCAGAAATGGAACGGGAACTGCGCCGATTTGGTGAACGCGCCCAAGAGGATCAGGATCAGTGCGGGCAGATACCACTCGCTGGCCTGAATCGCCTCGCGCGCGTTCAGGATGTCGCTGATCTCATAGCTGCCGGCGATCTGGCCAAGGATCAGCATCCCCGCGATCATCGCCAGCCCGCCCGCGCCGGTGACGGCCAAGGCCATGCGCGCGCCCTGCCGCCCTTCGGGCAGGTGCCGCCAGTAACCGATCAGCAAAAAGGACGACAGCGAGGTCAGTTCCCAGAACACCAGCAGCAGCAGGATGTTATCCGACAGCACGATCCCGACCATCGCGCCCTGAAACAGCATCAGATAGGTGTAGAACTTGCCTGCCGGGTCGCGTTGCGACAGGTAAAAGCGGGCATAGGTGATGATCAGCAGCCCGATCCCCAAGATCAGGATGCCGAACAGCAGGCTCAGCCCGTCGATGCGGAAACTGGCGCGCAGCCCGATGCGCGGCATCCAGTCGAACCCGGCGGTGATGACCTGTCCGGCCATGATCGCGGGGATATGCAGCAGCAGCCCCAACAGCGCCAGCCCGGTGGCGGTGGCGCAGGCGGTGGCCGCCACATCTCGTCCTGAACGGATCAGCAACCCCGGCAGCAAGGCGCCAAGAAAGGGCAGGATCGCGATCAGGATGGGTGACATGGGCCGCTCACTCCTAAGGGATTTCCGGTGTTTCTTTAGAATCGTTGCATCGGAGTCAAGCAGATCACCCAAAGCCTTTGCCGGTGTTCGCCTTTCGTGCTATGGCGGCGGAAACGACAAAAGAGGCAGTGATGCGGGTTCTGGGCATTGATCCGGGTTTACGGAACACCGGCTGGGGAATCATCGACGTGGACGGGCCGCGCCTGCGCCATGTCGCCAGCGGCGTGATCCGGTCGGCGGGTGACGATCTGGCGGCGCGGCTGGTGGTGCTGTTCGATGGTCTGTGCGATGTGATCGCGGCCCATGCCCCCGATGCGGCGGCGGTCGAACAGACGTTTGTGAACAAGGATGCCTCTGGCACGCTGAAACTGGGGCAGGCGCGGGGGATCGCGCTGTTGGCGCCCGCGCGGGCGGGCTTGAGCGTGGGGGAATATGCGCCCAATGCGGTGAAAAAGACTGTGGTGGGCGTCGGTCATGCCGCCAAGGACCAGATCGCACATATGGTGCGCTTTCACCTGCCCGGTGTGGTTCTGGCCGGGCCGGATGCCGCCGACGCGCTGGCCATCGCCATCTGCCACGCCCACCACCTGCAAGGCCGCAGCCTGCGCATCAAGGTGGCATCATGATCGGGCGTATTGCCGGGGTGATCCTGCACCGGGCACAGGATCATGTGCTGATCGATGTGCGCGGTGTCGGTTACATCGTCCACATCAGCGAACGCACCGCGGCCAGCCTGCCGCCGGTGGGGCAGGCGACGGCGCTGTATACCGACCTGCTGGTGCGCGAGGATTTGCTGCAACTGTTCGGCTTTCCCACGCTGTATGAAAAGGAATGGCACCGGCTGCTGACCGGGGTGCAGGGTGTGGGGGCCAAGGTCTCGCTGGCCGTTCTAAGCACGTTGGGGGCCGAGGGTCTGGGCCGGGCGATTGCGATTGGCGACTGGGCTTCGGTCCGCAAGGCGCAGGGGGTGGGGCCGAAACTGGCGCAGCGCATCGTGCTGGAGCTCAAGGACAAAGCGCCTGGGGTGATCGCCCTGGGCGGCAGTCTGACGGTCGGTGCCGCTGTGCCCGCCGTTGATCCGGCGGATGTGGCGGTGATCGACGACGCGCCGGCCGCCGCATCGCCGCCGCCAACGGGTGCGCGACCGGATGCCAGTGCCGCCGCCGATGCGCTGTCGGCGCTGACCAACCTCGGCTATGGCCCGTCCGAGGCAGCCTCGGCGGTCGCCACCGCGCAAAGCGCCGACCCCGCTGCCGCCGCGCCCGCCCTGATCCGTGCCGCCCTGCGCGCACTGGCACCCAAGGGATAAAGCACTGGAAACCGCCGCCGCCGCGCCCCAGTTTATCACGCAGCACGACATGAAAGGGAAGCCGATGGGCAATGCACGCACCTTTATCCTGATGGCCGCGATGACGGCGCTGCTGATGGGCCTTGGCGCCATGGCGGGCGGCGGTCAGGGCGCGGTTCTGGCGCTGATGGTCGCCGGGGCCGGGAATATCTGGGCCTGGTGGAACAGCGATAAAATGGTGCTGCGCCAGCAAGGCGCGATGGAGCTCAGCCGCGCCACTGCCCCCGATCTGTTCGACCTGACTGCTGCGCTGGCGCAGCGTGCGGGCCTGCCGATGCCGAAACTGTATTTGCTGGAAACTGATCAGCCCAATGCCTTTGCCACTGGCCGTGATCCGCAAAACGCCGCCGTCGCTGTCACGCGCGGGCTGATGAGCGCGCTCAGCCGCGAGGAACTGGCAGGGGTCATCGCCCATGAACTGGCCCATATCAAGCACCGCGACACGCTGACCATGACCGTCACCGCCACTATGGCCGGGGCCATCGCCATGCTGGGCAATATGATGATGTTCACCGGCGGGCGCGACAATCGCGGCGGCGCCTTGGGCGGCATTCTGGCGATGATCCTTGCGCCCTTGGCCGCCGGTCTGGTGCAGATGGCGATTTCACGCGCCCGCGAATACGAGGCGGACCGGCTGGCCGCCGAGATCACCGGTCAGCCGCAGGCGCTGGCCTCGGCCCTTGCGCGCATCGCGCAGATGGCCGGGCGCACGGTCAACATCCCGGCCGAGAAAAACCCCGCCTCTGCCGCCATGTTCATCATCAACCCGTTACACGCGCTGCGCATGGACGCGCTGTTTTCCACCCACCCCCCGACCGAGGAACGGATTGCCCGCCTGATGGCCATGCGCGGATGACCCAGCCCGACCCGACCCTACGCCCCGAACGGATCGAGGGCGAACCCGAAGACCGCGCCCTGCGCCCCCAGGCCCTGACCGATTTCATCGGTCAGGCCGAGGCCCGCGCCAACCTGCGCGTTTTTATCGACAGCGCCAAGATGCGCGGGCAGGCGATGGATCACACGCTGTTCTACGGTCCGCCCGGTCTGGGCAAAACGACGCTGGCGCAGATCATGGCGCGGGAACTGGGGGTGAATTTCCGCATGACCTCTGGCCCCGTTCTGGCACGGGCGGGCGATCTGGCAGCGATTCTGACCAATCTGGAATCGCGCGATGTGCTGTTCATCGACGAAATCCACCGTATGAACCCCGCCGTCGAGGAAGTGCTATACCCCGCGATGGAGGATTTCGAACTGGATCTGGTGATCGGCGAAGGCCCCGCCGCGCGCACCGTCCGCATTGAATTACAACCCTTTACGCTGGTCGGCGCGACCACCCGGCTGGGCCTGCTGACCACACCGCTGCGCGACCGTTTCGGCATTCCGACGCGGCTGCAATTCTATTCAGTGGACGAACTGGACCTGATCGTTCAGCGCGGCGCGGCCAAGCGCGGCATCATGGCCGATGCATCCGGCACGCGCGAAATCGCCGCCCGCGCGCGCGGCACCCCGCGTATCGCCGGACGGCTGCTGCGCCGGGTGATCGACTTTGCGCTGGTCGAGGGCGATGGCCGCCTGACCCGCGACATTGCCGACAGCGCCCTGACCCGGCTGGGCGTCGATCACCTTGGCCTTGACGCCGCTGACCGCCGCTATCTGTCGCTGATCGCGCAACATTATGGCGGCGGGCCGGTTGGCGTGGAAACCCTGTCGGCCGCCCTGTCCGAAAGCCGCGACGCGATCGAAGAGGTGATCGAACCCTATCTGCTGCAACAGGGCCTGATCGCGCGAACACCGCGTGGCCGGATGCTGACGGCAGGCGCATGGCGGCATCTGGGGCTGGACGCGCCCAATCCGGGGCAGGGCGGGTTGTTCGGGGACGGGTGATGCGGATCGAGGATTTCGGGGATCTGACGGCGGCGGAAGAAAAGCTGATTGCGCATTTGTGGAGTGGTGCGACAGGGGCCTGTGTTATCGGCAAGGGGCTGCCTCCGCCCGATGCCCCCGATAACTTGCGCATCCGCGCTAGCCTGATCCGCGGGCTGATATTAAAGCAGGTTGAGGGGGTGCCACTGCCCGAACGGGGTTTGCGGGCTTATGGGGCGTTTATCCGGGGCGATGGCCCGTCAGAGGCTGAAACGCTGGGCCTGGATATGGAAGGCGTTACCCTCACCATAGGTCTCTCGCTTTGTTACTGTCAAATCCCTGACAAAATATTGCTGCGTCGTGCGAACATCATAAATTTAAACCTACACGGAACGAACCTTTCCGCTGGAATCAGCGCAGACATGCTGGAAACCAAGCACAGCATTTTCTTGCGAAATGTGACCTGTGCCGGGGAAATCCGTCTTGTGGGGGCAAAGGTGGGTGGTGATCTGTCGTGTATCGGCGCGACGCTGAATTCCACAGGTGTGGCACTGCTTGGGGATAAGTTAGAGGCCAAGGGTAGTGTGCACTTGGGGAATGTCACGTGCGCCGGGGAAATCCGCCTTGCGGGTGCAAAGCTGGGTGGTGATCTGTCGTGTATCGGCGCGACGCTGAATTCCACAGGTGTGGCACTGCGTGGGGATAAGTTAGAGGCCAAGGGTAGTGTGCGCTTGGGGAATGTCACGTGCGCAGGGGAAATACGTTTTGTGGGGGCAAAGCTGGGCGGTGAGCTTTCGTGCAAGGACGCGAAGCTGAACGCCGAGGGCGTGGCGCTGCGTGCGGACGGGCTGGAAACTAAGAGCAATGTTTCCTTGCATAATATTAATTGTGCCGGCGAAATTCGCTTGCCGGGTGCCAAGATCGACGGCCATCTGGGTTGCAACGGTGCGAAGCTGACGGCCACCAACACGGCGCTGAACGCTCAGGCTACACAGATTTCAGGCGCATGGTTCTGGCGGGAAGGAGCCAGTAGCGCAGGCGCACTGGATTTCACCGCAGCCAAGATTGAGCATATATGGGACGATCCAGGCTGTTGGCCACAAGCGATCAGGCTGAACGGTTGTCGATATGGTGCTTTTGTTGGCAAGGCCGTCAGTGGCGCAGAGCGGATCAATTGGCTGGCCCGAATGCCGCCATCGCCAGAGGGTGTGGATTTCTTACCTCACCCCTATCATGAATGTGCCCGTGCCTTGCAGGATGCCGGGCATGGTGCGGAAGCACGTGTCGTTTTGATCGAAAAGGAACGGCTTCAGCGTCTGGTGCGGCGGCAGAGGCAGTGGGATCAGGCAAAGGCGGCTCACGGCTGGCGTCGATCAAGCCTATATGTGCAATACGCAGGGAGCCTGATCTCCGACTGGCTGCTGAAATGGACCGTGGCCTATGGTCGGCGGCCTTTGCAGGCGGCGGTGCCATTGCTGTTTCTGCTGCTGATCGGTGCGAATACCTTTCAGGTTGCGGCGAATGCGGGTGCGATCAAACCCAACCTACCGCAAATTCAGCGGGCGCCGGAATGGGCGGCTTGTGCTGTGCCGCTTGGCCAGACGGTCCTTGGAAACGCCGCCTTGGACGGGCGTGCCCGCCCCGGTCAGTCGCAGGTGGCGTGCTTTCTGACCCAGCCCGAGGCGCATTCTTACCCGAAATTCGACGCGCTGATCTATTCCGCCGATACGCTGCTGCCCATCGTCTCGCTGGAAATGCAAAGCTATTGGATACCCGACGACCGCAAGCCGTTTGGCTGGTGGGCGCGGTGGTATCTGTGGTTTCACATCATGGCGGGTTGGGCCTTGACGTTGCTGGCGGTTGCCGGTTTTTCTGGACTTATCAAGACGGATAACACCAAATGACCGACCTGTTCGCCCGCATCCGCGCCAGTTTCGACCGCCAGACGATGATGGCCACATTTGGCGCGCAGCTGGATGTGGCGGAACCGGGGCGCGTGGTCATTTCCGCCCCGGTCCTGCCCGGATCGCTGCAACAGCACGGGGCCGGGCACGCAGCGCTGACCTTTGGCCTTGGCGATTCGGCGGCGGGCTATGCCGCGCTGACCACTCTGCCCGAGGGGGCAGAGGTGATGACGGCGGAAATCAAGATCAACCTGATGGCCCCCGCCCTGGGCGAGCGTCTGGTGGCCGAGGGGCGGGTAATCCGCGCCGGGCGGCGTCTGATCGTGGTCGCCTCCGACGTCTGGGCCGAAACGGCCAAGGGGCGCAAACATGTGGCGATGCTGCAAGGGACGATGATCCCCGTTGCGCCGGATGCGATAGGCTGATCGCGCCCCGCCCTACATGAGGGGAAACAGGGCAGGGCGCGAAGCCGTTTCCGGGGAACGTCTTGCCCGGTTGATCTCTGACTAACTGATTCGGCTTAAAAAGCAGTTAACGGCTCAGGGCGTCAGACCTTCGGGATCGGGCAGACCGTTCGCGCGTGCCGTCGCTGTCAGCGTGTTGGCCAGCAGGCAGGCGATGGTCATCGGCCCGACGCCGCCCGGCACCGGAGTGATCGCGCCGGCCTCCGGCTGCACCGCATCGAAATCCACGTCGCCCACCAGCCCGTCATCGGTGCGGTTGATGCCCACGTCGATCACCACCGCGCCAGGCTTGATCCAGTCGGCCCCGACCATTTTCGGGCGCCCGACCGCCGCGACGATAATATCGGCCTGACGGCACAGCCCCGGCAGATCGTGGGTGCGCGAATGCGCGACCGTCACCGTGGCGCTGTCGCGCAGCAGCAGTTGCGCCATCGGTTTGCCGACAATGTTCGACCGGCCGATGACCACCGCGTTCTTGCCGGACAGATCGCCCAGATGATCGCGCAGCAGCATCAGGCAGCCCAGCGGCGTGCAGGGCACCATCGCCTTTTGTCCGGTCGCCAGCCGCCCGACGTTCAGGATGTGAAAGCCATCCACGTCCTTTTCGGGGGCAATGGCGTTAATGACCGCCGATTCGTCCATGTGCCGGGGCAGAGGCAGTTGCACCAGAATCCCGTTCACCGCCGGGTCATTGTTCAACTGATCGATCAGCGCCAGCAGATCATCCTGCGCGGTGTCGGCGGGCAGGCGGTGTTCATAGGAATTCATCCCGACCTCGCGCGTCATCTTGCCCTTGGAGCGGACATAGACGGTCGATGCGGGATCTTCGCCGACCAGAACCACGGCCAGACCGGGGGTGATGCCGCGCGACCTCAGCGCCGTAACTTCGTCGGCGATCCGGCTGCGCAGGCGGGCGGCAAAGGCTTTGCCGTCGATCAGCATGGCGGTCATGTGCGGTCCCCTTTCATCAGTGTTTCTTCGCGGGCGATGGCGTTTTCGATCAATTGCCGCCAGATATGTTCGATCAGGTCGGGGTTCAGCCCGGCATCAGCGGCATGACCGCGCGCGTTTGCGACCACCTGTTCCACGCGGGTATCAATGCGGGCGGGCAGGCCATCGCGCATCTTGATCTGCGCCGCACGGTCGATCAGCGCCAGACGGCGTGCCAGCAGGGCGATCAGATCAGCATCCAGCGCGTCGATGGCGGCGCGCAGGGCGGGCATATCGGGCAGGTCGGACGGGTTTTCCATATCAGGGGAATGCACGCTGCGCGGCGCGGGTGCAAGCCTGTCGGGATAAGGATTGCGCTTGCGGGGCCGTCTGCAAAAAGCTTGCTGATCCTTTGGCCAGAAGATGCACGGCTTGATCCTGCCATCACAAAGCCGCGCGGTTCGTTATGCCAAGATATTGGCTGTCAGCAATGCCGAAAGTTTGCGCGATCGGGATGCCAGAAGGCTTTGATCCCCGATGACCGGCGTCTGCGGCTGTGCAATGTCAGTCTTGCGATGCCTGTTCCGCCGGAATCGGGCGCTTTATTTTCAGCGCGGCTCGATTCATCTGCGACAGGGGCGCGGGCAGGTGGAACGTGAGTTCCGCCGGGCCGTGCGCGGTGCAAGGCTTTGCCCTATATTCCCCCGAGGGGTGCGTGATCGCATTGTGCAAGAAAATGGCACTTATGCCGGGGTGTTGTCGTGATCGGCGTGGGTATGCAGCCCTTGCAGCGGTGCGTCCGGCATCACGTTCCCGTAACCGTTCAGGGTGATTGCTGTCGGCGCGGATCAGGCCCTTGCCTCCGTCTGCATGTCCGTCAAATGTGATAGCGGCAATCACAGGAGGATATGATGCCGACGAAGATCCTTTATCAGACCAGCGCCACCTCGACTTCGGAAGGGCGTAACGGCCACGTTGCGGTCGATGACGGCAGTTTTGCTGCCGATCTGGCCATGCCCAAGGAACTGGGTGGTGCAGGTGGCGATGCCCTGAACCCCGAAAAGCTGTTTGCCTTGGGTTATTCTGCCTGTTTCAACAGCGCGCTGCGCAACGTTGCCATGCGGGAAAAGGTCAAGCTGCCAGAGGGCACCTCGGTTCAGGTCGGCGTCGGGATCGGCCCGCGCGAAGACGAAGGTTTCGGGCTGGCGGTTTCGATCAGGGTGGCGCTGCCCGGATTGGATCGTGCACAGGCGCAGGCGCTGATCGAGGCGGCCCATCGCGTCTGCCCCTATTCCGACGCGACGCGCGGCAGTTTAAAGATTACGCCTGAACTGGCCTGAACAGAAAAAGCCCCCGAAAGGGGGCTTTTCATCAGGTTTGCGGAGCCGCAGCAGGGTCCGGGTCAGAGGTCGATCTGCCCGCCCTTGGGATAGATGCGACGGAAGGGATATGGCTGGAGGGCGTGTCGTCATCGCCGCCCAAAGCCTCGCCCCGGATGACCTTGCCGATTTCTTCGCCGGTCAGGGTTTCGTATTCCAGCAAGCCTTTGGCCAGACGTTCGAATTCCTCGGATTTTTCCAGCAGGATGCGACGGGCGTCCTGATAGCCGTCTTCGATCAGCTGGCGCACCTCGGATTCGATAAGTTCCTTGGTGGTGGCCGATACCGAAAACCCGCCGGTATTGCCCGAATAGCCTTCGTGCGCCTCGGCATAATCGACCGCGCCGACCTTGTCGGACATGCCCCAACGCATCACCATGGCGCGCGCCAACTGGCTGGCCTGCATGATGTCACCCGCCGGGCCGTTGGACACGCCTTCTTCACCGTATTTGATGATTTCGGCGGCCTTTCCGGCCATGGTCATGGTGATTTTCTGCTTGGCCTCGTCCTTGTGCATGTTCAGCCGGTCCATTTCCGGCAGGCTGACGACCATGCCCAAAGCGCCACCACGCGGGATGATGGTGGCCTTATAGACCGGATCGCATTTCGGCAGCGACAGACCGACGATGGCGTGCCCCGCCTCGTGATAGGCGGTCTTTTCCTTTTGTTCCGGGGTCAGCACAAGACTGCGGCGTTCGACGCCCAGCATCACCTTGTCCTTGGCGTTTTCGAAATCTTCCATGCTGACAAAGCGCCGCCCGATGCGCGCGGCCATCAGCGCGGCCTCGTTCACCAGGTTCATCAGATCGGCACCCGAAAAACCGGGCGTGCCGCGCGCGATGATGCGCAGATCGACATCAGGGCCAACCGGAACCTTGCGCGAGTGAACGCCAAGAATTTTCTCGCGGCCCTTGATATCGGGGTTCGGCACGTGGATTTGCCGGTCGAACCGACCGGGGCGCAGCAGCGCCGGGTCCAGCACGTCTTTGCGGTTGGTGGCGGCGATGATGATGATGCCTTCGTTCGCCTCGAACCCGTCCATTTCCACCAGAAGCTGGTTCAGCGTCTGTTCGCGTTCGTCATTGCCGCCGCCGATGCCGACACCGCGCGCCCGGCCCACCGCGTCAATTTCGTCGATGAACAGGATACAGGGCGCGGATTTCTTGGCCTGTTCGAACATGTCACGGACGCGTGACGCGCCAACACCGACGAACATTTCCACGAAATCGGACCCCGAGATGGTAAAGAACGGCACGCCCGCCTCGCCCGCGATGGCGCGGGCCAGCAGGGTTTTCCCGGTGCCGGGCGGGCCGACCAGCAGCGCGCCTTTCGGGATTTTCCCGCCCAAGCGGCTGAATTTCTGCGGATTGCGCAGGAATTCGACGATTTCTTCCAGCTCTTCCTTGGCCTCGTCGATGCCGGCCACATCGTCAAATGTGACGCGTCCGTGCTTTTCGGTCAGCAGTTTGGCCTTGGATTTGCCAAAGCCCATCGCGCCGCCGCGCCCGCCGCCCTGCATCCGGTTCATGAAGAAGATCCAGACACCGATCAGCAGAATGAACGGCAGCCACACCCCCAAGAGAGACATGAAGCCCGAACTTTGCTGTTTCACCACCCGCACCTCGACATTGCGGTCGATCAGGCGGTTGGCGATTTCCTCGCCCTCGGGGCGGACGGTGGCATAACGCTGGCCGTCGCGGGTCACAAAGCCGACATCCTCACCATCAATGGTGACGGATGCGACCTGATCGTTATTCACCCGCTGGATGAAGTCGGAATAGCTGATCTGGCGGCTGTTCATCTGCGCGGATTCGCCGCCGAACAGATTGAACAGCGCCAAAATCATCAGGAACAGGACCACCCAAAAGGCGATATTGCGTGCGTTACCCAAGCGGGAGCCTCCGATACCACGGTTTCCCCGCAAGATAGGGATTATGGCGTCAGGTTCAATGCGAATGCTCAATGAAGGTGAACAAGTCGGCCAAATTCCCCTGCATTCCGCAGCGGTTCGACCCGCCACGGGGCCTGCGGTTGCAGGACGGGGGTTGCCAAAAGCCGCCCGTCGGCCCTGATCGCGGGCGTTGCCGCCGCTTCGTCGCGTGACAGGCCCGACAGACGCCAATTCACCTGATCCAGCGATTCGTATCCGACCGCCGCAACGGTTTCGCCCGGTGACAACCCCTCGATCCGCCAGCGATTGTCCCAGACCGGCGCATCATTCGCAGGCGCGCGCATGGCTGCCGCCGGTTCACGGATGACACGGATGCGATCGCCGGTGGGGCAGAACAGCGCCCCGTCCAGCGTCACCCGGCTGCCTGCCGCCAAGGCGGCCAGCGCATGGGCGACAGTGGCGCGGCGGGGGGGATAGTCGGCGCCGGTGATCCAGCGGGCGGCGGCCACCGCCAGACGGCGCTGCACCTCGGGTGGGCTGTGACGAAAGGGGGCGCGCGGCAGGATCAGACTGCCCCGGTCGGCCACCGCTTCACCCGCCGTCTGTGCCGCGTAATAGGCCAGCGCGTCGCGGGCCTGTGCGATGTTCTGCGCCGATTGCGCCAGTGCTGCGGCATCCAGTTGCAGCGCGGCCATTGCCTTGCGGATGCGGATGCGGTCGAAATCGTCATTGTCGTTGCTGGGATCGTCGATCCAGCGCAGGTTGCGTTCGGTCAGCCAGTCGCGCAGGCTGGCGCGGCTGACCCTCAGCATCGGGCGCAGCCAGCGGACGCCAAAGGCGTCGCGCCATTCCGCCATTGCGGCAAGGCCATCCACCCCCGCCCCGCGCGCCAGCCGCATCAGCAGGGTTTCGGCCTGATCGTCCTGCGTATGCCCCAGCAGCACAGCAGACAGGTCGTTATGCCGCGCCCAGCCCGACAGCAGCCGCAGCCGTGCATCGCGGGCATTGGCCATCAGGTTTCCCTCGGTCGTGTCGCGCTGCCATAGCAGGGTGACATGCGCAATGCCCAGCGATTCAGCAGTCTTTTGCGCCGCGCGGGCCTCGGCGGCGCTTTCGGGGCGCAGGCCGTGATCGACGGTCGCGGCCATCAGCCTGCGCCCGCGCCCCCAGCCATGTGCCATGTGCAGCAGCGCGGTGGAATCGCCGCCGCCGGACAGGGCGATGCCAACGGCGGGCATGTCACCGGCCAGCCGGTCCAGCGCGGCACGGACATGGGCTTCCGTGCTGGCGGTGTCAGCCATGCTCGGCCAGGTCGGCAGCGGCCTCGGGGTCGTCGATCAGGGGCAGCGACTGGCTGGCGCAATCCAGCGCGGCCAGGCGGCGGTTGGCCTCGTCCGCGGCGGCACTGCCGGGAAAGCGCGCCGGGATTTCGGCCAGATACAGACAGGCAGCCAGGGCATCGCCGCTGTCGCTGATGACCCGCGCCAGACCCAGCAGGCTGGCCCCGGCCTGCGGCCCGTCGGGGGCGGCGGCAAAGGATTCCAGCCATGCGGCCCCCGCGCCCTGCGGATCGCCCGCGCTGTCCAGCGCCGCGCCGCGCAGGAACAGTGCATGGGCCGTCAGCGGCCCACCCGCGTGGGCTTGGGCAAAGGCCGCGAAAAGCTCGGCCGCGCGCGGAAAGTCACCCTGACCGAGCACCTCCTGCGCCCGGTCGAATTCAGCCTGTTCGGTGGTCGAGGCGGGCGCCGCGCCCGTACCGCCGTTGCCGCCAGAATCGGGTGCGATCACCGGGGCCATGACCGGCGCACCGCCCTGTGCCATGCTGCCCAGATCAGGCTGCGTCATCACCGCGCCCAGATCACAGGCCGGGTCCATCTCGCACAGGCGGAATTCGATGTCGTTAATGCGTCGGGTGCCGTCGGTGACGATACGCCCGATGCGGTTCTGCAACTGCTCGGTCTGGCCGGTCAGGCGGGCGATCTGTGTTTCAATGGCGTTCATGCGGTCAATGGCGCTGTCGCCGCCCGCCGCCTGAAAGCCTGCCGCGCCCGAGGCGTTCAGTTCGGCCCGCAGCGATTGCAGCTCGCCCGCCAGCGCGCGCAACTGGGCGCGCAGATCGGCCAGCGTGGCGACGGTTTCGGGCGCGGGCTGTGCCGGTGCGGCCAGCGGCACGGCCACGCACAGCGCCAACGCGGTCAGCCCGGCCCGCATCATAACCCGCCCCCGGATCATACCCCGGCCCCCGCGACAGGCGGCGCAACCGGCGCGTCAGAGGGTGTGACTACGGTCACGGCACGGCGGTTGCGAGCAAAGCAGACCTCGGTTGAACAGACCTCAATCGGGCGTTCCTTGCCAAAGCTGCTGGTCTGCACCCGTGCGGTGTCGATACCCTGCGCGATCAGATATTCCTGCACTGCCCCGGCCCGCCGCGCGCCCAGTGCAAGGTTATATTCCCGCGTGCCCATCTCGTCGGCGTGCCCCTCGATCCGGGCGGTAAAGTTGGTGTGCTGGCGCAGCCATTCCGCCTGTCGGGTCAGGATGGCGCGCGCCTCGGCGGACAGGCTTACCTCGTCCTGAACAAAGCTGACCGTATCGCCTACGGTGCCGCTGAAATAAGCTGCCGTCGCCTGGCCGCCCAAGGCACCTTGCGTGATATTGCCCTGATACACGGCCCCGCTGCCGGTGTTCACATAGGGATCGGCCACCAATTGCGGCGGGGCGGGCTGGGTGCAGGCCATCAGCGCCAGCAGGGGCAGGGCAGCGGCGGCGGCGATCAGGGGGAAACGGGGCGTCATGGCCGGTGTCCTCATGGCAAAAGCGGCCCCCAGGACGGGTCCGAGGCGGCGAAATCCAGATCCAGCGGCCGCATATTGCGGCCGGTGATGTCCACGGAATGCAGGCGCGGCGCGCCATCGCCGCCGGGCGTTACGCGGGTGAACATCACCACACGGCCATTGGGTGCCCAGCTTGGGCCTTCGTCAAGAAACGATTCTGTCAGGCTGCGTTCCTCGGACCCGTCGATGCGCATGGCGCCGATGTGGAAGGTGTCGCCGTTCTGGCGGGTAAAGGCGATCATGTCACCGCGCGGCGACCAGACGGGGCTGCTGTAACGCCCCTCACCAAAGCTGATGCGCGTGGCCTCGCCGCCGGTCAGCGGCTGCACATACAGTTGCTGCGTGCCAGAGCGGTCGCTTTCAAAGACGATCTGGCTGCCGTCGGGGCTGAAATCGGGCGAGGTGTCGATGCCGGGCGATTCGGCCAGAGGCCGCGCGGCCCCGGTGGCGACATCCATCAGCCAGATGTCGGAATTACCCCGCTTTTCACGGGAATAGACGATCCAGCGCCCGTCCGGTGACCAGCGCGGGGCAAAGGCCATGCTGTCGCGTGCCGCCGTCAGCGCGCGCGAGGTGACAGAGGCCACATCCATCACCCGGATCTGCGGCAGGCCGGTTTCAAAGCTGGTAAACAGAATGCTGCTGCCATCGGGGGAAAAGCGCGGCGACAGCACCAGATTCGAATCGTCGGTCAGCCAGACGGGGTTGGCCCCGTCGAAATCCATCACCCCCAGCCGCATCCGGCGCGCATCCTTGGGGCCGGTTTCCTGAACAAAGGCCACACGGCTGTCGAAATAGGGGCCTTCGCCCGTCAGCCGGACATAGATCTGATCGGCGATCTTATGGGCCGCGCGTCGCCAGTCGGCGCGGGCGGTGACGAATTGCATTCCCTCGCCCAAGGGCTGGCCTGCCACGACGTCGAACAGGCGGAACTTGACCGTGACTTCGGCGGCCTCGCCCTCGCCTGTCACGGTCACATCGCCCGTGACCAGCGCCTGCGCGTTGATCGCGCGCCATTCGGCATAGGCGACCGGGCTGCGAAAGCTGGCCGGGGTGGCGATATGGGCATCAGAGGGGATGGCGCGGAACAGGCTGGTGCCGGTCAGATCAGCAATAACGACCTGCTGCACCTCGGCAGCCATCTGTTCGTCGCCGTGAAAGGGGGCGATGGCAAGGGGCATCGGCTCGGTGATGCCATCGGTGATCTCGATCCGCAGGGGGCCATCCTGCGCAAAGGCAGGCACCGCCAGCGGCAGGGCGGCGGTCAGCAGGGCGCAAAACGGGATCACACGGCAAAACATATCCGGTCCTTAGCAAGGTTAACCCTGCGGCGAAAGGTCAGTTCACGTTGACACCTTGCGGGCGAAAATCGACGATAATTTCACGCCAACGGTTGTATTTTTCCGGTGGCAGCGCGTAACCACCCCGGCCACATTCCAGAATCGCGCGGCTGGCCACCTCGAACGCCTGCTGGACGGCGGCGGGCGATCCGCCATCCGAGGCATCCAGCCGCAGCGTGGCCTGATCGGGGATGCCGCTCATGCTCATCTGGAAACGCACCGAAACCGAGGTCTGCGCCGCATCCAGCGACAGCATGGCGCGGTTCCAGCAGGCGTTGATGGCGACCATCAGCCCTTCGCGTTCCGACAGGGACAGCGGCGGGCCGTCAGTGGCCCCGGCATTTGGGGCGCCCAGGGCGCGGTCCAGCGCCATAGCCAGGGCGTCGCCCTGCGGTTCGGTGCGCGATGCCCCGACCGCTGCTGCCGCACCCGCATCGCGCACCGCCTGTTCGGCGCGCGCGGCATCATCCAGCGCCGCCTGCAATTCCGCTGACAGCCCGCCGCCGGTGCTGGCCGATGCGTCGGGATCAGAGGCAAAGGCATCCGCCAAGGCCTCGGCCAGTGGGTCATAGGGCATTTCCGCCGACCGCCGCCGCGCAGCTTCTTCTTCGGCCTGACGGGCAGCCTCGGCGGCCTGTTCCTGCGCGATGCGGTCTACCTCGGCCTGACGCGCGGCTTCTGCCGCACGTTCCTGCGCGATACGGTCGGCTTCGGCCTGGCGCGCGGCCTGTTCGGCTTGTTCCTGTGCGATCCGTGCGGCCTCGGCTTGCCGTTGTGCCTCGGCCTGACGCACCGCTTCTGCCGCACGTTCCCGTGCGATGCGGTCTGTCTCGGCCTGACGCGCGGCTTCGGCGGCTTGTTCCCGGGCAATACGGTCAGCTTCGGCCTGCTGGCGTGCGGCCTGTTCGGTTTGCTCCTGCGCGATCCGCGCGGCCTCGGCCTGACGGGCGGCTTCCTGGGCCTGCTGGCGTTCGGCCTCGGCTGCGGCCAGCCGCGCCTCGCGGGCGGCAACCAGCCCATCGGGGCGGGCCTGCGGACGGGGCGAGACGTCCAGCGCCAGTTCGGAACGCGGCGGCGGGGCGGTCTCGGGCGGGGCGGGCGGTGTCATGCCGGTTTCCGCCTGCGGTATCGTCGGCGCAATCGGGGCTAATGCTGTCTGCGGCGGGGTGGAGGACGGCGGCGGTGGCACCGGGGCGGGTGTGCTGTCAGGTGCGGGCGCGGCCATCTGTGGCAGTTCCGTGGCCGCGCTGACCGGGGCCGTCGGGGTGACGCCGCTCAGATCCGGCTGGTCTTCCGGTGCCTGCGGCGCGGGTAGAGGGGCGGCGGCGTCGGGCGTGTCCATCGGCGCGGCGGCATCCGGCACAGGGGTGGCGCTGTCATCAGCGGGCGGCTGTGGCAGTGCGGCAATATTGGTTGTGCCCGGCCTCACCGGCCCGGCCCCGCGCGATGCGGCGGCGAAGTCCTGAAATTCGGCCTCGGACATGGTGGTGACTTCGGTCTGGCGGATCGCCGGGCCATCTTGCGGGCGCAGGAAAGCCCCCGCCAGCACTGCCCAGAGGATCAGCCCGCCATGCGCCACCCCCGAGGTCCAGCGCCCGATGCGTTCGGCCCGCTCCATGGCTTAACCGCCCATCCGCGGCCCGCCGGTTTCCGTCACCAGCACCAGATCGGTCAGGCCCGCCGCGTTCAGCGCCCCCATCACCTGCACCACGCGGGCATAGGGGATGCTGCCATCCGCGCGCAAAAAGATTCGCTGCGACTGGCGTTCGGCCAGCACCGCGCCAAGCCGGGCGATCAGTTCGGATTCGGCCACGGCGCTGTCCATCACCCGGATGTCGCCCTCGACCGGGATCGAGACGACCAGCGGTTCTTCGGGTTCGGTCGGGACGGCCTGCGCGGCGGTGCGCGGCAGTTCCAGCGGCACACCCACGGTCAACAGCGGGGCTGCGACCATAAAGATAATCAACAGCACCAGCATCACGTCCACAAAGGGGGTGACGTTGATTTCCGCCATCGGCGCATTGCGCCGCCGCCCGCGTGCGCCGCGCCCCCGCGCGATCCGTCTGACCACCTGCGCCATGGTCAGTCCGCCGCCATCTGCCGCGACAGCAGGGTGGAAAATTCGTCGGCGAAGGTTTCGTAATTGCCGACGATGCGGTCGGCATCACCCGACAGTTTGTTATAGAACACCACCGCCGGGATCGCGGCCAGCAGGCCAAGCGCGGTCGCCAGCAGCGCCTCGGCAATGCCGGGGGCGACGACGGCAAGATTGGTGTTCTGGCTGACGGCGATGCCTTCAAAGGCGTTCTTGATGCCCCAGACGGTGCCAAACAGCCCGATGAACGGCGCGGTTGCGCCAGTGGTGGCCAGAAAGGACAGGCCGCGCATCAGCCGCGATTCCTCGCGCTGGATGGCGACGTTCATGGCGCGGTCGATGCGCTGATCGGCACCGGGGATCAGCGCGCCATCGTCGCGGTGGCTGCGCCGCCATTCGGTCATCCCGGCGGCAAAGATGCGTTCCGCCGCGCCGCGCGGGGTGTCGCCGATGCGGTCATACAGATCGTCCAGCGGCTCGCCCGACCAGAAGCTGCGGTCGAAACGCCCGGCAGAGGTGCGGGCGGCGGCGAAGGCCAGCAGTTTCTGAATGATGATCGCCCATGCCCAGAAGGACATCAGGATCAGCACCACCATCACGACCTTGACGGTCAGCGAGGCGCGGGCAAACAGCGCCAACAGCGAAAAGTCGATGGCCTGTGCGGCCTGAAGGGTTTCCATGCTCTGCCTCTTGTGTGCCCGTCTGTAGCGGGCTTCTAGCGGCAGTTTACGCCGCCGTCAGCGGCTTGGCCAACACTTTGGCGCGAGGGCGGGGTGAGCAGGCCGGGGACCAGCCCCCGGACCCCCGGCGTATTTGGGCAAACAGGAGGCCGGGCGACGGTTTTCCGGTGCGGTTAACTGGTGGGTTCATCCAGAAACAGCGCCGCCGCGACCGGGGCGGGGATACGCGTCGGGCGACCGCTGTTCAGCGCGACGCAGACCACGGTCACGGTGGCCCGGAACAGCGGCACGCCGTCGCGCAGCACATCCTGCCCCACCACGATGCGCGATCCGCCCAGCTGGATCGTGCGTGTTTCCACTGTCAGCAGATCGTCGAAACGGGCCGGAGACAGATAATCCGCCTCGACCCGGCGGACGGCAAAGACAGTTCCTGCATCCTTGAGCGCGGCCTGATCCACGCCAAGGTCACGCAGCCATTCCGACCGTGCCCGTTCAATGAATTTCAAATAGTTGGCGTAATAGACGATTCCGGCAAGGTCGGTATCCTCGTAATAGATTCGGATCGGGAATTGGTGCATTCTGGGTCTCTTTCAGGTGGTGGCCGGGGCAGGGTGCCGTTCTTTGGGGCGCGCGTCCAGCCATGGGTTGTCTTGCTTGGGCTGGTTGCTGTGCGCGGCCGCAAGGCCCTGACGCTTTTATTCGGCACCTGGAATGAATGTTGAAAGTCTTGGGAAAAGCTCGCGCGGTTCGCGTGTTGTTTGCCGCTGGCGTTTCTGATCGTCCCATCGGGGGTGCGCGCAAGAAGATATTGCGCAGCAGGCCCAAAATCTGCGTCAGATCGTTGATAATCCGGGACAGGCCGCCAGACGGTGGGTGACATCGGCGGCGGCTTCCTGTTCGATCGCCTCGGGCGACAGGGATTGCGCCTATCTACGATCAGCAGGATTTTCCGGCCTTCGGTGTGGCGGCCTTGCAGAAAGGTCCGCCGCCGGCGCAGCGGTTCAAAGGGGCGACATCATCCTGCCCGAACGTCTGCAAAACCCAACGCAGCGGATTTATCGGATCAGGCCAATATGAGTGCGCCGCCGATGCAATTCGACAAAACTGCGGATCAGCAAGGTCTTGTCGGCGCCGACATCGCCGGTCAGCAGGGAAATGGCCTGACCTATTGGCAAGCGAAAACGCCATCATCGTCATGGCCTGACGGTGGTTGGCCAAAGTGAATGACGGGCCGGGAAGGCGTCATTGGGCGGGGACAGAATTGTGAAGAAATGCCCGTCGATTTCAGGGGTTCCCGTCATGATGCCGGAATGTCGCAGATCAGGCCGGGCAGGCTGGCCCTCAGCCCGGTGATGCCGCCGGGGTGCCAGCCCATAGCCGCTAGCCCCGTGCAATCAGGCACGCGCAGCCCGCTGGCATCGGCGCGGGCGGGCAGAGGGTGGCGGCACCCGGTCAGCGCGGCGACCTCGGCCAGCAGATCGCGACGGTCCAGCACCAGATCACTGGCATTCAGCGTGGCGGGCGGGGCAGGGTGGCGCAGGATCAGGGCGATTGCGGCGGCCAGATCGTCGCCATGCAGTTCGGTGGCGACATGCGGCTCTATCGGCTGCCCGGCCAGAAAATCGGCGAACAGCGGTGCCCATTTATGCGCCCGCCCCGGCCCATAGACGCCGGTTGCCCGCAGGCTGGTGCCGTGCAAGGGCAGGGCGGCCAGCGCGGATTCCGCCTGCGCCTTGATCTGCCCATACAGGCTGGTTGGCGCGGGGGGCAGGTCGTCGGGCAGGCGCATCCCCGGCGGGTGGCCGTCATGCACCGCGCGCGATGACAGAAACACCACGCGGCCCACGCCATCGCGGATGGCGGCATCCCACAGGCGCAGGGTGCCGTCCAGATTGGCGGCGCGGAAACCCGCCGGGTCGTCGCCCTCGCCGCCGCGATAGCGACCGGGGGCATGGGACAGCGCCAGATGCACCAGCGCATCGGTGCCGCGCAGGTCGGGCGTGTCGCCCAGCCGCCAGCCGGGCAACAGGTTCAGATCATACCCGGCAGCGGCCAGCGCGGGGGCGATCATGCCGCCCAGGCGCCCGGTTGCGCCGGTCAGCGCCACCCTCATGCGGCGGGGCGGATTTGTGCGCTCAGATCAGGCAGCGGGCCGCCTGCCGCGATGTCGCGCCATATCTGGATCAAAGGACGCAACGCCGCCGCCTTGGCATGATCCGACCATGGCTTTTCGTATTGGTAATGAATGACATGCACGCTCTCCCAATCCCACAGCGCGGGCATATTGATCCAGACATATTGCAGCATGTTGTATTGGATTGGTAGCCCGTGCCAGTCGGGGAAAAAGTCCTGCAAGAAGGTCTGGTCGGTGCGCCGCCAGAACACGCCGGGCCGGTCCAGCTGCGCCATCATCGCATCAAAGGTCGCTGCATTGGGGCGGGCGGTGAATACGCCGGAATTCATACGGTGGAACCCGTCCAGCCCCTCATAGACATTGGGCGCGGCGCAGAATTCGGGAAAGCCGAACAGCTTGTCGATATTACGCACCACCAGCGCATCGGCGTCGATGAACACGGTGCGGGCATAATCCAGCTGCCACAGCCGCAGTTTCACGAAATTATCCAGCGGTGTGTGGAAATCGGGCTTGCCGCCACGGGTAAAGGCGGCACGGCTGTGCAGGGCGTCGCGGGCATGGGTGCGGTCGAATTCGGTCGAAGTGGGCAACAGATCCGCCGCGATCAGCCGCGCGCCAAGGCGGCGCAACCCATCCAGTGCGTCATGTGGGATGCCCCGGTGCATCACGGCGATGTCGGCCCCAGCCCCGGTGCCGGTCAGCCGCAGCGAGCGCACAAGTGCCTGTGCCCCCGGCAGATAGTCGGCATTTGTGACCAGCGTCACATAGGCGCGATCACCCTGCGGCCCGCGTTCGGCCTGCAAGCCGGGCGCAAGGGTGTAACAATCAGCAGGCGATTCTGTCCTGGTGATCGGGGGCGATGGTTGTATCGTCATGCTTTTCAATCTCTTGCGGGGCTTTTGCCGGGATTGCCGGGGCAACACTGTCACAATCGGATAAATGAATTATGACAGCCGCCACGCGCCTTGGACAGAGCGCGGGATCACGCTAGAACCCCCTTCAGCGAGGAGACGCCCATGCCCATTTCTGAACCTGCCATCGCCGCTTTGACCGATGTTTTCGGCGACCGCCTGTCGCAGCGCACAGCCGACCGCGATCACCACGCCGGGTCGGAAACCTTTCACCGCGCCCCGCCGCCCGATGCGGTGATCTGGCCGCTGACCACGGCCGAGGTGTCGGCTGCGCTGGCGATCTGCAACGAACACCGCGTCCCGGTGATCGGCTGGGGCACCGGCACCTCGCTGGAGGGGCATGCGCTGGCGATCCACGGCGGGGTGGTGCTGGACCTGAGCCGGATGGACAAGGTGATCGACCTGCGCCCCGGCGATATGCAGGTGACGGTTCAGCCCGGCGTCACGCGTGAGGCGCTGAATACCGAATTGCGCGCGACGGGGCTGTTTTTTCCGGTTGATCCGGGGGCCAATGCCAGCCTTGGCGGCATGGCTGCCACGCGGGCCAGCGGCACAACGGCGGTGCGATACGGCACCATGCGCGACAATGTGCTGGCGCTTGAAGTCGTGCTGGCCGATGGCCGGGTGATCCGCACCGGCACCCGCGCGGCGAAATCCAGCGCCGGTTACGATCTGACCGGGCTGATGGTCGGGTCTGAAGGCACGCTGGGCATCATCACCGAACTGACCTTGCGGCTGCACGGCCAGCCTGAACATGTCGCGGCGGCGGTTTGTGCCTTTCCGACGCTGGAATCGGCGGTCGAATGCGTCACTGCAACGATGCAGTCGGGCATTCCGATGGCACGGATCGAATTTGTCGATTCGCTGGGGATCAGGGCGGTGAACGCGATGGCGCATCGCAGCTATCCCGAAACGCCGCATCTGTTCGTGGAATTCAACGGCAGCGCGGAATCGGTGCGCGCCGATGCGGCGGCTTTCGGCGATCTGGCGCAGGATTTCGGCGGCACCGGATTCGACTGGGCCGACACGCCCGAGGCGCGCACGGCCTTGTGGAAGATGCGGCATCAGGCCTATCCGGCCTGTCTGGCGCTGCGCCCCGGTGCGACGGCGGTGGTGACGGATGTCTGCGTGCCGATGTCGCATCTGGCCGAGGCGGTGGCGGCAGCCAGCGCCGATATTGCCGAACAGGGGATGACCGGCCCGATTCTGGGTCATGTCGGCGACGGCAATTTCCACGCCGCGCTGCTGGTTGACCCCGGCGATGCCGATCAACTGGCCCGCGCCAAGGCCATTGCCCGCCGCATGGCCGAACGCGCGTTGGCCGTGGGCGGCACGATCAGCGGCGAACATGGCATCGGCGTTGGCAAGCGTCCGCTGATGGCTGCCGAACATGGTGAAGGCTG
The DNA here is from genome assembly GCF_030538655.1 of Paracoccus sp. (in: a-proteobacteria). Lineage (GTDB taxonomy): Bacteria > Pseudomonadota > Alphaproteobacteria > Rhodobacterales > Rhodobacteraceae > Paracoccus. Next base: position 63,570 of record NZ_JAUNTO010000012.1, read on the forward strand.
GGCGGTGATGGGTGCGATCAAGGCGGCGCTGGACCCGCACAATATCCTGAATCCGGGTAAATTGATACCCGACCGGAATTGACTTACCAAGCATTTGGATAAAATCATACAAATGTTAAATTCATCATTTACCTTTTTGCTGACAAAAGTCTGTTCGTGGATGCTGACCGTCTGCTGATTCACGTCTGATGAATGTGCTATGAACACTGCTGACGCAATCACGGGTGACAGGGTGGCTGCCGACCGTGCAGTGCGGGCGGCGGGTGTGATTGAGGTGCCGCCGGTTATTCTTTATGGCGCGCTGCGATCCGGCACGACCATGCTGCGGCTGATGCTGGATATGCACCCGCAGTTATCCTGCCCGACCGAGGCGGATTTCCTGTTCGATCACCTGCGGCCATCCGGTGGCGGCTGGATTCTGGATCGTAACCGCCTGCTGGGCGACCGGATTTTTATGCAGTCTTCTATTGCGCCGCCCCTCAGCCATCACGGCCAGCCTGCGGTGGCGGCGATGGTCGCGGCACTGGCGGCGAAAAAGCCGCAGGCACGGCTGATTCTGTTGCTGCATCGCGGGCTGGATGCCGCGCTGGCGCTGTTGCCCGATGCCCATGTCATCCACCTTGTCCGCGATCCGCGCGATGTGGCGATCTCGTCTGTTCGGATGGGCTGGGCGGGGGATGTGTATCATGCCGCGCAGCATTGGGTCGCAACCGAACATGACTGGGACAGCGCGGCCACCGATCTGGCTGGCAGGCCGGTGGCGGTGCTGCATTTCGAACAACTGGTCGATGAGCCCAGGGAACAGCTCGCACGCCTGTGCGATTTTCTGGGTGTCGGCTTTGATCCGGCGATGTTGCACTTTCACGAAACATCCAGCTATCGCCCGGTCGATTCGTCCTCGTCCTTTCGATGGCAGCGGAACGCCAGGCTGTCGGATGTCGCCCTGATTGAAAGTGCTGTCGGTCCGCTGATCGCGGGGCGGGGCTATTCGCGCAGTCAGGCCGAGCCGGTGCGGCTGACACGGGCCCGGCTGCTGTGGGTCAAGCTGCGCGGCAAGGCCAAGCGGCTGGGGTTCCGCATCGACCGCTATGGCCTGCGCGATACGCTGCTGGAAAGCGCCTCGAACCGGCTGGGCCTGCCATGGCTGGGGCGCAATGCGCGGCTGCGGATTATGCAGGAAGACCTGCGCCATCTGGAATAAGCGACCCCGCCACCCGCTGACCTTGCCCCGGCATCCCGGCACATAAAGCCGTGCCCGCCCTGTCCATACGGCGGGCGCGGCATTGGGCGCAGGTGGTGGCGGAACCCTGCACCGTCTCTGGCGTTGTCTTTTCAACCAGCAGGAGAGGCAATATGTCCCATAATCCGAATCCCGAAAAACAGACCCGCAAGCACAGCCCTGCCTTACTGGCGATTCTGGTGGCGCTGGTCGTTGCGGCAATGGTGTTTTTTGTGTTTGGCGGCTCGGACCCGTCCCCCGATGATCTGACACAGGTCGAGGTGCCGCAAACGGGTCAGGCCGCGGGCACTGACACGACCCCGCCCACCCCCGCGGTCGAGCCGACGCCGGGCGATGAACCGCCGCAGGCCGAGGGTCAGCCCGCCACCTCGCCCCCTGATGAGACACTGCCCACAGCACTGTCGAACTGATGCGCAGGGTGCCTGCACGCTGACGCTTTCGTGAAACTCGCGCACCCGTGACTTTGGGCGCGGGTTTTGCGATAGAGACGAAAAGCTTTTCAAATCATCCGGGGGCAGGGTGCGTCAGGCAACGAAACTTCTTTTGGGGCTGGTTCTGGCCGTCATGGCCGCTTGTGGTCCCGCGCCGCAGCAGCGGGCGTCCGGTCCGGCGGTTATGGCAGGTAGCGTGCCGACCACAGTGCCGCAACTGGGCGACCGCGCGCCGCATCCATGGATCGGCGGTCATCCCTATGCCCATCCGGTGCATGGCATCGACGTGTCACGCTGGCAGGGCAGTGTTGACTGGAACCGCGTGCGTAATGCCGGTGTCAGCTTTGTGTTCATCAAGGCGACCGAGGGCGGCGACCACGCCGACCCGAACTTCCGCCGTTACTGGTATGAAACCGCACAGGCCCGCATCCCGCGCGGGGCCTATCATTATTTTTACTTCTGCCGCTCGGGGCGTCAGCAGGCGGAGTGGTTCATTCGTAACGTGCCGCGCGAACGCGGCGCGCTGCCGCCGGTGCTGGATCTGGAATGGACGGCATCGCGCACCTGCCCGCGCCGCCCGCCCAGCCACGAGGTTCTGCGCGAGGCCAAGATCTTCAAGGACATCCTGCATCAGCACTATGGTCAGCGGCCGATCATCTACACCACGGTCGATTTCTATCGTGACAATGACATGCGGTCCTGGCCCGAAGAATTCTGGCTGCGCAGCGTCGCGGGCCACCCGCGCATCGTCTATCCGGGGCAACGCTGGACCTTCTGGCAATACAGCGGCACCGGCATCGTGCCGGGGATCAGCGGCGATGTCGATCTGAACGTCTTTGCCGGCTCGCCCGCGCAATGGCGGCAATATCTGAACCAGCGACTGCAACGATGACGACCAGCGATTCCCTGCCGCGCGCCAACCGCCGCCTGCGGCTGGGCATCGAATTTGCGCTGCTGTATGTCGGCGCCCCGTTGGCGATTGCGCTGTTTCTGCCGCCGCGGCAGATGTTTTCGGCGCTGTTTCTGCTGACACTGGCCGGGCTGGTTCTGCTGCATTGCACGGGTGGGTTCGACTGGCGGTCGCTGCTGCGCGGCTGGCGCCAGATTCCGTGGCGCGAGGCAGCGGTTCTGGCCGCTGTCACCTTGGTCAGCGGTATCGTTATCTTGTGGTTGTCGGGGCGGCAGGACGCGATTTTTAATATTCTGCGGGTGCAGCCCGAAATGCTGCTGATGATCTGGGCGTTATATCCGCTGCTGTCCGCTTTGCCGCAGGAACTGATCTTTCGCCCGCTGTTCTATCACCGCTATGGCAGCCTGTTTGCCAGCCGCAAACAGGCGCTGATGGTGAACGCGGCGGTCTTTTCCTTTGCACATCTGATGTATTGGTCGGCCATCGTCTTGCTGATGACCTTTGTCGGCGGCTGGATTTTCGGTCGCGCCTATCTGAAACATGGCTTTCCGGCGGCCTGGCTGCTGCACGCCATTGCCGGGAATATCATCTTTGCCGTCGGCATGGGGGTGTATTTCTGGTCCGGCAATGTTCAGCGCCCCTTCTGACGGTTGACTTTGCCGCGCGCCCGCGCCTTATGCGGGGGCTGAACAACCGGGATCTGACCATGCACGCCTATCGCAGCCACACCTGTGCCGATCTGACCGCCGCCCAAGCCGGGGAAACCGTCCGCCTGTCGGGCTGGGTCCATCGGGTCCGCGATCACGGGGGCGTGCTGTTCGTCGATCTGCGCGATCATTACGGCATGACGCAGGTGCTGGCCGACAGCGACAGTCCGGCCTTTGCCGCGATGGAACGCCTGCGCGCCGAAACCGTGGTGCGTATCGACGGGCGGGTGAAACTGCGCGATGCGTCCTTGGTGAACCCCAAACTGCCCACTGGCGAGATCGAGGTCTATGCGACCGGCGTCGAGGTGCTTGGCCCCGCCGAAGAACTGCCCCTGCCGGTGTTCGGCGATCAGGACTACCCCGAGGAAACGCGACTGGCTTACCGTTTCCTCGACCTGCGCCGCGAGTCGTTGCACAACAACATCATGCTGCGTTCGCGCGTGGTGAAATGGCTGCGCGACCGCATGTGGGAGGGCGGCTTTACCGAATTTCAGACGCCGATCATCACGGCCAGCAGCCCCGAGGGCGCGCGCGACTTTCTGGTGCCGTCGCGCCTGCATCCGGGCAAGTTCTACGCGCTGCCGCAGGCCCCGCAGCAGTTCAAACAGCTGATCATGGTCGCCGGTTTCGACCGCTATTTCCAGATCGCGCCCTGTTTCCGCGACGAAGATCCCCGCGCCGACCGCTCGCCCACCGACTTTTACCAGCTTGATCTAGAAATGTCCTTTGTCGATCAAGAGGATGTTTTTGCGGCCGTTCAGCCGGTCATTCAGGGTCTGTTCGAGGAATTCGGCGGCGGCCGCCGCGTCGATGCCGACTGGCCGCGCATCCCCTATGCGACCGCGATGCTGAAATACGGCAGCGACAAGCCCGACCTGCGCAACCCGATCGAGATGGTTGATGTGTCCGATCATTTCCGCGGTTCGGGCTTCGGCATTTTCGCCAAACTGTTGGAACAGGACGGCACCGAGGTCCGCGCCATTCCCGCGCCGACAGGCGGCAGCCGCAAGTTCGCGGACCGGATGAACGCCTTTGCCCAACAGCAGGGCCTGCCGGGCATGGGCTATATCTTCTGGCGCAAGGGTGATGCTGGGATGGAGGCCGCAGGTCCCATCGCCAAAGCCTTGGGTGACGCCCCGACCGAGGCCATCCGCACCCAACTGGGCCTGAACGAAGGCGACGCCGTGTTCTTCCTCGGTGGCAAGCCCGAGACTTTCGAGGCCGTCGCGGGCCGCGCCCGCAACGAAATCGGGCGCGAGCTTGGCCTGACCGACGAAAACCAGTTCAAATTCGCCTGGATCGTCGATTTCCCGATGTATGAGCGAAGCGACGAGGGCAAGATCGACTTTTCGCACAACCCGTTTTCCATGCCGCAGGGCGGGCTGAATGCGCTGAATGGCGATCCGCTTGCGGTCAAGGGGTATCAATACGACCTCGCCTGCAACGGCTATGAACTGGTCAGCGGCGCGATCCGCAACCACAAGCCCGAGATCATGTTCAAGGCGTTTGAACTGGCCGGCTATGGTCAGGACGAGGTGGAAAAGCGGTTCGGCGGCATGGTCAAGGCCTTTCGCTATGGCGCGCCCCCTCACGGTGGTTGCGCGGCGGGGATCGACCGCATCGTGATGCTGCTGGCCGATGAGCAGAACATCCGCGAGGTCATCATGTTCCCGATGAACCAGCGCGCCGAAGACCTGATGATGGGCGCGCCAAGCGAACCCACGAACGAACAGTTGCGCGAATTGCGTCTGCGGGTGCTGCCCAAGGAATAAGGCTCAGGCCAGCGCCAGATCCAGCGCGGCCTGACAATGGACCCGCGCGGTGTCGAAAACCGGCACCGCGACATTGCCCTGATGCAGCAGCATCCCGACCTCGGTGCAGCCAAGGATCAGACTGTCCGCCCCTTGCGCGATCAGCCGGGCGGCGATGGTTTCAAAGGCGACGCGGCTGGCCGGGGTGGTGATGTCGCGGCAAAGTTCGTCGTAAATGATGCGGTGGATCGTGGCGCGGTCAGCCGGCGACAGGATGACGGGCCGCAGCCCGGCGGCGATCAGGCAGTCGGTGTAGAAAGGTTGCTCCATCGTGAAGGCGGTCGTCATCAACCCCGGTGCGGCAGCCCTGCCGCAGTGATCTGCGCGGCGGTCGCGTCGGCGATATGCAGCAGCGGGATTGGCACGCCTGCCATCATCTGATCCGCAACCTTGTGCATGGTGTTGGTCGCCATAATCAGCAGATCCGCCCCGCCTGCCGTCAGTGCTTCAGGATCGCCGCCGCCCCGTCCCAATCCCCTGCGGCCTGCAACGCCGCAATGGGCGCGAAATCGACCGACCGGATCAGTAGTTCATGCGAATGCAGCCCGCCCGCCGATTTCGCGTCAGATCGCAGAGGGTGCGGTAATAGATCTGCGTCGAGGCGGCGGACATGCTGCCCGGAATGCCGATGGTTTTCATCTGTTCCTGTGTCCCCTGATATGGACAGGCTAGGGGCAGCTTTTGCGTGCAGGCCAGTTCCCCTGTGCGGGGTTGCCGGTCAAGAGGGGGGCGCTGTAGATATGGGCCGCACGCCCGTTTCAGTATGGACAGGTGCTGCCAGCCATGGCTCCTGTCGCTGTCGCTGTCGCTGTCGCTGTTCTGATCCGCGACGGCTGGCTGAGGATACCGTGGATCTGCGCCGTTGTGTTTACAGCTACTTTGGCGTCCGTTCTGCCCTCTGCCGCGTCAGGTCAGCGCCAGCCGCCCCCCTGCCAGCCGCGTCAGGCGGCCTTGCAGTTCCAGTGACAGGATCGCCGGGGTCAGCGTGGCCGCAGGCAGGCCGAGGTCGCGGATCAGGCTGTCCTCCTCGGTCGGGCTGGGCGAAAGCGACGACAGGATGCGGCGTTCCAGATCGGCCGGGGTTGGCAGCCCTTCGCGGGCGCGGGCCAGTGTGGCGGCGGCGCGGTCGCGTGATGATGCCGGATCGACGGCGGGGCCAGCGGGCACCACCACCATACGCGGGTGGTGCGGTGCGGGCGCGGGTTGCGCCGCCTGTTCCATATCACGCTGCGGGGCATTCGCCAGCGCCTCGGCCACATCGGCGGCGCTGCGCACCAGCGTTGCGCCATCGCGGATCAGCGTGTTGCAGCCCGCCGCGCGTGCATCCATCGGGTGTCCGGGCACGGCCATCACCTCGCGCCCCTGATCCAGCGCGGCCTTGGCGGTAATCAGACTGCCCGAGCGGTGCGCTGCCTCGATCACCACAACGGCGCGGGACAGGCCCGACACGATGCGGTTGCGCATCGGGAAATGCCGCGCCATCGGTTCGGTGCCCGGCGGCTGTTCCGACACCAGCGCGCCGCGTTCGGCGATTTGCGCCGCCAGAACGTTGTTTTCCGACGGATAAATCACGTCGATGCCGCCCGCCATCACGGCCACGGTGCCGCTGTCCAGCGCGGCGTTATGGGCGGCGGTGTCGATGCCGCGCGCCAGACCGGCCACAACGCAATGCCCGGTCTCGCCCAGCCCCATGGCCATGCTGCGCGCCATGCGCAGCCCCAGCGACGAGGCATTGCGTGCCCCGATCACCGCGATCGGATCGGCGGTCAGCCATTTCACATCGCCCCGCAGCCACAGCACCGGCGGGGCACCGTCGATGTCGCGCAGTGCGGAGGGATAATCGGCGCTGTCCCAGCGAATCAGCCATGCCCCGGCCCGGCGCCCGGCGTTCAGTTCTGCCGCCGCCACGCCTTCGGGGCAGGGGGCATAGCTGTCCATTCCGGCGGCACGCGCCACCTCGGGCAACGCCTCCAGTGCGGCACGCACCGAGCCATGTTCCGCAATCAGTCGATAAAACGTCGCCGGCCCCACGCGGCGCGAGCGGATGAGACGGAGGACGCAGAGATCGTCTTCCTTCGTGGTGGGTGGGGTGTTGGGGGTGTCGAAAGAAAACATCCCGATACCTTGCTGCCCTCGTCTCATCCTGAGCGCAGGCATAACCGGCGAATGGTTAACAAAACGTTAGCGGAATCGATTCTTTTCGCCCGCAGCGCGAAAATTTACGCGGCAGATCCGCCCACCGTCAGCCCGCCGATCATCAGCGTGGGCTGGCCGACGCCGACCGGAACCCATTGTCCCTGCTTGCCGCAATTGCCAATGCCGGGGTCCAGCACCATGTCATTGCCGATGGCGCGCACCTGTTTCAGCGCGCTGGCCCCGTCGCCGATCAGTGTCGCACCGCGAATCGGATCGCCGACAACGCCGTTTTTCACCCGATAGGCTTCAGTGCAGGAAAAGACGAACTTGCCGTTGGTGATGTCCACCTGTCCGCCGCCGAATCCAACCGCATAGATGCCGTCCCGCAGATCCGCCAGAATCGCCGCCGGGTCGGCATCGCCGCCGGGCATATAGGTGTTGGTCATCCGCGGCATCGGGGCATGGGCGAAACTTTCGCGGCGTCCATTGCCGGTCGGCGTCACGCCCATCAGCCGGGCGTTCATGCGATCTTGCAGATAGCCGACCAGAATCCCGTCCTCGATCAGCACGTTGCGCGCGGGCGGCGTGCCCTCGTCGTCGATGGCGATCGAGCCGCGCCGCCCCGGAATCGTACCGTCATCCACTACGGTCACGCCGGGGGCGGCGATGCGCTGGCCCATCAGCCCGGCAAAGGCCGACGCCTGTTTGCGGTTGAAATCGCCTTCCAGCCCGTGGCCCACTGCCTCGTGCAGCAGGATGCCGGGCCAGCCGGGGCCAAGAACCACATCCATCACCCCCGCAGGCGCAGGCACGGCGCGCAGGTTCACCAGCGCGATGCGCAGCGCCTCGTCCGCCTGGGCGCGCCAATGCGCCGGTTCCAGCAGCTCGGCCAGCGGCATCCGCCCGCCGCCGCCGGTGCTGCCCGATTCGCGGCGGTCGTTGTTTTCGGCGATAACGGTGATCGACAGCCGCGCCATCGGCCGGATGTCGGTGGCCAGCCCGCCTTCGGGGCGCAGAATCGCCACCTCTTGCAGCGAGGTGGCGATGGCCGCCGTCATCTGCACCACACGTGGATCGGCAGCGCGGGCATAGGCGTCGATTTCACGCAGCACCGCGACCCGCTGCGCAAAGCTGACGCCCTCGGCCGGGTCGATGGCGGGATACATGCTGACCGGGCGCATCGGCGCGGCTTCGGCGGCTACGCCGCCGCCCGCACCCACCGCCAGCCGTGCGGTTTCTGCGGCGCGGCGCAGGGCGGGCAGGCTGATCTCGGTCGAATGGGCATAGCCGGTGGTGCCACCGCGCACGGCGCGTAACCCGAACCCCTCGCCCGCCGCATAACCGGCGCTGCGCAACCGGCCATCGTCCAGCACCAGCGTTTCCGACAGGCTGCGTTCCAGAAACAATTCGCCATCATCGGCCCCTGCCACGGCGTCGCGCAGCACCGCCAGCGCGGCCTCGCGATCCAGATGCTGGGCGAAGGGGTCAAATGCGGCGCGGCTCATGCGTGGGGGCCTTTCGGAAAAGATGATCTTGGGCATCGGGCACAGGTATGACTTGCCGGATAGATCGATATATGGTCATAAATCCCAAAGGATGAAAGGGACAGGGGCGGCAAATTGCCGCAACCGGCCCGGCGCTTGTCCGATAAGGCAGCGCCCAGCGAACGGGATGGGACAATGGCAATAGCGATGATTCGCAAGGCTTTGGCGGCGGGAACGGGGCTGACCGCAGCTTTGACGGCGGGGATGGTGCACGCGCAGGACGTGCTGGGCGATCTGCCCACCATCGGCAAGCCGCACGCACGCGGCATAGGTTTTCAGGAGCCGGTGACAGAAATCGCGCGCCAACAGCAATGGCTGGATCATTTTGTTCTGATTATCATTACGGTCATCACGATCTTTGTCTGTCTGTTGCTGCTGTTCGTCATCGTTCGTTACAACAGCCGCAGCAACCCGACCCCGGCTAACTTCACCCATAACACGCCGCTGGAAATCGGCTGGACGCTGATTCCGGTGCTGATCCTGATCGCCATCGGCGTATTTTCGCTGCCCAAGCTGTTCTATTCGCAGGAAATGCCGGAAAACCCGGATGTGGTTATCAAGACCATCGGCAACCAGTGGTTCTGGTCCTATGAATACCCTGACAACGGCATTGCCTTTGATGCGATCATGCTGTCCAAGGACGAACTGGCTGATTACGGCTATGCCGAAGATGAATATCTGCTGGCCACCGACAATGCCATGGTGGTGCCGGTCGGTCAGAACGTGCTGTTGCAGGTGACCGCGAATGACGTGATCCACAGCTGGACCATCCCCGCCTTTGCGATCAAGCAGGACGGTGTGCCGGGCCGGATCGCGCAGGCGTGGTTCAACGTGGACAAAGAGGGTATCTATTTCGGCCAATGCAGCGAGCTGTGCGGCATCAACCACGCCTATATGCCCATCGTTGTCAAAGCCGTTCAGCCCGAGGTTTACGCCGCATGGGTTGCCGAACAGGGGGGGACCATGCCGGGCGTCGAGGCCGATTTCGCCCCCGCCAGCGCCGAGTCTGCTTTTGATGAAGGCGAAGAATCCGCTGTGGCCGAAGTGCCTGTCTCGGAAGACCCCGTAGCCGGGGAGCCTGTGGCAGAGACTGCACCCGAGGCCGAGGCCCAGCCCGCCGCAGCCCCTGCCGGGGAAGCCGCCGCGCCCGCAGCAGAACCGTCAGCCGATGCTGAATCTGCCACAGAACCCGCGGCGGCATCGCAGGATGCCCCGCCTGCCGCCGAAGAACCGGCCCAGGAACCCGCTGTAACGGTCGAACCCACCGACGCGCCGGACGCTGCGCCTGCGGCCACCAACTGATCTGAAACGGACCTATGACCGACGTTCGTGTATATGACAGCGCCCCCGAGGCCCAGTTCGGCGATTATGTTGCGCTGCTGAAACCGCGCGTCATGTCGCTGGTGGTGTTTACGGCGTTCGTGGGTCTATGGGTGGCGCCGGTGTCGGTGCATCCTTTCGTCGCCTTTTGCAGCGTGCTGTTTATCGCGCTTGGGGGCGGTGCTTCGGGTGCGCTGAACATGTGGTATGACGCCGACATCGACGCGGTGATGCGCCGTACGCAGGGCCGCCCGATCCCCTCGGGCCGTATCGCCCGGCCCGAGGCGCTGGCCGTAGGACTGGCGTTGTCGGGCATCGCCGTGCTGATGCTGGGGCTGGCGGCCAACTGGTTTGCTGCCGCCTTTCTGGCGTTCACGATCTTTTTCTATGCCGTGGTTTACACCATCTGGCTCAAACGTAGCACGCCGCAGAATATCGTTATCGGCGGTGCTGCCGGGGCGTTTCCGCCGATGATCGGCTGGGCCTGCGCCACCGGCGGGATCAGCATCGAATCGCTGCTGATGTTCGCGCTGATCTTTTTCTGGACGCCGCCGCATTTCTGGGCCCTGGCGCTGTTCATGAAGGAAGATTACCACAAGGCCGGGGTGCCGATGCTGACCGTCACCCATGGCCGGGCTGCGACCCGTCGCCACATCTTTGCCTATACGCTGGTGCTGGCCCCCTTTGCGCTGTGGCTGGGCTTTACCAGCATCGGCGGGCCGATTTATCTGGCGGTGTCCATCGTGCTGAACGCGCTGTTCATCGCCGGGGGCTGGCGGATTCTGCGCCGGTCCGAGGAACAGGCTACGGCAGATAACTATCGGGTCGAGAAATCTTATTTCCGCCTGTCGCTGTATTACACCTTCCTGCATTTCGCCGCACTACTGGCGCAATCTGTCATGGGGGGCTGGTAGGATGGGGGCGTTCCGGGCCGAACATGAGCTGCATCGCCGGCGCTGGTCGCGTAATGCCGGGCTGGCCGTGGTGCTGGCGCTGTTCGTGGCAATCGTCTTTGGCCTGACCGTCGTCAAGGTCAGGGTGGGCGAGGGGAATATGCTGAAAGGCTATGACCACCGGGTGCAGGACAGCACCTATCTGCCCCCACCCGAACCGCATGAGATGAATCCGCAATCGCAGGCAGGCCAATGACCGACAGACCGCAGCCCAATCATATGAAAACCGTCTGGTATCTGCTGGGCCTTGTCGTGTTCATGGGCGCGATGGCCTGGGCGGCGGTGCCGTTTTATGACTGGTTCTGCCGCGTCACCGGCTATGGCGGCACGACCCAGCGCGCGGAATCGGCCTCGGAAACCGTGGTTGATCAGGTCGTGCGGGTGCGGTTCGACGCCAATACTGACCGCAATCTGGACTGGACCTTTCGGCCGATGCAGAACCGCGTTGATCTGAAAATCGGTGAAACCGCGCTGGTCTTTTATGAAGCGACCAACAATTCCGATGAACCGATCACCGGCACGGCCAGCTTTAACGTCGCGCCCGAGGTGGCGGGGTATTTCTTCGACAAGGTAGAATGCTTCTGCTTTACCGAACAGACCCTGCAACCGGGCGAGCGGATGGAAATGCCCGTCACCTTCTACGTCAACCCCGACATCGTTGGGGATCGTGACGCGGGCTGGGTGCGGGACATCACGCTGTCATATACCTTTCACCGCACCGATCCGCCGCGCGCCACACAGGCCGCGCTGCCGGTCGATGCTGCGGCCAATTTGAACTGATGACGCCAACCATAACCTAAAGGGACGGGGCACATATGGCACATGCGAAGAACCACGATTACCACATCCTGCCGCCCTCGGTCTGGCCGTTCATGGGGGCTATTGCCGCGTTTCTGATGCTGTATGGCGCGGTCGGCTGGATGTCCACCGAGGATGTGCGCCTGATTGGCATCCCGGTCAACGGGCCGTGGCTGTTCCTGATCGGTCTGGTGGCGACGCTGTATGTCATGTTCGGCTGGTGGGCCGATGTGGTGCATGAAGGCGAAACCGGCGATCATACCCCGGTGGTGCGGATCGGCCTGCAATACGGCTTTATCCTGTTTATCATCTCCGAGGTGATGTTCTTTGCGGCATGGTTCTGGAACTGGTTCAAGAACGTGCTGTATCCGATGGGGCCAATGTCGCCGATTCAGGATGGCGTCTGGCCGCCCGCCGGGATCGTGCCCTTTGATCCGTGGCATCTGCCGTTCATCAACACCGTGATCCTGCTGCTGTCGGGTGTCGCCGTGACCTGGGCGCACCATGCGCTGGTGCATGACAACGACCGCCAAACCACCATCCGCGGTTTGACCGTCGCCGTCATTCTGGGTGTCGCCTTCAGCATCCTTCAGGCTTATGAATACAGCCACGCCGCCTTTGGGCTGGCCGACACCGCCTATGCCAGCGGCTTTTATCTGGCGACCGGCTTTCACGGCTTTCACGTCATCGTCGGCACCATCTTTCTGCTGGTTTGCCTGATTCGTCTGATGAAAGGTCAGATGACCCAGAAACAGCACGTCGGGTTCGAGGCCGCTGCGTGGTATTGGCACTTTGTTGATGTGGTCTGGCTGTTCCTGTTCTTCTCGGTTTATGTCTGGGGCCGGTAAGGCACCGCATCATCGCTGAAACGGGCGCGGGGCCAAATCCCGCGCCTTTTCATTGGGAACCCGACCATGCGCCGTTATATCTTTCCCGTTCTTGTCGGCGTCATCGGCTGTGCCATCCTGATCACGCTTGGCGTCTGGCAATTGCAGCGTATGGCGTGGAAAGAGGCGATGCTGGCCGATATTCAGGCCAGCATTGACGCCGCGCCGGTGCCTTTGCCTGCCAGCCCCGACCCGTCGATGAAATACCTGCCGGTGATGGTCAGCGGCACCACCACCGGGCAGGAAATCAACGTGCTGTCGGGCGACCGAGAACTGGGCGGCGGTTATCAGGTGGTGTCGGCCTTTGTCACCGATGACGGGCGGCGGATTATGGTGGACCGCGGTTTCGTGCCGCAGCAGGCGCGTCATCAGGATCGCCCGCCGGTGCATCTGGCCGTTCGTGGCAACCTGCACTGGCCCGATGAAAAGGGCAGCGCGACGCCCGACCCGAACCTGACCGAAAACATCTGGTTCGCCCGCGATGTGCCCGCCATGGCCGCGCTGCTGGACACTGACCCCGTTCTGGTCGTCGCTGCCGCCGTTCAGGGCGACACGCAGGGCGTGCGCCCGATCCCCGTCGCCATCGAGGGAATTCCGAACAACCACCTGTCTTATGCCGTGCAATGGTTCCTGATCGCGGCCACATGGGCAGGGATGACAGGGGCGCTGATCTGGCGTATCAGACAGCGCACTTATTAAAGGGAACGTGGATGCGGTATGTTTCGACGCGGGGTCAGGCCCCGGTGCTGGATTTCGAACAGGCGATGCTGACCGGGCTGGCGCGCGACGGCGGCCTTTATCTGCCCGAGGCGGTGCCGGTGCTGGACGATCTGGCCGCCTTTGACGGGCTGTCGTATGAGAACGCCGCGTTTCGCATTCTGAAACCCTTTACCGGCGACAGTTTTACCGATGACGAATTGCGCGGCGCCATCACCCGTGCCTATGCCGGTTTCGGCCATATTGCCCGCGCCCCGCTGACGCAGCTTGCGCCCGGTCATTTCCTGCTGGAACTGTTCCACGGCCCGACGCTGGCCTTCAAAGACTTTGCCATGCAGCTGATCGGGCAGTTGTTCCAGATCGCCCTGGCGCGGTCGGGTCAGCGCATCACCATCGTCGGCGCGACCAGCGGCGACACCGGGTCAGCGGCGATCGAGGCGTTCCGGGGCCTGCCCAATGTCGATGTGTTCATCCTGTTCCCGCATGGCCGCGTCAGCGAAGTGCAGCGTCGTCAGATGACCACGCCGCCGGATGCCAACGTCCACGCGCTGGCGCTGGACGGGCATTTCGATGACTGTCAGGCGCGGCTGAAGGATCTGTTCAACGACCATGATTTCCGCGACAGCGTGGGTCTGGCTGGGGTGAACAGCATCAACTGGGGCCGGGTGCTGGCGCAGATCGTTTACTATGTCACGGCGGCGGTCAGCCTTGGTGCGCCGGGGCGGCAGGTGGATTTCACCGTCCCGACCGGCAATTTCGGCGACATCTTTGCCGGGTCCATCGCGCGGCAGATGGGCGTGCCAATCCGCCGCCTTGTGGTGGCGACGAACCAGAATGACATCCTGCACCGCGCTTTGACCACCGGCGATTATCGCACCGGCAGTGTCGAGCCGTCGATCAGCCCCTCGATGGATATTCAGGTCAGCAGCAACTTTGAACGTGCTCTGTATCTGGCCTATGGCGGTGACGCGGGCGCGATCCGTCAGCTGATGGATGAATTGAAAACCGGCGGGTTCAGCATCAGCCAGGGCGCGTTGCAGGCCCTGCGCGATCAATACGCCTCGGGCCGCGTGTCCGAGGATGAGACCCGCGCCATGATCCGCACGATCCGCGAGGAAACGGGGCAGGTGATCTGCCCGCATACCGCCGTCGGCGTCCATGTTGCGCGCCAGCATATCGAACCCGGCGTGCCGATGGTGACGCTGGCCACCGCCCATGCGGCGAAATTCCCCGATGCGGTGCAGGATGCCATCGGCCTGCGCCCCGCACTGCCGCCGCATATGGCCGGGCTGTTCGATCTGCCCGAACGCGTGACACGGGTTGAAAATGACAATGACGCGCTTAAATCGCTGATCCTTGAACGGAGGACAGCTTGACCGACCCATTCGTGCAGATTTCGACCCTTCCGAACGGCCTGCGTGTTGCGACCCGCACCATGCCGGGCCTGCATTCGGCCACCATCGGCATCTGGGTGAACGCCGGCGGCCGGGATGAGCGTGCCGAACAAAACGGCATCGCGCATTTTCTGGAACATATGGCCTTTAAAGGCACGCCCCGCCGCAGCGCCGTGCAGATTGCCGAGGCAATCGAGGATGTGGGCGGTTACATCAACGCCTATACCTCGCGCGATGTGACCGCCTATTATGCGCGCGTGCTGGACAGTGACGTCGATCTGGCCTTTGACGTGATTTCCGACATCGTGCTGAATCCGCTGTTCGACGACCGCGAGATCGAGGTGGAACGCGGCGTGATCCTGCAAGAGATCGGGCAGGCGCTGGATACACCCGACGATGTGATCTTTGACTGGCTGCAAGAGGCCGCCTATCCGGCGCAGGCGATGGGTCGCACCATCCTTGGCCCGGCGTCCTGCGTGACGCGGTTTGGTCGGGCCGATCTGTCGGGCTTTGTGGCCGAACATTATGGGCCGGGGCAGATGATCGTCGCAGCGGCGGGGGCGGTGGATCACGACCGCATCGTCCGGCTGGCAGAGGCGGTCTTTGGCCATCTGCCCGCCATCAGCATCAGCACGCGCGAAGGTGCGCGCTGGCAGGGTGGCGAATTACGGCGGCAGAAAAAGCTGGAACAGGCGCATTTCGCGCTGGCGCTGGAGGGGCCGTCTTATCTGGATGCCGATTTCTACCCGGCGCAAATCTTTTCCAGCGCGCTTGGCGGCGGCATGTCCTCGCGCCTGTTCCAGAAGATCCGCGAGGAACGCGGGCTGTGCTATACCATCTTTGCGCAATCGGGCTTTCACGACGACACTGGTATGATGACCATCTATGCGGGCACAGGCGGCGATCAGATCGCCGATCTGGCGAATCTGACCGTCGATGAAATCCGCCGCGCCGCCGATGACCTGTCCATGGCCGAGGTCGAACGCGCCAAGGCACAACTGCGCGCCGGGCTGTTGATGGGGCTGGAAAGCGCTTCGTCGCAGGCGGAACGGATGGCCCGGTCGCTGGCGATCTGGGGCCGCGTCCCCGACCCGGCCGAGGTGGCGCAACGCATTTCGACCGTGACGGTGCAGGATGTGCGGGCGCATGGTGAACGGCTGCTGGCAACGGCGCGTCCGGCGTTGGCCCTGTATGGCCCGGTGTCGCGCGCACCCGCCGTCGCCGCGCTGGCGGAGCGTCTGGCAGCGTGATGATCTGGCGGCGCACGTCGGTTCGGCTGGAAACCGAACGCATGATCCTGCGCCTGCCTGCTCATGCGGATTTCGTCGGCTGGAGCCGCCTGCGCGACACCAGCCGCGATTTCCTGACCCCGTGGGAACCCGTCTGGTCGCCCGATCACCTGACCCGCCGCAGCTTTACCAACCGTGTCTATTGGGCCGCCCGTGCCGCCCGCAGCGGCAGCGCGCTGCCGCTGTTCCTGATCCGCCGCGATGGTGTTCTGTTGGGCGCGATCACGCTGGACAACATCCGCCGCGGTCCGGCGCAGTCTGGCACCGTCGGGTATTGGATCGGGGCACCTTTCGCGCGGCAGGGTTACATGCGCGAGGCGATTGGTGCGCTGGTCCATCACGCTTTCACACAGATGGACCTGTCGCGGATCGAGGCCGCCTGCCTGCCTGAAAACGCCGCCTCGCGCGGGGTGCTGGAACGGTCGGGTTTCAAATACGAAGGCGTGGCGCAAAGCTATCTTCAGATCAACGGGCGTTGGCGCAACCATGTGCTGTATGCCAACCTGCGCAGCGACCGGCGCGGGCGCACTGACGTGCGATAAGCAAGGGCCGCCCCCGCAGCACGCTGTCAGCCCGGCACCGGGCGGTGTGTGCCCAGAAACGGGCCGTCGCCCGCATCCTGAATCCGGGCCTGTGCATGGGCGATGTCTTCGCGGATGACCGACATTTGCCAGGCGGTGGCGTGGATCATGCTGCTGTCGCTTTCGGCGATGGCGACATGGCCGGGCCAGAACAACAGATCGCCGCGCCGGATCGTGTCGGTCGGCGCAAAGGCGGCACGTTGCAGATCGCTGTCGCCGGGGCAGGGGATGTCGGCTGCCGTCAGCGCCGCCTGCACCAGACCGGAACAGTCGATCCCCCAATCGCTGTTGCCGCCCCACAGATAGGGGGTGCCGATCATCCGTTCGGCAATGGCGACCGGATCAGCGGCGGGATGGTTTGCGATATGCTGCACCGGCACCCAGCCCCCGGTCGCCAGCCGGGCAAAGTTGTTTTCGGTGGCCGTGACAGACAGGCGTGCACCGATGGACAGGGCATGTAGCTGATGGGTTTTCATGTCGGGTTCGGGGTAAACATGGGTCGCGGGGGCGCGGACGCGATGCGTGATCGCTGCGGCCGGATCGCTCAGCCCGCCGCTGCGCAGCCAGCCGCAATAGCCGTCCAGCGCCGCGCGGACAAAGGACCAGCCGTCGCGATCCTCGATCACGGTCAGGTCGGCCCCGAAGTTCAGCTGCCGGTCACGCGTGCCGCCGGGGGTGCGGCACAGGTCGGCCAGCGGCACGGCCAGCCGGGCGGGACGGCCTGCGGTGATGGTGGGGCGGGGGGCGCGGTCCTGCCAGCCCTCTAGCACGGTGCGGTCAGTGGCGGGGGTCAGGCGGCGATCCGGCGTCATCACAGCACCTGCGGCAGTGCGGCCAGAATGGCGCGCGCGCCTTGGCCGACGCCGCCCTTGGGGCGGCCTGGCGCGGCAGTGGGTTGCCAGCCGTAAATGTCGAAATGCGCGTATCGTTTCGCCCCCCCGGCAAAGCGGCGCAGGAACAGCGCGGCGGTGATCGACCCGGCCATGCCGCCTGATGGCGCGTTGTCCAGATCGGCAATACCGGGTTCGATCAGGGATTCGTAGGGTTCCCAGAACGGCATCCGCCAGATCGGGTCGGCCACCGTCACCGAGGCGCGCGCCAGTGCCGCAGACAGCGCATCATCATCGCAATAAAACGGCGGGATGTCGGGGCCAAGCGCCACCCGCGCCGCCCCGGTCAGCGTTGCCATCGAGATCATCAGATCGGGGCGTTCCTCGGCGCCAAAGGCCAGCGCGTCGGCCAGCACCAGCCGCCCTTCGGCATCGGTGTTGTTCACCTCGACCGTCAGTCCCTTGCGGCTGCGCAGGATGTCACCGGGGCGGATCGCATTGCCCGACACGGCGTTTTCCACCGCCGGGATCAGCACCCGCAGATTCATCTGCCGCGTCGCGCCGGTATCGGCCAGCATCTGCGCCAGCCCCAGCACGGTGGCCGCGCCGCCCATGTCCTTTTTCATCAGCCCCATCGAGGCACCGGGTTTCAGGTTCAGCCCGCCGGTGTCAAAACACACGCCCTTGCCGACCAGGGTCACTGCCGGGCCGCTGCCGCCCAGCCGCAGGTCGATCAGGCGTGGCGCGCGGTCGGGGGCGGCGGCACGACCGACGGCGTGGATCATCGGGAAACCCGCCTCAAGCAGCGCGTCGCCGGTGGTCACGCTGATTGCGGCCCCGATGCGGCGGGCCAGATCGGCGGCGGCATCGGCCAGATCCGCCGGTCCCATATCGGCGGCGGGGGTGTTAATCAGGTCGCGGGTCAGAAACTCGCCCGCCGCGATGGCCTGCGCCTGTGCGGCATCCACACCGTCTGGTGCGACCAGGCGGGCACGGGGCGCGGAAGAACCAGCATAGCGATCAAAGCGATACGCCGCCAGCAGCCAGCCAAGCGCCGCCTGATCGGGGTCAACCCCGCCCGGCAGATCGCCGGCCAGATACCAGTCGCCCGGCGGCAATGTCTCGGCCGCGCGGGCCAGCGCAAATCGCCCGCGCCCGGCCCGCGCCGGATCGCCAAGGCCGAACAGCGCCCCGCGTAACCCGCCGTTGCCATCCGGCAGCAGGCAGAGTTCGCCCGCCCTGGCCGTGAAACCCGCCGCCGCAGGCCAGTTGCCCGCATTTGCGGGCAGCGGCCCGTCCTTGACCACCAGCCACAGCGGGCGGGCATCGGGTGAGGGCGGGGCAAAGGCGGGGCTGGCGGTCATGCAATCCTCGGCAGGTGAAAACCATGCCAGATTAGCCATGTGCCGCCTTGCCTGCCAGCCCGTTGCGTCAGGCGAAATCGGCGCTGTCCCAGATTTGTGTCAGCGATCGGTTGCCGACCCGCATCAGCCGCGCCCGCACGGCGGACAACGCACCCGCATCACGTCGTTCCGCGCAGCCTGCCAGATCGGCGGCCACCCCCGCCAGCGAGGTCAGCCCCACCTGCCATGCCAGCCGTGACAGCCGGTCGGCCTGGGCTATGATATCGGCCAGATCGTCGCGGCCCACAGCATCGTCTATGGCGGTCAGCGCGGTTGCCAGCTGTTCCAGCGCAAGGCCGATAACGGTCTGTGCCGCCACCTCGCCCAGTTCGTTCACGATGTCGCCCACACGCCGCGCATCCACGCGCACAGGTTCGTTTACGGCCAAAGCCGTGACATGAGCCATTGCCCACCTCCAACAAAATCAGTGTCCCCACACGTCTGGGCAACATGGCGCGAAAGCGTGAAAAAAGGCTTATCCGCACACGCATAAGTCTTTTGAATTTTCAGCGAATGATGCCTATTGGTTGGCGCATAACCGATGAGAGATCGCCATGCCCCTGACCCGCCCTTTGCCGAAATACCTTGTCCAGCGTTATCAGGGCTGGAAAGCCACCGCCTATGCGGAAAACCGGGCATGGTTCCGGCGACTGGCGCATGACGGTCAGCGGCCGCGGGCGATGATTGTGTCGTGCTGCGATTCACGGGTGCATGTCAGCAGCATCTTTGGCGCGGATTCGGGCGAGTTTTTCATCCACCGCAATATCGCCAACCTTGTTCCCGGCTATGCGCCGGATGGGGAACAGCATGGCACATCGGCGGCGGTGGAATATGCGGTGCGCACGCTGCGGGTGGCGCATGTGATCGTGCTGGGGCACACGCAATGCGGCGGTGTTGCCGGGTGTCATGCCATGTGCAGCGGTCATGCGCCTGAACTGGAGGAACGCACCAGCTTTGTCGGGCGCTGGATGGATATTCTGCGCCCCGGCTATGAACGGGTGCGCGACCTGCCCCCCGAACAGCAGGTTGGCGCGCTGGAACAACAGGCGGTGCTGATCTCGGTCGAAAACCTGATGACCTTCCCCTTTGTCCGCGAGGCGGTCGAGCAAGAGGAACTGACCCTGCACGGGCTGGTGCATGATATCGCCGAAGGCGTGCTGTGGCAGGCGGATGAAAAGGGCGAGTTTCATCCGCTGTAAGGGCGCTTACCAGCCGCGCAGCAGGATATTGCCCTCGGGCCAGGTCAGGTCGGTTTGCACCGTCACCTGACGGGTTTCGCCGGGGGCGATGTCGAAGCGCCAGATCAGCACGCCGCGCTTGCCCTCGGGGTCGGTTTCGCTGGGGGTCGGGTCGGCGGACCATGACAGCCGCAGCGATTCCTGTTCCGACACAGGAACCCGATCCACCAGCCGCAGCGGCCACGCCGTGTCGGTCAGGTTTTCCACCCGCAGGATGGCAGTTTCAGTTTCGGTGTTTGACCGCCGGATCAGGCCACTGCTGCCTTCGCTGCGATCCGGCAGGCGGCGTTCGATTTTCAACCCGTCAATCGGGCCAAAGCCCAGATGCAGCCTGTCCCCGGCTGCCAGCAGATCCAGATGCGTCTGCCCGGTCAGCGTGCCGTCGGCAAACAGCGTCGCCGGACCGGGCAGGATCGGTGCGCCGCTGTCATTGACGGCCTCGACGGTCAGATAGGCGCTGCTGTCGTAACGCGGGGCGGCCTCGGCATAGATCTCGGGCGTCGTCAGCGAGGATTGATCCAGCGTCAGGCGCAGCGCATCTGCGCCGTCGCGGATGGTGACGGGGGCAGGCATATCATAGGCGACGGTCAGCCCCAGATCGACCTTGCGCGCGCGATAGCCCATTGCGGCAGGTTCGGGTGCGGCCAGCGCCTCGGGCATGGTCATCTCCATATCCATGCTGCGGCCCATGGGTTGCATCGGTGGTTCGGCCTCGGTGCGGACGATTTCGGGCGCGACCTCGGTTGCCTGGGACTGGCCGCCGGGGCGGGCGGTGGACAGGCGCAGGGCGACATCCGTCCAGTCCTCGCCGGTGGATTGCGACACCAGCGCGCCGCGCACAAGGATCAGGCTGTTGGCCGCGCGGTCCAGCCGCAGGTCATAGACCGGCTGCCACGACGCCTGCGGGCTGTCGTGGCTGATGCGCAGCGTGGCAGGGGTTGCGGTGATCTGCACATCCAGCACCAGCGCCGGGCCGATCAGCGGCGATTCGGTCAGGGTGTTCAGCCGGGCGCGGGCGGCGTCCAGCGCGCGTTGATCGTTGTCACGCCCGGTTTCGGCATCACGGGCGGCGTTTTCGGCCCAGATCGCCTGCCGCCGCACCGTAAGGATCTGCGCCTGCACCGTGCTGGCCAAGGCCGCCACATCGCCCGCCGCAGCGCCTTCGGATTTGGCCAGATCGCGCAGGAAAGCGATGGTGTCCTCGGCCGTCTGCGCCTCGGCCCGGATGGCGGCGGTGGCGGCGTCGCGGTCGCGCAAGGCTTTTTCCAGGCGGTCCACCTCGGCCCTGGCCTCGGTCATGTCCGGGGTTTCGGGGCGGTCGTCCGGGGTGGCGCGGCTGTGTTGCAGGTTGAGCGAAGCGACCGTCGCCCCGTCAGCCTGAATGCGCAGGCTGGCGGCGTCGATGCCTGCGGGCAGACCGGGCAGGATCAACTGATGCTGCCCCGCAGGCGCGTCGATCACCGCCTCGCGCGTGATGGTAGCGCCTTGGGAATGCAGCAAAATATCGCTGATGCGGGCCTGTGCCCGAATCACATCGGCCAGCGCGGGCAGGCTGGTCAGGGCGGTGGTGGCGGCGAAAAGGGCGGCGAGGCGGGTCATGGCTGTTCCTGCATTGGGGTGGGAGCAGGGTTGTCGCGCGCGGCACAGAAAATCAAGCGCCGCGCGCCGCAATTCAGCCTTTGTTCAGCACACGATTGCCCAACAATTCCGCGATCTGCACCATATTCAGCGCCGCGCCCTTGCGCAGATTGTCGCTGACGCACCATAGGTTCAGGCCGTTTTCCACCGTCGAATCCTGCCGGATGCGGCTGACGAAAGTGGCAAATTCTCCAACAGATTCAATGGGAGTGATGTAACCACCGTCTTCGTGCTTGTCGATGACCAGCAGGCCGGGGGCTTCGCGCAGGATGTCGCGGGCTTCGTCTTCGTCCAGAAAATCCTGAAACTCGACGTTGATGGCTTCGGCCTGACCGACGAACACCGGCACGCGCACGCAGGTGACGGCCAGCCGGATTTTCGGATCAAGGATTTTCTTGGTCTCGGCGACGATCTGCCATTCCTCGCGGGTGGCGCCATCCTCCATAAAGTCGCCGATCTGCGGAATGACGTTAAAGGCGATCTGGCGCGGAAACTCTTTTGGTTCAACCTCTTGTCCGGGAACATACAGGCCCTTGGTCTGGTTCCACAGCTCGTCCATGGCCTTGGTTCCGGCGTCGGAAACCGACTGATAGGTGGACAGCACGACGCGGCGGATGCGGGCACGGTCGTGCAGCGGTTTCAGCGCCACGACCAGCTGTGACACCGCACCCAAGGGGCTGGCGATGATGTGCTTTTTCGCAGCGTTTTCAATGGCTGCCGCGTTCACCTCGGGCACGATCAGCGGCACGTCGGGGTCGGTGGACCAGCTGCCCGATCCGTCGATGACGAAACATCCGGCGCGGGCGGCGGCGGGGGCATGGGCGCGCGCGGTTTCGGCGTCGGTGGCGAACAGGGCGATGTCCCAGCCAGAGAAATCGAACCCCTCAATATCACGGCATTTCAAGGTTTTGTCGCCAAAGCCGACCTCGGTTCCGATGGAACGGCGGCTGGCCAGCGCGGTGATCTGATCGACGGGAAATTCCCGTTCGGCCAGAATGTTCAGCATCTCGCGGCCCACATCGCCGGTGGCCCCGGCGACGACGATGTTATAGCCCATCGGTCAGTCCTTTCCTGCAACCTGTTCCACATAGGTGGCGGCGGGCCAGCGCGCAACAGCCGCGCGCGTTGCGCGACACGTGTTGCGTGACCGGAATGTGATCGGCTGCCCGCATGGGCCAGCAATTGCCGGGTTTGGGGCTGCACAACCAATGCACAACCCGTGCACAGGCTGTACACAACCTGTACACAGCCCGCGCGCGCTGAACGGGAGGGATACGCAACAAAAGCGAGTTGGCCCAACCGTGCGGCAAGGCACGCCTGAGTGTCGGTTCGATGGTTCGACGGTTCGGCGGGGTTCAGGCGGGGGGCAGGTGCAGATGCAGGCGCGGATCGGCGGCGGCCAGCCCCTGCACCCAGTTCCGTTCGGCCCCGAAATCATGCGGCACCTGATCGGCACTGCGACGGCCCGACAGGCTTTGGCTGGCAAAGAAATCGAACCCATACAGAGACAGCGCCGACAGATCGGAGCGCAGAGCCAGGTCGATCAGCATCGCGCCGGTGGTCGGCGGTGCGCCCAGCGTTTCGGCAAGGCGTTCGTAATCGGCCAGCGGGTGCAGATAGAATCCGGGACTGTGCGCGGTTTCCCAATCCAGCCGCTTGCGCTTGGGCGACATCCACAGGATGCGGCCGGGGGCCAGCCGGGCGCGATCATCGGCGGGCAGGCTGGTGGCCAGGCCCAGCCAGTCGGTGCGGGTGCCATGGCTGGCGGCATCGGGCATCGGCGCGCGGTTGATGCGCACCACGACATCGGCGGCGTCGATGGCCGTGCCTTGCGCGCCATCGGCCAAGGCGCGGGCATTGCCGACCAACGCCACCGTGCGGCCCTGCAACGGGGCCAGCAGGCTGGCCTGCGACACCGACAGCGCGGCCATCGCCGGTTCGTTGCGCAGGGTGCGGGCCATGTAAAAGCGTAGCGGGGTCATGGAAGCCTTTCTTGTTCCGCCCAGTATAACCGCCGCGTCTTATCGCGCCAGCAATTCGCGATAAACGCCGACGATGGCCGCCGCTTCGTCGCGGATCGCGTGGTTGGCGGTGACATGCGCGCGCGCGGTCTGCCCTGCCGCGGCCCGGCCTGCGTCGTCATCCAGCCAACGGGCCAGCGCGGCAGTCAGTGCCGCCTGATCGTCACGCGCGACCAGCGATCCGGTTTCGCCGTCGCGGATCAGGGTTTCATAGGCCCCCACGCGGCTGGCCACCACCGGAACGGCGCAGGCCATCGCTTCAAGCGGGGTGAGGCCAAAGCCTTCCCACCGGGCGGGGGCGGCGAACAGGTCCAGCGCCTGATAGCTGCGCACCACCTGTTCCCACGGGATTTCCCCCAGAAAGCGGATGCGATCCGACAGGCCCGCCGCCGCGATGCGCCGTTCTAGGTCATCGGCAAAGCCCTGATTGTCGGCGGTGATGCGTCCGGTCAGGATCAGCCGCGCGCGCGGGCGTGCCGGGAACAGGTCCAAGGCCGCATTCACCAGCAGATCGACGCCTTTTTGCGCCCGCACCCGGCCAAAGCAGCCGATCACGATGTCATCCGGCGCAAAGCCCATCTCTGCCCGGATCGCGGCGCGGTCGGGGGCGGGGTGGAACGTGTCCAGATCGACGCCGTGCAGGATCACCGTTGCCGGCCGTTCCAGATAGCTGGCGGCCTGCGGCGATGTGGCGATCAGCGCGTCCTGTTGCCGGATCAGCCAGCGGGTAAAGCCGGTGTGCCGCCTTTGCGCGGCCGATGTGAACAGCAGCCGGAACCGGCGGCGCAGGATATGGCGCAGGATCAGCCCCAGCGCCATTTCCGTATTGCGCCGCGCGTGCCAGACTCGCCAGCCATCACGCGGCAGGCTGGCCGCGCGCAACAGCGGGATATGCGGCAGCTCGGGCGGCAGGCCGGGGCCGGTGGCGGCGATGGCGATCATCTGCGCCTGCACCGGAATCAGCCGCACCACGGTGGCCGTGACCCCCGACAGGCGGCGTTTCAGGTTGGGCGCGATCACAAGCGGGGGGGCGGTCATGGGGCCTCGGGCGTCAGCAGATACAGGGCGGTGGCGATGGCCAGCGGCACGGCGAAGAACAGAAACAGCAGGCCATAGACCTGCGCCGGGTCCATGCCCGCCATGGCGTTATACAGCGGACGCGAGGCGAATTGCATCAGCGCGACACCGGAAATGGAAAACATGTTCAGAAATGTGACCCCTCGGCCCAGCAGATGCGGCGGCAGGAACGGGCGGCCATGCGCCATCAGCAGCACATAGCCCGCCCCGGAAAATCCGATCAGCGTCAGCAGCAGGGTCGAGGGCCAGATCCCGGCAGCGGGGGCGATCCACAGGGCGAACAGGATCGCGGCGGACAAGCCGTTCAGCAGCACGACCGTGCGCCGCAGCGACCCGACCAGTCGCACCATCGGCCCGATCAGGAAATTGCCCACCACCATCGCCAGCCCCATGGCCAGCGTCGCCCGCCCGATCAGGGTGGCGTCGGCGTCATAGACCTCGGTCAGATATGGTCCGGCCCACAGCCCCCGGATGGCGGCGGATGCGGCATAGCCGACCAGCAGCAGCGGCAGCATGAACCACAGCCCGCGCAATTGCAGCACGGCCAGCAGCGAGCCGGGCGGCTGATCCGTCTCGGGCCTGGCCGGATCGCGCAGCAGACACCAGATGGCGGCGGCGGCGATCAGCGTGAGGGCCGCCAGCCCCCACAGGGTTTCGCGCCAGCCCAGCGCCTCGGTCACCCAGACGAGCGGGGCGGCGCCAAGGATATTGCCCAAAGATCCGATGCCGACCACCGCCCCGGTCAGCACGCCAAAGGCGGCGGGCGGAAATTCGCGGGCGATGATGAAATAGGCCCCCATCAGGGCCGGCGCACAGCCCACACCCAGCAGCGCCATGGCGACATGCAGGTGCCACGGCTGGCTGGCCAGCGCAAAGACCGCCGCGCCCGTCGCCCCGCCTGCGGCCAGCAGCACAGCCACCGTCGCGCGGGGGCCGTATTGATCCAGCCCCCGCCCCACCGCAGGCTGCATCAGCGCAAAGGCGATGAACCACATCCCCGATGACAGCGCCAGATCGCCGGGGGCGGCACCCAGCTCGGCTTGCAGCACCGGGGTCAGCACCGCCAGAAACGCGCGGTAGAACTGGCTGAGCATATAGGCAAGGATCAGGCTGAGGATCCCCGGCGACAGAAACGACATGGCGGCTCCGCTTTTTGGGCAGGCTGCGGGATTGGTCGCGTCTGCGCAAGGGGCGGCGTTGCGCCCCAGGCTGCGTATTGGGGCAAACAGCACGCGGGGTTGCCTGATGGGCGTGTTACAGGTTGAACACCCGGTCGGGGTGGACCTGCCCGGCCATATAGCGCCCGATGCACAAGGGGCCGTCGGGACCGGCGACCCAGACGATTTCGCCATAGTCCGCGCCGGTGGTCACGTCGCCGGGGTTGCCGTTGCGGATGCGGGTGGCGCCGGTTTCGGTGGCGCGCAGGCAGGGCAGGTCGGCCAGCGCCGATTGCAGCGGCAGCAGGCGGGTTTCCAGTTCGGATTGGTTGGCGCGGTCGATCAGGTCCAGCGGCACGCCCTGTTCGGCGCGGAAGGGGCCGGACCAGATGCGGCGCAGATGCGCGACATGGCCAAGGCAACCCAGCGTGCGACCCAGATCACGGGCGATGGCGCGGACATAGCCGCCCTTGCCGCAGACCATCTTTAACCGGGCGGTGCCCTCGGTGCTGTCCAGCAGGCGCAGCGATTCGACCCACAGCGGGCGGGCGGCCAGATCGAGGGGCTGCCCGTCGCGCGCAAGATCATAGGCACGGGCGCCATCGACCTTGACGGCGGAAACGGCGGGGGGCACCTGCATGATCTCGCCGGTGAAACCGGGCAGGGCGGCGGTGATGTCGCTGGCGGCGGGGCGTTGGTCCGACTGGCGGGTGATCTGGCCCGATGCATCGTCCGTGTCGGTTTCGCTGCCCCAGTTCACCGTGAAATCATAGGCTTTCAGCGCCTCGGTCAGATAAGGGACGGTTTTCGTTGCCTCGCCCAGCGCAATGGCCAGAACGCCGGTCGCATCCGGGTCCAGCGTGCCCGCGTGGCCAGCCTTTTTCGCATCCAGCGCCCAGCGGACGCGGCTCACCACATCGGTCGATCCGATGCCCGCCGGTTTGTCGACGATCAGCCAGCCGGTGATCTCGCGTCCTTTTTTGCGTGCCATTGCTGCCCCCAAAGCGGAAATGCGGCGGGATAGCTGTGCCTTCAGCCGCCGTCAACAGTCGCGTCAACGAGCCCGATCATCGGGCCAAGCGCGCGGCCCCAGTCGGCGCGGCGCAGGGCGGGGGCATAAAGGCGGCTGATCGAGCCGTCGAAATACAGCGCATTCGGCGTGCCCAGCCCGTCGCGGAACAGCCGCCCGAATTCGTGGAACGTCACCGGGCGGTCAGAAATGGCGAACCATGCCGTCTGGCCATCGGCGGATACGCCCACCCCGTTGCGGATATAGCGGCTGTCGGAATCGACCAGAAAGCGCGGGTGCAAATCGCCCTCGATCACCAGCATCGGGCCGGATTGGCTGGCAAGGCGGCAGGCGGGCGGGCGGGCGGCAAAGGCGCGGCTTTCGATCACCGCGAAGGGTCGGTCGCCGCCGGTGCAGAACACGCCATTCGGGCGCATTCCGAAATTGCCGCCGCCCCCTGCGGTGACGATGGGGGCGCGTTCGGTGCCCTCGATCACCAGCAGGCCGACGGGGCTGTAATCGGCATGATACATGCCTGCGTTCATCGCCCAGCGGATTTGCTGGCCTTGGGGCAGGATTTTCCGCAAATTGGAAAAATTATTCAGCGGCTTGCCGTCCGGCCCATCCTGCCACAGCCGCAGTTGCGGTTCCTGTGCGGCGTCAACCTGACAGACGATATAGCCCTGACCATCATGGGTCATGCGCCCGCAGCCATCGGCCAGCGCGGGCGTGATCGTGGCAATCAGCGCGCCGATGGCGATGCCCAGGCGGCGGCGCAGATCAGCGGTCATTCGTATCCGGGGTGTCGTCGCCATAATCGATCGCATCGCCGTCAAGCTGGGGGTCGTCGGCCTGAACGTCGCGGCGCACACGCGCGTCGGCGAACATGCGGCGGGTGTCGTCCATCCGGTCGAAGGTCTCATCCAGCCGGAACCGCAGTTCGGGGGCGTATTTCAGGTTCATGCCCTTGGCGACCAAATGGCGCAATTCGCGCTGGTTGCGGCGCAGGGCGGCCAGCGCATCCTGTGCGTCATGCCCGCCCAGCGGCAGGACATAGGCCGTCGCCACCTTGAGATCGGGCGAGGCCGATACCTCGCCCACGGTGATCGAGTGGCGGTTCAGGTCGGGATCGTGGACCTCGGCCCGCAAGAGGATGTCGGACAGGGTGCGGCGGATCAGCTCGCCCACGCGGAGCTGACGTTGCGAGGGGCCGGTGCCCTGATGAAAGCGGTTCTGTGCCATGCGTCCCGATGTAGGGGGTCGCGGGGCGCGCCGCAACGGGCTAGGAAGCAGGAAAGCAGGAGGCACGCATGGAAAAACCGGGAATCGTCATCACCGGATGTTCGGGGCGGATGGGGCAGATGCTGGTGCGCGCGGTGATCGAATCGCCGGATGCGCGGCTGAGCGGCGCGCTGGAGCGACCGGGCAGCGCCTGGATCGGCCGCGATCTGGGCGAGGCGATGGGGGGCGCGCCGCTGGGCGTGACCGTCAGCGATGATCCGGTCGAGGTGATCGCGGGCGCGCAGGCGGTGATTGATTTCACCGCACCCGCCGCGACCGTTGCCTTTGCCGAACTGACGGCGCAGGCGCGGGCGGTGCATGTGATCGGCACCACCGGGTTGTCGGACGATGATCTGGCGCTGATCGCCGCCGCCGCGCGTCATGCGCCGGTGATCCGGGCCGGGAATATGTCTTTGGGTGTGAACCTGCTGGTCGGGCTGACCCGCAGGGTGGCCGCCGCGCTGGGCGAGGATTGGGACATCGAGGTGGTCGAGGCGCATCACCGCCACAAGGTTGACGCGCCCTCCGGCACCGCGCTGATGCTGGGCGAGGCCGCGGCCCAGGGTCGCGGCGCGGCTTTGGCTGATCTGCGCGTTCCTGCGCACGAGGGGATCACGGGTGAGCGGCGTGTGGGCAGCATCGGTTTCGCGGCGATCCGGGGCGGCGATGTGGTGGGCGAGCATGACGTGATTTTCGCCGGCGCGGGCGAGCGGGTGGTGCTGCGCCATCTGGCGACGGATCGGGCCATCTTTGCGCGCGGCGCGCTGCGTGCGGCGCTGTGGGGGCAGGACAAGGGGCCAGGGGAATATACTATGGCCGATGTTCTGGGGTTGTAAGAGTGGGGGTTTCACCCCCACACCCCCAGGATATTTTCAGACAGGAGATGCGGTGGGATCGTGTTCCGGGGCAATCGGGTCGCCGTGGTCGCGCACGCCGAAAACCGCGCAATAGAGCGCCGGGACGAAGATCAGCGTAATCAGTGTTCCGGCGATGATGCCGCCCATCATCGCAAAGGCCATCGGTCCCCAGAACACCTGACGCGAGATCGGGATCAGTGCCAGCGAGGCCGCCGCCGCCGTCAGCAGGATCGGGCGGGCGCGGCTGTCCGATGCCAGATAGACCGCATCCCAGCGGTTGCGGCCGCGTTTGATGAGTTCCTGAATCTCATGCACCAGAATGACCGAGTTGCGGATCAGGATGCCGATCAGCGCCAGAATCCCCAGAATGGCGACAAAGCCCATCGGCACGCCAAAGGGCACCAGCACCGCCACCACCCCGATCAGCCCCAGCGGCGCGGCGGCAAAGACGATCAGCGACAGGCGGAAGCTTTGCATCTGGGCCATGACCAGCACGGCCATAATCAGGATCATCACCGGCACGACGGCGGCAATCGGTTCCTGACTTTCGGTCGAGGTTTCAACCGTGCCGCCGATTTCAACGGTGACGTTCGCGGGCAGGGCGGCGGTGAAAGCCTGAATCTGCGGGCGCAGCGCATCCACCAGGGTGGCGGGCTGATCCTTGCTGGCGATGGCGGCCTTGACGGTTGCGGTCGGCAGCCCGTCGCGCTGCATGATAAGCGGCTGTTCGGTGGTCCATGTCAGGCGCACCAGAGAGGCCAGTGGGATGTTCGGGCCGCCGGCTCCCGATGACATCTGCATGTTCTGGATCGCCTCAAGCGAGGTGCGGTCCTGCGCATCGCCGCGCGCCAGCACGTTAATCAGGAAGATGCCGTCGCGGATCTGGGTCACGATGGTGCCGGAAAAGACCGCGGACATCGCCCCGGCAATATCCTGACTGGTGACGCCCAACTGCCGCGCCTTGTCCTGATCCACCTCAAGCCGGACGACGCGGGCCGGTTCGTTCCAGTCCAGTTCAATGTCACGCAGCCTGCTTTCCGAGGCGAGGATGGTGGCCAGATCGCGGGCGGCATCGCGGGCGGCATCAATGTCGGGCGAACTGACACGGTATTGCACCGGCTTGCCCACGGGCGGGCCGATTTCCAGATTCTTGATGAACACGCCGGTGCCGATCAGGTCGCGGGCGGCAATATCCGCCAGCTTGGACTTGAGCCGGTCGCGCGCCGCCAGATCGGGGGTCTGGATCACGATCTGGCCCATATGCGGCCCGGCGGTCGGCACGTCAGCCGATAGCACGAAACGCGGTGCGCCGCGCCCGACGTAAGATGTCCAGAACAGCACGTCCGGGTCATTGGCCAGATGCGATTCCAGCTGATCCATATCGGCGCGGGTCTTGGCGATCGAGGCGTTCTGGCGTTCGTTTATGTCAACGATCACCTCGGTCCGGTCCGAGGTGGGGAAGAACTGCTGTTCGACAAAGCGCATTCCCCAGACTGAAATGGCAAAGATGGCCAGCGTGATGCCGATGGTCAGCCATTTCGCCCGCATCGCGATCAGCAACAGCCGCCGGAAGCCGCGGCGCAGCAGGCCCGCGCGGCCTGCGTGATGATCCATTTTGCGCGGCAGAAAGGCCACGCCCAGCAGTGGCGCGAACAGCACCGCCACAACCCACGAGATCACCAGCGACACGGCGATGACCACGAACAGCGAAAAGGTAAACTCACCCGCCGCCGAGCTGTTCAGCCCGATGGGAATGAAACCCGCGACCGTCACCAGCGTGCCGGTCAGCATCGGAAAGGCAATCGAGGTCCAGGCATAGCTGGCGGCGCGATCCAGACTTTCGCCGATTTCCAGACGGGTTATCATGGTTTCGATGGCGATCATCGCGTCATCGACCAGCAGGCCAAGGGCGATAATTAATGCCCCCAGTGAAATCCGCTGCAAGGTGATGCCATACAGATCCATGACGACAAAGGTGATCGCCAGCACCAGCGGAATCGTCAGTGTCACCACGAAACCGGCGCGGAACCCAAGGCTGATAAAGCTGACGATCAGCACGATGGCCACCGCCTCGGCCAGAGCGGTGATGAAATGGCCGACAGCGTTTTTCACCACGGTGGGCTGATCGGCGAATTTTGCCATCTCGATCCCGATGGGCAGATCGGCGGCGATGCGCGTCATCAGCGCATCCAGATCATGCCCGAAATCCATGATGTTTTCGCCGTCGCGCATCGCCACCTGCAACCCGATGGCGGGCCGGCCATTATAGCGGAACAACTGATCCGGCGGGTCTTGATAGCCGCGGCGGATGGTGGCCACATCCGCCAGATTGAAGAACCGCCCGCCCACACGCAGGTTCACGGCGGCAATCGACGATGCGTCATCGAACTGGCCGCCCACGCGCAGCAGCATCCGTTCCGGCCCGGCCTGAATGACGCCCGAGGGGGCGATGGCATTCTGGCTGGCCAGTGAGGCCATGACCTGTTGCTGGTTCAGACCCAGCGCGGCCAGACGCGCGGTGGAAAATTCAAGGTGAATCACCTCGTCCTGTTCGCCCAGCAATTCGGTTTTGCCCGCAGCGGGCAGGGCGGCGACCTGACGGCGGATGGATTCTACCCGGTCGCGCAATTCGCGCCGGGAAAAGCCGTCGGTGGTAAAGGCATAGATATTGCCGAACACGTCACCAAAACTGTCGTTGAACTGGAAACCGGCGAATTCCTGCGGGAAATCGGGCCGGATGTCAGACATCATGGAACGGACCCGCTTCCACACCTCGGGCACCTGAGCACCCCGGATGGTGGACAGCAATTCGACGTAAACCACCGCCTGACCGGGCATGGTGACCGAGCGGGTGAATTTCAGCTCGTCCAGTTCTTCCAGCTTTTTTTCGATGCGGGTGGTGACCTGAAGCAGAGTTTCTTCGGTGCTGGCACCGGGCAGGGATGCGCCGATCACCATGACCTTGACGGTGAAATTCGGGTCTTCCTCGCGCCCGAGGTTGATATAGCTGATCGTCCCCGCGATCATCGACACGATCAGCAGGAACCAGACGAACGACCTGTGATGCAAGGCCCAGTCGGACAGGTTGAAGCCCTTCATGGATCAACCCTCGGCCCGACGGCCTGACCTTCGGTCAGGGAATAGACGCCGCGTGTCACGATTTCGTCGCCAGCAGCCAGACCGCCGGTGACAAGCACCCGCCCTTCCAGTCGGGGGCCGGTCTGAACCGGGGTCAGATGCACGGTTGCCGTGTCGGCATCGGGGCGGCTGATCCGCCAGACAAGAGTTTCGTTGCCGCGTCGCACGATGGCCGTATCCGGCAGGGTCAGCACCTCGCCCGAGGCGGTGCCCATCCGCACCCGGATCAGCGCCCCCAGCCGGAAAGCGTCGCCGTTTTCCAGCGACAGGTGGATACGCCGGGTGCGGGTGGCGCTGTCGGTCATCGGCTCGATCCGGTCGATGCGGGCGCGGGTTTCCAGTGGCGGCGTGCTGTCCTGAAAGGCGATGAACAGGCTGTCACGGGGCAATGAGGCTGCCAGCGCCTCGGGCAGATCGACCACGGCTTCGCGCCCATCCTCGGCCGACAGGCGCAGGATCGGGGTGCCGGCGGTGACGATGGCGCCGGGGTTTTCATAGACGCCGCTGATAACACCGCTGAACGGGGCGGTGATCTGGGCGAACCCTTCGGCGTCGCGGGCGCGCACCAGTTCAGACCGCGCCTGATCGGCCGCAGCCTGTGCCGCGGCCAGCGCCTGTTCCGCCTGTTCCAGTTGCGCGCGCGAGGCGACATTGCGCCGGGCCAGTTCGCGGGTGCGTTGTTCGGTGGCCTTTTGCGTGGCCAACTGCACCTCGGCGGCATCGACGCTGGCCTGGGCGGCGCGGACGTCGCCGGTCAGATCCTCGGGGTCGAGCCGGGCCAGTTCCTGCCCCTCGGCCACGTGATCGCCCAGATCGACGCTGCGCGAAATCAGGCGGCCAAGGGTCTGAAAGGCCAGATTCACCTCGGTATGGGCGGAAATCACGCCGGGAACGGATCGCTGGCGCTGATCGGTGTCGGCCAGAATTTCGCTGACCACCGGGCGCGGCTTTGCCTGCGATTCGGCGGCGTTTCCCCGCATCCAGGGCAGGGACGACAGATCGAACGCGACGGCAGGTCCGGCCAGCATGACAGCCAGCATCAGCTGTGGCAGTATCCCCCCCCCGCGCGCCATCATCGCAGGCCCCCGCCTGCGTCGATGACCGGGCGGCCCGGATACATCATCTGCGATCCCGCGCCGACCACGGTTTCGCCGGGGGTCAATCCCTGGGCCACGATGACGGAACTGTTCAGAAACCGCGCGATGGTGATCGGGCGCAGGTTGACGCGGCTGTCGGCCCCCACGACCCAGACGGCGGGGCTTTGCCCCTGACGGGCCAGCGCCGTCCACGGAATCCTGATGCCCGCCCCTTCGGAATAGGTCATGCTGCCATAGACGGCGGTGCCCAGCAGGTCGGCATCAGCCGGGGCATCGTCGATCCGCACCCGCATTTCCACCGCCCCCGTCGCCGGGTTCACCAGCGGCGAGATTTCGGCCACCTGCCCGGTCAGTTGCGGCATGTCCACGTCGATCAGGTCCAGCGTGACGGTGCTGCCGACGGAATCGTT
Organism: Paracoccus sp. (in: a-proteobacteria); assembly: GCF_030538655.1. Taxonomy (GTDB): domain Bacteria; phylum Pseudomonadota; class Alphaproteobacteria; order Rhodobacterales; family Rhodobacteraceae; genus Paracoccus. The sequence goes on from NZ_JAUNTO010000012.1 coordinate 97,444, forward strand.
CAGATGCGGTGCGTCGGGCACCTGAAACACCGCCTCGAAACTGGTCAGGCTGGACAGGCCGATGACCGGCTGCGCGGCGCCGACGATCTGTCCGGGTTCGGCTGCGCGCAGGGTGACGACGCCATCGGCGGGTGCGCGCAGCACGGTATCCTCGACCGCGCGGCGGGCCTGATCGACGGCGGTGCTGGCGCGTTCGACCGCACCTTCGGCCTGCGACAGCGCCTGCCGCGCCTGATCGGCGGCGGCGCGGGTGCCGACACCGCGCGCCAGCATCGCATCGGCCCGGCGCGAGGCCGCCGCCGTCTGTTCCTGCGCCGCCTGCGCCGAGGTCAGCGCCGCCGTGGCAACCTGCAACGCCTGATCCTGCTGCAACGGGTCGGTGCGTGCCAGCGGATCACCGACGGAGACCTGATCGCCTTCGCTGACCATGACCTCGGCCACGCGCCCGCCAAGGCGAAAGCCCAGCGACATGTTATCCTTGGCCTCGATCGTGCCGGTTACGGCAAAACCGGCATTTTGCAGCGTGGGTGTGATGGACACGAATTCAACGCCCAGCGCCCGCCCTTCCGCCCCGACCGGAGAGCCGTGGCCGGTCAGCGACAACAGGCAGAAAACAAGGGCAGCGCGGCATAATTCGAACATCCGGTTCTTTTGCGTGATTCGCCCGTTTTTGGGAAGCCGTCTTGTGGAATTCCGGTTTCCGGTGACGTGGCGTCCGAATTAACTTTTATTGATATTTCCTTGAGTTCGGACAAGGCGGGTCACGGTTTGGTCGTGCCGCCCATCTCGATCAGGCGCTGAATCAGCGGATGCACGGCAGGGCCAAGCCGGTCGCAGGCCGAAGGTTCGTCCAGCAAGGCGAAGGCGGGGCCGTAAAATTTCCGCTCATACGTGGTCGGGTCCAGTCCCAGCAGGGCGGCCAGCTGATTGCCGGTGCCGTTAATCAGCGCCCATTCCCCGTTGCTGATCGCATGGCCGGGGCAGTTGGCGGTGATGACATCCGCCTGTGCCACTTCTCGGGTCAGCGATTCGGCCTGTGCGCGGGACAATGATGACAGGTCGGGCAGCGTGACCTGCACCCGGTCCTGCGCGCGCGCAAGCTGCGCCCCGGCCAGAACAGCCCCGATCAGCACCACAACCACCATAATCATATCCCAAAGTCGCATCGACTGCCCTGGCATCCTGTTTTCAGTCGCGCGCATCGGGCCTGATCGGGATGCAAATCTCAACCAAATTCGGCGTGAACTTGACCCCGCCGGGCACCGGGTCTAGGCGGGTTTGAACCCAACAGGAGGCCGTGATGACACAGACATATAACCTGCTGATTCTGCCGGGCGACGGCATCGGCCCCGAGGTGATGGACCAGGTGGTCCGGGTGATCGGCTGGTTCCGTGACAATCGCGGGCTGGATTTCCGCGTCGAACATGATCTGGTCGGCGGGGCTGCCTATGATGCCCATGGCGTGCCGCTGTCGGATGAGACGATGGCGCGTGCGCAGGCTGCCGATGCGGTGCTGCTGGGCGCGGTCGGCGGGCCGAAATACGATGTGCTGGATTTCAGCGTCAAACCCGAACGCGGCCTTTTGCGGTTGCGCAAGGAAATGGACCTTTACGCCAACCTGCGCCCGGCGCAGTGCTTTGACGCGCTTGCGGATTTTTCCTCGCTGAAACGCGAGGTGGTGGCAGGTCTGGACATCCTGATCGTGCGCGAACTGACCTCGGGCGTTTATTTCGGCGAGCCGCGCGGTATTCATCTCGACGACAACAACCCTGAAAACGAGGGCGGGCGCGTCGGTATCAACACCCAGCGTTACACCAGCGGCGAGATCCGGCGCGTGGCGCGGTCGGCCTTTGAGCTGGCGCGGCGGCGCGGCAACAAGGTCTGTTCGATGGAAAAGGCCAATGTGATGGAATCGGGCATTCTGTGGCGCGAAGAAGTCCAGTGGGTCCATGATAACGAATATCCCGATGTGGAACTGTCGCATATGTATGCGGACAACGGCGCGATGCAGCTGGTCCGCAACCCGCGTCAATTCGATGTGATCGTGACCGACAACCTGTTCGGCGACATTCTGTCGGATGCGGCGGCGATGCTGACCGGCAGCCTTGGGATGCTGCCCTCGGCCAGCCTTGGCGCGCCGATGGCAAATGGTCGCCCCAAGGCGCTGTATGAACCCGTCCACGGCTCGGCCCCCGATATCGCCGGGCAGGGCAAGGCCAACCCCATCGCCTGCATCCTGTCCTTTGCGATGGCGCTGCGTTATTCCTTCGATCAGGGGCAGGCCGCCGACGATCTGGAAGCCGCCGTGCAGCGTGTGCTGGCCAAGGGCGTGCGCACCGCCGACCTGATGGGGCCAAAGGGCGGCATGGCTGTGTCCACCGCCGGCATGGGCGACGAGATTCTGGCCGAACTGTCGGCCGGGGCCTGATTTTGATCCCCGTCAGGCCGGTCAAAGCGGCGCAATCCCCTGCGCCGCCACTTTCCCCATCGACCGGATCACACCGCTTTCCTGCCTGACCCCCCTTGCAATCCCCGCCGGGCCGCGCTACCTGCCCCGTCACGGTCGGAGCGTAGCGCAGCCTGGTAGCGCACCTGCTTCGGGAGCAGGGGGTCGGAGGTTCGAATCCTCTCGCTCCGACCAGTTTTGGCGTTGGAAAGAGGCAGATGGTTTTGCCTTCTTCGCCAGAAGGATTGCCTCGACCTTCTGCTGTATATTGCCACGATTTCCACGCTTCTTCCCTTGCGGCAGGGATGCTGACGTATTTAAACCGGCGATGACGCCTCTTGGCTGTGGATTGCCGCTGAGACCTTTCTTAAGCGGCCATGATGTTTCCTCTAGAATGGCGCATGGCAGCCACGTCGGCCGGTTGATCGCGCATCATCCAGTTCGAAAGCGCGTTGGAGTATCGAAGGCGGTTGGCCTCAGTCAGATTGCAAAGCATTTGAGCTGCAAATAGGCCCGAAAGGGCAACACGTCGTGGGGTGATGCTGACTCGGGTATCTGCTAAAACGGGCACTACTTCGCCGCATTTCAGCGCATACAGCACGAATACGCAGAATTTATGCGCTTACAGCAAGCGATCCTCTGGATATAACGCGGTTTAATCTGGATCGTGATCGCCTTCTGTGGAGAGCATATGATTCCTCTGCCATTCCATCGCTCGGAATATGCCGAGCGCCTGCAAAATGTCCGCGCAGAAATGGCGCGGCGAGACTTGCAGTTGCTTATCATCAACGATGTGGCGAACCAGCACTACCTCACAGGCTATGACGGCTGGTCCTTCTATACACCTCAGCTGGTCGCGGTGCCGATCGAAGACAATCAGGACCCCGTTTGGATTGGTCGTGCGATGGATGCGGTTGGGGGTCGGTTGACGGCATGGATGCAACCCGAGAATATCGTGGGCTTTCCAGAAGATTATGTCCAGCGCGCAGACTGCCACCCCATGGACTGGATCGCTGCACATCTGGCCGAGCGGGGCTGGGGGAAACGTCGGGTTGGGATCGAGCTTGAGGCATATTTCTTTTCGCCCAAGGCGCATTCCAGGCTGATAGCCGGGCTGCCCGACGCCACTTTCGTGGACGCAGATCTGCTGGTGAACTGGGTCCGTGCGATCAAATCCGAAGCGGAAATTAATTATCTGCGCAAGGGGGCAAGACTAGCGGAAGGCGCTGTGCGCGCCGCCTACGAAATTATCGAACCAGGTGTGCGCGAATGCGATGCCATCGCCCATATTCAGGCGGCCCAGATCGCGGGGCACGCAGATTTTGCCGGTGACATAACTGCGCTGCCCCCGACCATACTTGGCGGAGAAAATGCCTCGGCCCCGCATATCATGTGGAGTGACCGGCGCTTTGGCGCAAACGAAACCGTAGCATTGGAGCTTGCGGGTGTGTGCCGCCGCTATACATCCGGTCTGGCACGAACGCTGCAATTGGGGCCGAAACCCGCAAAAGTGGCCGAGGTTGAAAAAGCCGTGCTGGAGGGGATGGAAGCCGTGCTGGAGGCCGCACGCCCCGGTGTCACCGCCGAGGGCGTTGAGCAGCAGTGGCGCAACGTTATTGCCCGCTACGGTCTTAAGAAAGAATCCCGTATTGGCTATTCGATCGGCCTTGCGTATCCCCCTGATTGGGGTGAGCATACGATCAGCCTGCGTGCGGGAGACAAAACCGTGCTCGAACCGGGAAACGTCGTTCACTCAATTCTTGGTATGTGGATGGACGGATGGGGAATCGAGGTCAGCGAAACCATTCTGATCACAGAAGCGGGGAATGAAACCCTGACAAACTTCTCGCGCGAGATTTTCGTCAAATGAAAATCCAACCTGATATCATTACACGGATGGTGGCCTTGCGCCGCCATCTGCATCAATACCCCGAACTTTCGGGACAAGAGTTCGAAACGCAGGCTTATTTGCTGCAACAAATTGTAGCTGAGGGGATCACAGGTGCGCAGGTGGCGGCTGATACGGGTATCGTCGTCGATATTATCGGAAATGTTCCCGGATCGAATCGCTGCGTAGCTGTCAGGGCCGATATTGATGCTCTGCCGATCACAGAGGATACCGGGCTGGAGTTCGCCTCAGTTCGACCAGGGATCATGCACGCCTGCGGTCATGATGTCCACACGGCCATGGTGTTCGGTGCCATGCTTGCGCTTCACCGTCGGCGCGACTTTTTTTCAGGCAGCGTGCGGTTCATCTTTCAGCCCGCCGAGGAAGCTGCGCCCACAGGTGCGCCGCGCATTATCGCCGAGGGCTGGTTAGACAGCGTTGACAGCGCCATAGGCCTGCATGTTGACCCTTATCTGGACAGCGGTCTGATCGCAGTAGGGGCTGGTCCTTATACACTTGCTTGCGACGATTTCGACCTGGTGATCCATGCAGCGCAAACACATGCCGCAAAGCCGCATGAGGGGATAGACGGTATCAGCGTCGGATGCTCGGTCGTAAATGAGCTACAGCGGCTTGTTTCGCGCGAGACTGGCCCATTCGATCCACTCGTGCTTTCGATCACAAAGTTCAATGCCGGTAGGTCGTATAATATTCTGCCATCAACGGTCGAAATCGGTGGAACCCTGCGCAGCGGTTGTCCCGAAAGCCGCATTCGCGGCCAAAGGCGTTTGGCCGAGATTGCGCAGGGAGTTGCCGCCGTTCATGGCGCGCAGGCAGAGCTTCGCATGGTTCCGGGGGAACCTCCGGTCATTAATGATCCCGGCATGGTTGATATGTTTCGCGATGCCATCACCAACGCTTTAGGAAGCGGCGTTCTGGTCAACGCTCCGGGCTGGGAAGCCGCCGACGACTTCGGCTTCTTCTCGGAAAAGGTGCCGTCCGTCTATTATCGTCTTGGGGTGAGACAAGTTGGCGTAGAGGCATTTCCACTTCACCACCCCAAAATGATGATCGACGAAGCCGCGATGACCATTGGCCTGCAAAGCATCACCGCAGCGGCGGTAGTCGCCCTGAGCGGGGAGGGCTGAATATATTTTTATGTCAGCATTGATTTTATGTTGGTGTTTTGCTGTGCCGTATGGTTGGGGGGTATTTTGGTAATGGAAATATATCGCGGTGGGGGGCGGATGTGTGATACCTCAGTGGCAATAGTGATGTAACGGCTTCCATCGGACGCTTGCATTAGCTTGCGTCAGAGTAAGCGTCGATGGTGTCGTGGATTTTTGCGGAATGGATGGTGTTAAATTTTTGTGATTTGCATCCCCTCGCCGGAGATCATGACGCCTGAGGCGTTGTCCTAGACCGTAAACTCATAAACTGACTTGCATGATCTGGGATGGATTGCTTCAAGGCTTTTGAAGGAGCCTTCGATGACGCATCGCAGATTTGAGCTTACCGATTTGGAATGGGATGTCATCGAGCCATTATTGCTGAACAAGGTGCGCGGTGTGCCGCGAGTGGATGATCGGCGTGTGATCAACGGGATATTGTGGCGCTTTCGCACGGGCAGCCCATGGGCGGATGTTATCGGTCATCAAAACCTGCAGTAAGCCGGGATTATCTGGGATCAGCCGATCAGAGGTGAAAAGGCCAAGGATTACCGAGCCTTGAGGGGCGAGGGTTGGTTGATCGGGCGCGGGCGCAAGTGTCTTGCAGTCGAGCCTGAAAACGGCATTTAGGGCGCCTTAAACGCCGAGGCAGCGTGGCAGTGTAAGAGCATATGTCGTACGCATTTGAGCCAATAAAATAAGGCGTTCGGGGCCGTGTCGTGGTCGTTGAACATGGCACTATGCCCGATCCAGGTGGTGCCAATGGTCGATGCTAGCGCGCCGACCGGGGCCGAAGTCCGGCTGATCCGGCCATCCTGTAAAGCGATAATTGTGCCGGGCAGCTTCGATCCCGGCTGGGGGCGCAGCGGCGGGATGCGATCCGGCGTCACCTTCACCTGCCAGCAGACGATGAGATAGCCATGGTTGCCCATATCTCCCAAGCAGAGCACGATCATCTGCGGTCCCGCGCGACACGCGATGTGGCGATATTGCTGTGGATCGTTGCGAAGGACATTCACGATGGCAGCATCGTTCGCACCGGGTTATGGACTGGCAAGGATCACCGCGAATTTCGGGTCGAAGGGCAGAGCCGTGGCTACTTCGGCGCGGGCGGCCTCGTGTCGGTCGGGCCGATCCGGTCGGTAATCGGCACGGATGTCCAGGAGACGACGGCCTCTTTCGCGCTGACCGCACCTGAGGTCGAACTGGCGGTGCGGCGTTATGAGCTGCGTCAGGCCGATGTTGAAATCCATCGCGCGCTTTTCGACGCCTTTAGCGGCGAGCTGATCGGCATCACCCGGAAATTCAAGGGCTGGATCGATCGGCTTGAGATCACCGGGGTGACAGACACAGCACCCGGTCGCTGTGAGGTTGTGATGGCCGGGGCCGCGCGGTGCGGCACGCGCGGGCTGTCGCTGAAACGATCCGATGCCAGCTATCAGCTACGGAAGCTGCCCGACGGCCGCCCCGATCTGTTCGGGCAGTATGGCGATATTTCAGGCTCCGTTCCCGTCAAATGGGGGGGCGCATGAGGGTTTATAACTGGGAAGCCCGGCTGTCCGATTACATTGCGCAGGTCGCTGAACGACCCTTTGAATATGGCGTTTATGATTGCGCGCTGTTCGCCGCCGGCGGCGTCGAAGCCGTCACCGGTACCAATCCGGCGGCGCAGTGGGTCGGTCGATACCAGTCTGATCTGGCCGGACGGCGGCACATGCGCCGCGCCGGATATGCCGACCATATCGATTGCGCCATGACCATGTTTCCCCCGATCGGCCACGCCATGCGCCTGCCAGGCGATCTGGCGGTGGTCCTTCAGGGCGATGCAGGAGCGCTTGGTATCCTGCATGGCGCGCTGATCTATGTCCTGCGCCCCGACGGGCTTGGCATCATCGGCATCGAGCGCGCCGATCTTATCCTCGGGGTGCGCTGATGCCCGCCGTCGGAGCCGCCATCGCCGTCGTCGGTAGCTGGGCCACCACAGCTGTGGTTGGCAAAATTGCCACAAACCTGCTGATCAGCGCCAGCTTGACGGCCGTTCAATCAGCGCTGCAGCGCAATGCCGCAAAGCGCCAGCCGCAGCCGGGCATCCAGACGGAATTCACCACCAGCGGCGGCGCGCAGCCCATGGCCTTTCTGGTCGGGCGCTATGCCACCGGCGGTCATATGGTCTGCCCGCCGATGTCGCATGGCAAATCGGACCGCAACCCCAATGCCTTTCTGACCTATGTGATTTCACTGGGCGATGTGCCGGGCGCGGCACTGAACAAGGTGATTATCAATGATAGAGAAGTCAGGTTTTCCGACGTGCCCAAGGATATGCCCATTGGCGGTCCGATTCCGCAGGGCAAAAGCGCGCGCTGGTATCAGCCAGACGACAATCACGGGGCAAATCAAGCTGCCGGATGGCAATGCAGCACAGATCACAGCAGTCGATTTTACGTTGGCCGCCGCCGATTTTGAAGCTGGTCAGATTATCGCTGCTCATAAGGTCAGCGCCACGGTCGATGCTCAGGGAGCATTCAGCGTGACATTGTGGCCCAACAGCGCGGGAGAGAGGGGAAATACCAGCTACAAGGTGGTGTTCAAGCTGGTCGACGGGGCGGTGGTTTCCGAAATCAAGAGTCTGTTTGTGCGGGCGTCTGAATCGCCACGAAACATCGAGGATGTGGTGATCGAGAACACCAAAATTTTGTCAAATTTTGGCACCATATTGCTGTCAGAGGGGGAATGGCAGGCGCTGACGGTAATGAAGCCGAATACCGTCTACTTCGTTCTGCGTGAGGTGTAATTATGCATGGCTTCATCGGACGGGTTGCGCAGATCTATATCACCGACAGCCAAGGTCGCCCTCGGCGTACGGACATGTTTCTTAATGGCCGAGATATGCTGAGTGGCCTGCGGTTCACAGCGCATCCACAGATCAATGGCGAGCCGTTGATCGGCCAGACGCTGACCGTCAGTGCGGATGCCGAGGGAGCAGCACTCAGCTATCAGTGGATACGAGACGGCGCAGTCATCAGCGGTGCAACTGCAGCAAGATATGAGGTGGTTCCGGCAGACGACCTTTGCCAGATTGGTGTACTCGTGACCGCTGCGGTTGGCGAGGACGGCATTAGTGCTGCGGTATCTGCAGGTGTCGCGCGCTGGCCAGCACCGGTTGCAATCGGCTCGATCGGAAATCGCAGCTATATGGTCGGTCAGACCGTGCCTGCCACTGATCTGCGAACCAAATTCCGTGGCGGTGCGCTAAACTATACGATTATGCCGGACGACGGTCAGCTTTTGATCGATGGCCATAACCTCATATTTGCGACTGAGGCTGCCTATAGCGGATCATTCGTGATCACGGCCAGCAATAGCGGTGGAGAAGCCATTCTGCCCGCGTTTTCAGTGACCATTGAGGCGGTGCATCATTCCGACCCCGACCCGCCGAACGACCTTCTTAGCACCAGCGAGGGCGCGATCAGCAATGTGGTCGAGCGGCAGGACGGGGCGAATTCGTTCACCCTGATAGGGACAGAACATGCTGGTGATTACTCCGTATTTGCTACTGACATCGCATCGGGGCACCCGATTGTTCTGGTCCCGCCGACTGTCGGGGAAAGCCCCGCCGGGACGTTCCGCATCAGCAAATTCGGCTTCTATGTCTACCCGTCTGACGCGCCGGCTGTGGCAACGCATGCCTGGCTGGTTGACAATCTGGAGGTTGCCACAGGGACGGAGTTTGTCAGTGAAAATACTCACGCGTTCGGGCAGATCGAACTGGAATTGCGCGTCTCGAATATCAATAGCATGGTGTCCGGGACAACGATTGCGACCCGCGTGACCGCGCAGGAGCCGCAAATGTTCACTGCGGCACCGTCTGTCTTCCGCAAGTCGGATAGCAGCCGTGTGCACTTTGCGGAACAGGCGATCCCTATTGATCCGGTTAACGAACTGATCCTGGCAGGCCGCATCAAATACGAGCCACACACTGGCGAATCGCGGGTGGCGGGTCTTGCTTTCCGGCTGGCGGATCAGGCCGAGCATTTGGCAATCAATGTGACACAGACAGGCACGCTTAACATCCGCACACGTTTTGCTCATGCAGACGGGTCCTCTCGTGCGATCAATTATCTGGACGGGATGCCCGCGATCCACCCGGAGACGTGGTTGATTTTGTCCAGGTCGCTGGTCCGATTGGCACCAACGCGGCGCGCACAAGCTATGTGACGGCACGGGTGAACGGCGGCGACTGGGTGGCGCCAATTCATGGGCGGTCTCTGCTGCCCATCGGTGATCGACAATTCATGTGGCCCGATGGGGCCACCAGTTATGCGCCCAAAATCAGCGCACTCGCGGATAATACTGCCGCGCAAGACAATGGTTCGATTTCTTTCGATGCACCCGGCTTCTGATCTCTCTGGGCGAAACCCTGACGCTGGACGAGGCAAAGTCTCTGTTCTGGCGACCAGACGGAACCATGCAGCCGCCGGGTGTGATCCGTCTCAGGATCACCGCCCCGATCATCGACTTTTATGGTGGCCGGAATCACGGAACGATTGGCGCGCCGACCATCAACACCGCAGCGTAAGGGGGTATCATGTCGAAAAAATATCATCTGTCGGTCGCGAACGAGGACGCCAGTGCGCATCTGTTCTGGTCCACGGAAAATGACGGCTTTGAAACCATTGGCCTCAGCATGAATGAGGAGGGCATGTTCGGGAACACACTGGGTTCCCGAACGGGTAAGGTGTCCAAGGGCCGCATTCGCCCCGTCACCATGGATATTCACGCATGGCGCCCGACCGCTTTTGACAAGGCGTCACGCAAGATCAGCTTCGGGCCGAATACTGTCGCCGGATATGAGTTTTTATCGACGGATGGGCGAATGGCGGCACGGTGGATGTGATGCGTGTCGTCGATGACAAAATGACCGAAATAGGTCGGGTCAACATTACAGACACTATCGCACGCCAGATTGTCCCAATCGGTGGCGCCACGCGCGGCCTGGTTGCGGGTCACGGAGAGCTGATCCACCAATTTTCCAGATACTATGGGCTGGAAGTGCCCATGTATATCGCCGTTGCGGCGGTCAGCGAGAATGGCGAGATCAGCGCATGGTCCGAACCTGCCAAGGTCGATCTGGTGGCCGGTTCTGATGCAATCACCCCCACGCCGGCGGATCATTTCACCACTGTACCCAGCTATCCACACGCCTCCCCGGACGTCTCGGTTCCGAAGCCCACGAACGTCACTGTGCAGGCTGTCGGCAATCGCGCCATCAAGGTCAATTTCGCCCCCGCCCTCGGCCTGCGTCACGTTGTGGCCATGTCGTGGCACCCCTCCTTCACCAATGAAGAAGCTATCACCGTGGATGGTGATATTGACATTGAACTGACCGATTTTCTCGTGGTCCGCACGACCTTTGTGGACATGGATATGGCCAAATATGCCTGCGGGCGCATGGTCCATGTAGAGTCGTTCAATGCGAACTCCCCCGGCGTGCCCAGCTTCAATCAGTGGATGCCCAAGGGTGTTACGGGTGAACTTCTGACGGATGTGGACGGCACACCGTTCGGACGGATCAGGATCGAGGATGGGGTGGAATACAATATCAACGCCTATGTGCATCAGGGCACGGATGGGGCCTGGTATCCCATTCTCGACCCCGCCCGCCGCTATCGCTGGATTACCGGCATTCGCGCGCAATCCCCGACAACCGCTCGATTCCAGGTATTGGGATCGACAACGCCCCGCTCGATCCAGGAGATCGGAACGGATTGGAGTGATGTCGAGATCGCGTTCGGCGTGAATGAACCTCGCATCGATGGAACGGCACAACCGGCCCGGATCACATTAACCGGCCCTTGCGTGGTGGATCTGCGGCGTTTCGCGGTATTCGAGGACGGCACCGAATACCTGCATTTCCGCGAGCAAGAGCGGCGAACGCTGCTGGACGGCACACTGCCCTATCTACGCATTCATTCGATGTGCAAATCGCGACCCAGGGTTTATATTGCGGCTGATGCCCTGCATCCTTGGGGCACGAACGCGCGCGGTTATTCGTTTTGGGCGTTTTTCAACAGTCTGAAGCAACTCAAGGAAAGCCTGGAAGGTCAGGCGGCGCAGGCAAAGGTTGGCCGCCCGTGTTTCAATCCATGGATACAGATCGAACCGCCCCATGCGCGCAGGGACGAACTGCGGACCTATGCGGGCTGGCTGTGCACGACCTATGACGCGAGCGCCGAGCAAACCCCCGAGCAGGTCGGCGCAAAAATGCGCGTTGACGCCGGGCAGGTCGAGCCGTGGCAGGATGTGTTCGAAACCATCATGATCGAGATGGGGAACGAGCCGTGGAACAACATGTCCGCATTTTTCTATTATGAAGGCATTGATGGTGTTGCGTCGGGCGGCAAGCTTAATGGCATGTGGCTGCAACGGTTTGCCAACATCATGGAGGCCACCCCCGGTTATAACCCGGACAAGTTCAGATTTTACCTGAACGGCACGGGCAACAATCCCAATTACATCCCGGACGGCCTGTCCGTGTGCCCCGCCGCCGATTACACCGGATTTGCCTATTATATCATGGGCTGGGACGTCGGCATGAATATCATGCCAGATTCCAGAAATCAGGACCTGATGGCATATCAGGCGGCGTCTACACATGCCACCTATCAAAGCAAAAACCTGCCAGGTACCAAGTATGTTACCCTGATGAACAGCCTGGAAGACATCAACAAGACCCGTGAAAAGAAGGTCCGGGTCATAGGATACGAATATGGGCCGGGTTATGAGACTGTGGGCGGCACGATCTGGCAAGAGCGCAGTCAGAAATCCAAGCTGCTCGGGAACTCGACCCTTGATGTTTTGATGACCAACGCCAGTCTCGGCAATATTTCCGACACCTTCTTCACGGTATCTACGGGGCGGCTGTTCAGGGGTCGCACACAGCCTCCACAGGGCGGCGCTTATGCTCCGTCGCTGATGTGGCAAAATTTCGTGAACGAACATCTGCTTGGTAAAACCACGCGGGTCATGCCGGTGAAGGGCGCGTCTCTGCCGGGTGTGACGCTTGAAACCCGCGATGATGAAGGCAATCCGGCCCCCGGAACGTCCTCGCTGGCGGCCCGCTTCGTGCAAGAGGCTGTTCGCGTGTTCCGGGTCGATCGCAAGGATGGCAGCATCGCTTTTGTTCTGATCAGCACTGACACGCAAAATATGCAGACCATGAAGCTGGGCTTCCCGCCCCGCGCCCGCCGCTGGACGAAATGGACGATGGAGGGCGACATGCTGGCCTATAACCAGACCTTGGCCACCAAGGATGATGTCCGCTTTGAAAGCCAGCAGATGCCTGACGATTGGGGAGGCAGCATGATCGAGATCGCCCTGCAACCCGGCACGGCCGAGGTGTATATTGAGAGTGCGTGACGCTGGGTGCTGTCGGTGCGTGTTACACCGACAGCACCCTTGAAACGCCGTTTCACGCCCCGTGAAACATTTTCTGCGTGCTGCAACTTTTGATGTCAAACACTGCAAGTTCTTGTGTCATGCTGCAGCGGATATCCCTGAGCGCTATGGCCCGCACACCACCTGCTACAATCGCTTCGTGCGGTGGCGTGAAGCGGGCGTGTGGGACCGGCTTCTGGCTTCGGTTAGCGCGGCTTGCCGATGCCGAGGGGATCACCGTTCATCATTCAGCCGTGTGTACCCTGCTTGCAGGATGCAAGGCTGAACCTGTTGGCCTAGGCATTTACTGCGAGAA
>NZ_JAUNTO010000032.1 GCF_030538655.1 Paracoccus sp. (in: a-proteobacteria)
GAACTCGAATGACAAGGGAATCCTTAAATGAAGACGCCGTCTAGGCCGCCCCGGCGATAAACTGCCGCAGCGCGGGCAACAGATCCTCCGGCTGATCCTCGGCCACGGTATGGGATGCAAAGGGCAGGTTCAGCAACCGCGCGCCGGGCACCTGCTCGGCCAGATCGAACGCCTGACGCCGCGACACCAGAAAATCATCGTCGCCATGCACGACCAGCAGCGGGCAGGTGATCGCGCGCACCAGATCGCCGGGATAGGCGTCATCCCCCGTCCCCAGCCACATCGCCCTGACCGCATCGAACAGACGGTCGAAATCCGGTGCGGGGTTTTCCACCTGATAGCGTTCGACCTGCGCCGCGAACATCTCGCGCCATTCCCCGGCGGTAATCTCCTGATAAATCTGCCGCACCGGATCGTCGGGCGGCAGATGCCAATGCGCGCCAATCGCCACCACAAAGCCGGGCTGATACGACCCGGACCCGGCCAGACGCAGGGCCACGATCCCGCCATCGCTGTGCCCGATAATGCCCGCGCCGCTGATCCCCAGTTCCGTCAGAACCGCAGCGATATCCTGTTCCAACCGGCGATAGCTCAGCGCACCCGGCCCCAAAGCCGACCGGCCATGCCCCCGGCTGTCGATGGCGATCAGCCGGTATTCCCCGGCCAGATGCGCCGCCAAGGGGGCGAAATCATCGCGACACCCCAAACCGCCATGCAGCAGCACAACGGGCACACCATCGGGCCGCCCGGCCTCGGCCACATACAGGCTGGTCCCGGCAACCGCGATCATCCGGCCATTCTCGAACATGGCATCCCCCATTCCGGCCACCGCGCCAAAGCCATGGCCCGTCACGGCCACAATGCCCCGGCTTGCTGCTTGCCCCGATACGCATTTTGGGGCGATCCCGCACCGCCCGCAACCTGACCAAAGCCAGTCCGCAACGCCCGCAGCCTGTGTACAGGTTGTGCACAGGCTGTGTATGGCTTGTGCACAGGTTGTGCAGCCCAAAACCCGGTAAATGCTGGCCCTGGGCCGCAATCCTGTTGCGCGCCGTCAACGACGCAACGCCCGCCGCCGTTGCGCGCCCCGATCAGAACAAAGCGCGTCAGCCACCTGTCCTTGTGCAGTCACTCCCGCAGCCGCCAGCCGGTCAGGAAAATCCACCGGATGATCGCCAGGCAAACCCCGATCATCAGCGCCACCGCCAACAGCGACAGCCCCACCGGCACATCGGCATAATCGAAAAACGCCCAGCGAAAGCCCGAGATCAGGTAAAGCACCGGGTTCAGCTTGGCCACGCTTTCCCAGAACGGCGGCAGCATGGATGCCGAATAAAACGCCCCGCCCAGAAACACCAAAGGCGTGATGACCATCATCGGAACGATTTGTAATTGCTCGAAATTTTTGGCCCACAACCCGATGATAAAGCCCAGCAACGAAAAGGCTACGGCGGTCAGAACCAGAAATCCGATCATCCAGAACGGGTGCGCGATATGCACACCGACAAAGAAAAAGCTGGTCACGAGGATGACGATGGCCGTCAGAATCGACTTGGCCGCCGCTGCGCCCACAAAGCCGATCACCACCTCCAGCCACCCCAGCGGCGAGACGAGGATTTCATATACCGTCCCGGAAAACTTGGGGAAAAAGATGCCAAAAGAGGCGTTCGACACCGATTGCTGCAACACCGTCAGCATCATCAACCCCGGCACGATAAAGGCGCCATAGCCGATCCCCTCGACCGACTGGATGCGCCCGCCAATAGCAGCGCCAAAAACGATAAAATACAACGTGGTAGACAAAACAGGCGAGGCCAGAGACTGCCAGATCGTGCGAAAGAACCGCAGCATCTCCTTGTAGAAAATCGCCCAGACGGATCGCCAGTTAATGCTCATGCCGCGTCCTCTCCGGCGACCAGCGCCATGAATACATCCTCAAGACTGGATTGCCTGGTCGCCACGTCGCGAACCGCAATGCCATGCGCCGCCAGATCCGCCAGCAGCCGGGCAATGCCGGTGCGCTCGGCCCGCGTGTCGTAATCAAAACCCAACGATCGCCCGTCATCCGACAGCTCCAGCCCGCGCCCCTCCAACCCCGGCGGGACAGCGGCCAAAGGCTGATCCAGCTCGATGGTCAGCCGCTTCTTGCCAAACTCGCCCATCAGCTCGGCGGTCGGTTTCACCAACAACAGACGCCCCTTGTTGATGACGCCGATGCGGTCGGCCATTTCCTCGGCCTCCTCCAGATAGTGGGTGGTCAGGATAATCGTCACGCCATTGTTGCGCAGATCGCCCACCACCTGCCACATCTCGCGCCGCAGCGCCACGTCCACCCCGGCGGTGGGTTCGTCCAGAAACAACACCTTGGGCCGATGCGCCAAAGCCTTGGCAATCAGCACCCGCCGCTTCATCCCGCCCGACAATTCGCGCGTGGCGGCATCGCGCTTGTCCCACAGGGCCAAAGACCGCAGCACCTGCTCGATCCACGCCTCATCCGGCGGCATCCCATACAACCCGCGGGTATAGCGCACCGTCGCAATCACCTTCTCAAACGGCTCCAGCGCGATTTCCTGCGGCACCAGCCCGATCAGCCGCCGCGCGGCGCGCCAGTCGGTGCGGATGTCATGCCCATCCACGCACACCGTGCCGCCAGTCGGAACCACCAGCCCGCAGATGATCGAAATCAGCGTGGTCTTGCCCGCGCCATTTGGACCAAGCAAGGCCAGAATCTCGCCCTTCTCAATGTCCAGCGACACATCATCCAGCGCCTTGGTGCCACTGCCATATTGCTTGGACAGTCGGTCAATCTCGATAATCGGGGGCATCACGCTCTCCTGTGCGGGGCAAGGCCCGCTGTCTTTCGTTTCCAAATATCCCACAGGGGTGACGAGGGCCAGAAAAAGGTCCAGTGGACCTTTTTCCCGAGGAACGCCCGGCGTATGGGCCGGGCTGGGGTGTGAAACCCCCGGCCTTGGGGCACCGCCGCGCCGCTCGCCAAGCTATCGCGAATCGCGCCAGCGATTGACCAAAGGATAGCGGCGATCCAGCCAGAATGCCTTGGTCGAGATACGCGGGCCGGGCGCCGCCTGATAGCGTTTCCATTCGCTGGCAAACAGCAGCCGCTGCACCTTGTCCACCGTTTCCGCGTCAAACCCCTGATCGACCAACTCGCGCAGCGACAGATCCTGTTCCACCAGCCCGTCAAGGATGGCGTCCAGCATCTCATAGGGTGGCAGGCTGTCCTGATCGGTCTGGTCGGGGCGCAACTCGGCCGATGGCGGTTTGCTGATGATGCGCGGCGGAATCACCTCGCCCGCCCGGCCCATCATCCAGTCGCGGTGATTGGCATTGCGCCAGCGGCAGGTTTCGAACACGCGGGTTTTATACAGATCCTTGATCGGGTTATACCCGCCCGCCATATCGCCATAGATGGTGGCATAGCCCACGGCCACCTCGGATTTATTGCCGGTGGTCAACAGCATTTCCCCGAATTTGTTGGAAATCGCCATCAGCATCAGCCCGCGCAGACGGGACTGGATGTTTTCCTCGGTGATGTCGGGGCTGGTGCCTGCCATCAGATGTGACAGCGCCCCGGCCACGGCATCGCGCGCCCCCTCGATCTGAACGGTATCCAGCCGCGCGCCCAGCCGGGCAGCACACTCGGCAGCATCGTCAAGGCTGGCCTGCGAGGTATATTCGCTGGGCAGCATCACGCAGCGCACATTGTCCGGCCCGATGGCATCGGCGGCAATGGTCGCAACCAGCGCAGAATCAATCCCGCCCGACATGCCCAGCAGCACCTTTTTGAACCCGGATTTGCGCAGATACTCCTGCAAACCCAGCATCATCGCCTGATAATCCTGTTCCCACACATCGGGCTGCGGCGCCATCGGCCCCGGCTGTGCCTGCCAGCCATCAGGCGTGCGGATGAAATCCACCGTCGCCTGCGCTTCGACAAAGGCTGGCAGTTGCACCGCGACCTCGCCGCCGGGGTTCAGCACAAAGCTGGCGCCGTCGTAAATCTGATCGTCCTGCCCGCCGACAAGATTCAGATAGATCAGCGGCAGCCCGGTTTCGGCCACGCGGTTTTGCATATGCCCCATCCGCAGGTCCAGCTTGTTCCGGTGATAGGGGCTGCCGTTCGGCACCAGCAGGATTTCCGCGCCGGTTTCGGCCAGCGTTTCCGCTACATCGGGATACCAACTGTCTTCGCAGATCGGCGAGCCGACCCGCACCTCGCCGATGGAATACGGCCCGCTGATCGGCCCGGAATCAAACAGCCGCAGTTCGTCGAACAACTGCTTGTAAGGCAGATGATGCTTCAGCACCCGCGCAACCACCGCGCCGCCCTTCAGAATGAAATATGCGTTATACAGCTTGTCGCCATCCACCCACGGCCCGCCGATGCCCATGGCCGGACCTTCCGCCACCTCGCGCGCCAGAGCCTCGATCGCGGCCATGGCATCGCGGGTAAACGCCGGTTTCAGCACAAGATCCTGCGTCTGATAGCCGGTGATGAACATCTCCGGCAGCGCCACCATATCGGCCCCGGCATCCCGCGCCGCTGCCCACGCCGCCCGCGCTTTGGCGGCATTGCCGGTCAGATCGCCGACGGTGGCATTCAGTTGCGCGATGCTCAGGCGGAAACGGTCGGTCATGGCTGGCCCCTTGGCTTTGTCGGTTTTTTGATAGGCGATGCCGGGGGCAAGGGAAAGTCGGGCTTTGCGCCGAGGCCATGCTTGGGGTAAACCTTTCGCCAAAAGACAAAGGGGCGGCAGGCGATGAAAGCGGCAGTTGCAGCAATGGTCATTCTGGCGGCAGGCACGGGCATGCCCCAAACACTGGCCGCGCAGGATGCCGTGACCAAACAGTATGACGACGGCGGCGTGTATGAAGGCACGTTCCGAAACGGTCGCCAGCACGGGCGCGGCACCTATACCCTGCCCAGCGGCTATCGCTATGACGGCGATTGGGTGGACGGGCAGATCCTGGGCGAAGGCGTGGCCCGCTATCCCAACGGTTCCGTCTATGAAGGGCATTTCACCGCCGGTCTGCCCGATGGTCAGGGCAAGATCACCTATGCCGATGGCGGCAGCTATCAGGGCGACTGGAAGGCCGGTGAAATGACCGGCACCGGCACCGCGACCTATGCCAACGGCTCGGTCTATCAGGGCACTTTCGTCAGGGGGCTGCATCAGGGCAAGGGCGTGCTGACCCAGCCCGACGGCTATCGTTACGACGGCGACTGGAAGGCAGGCATCAAAGAGGGACACGGTCGTATCACCTATCCCGATGGCGCCGTATACGAAGGCGGCATGATCGCCGGGCAACGCGCCGGTATGGGCCGCCTGACCATGCAGGACGGCATGATCTACGAAGGCGTCTGGTCAGCCGGACAGATGTCGGGCACCGGACAGCTGACTCAGGCAACGGGCGATCACTACGAAGGCCAGATGGTCGCAGGCCGCCGCGAAGGACAGGGCATCGCCACATATGCCAATGGCGATGTATATGAAGGCGGCTTTCTGGCCGACCGTCATCACGGACGCGGCAGCTTTACCGGCACCGATGGCTATGCCTACACTGGCGATTGGGTCGAGGGCCGACGCGAAGGGCAAGGCCGTGAAACCTATCCCGACGGCTCGGTCTACCAAGGGCAGATGCTGGCCGACAAACCCGATGGCAGCGGCCAGATCACCTATGCCGACGGATCGACCTATCAGGGCGCGTGGCGCGCCGGGGTGATCGAGGGCCAAGGCATCGCCCGCTATGCCAATGGCATGATCTATGAGGGCCATTTCCGCAATGCCCGCAACGACGGACAGGGCCGGATGACCTATCCCGATGGCTATGTCTATAACGGCGCATGGAAAGACGGCCTGCGCCACGGGCAAGGACAGGCCACCTACCCCGATGGCACGGTCTACACCGGCGATTTTGCTCAGGGGCTGCGCGATGGTCATGGCCGCGTCGTCACCCCCGACGGTTTTTCCTACGAAGGCGGCTGGTCAGAGGGGGAAATCGACGGCGAGGGCACCGCCACCTATCCCGGCGGCGACACCTATACTGGCCATTTCGTCGCCGGCAAACGGCAGGGTCAGGGCGTGCTGCGCTATGCCACCGGACAGGTCGCATCCGGCGAATGGGACGACAATCGCCTGATAACCCCGGCCCCCGAAGACATGCCGCCCCCGCCCGAAGGCGAGATTCCCGACGACAGCGGCCCCGCCAGCAACTAGCGATCCCCAAAATCGCCCGGCCCGTCTTTCGTTTATAAATATCCTGCAGGGGGTCCGGGGGACGCGAAGTCCCCCGGTCCGGCGCTTCAGGCCCGTGCAGCCTTCATCGACTGTTCCAGAATATCCAGCGCCTCATCGAACACCGCATCGGGAATGGTAATCGGCGCCAGAAAGCGGATGACATTGCCGTAAACGCCACAGGTCAGCAGGATCAGCCCCCGGTCCAGCGCCTCAAGCCGCACGCGATTGGCAAAGTCAGGACTGGGCTTGTCCGTGCCGGCATGGTTGAACTCGACCGCATTCATAAAGCCCGGCCCACGAATATCGACGATCTCGGGCACCGCGTCTCGCATCCCGGCCAGCCGCTGTTTCAGCCGCTGCCCCAGACGCACCGCGCGGTCGCACAGCCCTTCATCTTCGATCACATCCAGCACGGCATGAGCCGCCGCCACACCCAGCGGGTTGCCCGCATAGGTGCCCCCAAGGCCGCCGGGGTTGGGGCTGTCCATCACCTCGGCCCGGCCGGTGACGGCGGAAATCGGCAAACCGCCACCCAGCCCCTTGGCCATGGTGGTGATGTCGGCCGCCACGCCGTGATGTTCCATGGCAAACAGCTTGCCGGTGCGGGCAAAGCCGGTCTGCACCTCGTCCGCGATCAGCAGGATCGAATAACTGTCGCAGATCTCGCGCAGCTTTTTCATGAAACCGGGCGGCACTTCATAGAAACCACCCTCGCCCTGCACGGGTTCGACGATGATCGCGGCGACGCGGGCCGGGTCCACATCGGCCTTGAACAGCGTTTCCAGCGCGTGAATGGCATCCTCTGCCGTTACGCCGTGCAGTTCGCAGGGGAAGGGCAGGTGCCAGACATCGTTCATCATCGCGCCGAAACCGGCCTTATAGGGTTGAACCTTGCCGGTCAGCGTCATGCCCATGAAGGTGCGCCCGTGGAACCCCCCGGCAAAGCTGACGATGCCGGACCGTCCCTTGTAATGCCGCGCGATCTTGACCGCGTTTTCCACCGCCTCGGCCCCGGTGGTGGCGAAGATGGTCTTTTTCGGCCAGTCGCCGGGAACCAGATCGTTCAGCCGCTCGGCCAAAGCGACATAGTTTTCATAGGGCACGACCTGATGGCAGGTGTGGGTGAACCGATCCAGTTGCGCCTTGACCGCCTCGATCACGCGGGGATGACGGTGGCCGGTGTTCACCACCGCGATTCCGGCGGCAAAGTCGATATAGCGGTTGCCCTCTTTATCCCAGATTTCCGCGTTTTCGGCGCGCTCGGCATAGATCTGCGTCGTCATCCCGACACCGCGGGCGATGGCGGCATTCTTGCGGTCTGTCATGCTTGTCATGGTGATCCCCTGATTCCGTGCCGTCAGGCTAGTCAAAGCGCGCGCCGCTTGCCAGATGCCGCGCCATCGGCCAGTGTGACGCGACCCGGCAAAAGGCCCCGCATGTTTCCGATCCGCGACCACAACCCGTCCGAGCGCACACCCTATGTCACCATCGGGCTGATCTTTGCCAATCTGGTGATGTTCGTGCTGACCATGCCCTGGGGGCTGAATGCCGAAGGGCTGTGGGTTTATGGCGCGCTCTATGCCGGGGCTATCGCAGATGGCCAGATGCTGTGGGGGCTGCTGACCCATATGTTCCTGCACGCCGGTCTGATGCATTTCGCGGGCAACATGCTGTTTCTGTGGATTTTCGGCGACAATCTGGAAGATCAGCTTGGGCATCTGCCGTTTCTGGGCTTTTACCTGATCTGCGGGCTGGCAGCCGCTGCCGGGCAGATCAGCGCCGAACCCGGCAGCATGATCCCGATGGCCGGGGCCTCGGGGGCGATTGCCGGAGTCATGGGCGGCTATCTGCTGCTGTTCCCGCGCGCCAAGGTGGATGTGCTGGCGATCATCGTCATTATCTTCAAGATCTTTACCCTGCCCGCCTGGATCATGCTGGGCGTCTGGTTCGCGATCCAACTGTTCGGCGGCTATATGATGACCGGGGATGAAGGCGGCGTCGCCTATTGGGCGCATAGCGGCGGCTTTGTGGCGGGGGTGCTGCTGACCCTGCCGGTGCTGCTGCGCAAGGGGGGCACCCGGTTCTGGAGCCGCACCGACGGCCACCCGCCGCATGATCCGATCGACTATGGCCACCGTTCCCGCGTGCCGCAGGTGCCCCGCCGCTAAGCCGCTGGACGCCGCTGCGCGGCCCGGTTAAGGCCGCATCATGGCCAAGCTGTATTTCCATTATTCCACCATGAACGCGGGCAAAAGCACGCTGCTGCTGCAAGCGTCCTATAACTATCGCGAGCGTGGGATGGACACGCTGTTGCTGACCGCCGCGCTGGACAACCGCGCCGGTCAGGGCCGTATCGCCAGCCGCATCGGCATTTCCGACGACGCGCTGACATTCGCCGCCGACACTGACCTGTTCGCACTGATCGCAGCCCGCCCTGCCCCGGCCTGCATCTTTGTGGATGAAGCGCAGTTTCTGACCGCCGATCAGGTCTGGCAACTGGCGCGGGTGGCCGATGATCTGGGCATCCCGGTCATGTGCTATGGGCTGCGGGTCGATTTCCGCGGCCAGTTGTTCCCCGGCAGCGCCGCCCTGCTGGCACTGGCAGACGACCTGCGCGAGGTGCGCACCATCTGTCATTGCGGACGCAAGGCCACCATGGTCATCCGCCGGGGTGCCGACGGGGCCACCATGACCGAGGGCGCGCAGGTGCAGGTCGGCGGCAATGAAACCTATGTTTCGCTGTGCCGTCGCCACTGGCGGCAGGCAACCGGCGGCTGACGCGCTGGACAGGTCGCCACCCCGGTGCGACAGTCGCAGACGGGGGGACGGCCATGGATCACGACACCGACAATACGCCGCGCGCCTTTACGTCGGCGGAACTGGGCTTTCTGGCACATGTCTATCGGGGAGAGTTATATCGTTCGACCCTGTGGCGCACCCGGCTGGATACGACCACGAACTGGTCGGTGGTGACGCTGGGGATCGCGCTGTCGATCTCGTTTTCCTCGCCGCAGGCATCGCCCATTCCGCTGCTGCTGGTGGGTGTGCTGATCGTGCTGTTCCTGATGCTAGAGGCACGGCGCTATCGTTACTTCAACGTCTGGCGGGCGCGGGCGCGCTGGATGGAAAAGCATATCGTCGCGCCCATGCTGGCAGACGGAAACCTGCATCTGGAACGCGGCTGGCAACAGACGCTGGCGCGCGATTACCGGCAGCCGTCCTATCATGTCAGCGTCGCGGTGGCGGTGGGGCGGCGCATCCGGCGCAACTATCTGTGGATCTTGCTGATCCAGACCATCGCCTATCTGGGCAAACTGCTGGTGCATCCGACACCGCTGCGCAGCTTTGGGCAATTGCTGGACCGGGCCGCCATCGGGCCGATCCCCGGCTGGCTGGTTCTGCTGCTGGGGGCGACCTATTGCATCAGTTGGATCGGCTTTGCGTTATGGAGCCGCGCCACCGACCGCCAGCGCGCCCGGCTGCACGGCGACAGTTCCGGCATGGGCTGACGTGGCATCGGCCCCACGGCGGCAGGCGGCCTTAACGATTTCGCAACCTGACCGGGGTTATCACAATCCCGACTCGGGTCCGTGCCATGCGTTGCGGCGCGGCGGGCCATCATGTAACCAGAATGCGGAACTGGCAAAGGACAACCTATGCGCGCGCTTTCGCTTCGCACCCTCGCACTATTGACCATGCTGCTGCCGGGCGCGGCCTCGGCACAGGCGTTCGACACCCATGCGGGCGCGGCCTGGGTCTATGACATGGCCACCGGCACCGTGCTGATGCAAAAAAACGCGCAAGAGGAACTGCCCCCCGCCAGCATGTCCAAGCTGATGACACTGTATATGCTGTTCGAGGCGCTGGAAGAAGGCCGCATTCAACTGGACACCCGCCTGCCCGTGTCCACCAAGGCGCGGCAGATGGGTGGATCGACCATGTTCCTGAACGAACGCGACCGCCCCACGGTTGAGGAACTGATAAAGGGTATCATCGTCCTGTCGGGCAACGATGCCTGCGTGGTCGTGGCCGAAGGTCTGGCCGGAACCGAGGATGCCTTTGCCCGGCAGATGAACGAACGCGGCCGCCAGATGGGGCTGACGCATTCGCATTTCACCAACTCGACCGGCTGGCCCGATCCGCAGCACCGCATGTCGATGGAGGATCTGGGCCATCTGGCACAGCGCCTGATCGAAGAGTTTCCGCAGTATTACCACTATTTCGGCATCGCTGAATATGCGTTCGATAACCGCGCGCCGTCAAACCGGCGCAACCGTAACCCGCTGCTGGCGCTTGGCATGGGGGCCGACGGGCTGAAGACCGGCCACACGCAAGAGGCGGGCTACGGACTGGTCGGGTCTGCGGCACAGGGCGACCGCCGGGTGATCTTTGTCATCAGCGGGCTGGACAGCGACCGTGCGCGGGCCGAGGAATCGGAACGCATCCTGAACTGGGCCTTTCGTCAATTCACCATGCGCACCGTCGTGCCCGAAGGCGAACCCGTGGTGCAGGCTCCGGTCTGGCTGGGCACCACCGGGCGCGTTGCGCTGACCACGCAGCATGGCGTGCGGGTGCTGATCCCCGCCGGTGCGCAGGATGGGGTGCGGGCCGAAGCGGTGTATCAATCGCCCCTGAACGCCCCCATCGCCAAGGGCGACCGCCTTGGCGAACTGGTCGTCACCGTGCCCGGCGCGGGCGAGGCGCGCACCCCGCTGATCGCCGCCGCCGATGTGCCCGAGGCTGGTTTCATGGGCCGCGTCCGCGGTGCCGCGCAACGTCTGGTGCAACGCACCGCCGAGGCCACCGGCCGCTGATGTTCATCAGCTTCGAGGGCATTGACGGCTGCGGCAAGTCCACTCAGGCGCGGTTGCTGGCGGATACGCTGCGGGACGGCGGGCGCGATGTCGTGCTGACCCGCGAACCCGGCGGATCACCGGGGGCCGAGGAAATCCGCCGCCTTCTGGTGCAGGGGGCGGGCGAACGCTGGTCGGGCGAAACCGAGGTGCTGCTGTTCACCGCCGCCCGCCGCGACCATCTGGAACGCACCATCCGCCCCGCGCTGGATGCCGGGCGCGTGGTTATCACCGACCGCTTTACCGACAGCACCCGCGTGTATCAGGGCGCGGCGCGTGGCGAATTGCGCGATCTGGTGGACCGCCTGCACGATCTGGCCATCGGTATCTGGCCCGACCGCACCTTCGTCATCGACATCGACCCGGCCACCGGCCTGTCGCGTGGTATGGCGCGCGGCGGGGTTGAGGATCGCTTTGAACGTCTCGGGCTGGCGTTTCAAGAACGGCTGGCGGCGGGTTTTCGCGAACTGGCGGCGGCACAGCCCGACCGCATCAGGCTGATCGACGGGCGCGGCAGCCCCGATCAGGTGGCCGCCCGCGTCCGGGCCGCGCTATGAAGCTGGCCCCTGACGAGGACATTCCCGAACCCGATCGCGTGCCCGGCGCGCCGCATCCGCGCCACACGCCGCGCGTCATCGGGCAGGACACCGCCATCACCGATTTTCTGACAGCGGCGGACAGCGGGCGGCTGCATCACGGCTGGCTGCTGACCGGGCCGCGCGGCGTGGGCAAGGCGACGCTGGCCTGGGCCATCGCGCGCTGGCTGCTGGCCCAAGGCGCGCCCGACCGGCTGGACATTCCCGCCGACACGCCGGTATCGCGGCGGGTGAACGCGCTGTCGGAACCGGGCCTGATGCTGATCCGCCGCCCGTGGGATGACAAGGCCGGGCGTCTGCGCGCCGAAATCACCGTCGATGAAATCCGGCGGCTGCTGT
Organism: Paracoccus sp. (in: a-proteobacteria); assembly: GCF_030538655.1. GTDB lineage: Bacteria > Pseudomonadota > Alphaproteobacteria > Rhodobacterales > Rhodobacteraceae > Paracoccus. The sequence continues at coordinate 12,049 of NZ_JAUNTO010000032.1, forward strand.
CCTTTTTTCACCTGTCGGCAGCGGGCGGCGGGCGGCGCGTGGCGATTATCGACGCCGCCGACGACCTGAACACCGCCGCCGCCAACGCTCTGCTCAAGGTGCTGGAGGAACCGCCCAAGGACGGGCTGATCCTGCTGATCGCGCATCAGCCCGCCCGGCTGCTGCCCACGATCCGGTCACGCTGCCGCGAATTGCGCCTGTCGCCCCTGTCGCCCGAAGCGATGGCCCAGGCTTTGACCGGGCTGGGGGTGACAGGCGACACCGATGCGCTGACCGCACTTGCGCATGGCTCGGTCGGCGAGGCGCTGCGGCTGGCCGGGCAAGACGGGCTGGCGGTCTATCAGCAGATCGTGGACCTGTTCGCCACCCTGCCCCGGATGGATCGCGGGGCGGTGGGCAAGCTGGCCGAACGAGCCGCGAAACGGTCGGGGGCCGAGGGTGACCCGTTCGATCTGGTGATGACGCTGCTGGACCTGTTCCTGAACCGGCTGGCCCGCGCCGGGCTTTCAGGCCCGCCGCTGCCGCAGGCAGCCAAGGGCGAAGGCGCGCTGATGGCCCGCCTATCCCCCGACGCCGGGGCCGCGCGGGCATGGGCCGGGGCGCAGGCCGATCTGTCGCCCAAGGCGCGGGCAGGCAAGGCGGTGAACCTTGACCCTGCGGCGCTGGTGATGGATATGCTGATCCAGTTGGGGCATCGCGCCCCCACCTGATCTGCATGGACCTGACGATGACCGACGACCCGGCCCCGCATGGCGCGCCGCCCGCCCAGATCGTGGACAGCCATTGCCATCTGGACTTTCCCGACTTTGACGGCCAGCAGGCCGATCTGATCGCCCGCGCCCGCGCCGCCGGGGTGACGCGGATGGTCACGATCTGCACCCGCCTGCACAAGGAACCCACCGTGCGCGCACTGGCCGAGGCGCATGACGGGCTGTTCTATGCCGCTGGCACGCATCCGATGTATGCAGCCGAGGAACCCTTGGCCTCGGTTGATGAACTGATCGCACTGGCCGCGCATCCCAAGATGGTGGGCATCGGCGAAACCGGGCTGGATTATCACTATACCGCCGACAGCGCCGAGGTGCAGGCCGTCAGTCTGCGCAACCATATCGCCGCCGCGCGCGAAACCCGGTTGCCGCTGATTATCCACGCCCGCGACGCCGACGAGGACATGGCCCGTATTCTGACCGACGAATACCGCAACGGTGCCTATTCCTGCGTGATGCACTGTTTCACCTCGGGCGCGGGGCTGGCGCGGGCGGCGCTGGACCTTGGGTTTTATCTGTCGATGTCAGGGATCGCCGCCTTCCCCCGTTCGACTGAACTGCGCGAAATTTTCGCCACAGCCCCGCCCGACCGCATCCTGCTGGAAACCGATGCGCCTTATCTGGCCCCGCCGCCGTTCCGCGGCAAACGCAATGAACCGGCCTATGTCGCCCATACCGCCAAGGTCGGCGCGCAGCTGTTCGGCATGGCGTATGACGAGTTTGCGGCGCTGACCTCGGCCAATTTCGACCGGCTGTTCTGGAAGGCCGCAGCGTGATCCGGGCGACGATCCTTGGCTGCGGATCGTCGGGCGGGGTGCCGCGCCTTGGCGGACGCTGGGGCGAATGCGACCCCGCCAATCCCAAAAACCGCCGCCGCCGCTGTTCGCTGCTGGTAGAGCGGGTGGCCGAACATGGCACGACGCAGGTGCTGATCGACACCGGCCCTGATCTGGTGCCCCAGTTGCTGGATGCCGGGGTCGGGCGGCTGGACGGGGTTGTCTACACCCACGCCCATGCCGACCACATCCACGGCATAGATGACCTGCGCCAGATCGCCTATAATATGGGCGCGGTGGTGCCGGTCTGGGCCGATGATGTGACCGGCGCGGCGCTGACAGCGCGCTTTGGCTATATCTTTGAAACGCCGCCGGGGTCGTTTTACCCGCCGGTCTGCGCTCTGAACCGGATCGCCGGGCCGGTAGTTATCGACGGCCCCGGCGGCGTGATCGAACTACGCCCCTTCCGCGTCGCACATGGCGAGATCGAGGCACTGGGCTTGCGCATCGGCGGGTTGGTCTATCTGCCCGATGTCTCGGCCATCCCCGACACCGCCTGGCCCGAGATCATGGGTGCCGAGGTGTTCATCTGCGACGCCCTGCGACGCACGCCGCACCCCAGCCACGCACATCTGTCACTGGCGCTGAAATGGATTACCCGGTCGGGTGCGCTACGCGGGGTGGTGACGAATATGCACATTGATCTGGATTACGACGCCGTTCAGGCCGAAACTCCACCCAACATCTGCCCCGCTTTTGACGGTATGGTGATCGAAATCGCCGCCGACGGGGGGATTTAACCAAGCAAGAATCCCATGACCGTATTATTCACCGTCATCCTGCCCGTGTTTCTGGTTATCGGCTTTGGCTGGCTGGCCGCGTGGCGCGGCTGGTTCGGCGGCGAGGCGGTGGACGGGCTGATGCGCTTTGCCCAGAATTTCGCCGTGCCAGTGCTGCTGTTTACCTCGATGGCGCGGCTGGATCTGGGGACCGAGTTTTCCGCCCCGCTGCTGCTGTCGTTCTATATCGGCGCGTTGGCCAGCTATACGGCAGGGTGGGCGGGGGCGCGGTTTCTGTTTCGCCGTCCGCCGGTTGATTGCGTGACCATCGGCTTTGTCTGCCTGTTCTCCAACAGCCTGCTGCTGGGCGTGCCGATCACCGAGCGTGCCTTTGGCACCGCCGCGCTGGCCGGGAACTGGGCTATCATCGCGGTACATTCGCCGCTGCTTTATACCTTTGGCATCACGATGATGGAGTTCACGCGGGCGCGCGGCTCGGACCTGTCGGTGCCCCGTGTGGCGCTGCGCGCGCTGGAGGGCGTGCTGAGAACGCCGCTGGTCATCGGCATTCTGTCGGGGCTGGCGATGAACCTGCTGACTGATGCCGGGCTGGTGATGCCCGAAGGTTTCTGGGCCGCCGCGGACATGATCGCCCGCGCCGCCCTGCCCGCCGCACTGTTCGGGCTGGGGGGCGTGCTGTTCCGCTATCGCCCCGAGGGGGATATGGGGCCGATCCTGATGTGCTGTTTCTGCGCGCTGATCCTGCATCCGGCGATCACCTTTGGTCTGGCCAAGATGTTCGGGCTGGATATGGCCGGGATACGCTCGGCCGTGATGACAGCGGCGATGGCACCGGGGGTCAACGCCTATCTGTTCGCCAACCTGTATGGCACTGCACGACGGGTAGCGGCCTCATCGGTGCTGATGGCCACAGTCGGATCGATGCTGACCATCTGGATGTGGCTGGAACTGCTGCCCTGATGCGGGGCTGTGGGCCTGTTGCCATCTGTGCGGAAAGCCTGGTCAGGCCAAGTGGCAGGATAATTATACCGCACACCCACATTCCAGCCCGGTAACCCGCATCCAAAGCGCAGCACGCAGGCCCCTGACGAGAGGACGTCGATTCGGCTTGCGAAGAAGCCCCGACAATTAACCCAAGATCACGCACCCACACCTTTCAGCATGGCACATCAACAAGATCAGGCATGTCTGGAAGTTAAATGGCGGACCCGGAGCGAGTGAACCAAGCAAGCAAAATCAATCGCTTGTTCTGTCAAACTGCCCGGAATCCATCCGCTGAAATCCTTGGAAATTTTCGGCTAGGGTCAAACCGATTGCAGGGCCTTCACCCAAGGAACTGCGATGAAAGATATGACAACCGACCTCAGCGACCTGTTGGGCTGGACCCCGCCCGCTGAAACGGCGAACGCCGCCCCGGCTGGTCCCCGGAACGGCGTTGAAACTAAAGCGGCTCACGAAAGCGCCTGCCCAGAATATAGCGAATCAAGCGCCCCAAATCAAGCATGGGCTGCGCTGGATGCCGCCCGAAAATGGGTTGCGTGGCGCGAAGATCACCGCAACGGCAAGCCGACCAAGGTTCCCTATGTCACGCCGCAGCGCATGGCGAAGGCGAATGACCCGGCGACATGGCTTGCGCGCCCCCAGGCTGAGGCTGTGGCGCGCGACCTGCTGTCAGCGGGGCAGAAGGGCGGCGTTGGGCTAATGCTGGGCGGTGATGGCGCTGAGCGACTGGGCGGCGTCGATCTGGATTCCTGCGTCGATCTGCTGACCGGGCAGCTTGAACCTTGGGCGGCTGAGGTTGTCGAACGGTTCGCGTCCTATGCTGAAATCAGCCCAAGCGGTTCGGGCGTGAAGGTGTTTTTCAGCTATGCCGCCGCTGATCTGGACGCGCTGCGGGCGATCATGGGAACGCAGCACGGCAAAAGCTGGTCGCGCGGCAACCATACCGAAATCGCGCTGCATCTGGGCAACCGCTATTTCACCGTCACCGGGCAGAACTTGGGCAGCGCCCCGGCCTCGATCCAGCCGGTCGACCGGGCAACGCTGGCTTGGCTGATCGAAGATGTCGGGCCGCGGTTCAAGGGCGATGCGCCCAAGGCGGCACCGAAAGACGAATCCCGTTCGGGCCGCGCGTTCAGCATTGCAGGCGATTGTCGCAGGGCTGGCATGGGGTTGGACGGTTTCCGCGCCGAACTGATGAAGGACTCGGACCTTGCCGATTGGGCCAAGGATGCCCGGCAGGTGCAACGCGCTTGGAACCGCACCGCAGGCGGCGTTGAAGTCGACGCATCTGATTTCGATGACCTGCCGGAAATCGACGGCTTCCCGATGACCGAGGACGGAGTCGCCCGTGCCTTTGCCGCCGCCCATGCCGACCGGCTGCGCTTCTGCCATTCGTCGGGCCGCTGGCACGTCTGGACCGGCACCCATTGGCGGAAAGAAGAAACCAAGCTGGCCTTCAACTGGTCGCGGGAAATCTGCCGCGCCCGTGCTGCGTCTGATCCGCGTTCCAGCGCAGCCAAGGCGCTGACCAAAGCCGCGACCGCATCGGCAGTTGAACGGTTCGCCCAGGCTGACCGCGCTTTCGCTGTAACCGCTGAGGCGTGGGACCGCGACCATTGGATAATCGGAACCCCCGGCGGCACGATTGATCTGCGCACGGGCCAACTGCGCCCGGCGCTACAAACCGATATGATAACCAAGATCACGGCAGCCGCGCCGATTCCGCTGGATCAATTCAACCCGGCCCGCGACTGCCCGCGTTGGCTGGCGTTTCTGGATCAGGCAACCGGCAGCGATACGGATGCAATCCGCTTCATGCAGCAATGGGCTGGTTACAGCCTGACCGGCGACACGCGCGAAGAAGCCCTGCTGTTCGTTCACGGGCCGGGCGGTTCGGGGAAATCGACTGCGGTTAACACCATCGGCGCGCTGCTGGGTGATTATGCAATCGCGGTCGACACGGAAACCATTACCGCCCAGAAACACGCCCGCCATTCAACCGAAATTGCCCGGCTGCATGGTGCGCGCATGGCCTATGCCAGCGAAACCGAAGCGGGCCGCGCTTGGGCTGAAAACCGGATTAAGCAATTGACCGGCGGCGATGTGATGACGGCGCGCTTCATGCGGCAGGATGACTTTATTTTCAAACCACAATTGAAACTGGTTATTGTCGGGAATAACAAGCCCGCCTTTTCCAATGTCGACGGCGCGATCAAACGGCGGTTTAACGTGATGCCGTTCGACCGGAAACCGGCTGCGCCTGATTTCACTTTGAAAGTGACTTTGGAAAAGGAAATGCCCGGCATTCTGTCATGGGCTGTTCTGGGTTGCCTCGATTGGCAGCGCAATGGGCTTATTCGGCCTGCCGTCATGGTAGAAACGACCGAAGCCTATTTTGAGGAACAGGATACGTTCGCAAACTGGATCGCTGATCGCTGCATTATTGGTCAGGGGTTCGCTGCGACAACCGAAAGCCTGTTCGACTCATGGTCAGCCTATGCCCGGTCAAACGAGGACGAACCCGGCAATAAGCGCAGCGACTTCCCGCAGCGGATGAAGGACCGCGGCTTTGATCCGATCCAAAGCACGGCAGGGATACGCGGTCGCGGGTGGCGCGGGCTGAAACTCACGCCGCTTCGTGATCCGTTCGACAATTTGCCCGCCCCCGGTGAAGAGGTGACGCAATGTCTTACCCACTGAGCAAATGCGCTGCGGTTCATCATTGGCCGCAGCCTATCATCGGTTCTGCTGGATCATTGATCGCCGCCCATCTTGCTGGAAAGGGCGAGTCCCATCCCAAACGGGGTAACTCATTGAAATATAATGATCTGTTCCATCTGTCCCATCCTTGCCGGTTCTCTCTCTCACGCGGGCGCGCGCGTATACGCGTGAAGGCTTCATACGGAACTGATGGGACAGATGGGACTCATGGGCCTGTTGCCGATCATCGGTTTGAAGCGATCCGCGCAATCGGGCGGCGCGACGGTCAGGTTGGGCGGGGCAGAAGATGGGCTGCGGCTCATGTGGACCCGTTCCCGTTAGGTTCTTCCGCAGGGTGGCAGGCCGCGGGGGGCATGGACCCCGATTCGTTTCGCTTCACAAAAATTTTCAATTGGCAAGGCCAATATAGGTAAGCAAAGATGACCTATCAGACTGATCTTTCCGACCTGTTCATCACCGCCGATCCGGTGCAGCCCGTGGGAAGCCCGCAGCGGGCCGCTGAGGGGCCTTCCCCTGCCAAGGCTACCCGCCGCCCAGGAAGGCCGCGAAGCCTGCCACGGATAAAATGACAATCGCTGAGGGCATACCCAGCATCATGACCGAGGCTGAACTGGCCGACCTGCTGGGAATCGCCGCGTCACAGGTGCGAACCAAGACCCGTGAATGCCGACTGGTCAAGGCTGGCAATGCCCGGTGGGACGTTCGGCAATCGCTGGTTCGTTACCTCGATCATCTGCGCGGGATCGCAGCCCGCACGGGGCCGGGCGTTGGCGCGCCATCCGACGATTACAAGGCTGAACGGCTGCGGCTGGCGAAACAACAGGCTGACAAGATCGAGATTCAGAATGAGCAAGCGCGCGGCGAATTGGTCAGAAGTGCTGACGTAGAACGCGAATGGGCCAATGTGCTGCGGGACGTTCGGTCGACCATGCTGGCGGTGTCGTCACGGGTTGGTGCAAAACTGCCGCATTTAACTGCGCATGACATTTCCGAAATAGACCGGGAAATCAAAGCTGCACTGGAAGGGCTTGCAAATGGGAATTGAACTGATCCGCAGAAATGCAATGCGCGCCCTTTTGCCGCCTGCTGATATGGCAACAGCAGATTGGATTGAACAGAACATCTTTCTGCCGCAAACCGCAAGCGCATTACCGGGCAAGATGCAGCTTTGGGAATATCAGCGGGGAATCTGCGATGCGCTGGACGATCTGGCTATTGAACGCATCACGGTTCTAAAATCGGCGCGAATTGGCTATACCGCGCTGCTGTCTGGGATTATTGCAGGTTACGTTGCAAATAGTCCCGCACCCATTCTGGCGGTCCAGCCGACTGCCGATGACGCGCGCGATTATGCGGTTGATCTGGAACAGGTGTTCGACGCCTCGCCTAGCCTGCGCGGGCTGCTTTCCGATGAAGCCGACGAAACTGGGCGCAGCACCATGTTGAACCGGCGCTTTGCAGGGGGCAGTTTGAAGTTTCTGGCAGCCAAGTCGCCGCGCAACCTGCGCCGCCACACCGCGAAAATCCTGATTATGGATGAGATCGACGGGTTTGAGGTATCGCAGGAAGGCGATCCTATTGAACTTGCAGTCATGCGGACGTTGACATTCCGCGACCGCAAGATCATTGCCGGTTCAACGCCCGTGTTCGATTATGGGCCAGCGACTCGGCTTTATGATAAATCCGACAAGCGAATCTATGAATGCCTTTGCCCGTCCTGCGATGAATATGCAGAGATCAAATGGGCAGATATTCGCTGGAATGAAGGCGACCCGGATTCCGCGCATTGGGTTTGCCCGAATAACGGCTGCGTTGTCGATGAAAAGCATAAGCCTGCAATGGTGGCAAATGGCCGCTGGCGGGCAACTGCGCCCGATGTGAAGGGCCATGCCGGGTTTAAGGTCAACGCACTAATCAGCCCTCACTTTAACGCCCGGTGGGGGAAATTAGCTGCTGAGTTTCTACAGGCAAAGAAATCGCCTGAGACATTACAGACGTTCACCAACCTGGTGCTGGGCGAACCGTGGAAAACCGACGGCGATGACCTGGACGAACACGAACTGTTCCAACGGCGTGAAGCATTCAACCTCGATACGCTGCCCGATGACGTGCTGTTCATCACGGCGGGCGTCGACTGTCAGGATGATCGACTCGAAGTTGTGCTGATGGGTCACGGGCGCAGCGACATTTATGCAATCGATCACCGGGTATTCTGGGGGCCGATTGACGGTGACGCCGTGTGGCAAGACCTCGATGCGCTGCTGCGCGAAACATGGCAGCACCCGAACGGCGGCACAATCCGAGTCGACGCGGCGCTGATCGACTCCGGTGACGGCGGACATACGGAAATCGTCAACGCCTTCACCCGCCCGCGCTTCGGGCGGCGCGTGGTGGCGAGCAAAGGGGTTTCTGGGTTTAGCCGCCCGATGCTGCAACGCTCAGGCACCAAGGGACAACTGCTGTGGCTGGCTGGCGTCGATGCGATCAAGTCGCAGCTATTCGCCCGGCTGTCCCGCGGTGAAGGCGTGAGGTTCAGCGATGCTTTGCAGCCGATCTACTTTGAACAGTTAACCAGTGAACGGCGAGTCGTCCGCTATGTTCGCGGCAGACCGGATGCCCGATTCGAGCGGGTGAAGGGTAAGAGGGCTGAGACACTGGACGCCACGGTCTACGCATGGGCGGCAAGGCAGTTAATTGGGATCAACCTTGACAGGCGGGCAGAAGAACTCGCATCCGCCGCAGCGCCCAAACGGCAACCTGCCGTGATTAAATCAGCGTAGTTGAACAGATAAACGAAAGCCCCCGATCAACGGGGGCTTTTCAATTTGAACACGGTTTCCAGATTGGCAACCGAGAATGCCCGCATATATTTCAGCCGCATTCCGATGATATAGCAAGTCGCTTCATAGGATATGCCGGAGCCTGTCAGCGTTCTGGCAAGTTGCCGCGTCGACCGTAATTCCATCTTTGATAGTCTGCGCATGGGGTGACTCCTTTCATAAAAAGGGCGGCAGATTATCGGGGCCACCACTACCCGATAATCTGCCGCCACCAAGCCGGGTGAAAGGAAGCAAACCCGGCTTATCTGCACTGGTTGCAGGGAGAACGGAGAACCGGCCAGCGCAAATCTGAATTTCGATGGGTGGAGCCGGGCGACTCGCGCCGCCCGACAAGCCTTTTAACATTTGGACGACTCACTAGTAACATACGATTCCATTAGAATCAACAGAAAAGTTTCCATTGACAATTTAATCGATTCCACTAGAATCGCACCTATAGACACGGAGAATCACATGGCCCGCCTAACAATCAAGAAAATCGCCGAAATCATGGTGAAGGTGTATAACCTCGACCCTGATAGCCTTCCATTTGTTCAAGGGCGATTGAAGAACTTCAACGCAAAACTTGGCATTCTTCGCGCAGAAGAAAGCAATGATCACCATCGGACCCGGACGCTAGATGAAATTGGCGCTGCTGAGGCAGTTCTTTTCAGCGAACTGGCGGACATGGGATTCGATGCCCAGATACTGCGTGAGGTGCGGGAACATCTGGACCGCAATCCAATTGGCATGGAACTGATCTGCAATCCAGAGGCTTTCAGAAGCATGGAGAAGCCTCGCTTTGAAATGAGGCTGTATCGTGACAATTCGCCTGTTACGATGCGACATTACTCAATCGTGACGTTTGACGAGCCTAAGAGCAGGGCATCGAAAACGCTCGACAACCGAGATATTTACGAGAAGCAACTTGCATCAGTGTTGACGATTGACCTTGGCATATTGCTTGACGCTTTCCTTTTTGAATTCGGGCAAGTGGTTATTTACGGTGATCGTCGGGAGTCTGGTGAATGAGCGAAAAAAAATCCCGCGCTGAGCGCGACCGCAGGTATTACGAAAAGAACCGTGAAGCGATCCTTGAGCGAAAGCGCGCGCGTTACTGGGAAAATCCTGAATATTATCGGCAAATTAACGCGCTATCCGCTATGCGATGCCGTGCTGCCGCGATCCGTTGGCAAACGGTATTTAAAGGCGAACTTGTCAAAGATGAACTGCAACGGCTTCTCGCGGAAGCCCGCGCCGCCGCCGGGCCGGAGGCCTGATTTTGGGCGTCCTCGATCTGTTCCGCCGCAAATCCGATCCGGTGCAGACCCGGCGCTTTGACGGCGCTGCGGGCGGGCGGCGCTGGTCCGCTGCCCCGTCATTTGGTCGCACCGGCGCGGAAACACTGGCCGCATCAGCCCCGATCCGTTCGCGCGCGCGGTATTTTGGGGCAAACAATCCGTGGGCTGCAAATGGCGTGGCCGCACTGGTCACTGGACTGGTAGGCTTTGGGATCA
>NZ_JAUNTO010000033.1 GCF_030538655.1 Paracoccus sp. (in: a-proteobacteria)
AATCAGAACTCGAATGACAAGGGAATCCTTAAATGAAGACGCCGTCTAGGTGTTGCAGCGGGGGCTTCGCGCCCCCGCACCCCCGCGGGATATTTCCAGACAGAAGATGCAGCGGACTTTACACGTTGTGATAGCGGACGGGGTTCTAGCTGTGGCGCATGTTATTTGGCAGACGCTTGCCGTTCTTGCCGACGTAATGTTCCCAAGTTTCACTATCAGCTTTGCGACCGCGAAAGTCCCATCGCGGAGAGTTGGGTTCGGTAAAGCGTGGCGGCGGAAAGTTCTCGGGCGTCGCAGGCAGCCATGCTTCAAGCACAAAGATGCCGTGCACGACACCATGAATGACGGCAAGCACGAAATCGGCCTGTTCGACGCACCATTTTGACACGCGCCACGCATAGCGCACGCGATCATAAAGTTCATCGTCCGAGTTATGATCGGCAGAGTTTTATCATTGATAAGCTCTAGCCGGTCGCCATCGCGCGGCGTGACCTCTTCCAGCGCATATTTCTTGACGATTTCCAATGCATGCATCGGGCCACGATCATTGCTGTAATGACCGGCGCTGATATTGGACAGGCCCGCATAGGCGTCGATCAGTGCTGCCTCGATCTCATAAGCGGTTTTTTATATCCTGAATGCCGTGGCGGTGAATAATGTGAACAACATGCAGCCCGGTGCGGCGAATGTCGTTGATGCGTTTGACCTTCAGGTTTTCTTCGTCTTCGCCTGCCGTATTTTCTTGTGAGTCTGCATCCGATTCACGGGGCACATCGCCGGTTTTGGTCGCGTTGACATGCTGAAACAGACGGTTGCCTTTGCCCTTGCGATGTAAAAGGTCTCACCGTTTCTGGGATCAATCAGGCGATAGACATAATGTTGCAATTTTTCGCCGACCCCGGCAGGAAACTGTCCATCATTTCCATCTCACCCGAACCGATTATCCCTCGGAAAACCCCTTGGTGCCATCCGGCCTGCGCTGGCGCGTTTGCCCAGCCATTCGGTCAGGTCGGGTTCGGTGCGGGTTTTGCCGCCACCCATGGGCCAGCTTAGCCCTTCGGCCAGCGTGACAAAGCGGGCGTCGGACAGTTGGCTTTCGGCCAGTAACCCGCCGCCGTCACGGTATTTTTGCAGCCGCACGCCCTTGCCACGGGCCATTTCCGGCAACTCGGTCAGAGGGAAGATCAGCAGCTTGCGGTTGGTGCCGACGACCGCGATGTGGTCGCCGTGGACCGGGCGGCACAGTAAAGCTTCGCCGTTCAGCACCTGTTTGCCGGTTTTCGTCTGCGCCAGAATATCGGCGGCACCCACGACAAACCCGTCGCCTGCCTTTGATGCGACCAGATATTTTTCGCCCTCGCGCCAGGGGAACAGGGCGATGACCTCGGCCTCGTTCGGCAGGTCGATCATCAGGCGCAGGGGTTCGCCAAGGCCACGCCCGCCGGGCAGGTTATGGGCGGGCAGCGTGTAGAACCGCCCGTTCGAGGCGAACAGCATCAGCTTGTCGGTGGTTTCGGCGTGTAGCGCCAGCAAGGGCCCGTCGCCGTCGCGGAATTTTACCTCGGCGTCCAGCGGCTGATGCCCCTTCATCGCCCTGATCCAGCCCATTTTCGACAGGATCACGGTCAGTGGCTCGCGCTCGATCATCGCGTCAAGGTCGATGGGCTGAACGTCCTCGGCCTCGGTGATTTCGGTGCGGCGCTGGCCTGCGGGGTGGGATTTGCCGAATTTACCACGCACCTCTTTCAGTTCTTCGGTGATGCGGCCCCATTGCGCGGCATCATCGGCCAGCATCGCGGCCAGCGCGTCGCGTTCGGCGATCAGGCTGTCGCGTTCGGCGCGCAGTTCGATCTCTTCCAGCTTGCGCAGGGCGCGCAGGCGCATGTTCAGAATCGCCTCGACCTGTGTATCCGACAGGCCGAACTCGGCGATCATCACCGCCTTGGGATCATCCTCGAACCGGATGATCTCGATCACGCGGTCAAGGTTCAGATAGGCGATCAGATAGCCTTCCAGCACCTCAAGCCGGGCGGCGATCTTGTCCAGGCGGTGCTGCGAGCGGCGGATCAGCACCTCGCGCCGGTGGTCCAGAAAGGCGCGCAGCACCTCGCGCAGGGAACAGACCTTGGGCACGCGGCCGTCAATCAGCACGTTCATATTCAGGCTGAAGCGGATTTCCAGATCAGACACCCGGAACAGCGCCGCCATCATCTGCGCCGCATCCACGCTGCGGGTGCGCGGTTCCAGAACGATGCGGATGTCATCGGCTGATTCGTCGCGCACATCGGCCAGAATCGGCACCTTGCGGGTTTGAATCAGTTCGGCCAACCTCTCGATCAGGCGGGATTTCTGCACCTGATAGGGGATTTCGGTGACAACGACCTGCCACTGGCCACGGCCCAGATCCTCGACCTGCCAGCGGGCACGCAGACGAAAGGCGCCACGCCCGGTGCGATAGCTGTCGGCGATCGACTGCCGCGTTTCAACCAGAACGCCGCCGGTGGGGAAATCTGGTCCCTGAATGATCCCGGCCAGCGTGTCGTCGCGGGCGTCGGGGGTTTTTATCAGATGCAGGCAGGCGTCGATGACGTCGTGCAGGTTATGAGGCGGAATGTTGGTGGCCATCCCCACCGCGATGCCCGACGCGCCGTTGCACAGCAGGTTTGGAAAGGCGGCGGGCAGCACCACGGGTTCGGTCAGCGTGCCGTCATAGTTGGGGCGGAAATCGACGGCGTTTTCGGCCAGACCTTCCAGCAATGCCTCGGACGGTTCTGCCATCCGCGCCTCGGTATAGCGGCTGGCGGCGGGGTTGTCGCCGTCGATATTGCCGAAATTGCCCTGACCATCGACCAGCGGGTAACGCATGGCGAAATCCTGGGCCAGCCGTGCCATGGCGTCATAGATCGCCGCATCGCCATGCGGGTGATAGTTGCCCATCACATCGCCGGTAATCTTGGCCGATTTGCGAAAGGCGCCAGTTGGCGACAGCCGCAATTCGCGCATGGCATACAGGATGCGGCGATGCACCGGCTTTAACCCGTCACGGGCGTCGGGCAGGGCGCGGTGCATGATCGTGGACAGCGCATAGGTCAGATACCGTTCGCCAATGGCGCGGCCAAGCGGTTCGGGGACGGTGTTCTGATCGTCGTTATGGGCGGGTTCGTCTGACATGGCCGTTTGGATAGGGCGCACCCGCTTTGCGGTCCAGCGCAAAATCGTTATAGTGCCTTCGCCGATCAGCGGCTGGCGGGGCAAAATGCACCGTCATGTTAAGCAAGGGGAACGCGTGGGGCTGGACCCGTGTTGTTTCTGACGATAGCGGCAACCCACGCACCAAGTTGTGACCCGAGACGATGATTCGACTGACGATCCTGACCATTGCTGTTTTGTTTGCGGTGCTGACCATCTGGGGTGATCCCGGTGCGCGGCAGCGAGAGGTGGCTGACACCGGCCAGCCGGTGGCGGTTGCCCCTGCTGTCGAAACCAGCCTGATCGACGCACTGACGCCTGTGGCGCGCCCGGAACTGATCCGCGTGACCGAACAGACACCGCAGCGGGTGAACCCTTATCCCGGTCCGGCGCTGCGGCCCTCGCCGGAATATCAGTCGCAGGCGCAGACCGCCGTCGCCGATCTGGCCGTGCCCGACGGGGCCGAGGTGATGCATGTCACCGGCAACCGGGTGAATTTCCGTGCCGGGCCGTCCACCAATGATGCGGTGGTCGGCGCGCTGACACGGGGAACGCCGGTGCAGGTGCTTGGCCCCCGGTCGGGCAATTGGGTGCAGATCCGCGATGCGCAGGGCCGCACCGGCTATATGTCCGGCGATTTCCTGTCGCCGGACGGGGGGCGCTGATCCATGACCCGGCGTGTTCTGATTACTGGCTGTTCATCGGGCATCGGCCTTGATGCCGCGCGGCACATGCAGGCGCGGGGCTGGCAGGTGGTGGCCACTTGCCGCCGCGAGCAAGACCTTGCCGCCCGCCGTGCCGAAGGGATGGAGGCAGTTCATCTGGAACTGGCCGATGAGGCCAGCGTCGCTGACTGCGTTCAGCAGGTGTTGGCGGCTGGCCCTTTGGACGGGGTGGTGAACAACGCCGCCTTTGCGCTGCCCGGCGCGCTTGAGGATTTGCCGCGCGATGGTCTGCGGTCCATTTTTGAGGCAAATCTGTTCGGCACCCATGACCTGACCTGCCGCCTGATCCCGCATTTCCGTGAGCGCGGCGCGGGGCGCATCGTGAATGTGTCGTCGGTTCTGGGGCTGGTCGGGCTGCATTGGCGCGGGGCCTATGTTGCCAGCAAATTCGCGCTGGAAGGGCTGACGGATGTGCTGCGGATGGAAATGTCCGACACGCCGATCAAGGTGGTTCTGATTGAACCCGGCCCGATCACCAGCCGCATTCGCGTTAACTCGATCCCGCATTTCGAACGCTGGATCGACTGGGAAAACAGTGCCCGCGTCGATCAGTATCGCCGTCTGTTGACCAAACGCCTTTACCAGCCCGCGGGCAAGGACCGTTTTGAGTTGCCGCCCGAGGCGGTCAGTCGCCGGATCGCGCAGGCGCTGGAATCGGCCAATCCGGCACCGCGCTATTATGTGACGACGGCCACCTGGCTGTCGGGGATCGGGCGGCGCGTGTTGCCGACCCGCGCACTGGACTGGTTCGCCGCGCGCAGCTAACCTGCCGCGCAGGAAAGGCGGTGCCGGATGAGCGATAGTCCTCTGTTTCTGCTGGCCATGCTGGCCGCAGCCGCTGTGCTGTTGATTTTGGTGACAGGAATCGGCGGTTTTACCGGCAGCGGCGATTTCAACCGGCGCAATGCCAACCGGCTGATGCGGTGGCGGATCATTGCGCAGGCCGTGGCCTTTGCGCTGATGATGTTGTTTTTGTGGGTCAGGGGATAATCGCGATGGTCGTGCTGAACAAAATCTATACCCGCACTGGCGATGGCGGCGATACCGCACTGTCGGATGGCAGCCGTGTCGCGAAACATGACCCGCGCGTCGAAGCCTATGGCACCGTGGATGAACTGAACGCCACGCTTGGGCTGTGCCGCCTGCACGCCACTGGAGATATGGCGCAGCGGCTGTCGGTGATCCAGAATGATCTGTTCGATCTGGGTGCCGATCTGTCGCGCCCCGATATGGCCGCGGATGCCGATGCGCCCTATCCCGTGCTGCGCATTCTTCAGGGGCAGGTGGATCGGCTGGAAACCGAAATCGACGCGATGAATGCGGCCTTGTCGCCGCTGCGCAGTTTCGTGCTGCCGGGCGGTTCCGCTCTGTCGGCGCATCTGCATCTGTCGCGCACCGTTTGTCGCCGGGCCGAACGCCGCGCCACCGAACTGGCCGCGCAGGCCGATGCCAACCCCGCCGCTGTCCGTTACCTGAACCGTTTGTCCGACTGGCTGTTCGTGGCCAGCCGGGTGGCGAACGATCAGGGCGCGGGGGATGTGCTGTGGGTGCCCGGTGCCTCGCGCTGATGCAACGTGGCGTTGCTACGCCGCATGTCGTCGTTTTTGCGCTGTAACTGCGCGCGCGGCGGGGCTATCAACCTGACACAATGATGACGCAATAAGGGAGAGTGGGATGAAAATCCTGGTGCCGGTCAAGCGCGTGATCGACTATAACGTGAAGGCCCGTGTGAAAGCGGACGGATCGGGTGTCGATCTTGCGAACGTCAAGATGTCGATGAACCCCTTTGACGAAATCGCGGTGGAAGAGGCGATCCGTCTGAAAGAAAAGGGCGTCGCCTCGGAAATCGTTGCGGTGTCCATCGGTGTCAAACAGGCGGCGGAAACGCTGCGCACGGCACTGGCCATGGGCGCGGACCGCGCCATTCTGGTGGTGGCCGCCGATGATGTTCACCAAGACATCGAGCCGCTGGCCGTCGCCAAGATCCTTGCCAAAATCGTCGAGGAAGAACAGCCCAAGCTGGTCATCGCCGGCAAGCAGGCGATCGACAACGATATGAACGCCACCGGCCAGATGCTGTCCGCGCTGCTGGGCTGGGGTCAGGCGGCCTTTGCCAGCAAAGTTGAAATCGAGGGCGAAACCGCCAAGGTCACGCGCGAGGTGGACGGCGGTTTGCAGACCATCGAGGTCAAGCTGCCCGCCATCGTTACCGCCGACCTGCGCCTGAACGAGCCGCGCTATGCGTCGCTGCCCAACATCATGAAGGCCAAGAAAAAGCCTCTGGATGAAAAAACCGCTGCCGATTACGGCGTGGATGTGACCCCGCGCCTGACCGTGGTCAACACTCGCGAACCCGAAGGGCGCAAGGCCGGGATCAAGGTTGGTTCGGTCGATGAACTGGTGTCGAAACTGAAAGAAGCGGGGGTGGTGTGATGGCTGTTCTGCTGCTGGGAGAAGTGACCAACGGCGTGCTGAACGTCGATGCGACGGCCAAGGCCGTGAACGCGGTCAAGGGTTTGGGCGATGTGACGGTGCTGTGCGCCGGTGCCTCGGCCCGTGCGGCTGCCGACGAAGCCGCCAAGATCGACGGCGTGGCCCGCGTTCTGGTTGCCGAAAACGATCTGTATGGTCATCGGCTGGCCGAACCGACGGCGGCGCTGATCGTGTCGCTGGCGGGCGATTATGCGCATATCGTTGCCCCGGCGACGACCGATGCGAAAAACGTCATGCCGCGTGTGGCCGCGCTGCTGGATGCGATGATTATCTCGGACGTGTCGGCGGTGGTCGATGCGGATACCTTTGAACGCCCGGTTTATGCTGGCAACGCGATCCAGACGGTGAAATCGTCTGATGGGAAAAAGGTGCTGACCGTGCGCACCGCGTCCTTTGATGCGGCGGGGCTGGGTGGTTCGGCGGCTGTCGCCGATGCCACCGTGGCCGAAGATCCGGGCCTGTCGAAATGGGTTGCGGATGAGGTGGCCCAGTCTGACCGGCCCGAGCTGACCTCGGCCGGGCGCGTGGTGTCGGGTGGGCGCGGCGTTGGTTCCAAGGAACAGTTCGCCATCATCGAAGCGCTGGCCGACAAGCTGGGCGCCGCCGTTGGCGCATCCCGCGCGGCGGTGGATTCGGGCTATGCCCCGAACGACTGGCAGGTGGGGCAGACCGGCAAGGTCGTGGCACCGGAACTGTATGTCGCTGTGGGCATCTCGGGCGCGATCCAGCACCTTGCGGGGATGAAGGATTCCAAGGTGATCGTCGCGATCAACAAGGACGAAGAAGCGCCGATCTTCCAGATCGCCGATTACGGTCTGGTGGGTGATCTGTTCACCGTCGTGCCGGAATTGACCGAAAAGCTGTAATTCAGCTGACAGAAACAAGAAACGCCCCGGTTTTGCCGGGGCGTTTTTGTTTGGGCCGGCCGGATCAGGCGGCTTTTTCGACGGCGGCGCAGATGCCGTCCACGACGTCGCGCAGGGTGGCTTCGTCTTCGGCCTCGGCCATGACGCGGATCAGCGGCTCGGTGCCGGATTTGCGGATCAGCAGGCGGCCCGAGCCAGCCAGCCGTGCCTCTGCCTCGGCGATGACGGCCTGAACCGCAGCGGCGGACAGCGGGTCGGCCCCGGCGGAGTAGCGCACGTTTTTCAACAGTTGCGGCACCGGCTCGAACTGGCGCACCAACTCGCTGGCGGGGCGGCCACTGTCGGCCATTGCGGCCAGGAATTGCAGGCCCGCTATCAGCCCGTCGCCGGTGGTGGCATAGTCGGTCATCACGATATGGCCCGATTGTTCGCCGCCCAGGTTGAACCCGGCGCTGCGCATCCGTTCCACCACATAGCGGTCGCCGACCTTGGTGCGTTCCAGTTGCAGGCCGCGCCCGGCCAGCCAGCGTTCCAGCCCAAGGTTCGACATCACCGTGGCCACCAGCGCACCGCCGCGCAGCCGCCCCTGTTCGGCCCAACGGCCCGCCAGCAACGCCATGATCTGATCGCCATCGGCCACCGTGCCGGTTTCATCGACGATCATCACCCGGTCGGCATCACCGTCCAGCGTAATGCCCAGATGTGCGCCATGCGCCCGAACGGCCTGCGCGCAGGCATCGGGGTGGGTGCTGCCGACGCCATCGTTGATATTGAATCCATTGGGTTCCACCCCCAGCGGGATCACCTCGGCCCCCAGTTCCCACAGCACATCCGGCGCCGCGCGATAGGCGGCACCATTGGCGCAGTCGATGACCACCTTCAGCCCGTCCAGCCGTTGCCCCTGCGGAAACGTGGTCTTGGCATATTCGACATAGCGCCCGCGCCCGTCGTCGATCCGCTTGGCCCGGCCGATGTTCTGCGGCTGCGCTAGCGCGATGTCGCCGTCCAGCAGCGTCTCGATTTCCATCTCGGCCTCATCCGACAGCTTGAAGCCATCGGGACCAAAGAACTTGATGCCGTTGTCATGCGCCGGGTTGTGGCTTGCGGAAATCATGATGCCCAGATCGGCGCGCATGGATCGCGTCAGAAAGCCAACGGCGGGCGTCGGCACCGGACCCAGCAGCAGCACGTTCATGCCGGTGCTGGTCAGCCCGGCGGTCAACGCGTTTTCCAGCATATAGCCCGACAGCCGCGTATCCTTGCCGATCACGACCCGGTGCCGGTTCTTGCCGTCGCGCCGGAAATAGCGGCCTGCCGCCGCCCCCAGCCGCAGGGCCATTTCTGCGGTCATCGGATAGGTGTTGGCCTGCCCTCGCACCCCGTCGGTGCCAAACAGTTTGCGACTCATGACATCTGTTCCCTTGTAACGGCCCGCCACAGCGCAAGCCCTTGTCGTATCGCGCCCACATCGTGAACGCGGTGAAGTTGCACCCCCTGCGCCACCGCTGCCAGCGTTATGGCCAGCGTGCCGGGGGCGCGGTCGGCGGGCTGTTCGGCCCCGCCGATGGCGCCGATGAACCGCTTGCGCGAGACGCCCAGCAGAATCGGGCAGCCCAGCCCATGATACAGCGAGATGCGCCGCAGGATCGCCAGATTATGCGCCTGCGTCTTGCCAAAGCCGATGCCGGGGTCGATCACAATGTGATCACGCGGAATGCCCGCATCCTGCGCGCGCGCGATCCGGGCTGCCAGCGCGTCGTAAACGTCCAGCAGCACATCGTCATAGCGCGGGTCATCCTGCATGGTGTCGGGCAGGCCCTGCGCGTGCATCAGACACACGGGCACCCTGCGTTCCGCGACCAGCGCGGGCAGGGCCGGATCAAAGTCAAAGCCCGACACGTCATTCACCATCCCCGCGCCCGCATCCAGCGCCGCCGCCGCGACAGTGGCCTTGCGGGTATCGACGGAAATGGGTGTGCCGTTCAGTGCAGCGATGGCGGGGATGATGCGGGCGATCTCATCTGCGGCGGGCACCTCGGCCGCGCCGGGGCGGGTGGATTCGCCGCCGATGTCCAGCATATCCGCCCCTTGGACCAGTAAGGCGCGGGCCTGCGCGGCGGGGTTATAGCTGCCGCCATCGGAAAAGCTGTCCGGCGTGGCGTTGACGATGCCCATGATGCGCGGCGCATCCATCGACAGCCCCAGCACCGGCGCGCGTAGAGCGGTCAGCGCGGTAATCACCTGTTCGGGCGCCTCATCGGTGACGACCGGGGCCGCGCCTCGGGCCAGCCGTTCGAACCATGAAAATCCTGTCCAGCCCCCCGCCAGCCGCCAACGGGATGGCGCGGTGTCGGGGTCGGGAATGGGGCGGTAATAGACGCTCATGGCAGGGGCGTGCCGGTGATATGGGTGACGCTCAGCGCAGGATCGCAGCCACTGACCGGGGCAGGTGCGTCGGGCGGCAGGGCTATTTCCAGATGCCGCGCGCCAGTGCGATGCGCCAGCCACTGCGCCAAGACGAACGGTTCGGCCTCTAACCCCGCCTCATCGGCGACCATGCGCGTGGGTGCCCAGACCGTATGCAGTTGCTGTGCCACCGCCCAATCCAGTTCCGTGCGTGTGTCGGCCACATCCAGCCCCAGCCGACCGGCCAAGGCCCATGCCGCCTGATCCAGCGCCAGCAGTGCCACCATACGGTCATTGCCACCCTGCGGCAGCGGCAGCATCGGTGCGGCGGGGATCAGGATCACGGCACCATCAGGCCGCGGCGCATCCGCCAGAGCCAGACGTAGCATCGGATCGGCGGCGGTGGGGGTGTCGGCATCCATCCGGGCGGCACTGCGGCTGATGGTGACGCCAAGCGCGCCGGGCACCCGGTCCAGCTTGTCTACCGTCACCTGCACCCGCGCGGCGCGAGGGTGGGCCAGCACCTCGGCCGCGATCTTTTCGGCTACGGTTTCCAGCAGGTTATAGCGTTTGTCGGCCAAAGTCCGCGCCACCGCATCGGTGAGCACATCATAGGACAGGATGCGGTCCACATGGTCGTCGACTCCGGCCACCGGCTGGGCCAGATCGACCGTCAGGTCAAATCGCAGCCGCTGTTCATGGCCGCGTTCCGATTGGAACGCGCCGATGTCAACCGCGATGACGTAATCGCGCAGGTGTATCTGGTCGGGGTGGTCCATTTGGCTGGTTTGCCCGCAAACCGCCCCTGAAACAAGATCAGTTCGAGGCCAGACGCTGGCCGCCCTGACGATAAAAGATGTGGTTGCCGATGCGCGTGGTGCGCGTGAACCGATGCGACCAGTTCGGGCGCACGGCGGTGGTGTGGAAATAGGTCGCGCCGCCGGTCAGTTTGCGCGGATGGCCCGACAGGGCGCGGCGGGCAATATCGACCGCACGGTTATAGGCGGCCTGATTGCGGATGCGGGGCTTGCCGCCGATGGTATAGGAAAACTGCGCGCGCTGGTTCACCACCCCGCATACGGTCGAGGGAAAGCGGCGGCTGTCCACCCGGTTCAGGATCACTTCGGCCACGGCAGCCTGTCCGTGCACACCTTCGCCGCGCGCCTCGAAATACAGCGCCTCGGCCATGCAGGACAGTTCCGACTGGTTGACGGCATTGGCGGCGGTGCGGGTCAGATAGACCTGTTCGGGGCCGTTGGTCAGCGAAACGGGTTCCGCATCGGTGAACAGCAGCGGTTCATCACGGGGCATCTGGTCGGGCGTGGCAATACCATGCAGTTCTGCGGTGCGCGACGAAAAGGCCGCGTTGTTGGCATTGGCAGGTGCGGCCAGCGAAAGGCCGGTCAGGGCAAGGGCAAAAAACGCGCGGTTTCGCCATGTTCGATCAAATATCATCGGTAATATCCCTCTGAATTCGCGTCGTGTCGTCTTGATATGTCGCGGTTGCAAATCGTGACGTCCTGATTTTGGACGCTGTCAGAGGCCGTGATTAAGGTTTTGGTAACCATTGATGCCAGCGCACAGGCGCGTGAGCCCCGCTTTCCGGGCAAAAACATAGTTAACGGGCGGAAATCTGCTGATGCGATTTGGCCGATCCGGCGAGAATCAGCGAATTGGCGCGCTGTGGGGGAACCGGCAGCGACCGATCAGCGCAAGACGGCAGGCGAATCGTCAAAGGCCGATTCGTCGCGGCTGCGAATCGATTCTTGCGCGGCGGCCAGCCGGGCGACGGGCACCCGGAACGGCGAACAGGACACGTAATCGACTCCGGCCTGATGGCAAAAGGCGATGGATTGCGGGTTGCCGCCATGTTCGCCGCAGACCGACAGGGTGATCCCCGGTCTGGACTTGCGCGCCCGCTCGCAACCCATCAGCAGCAATTCCCCCACGCCATCGGCGTCCAGAATATGGAACGGGTCTTCGACATAGACGCCCTGGTTGACGTAGGTGGACATAAAGCGCCCGGCATCGTCGCGCGACAGGCCATAGGTCATCTGCGTCAGGTCGTTGGTGCCGAATGACAGAAAGGCCGAATGCGCGGCAATATCGCCCGCCCGCAGCGCTGCGCGCGGGGTTTCGACCATCACCCCCAGACGATAGGTGAAATCGGCGCGCATCTGGTTGCGGACGCTGGCGGCAACGGCATCGACACGGGTCTTGACCAGTTCCACTTCGCGCATGGCGGAAACCAGCGGGATCATGATTTCAGGCACGACCGGGGCGTCCTTGCGGCTGGCGATGACCGTAGCTTCAAAGATGGCGCGGGCTTGCATCTCGTAAATTTCGGGCAGGGTGATGCCCAGACGGACGCCGCGCATCCCCAGCATCGGGTTGAACTCTGACAGCGCCTCGACCCGGCGGGTGACTTCGGACAGGGGCAGGGCCAGCGATTCGGCCAGTTCGCGCATCCCCTCGCGGTCATGGGGCAGGAATTCGTGCAGCGGCGGATCGAACAGGCGGATCGTGACCGGCAGCCCGGCCATGATGGTGAACAGTTCCACGAAATCGTCGCGCTGCATCGGCAGAATGCGTTCCAGCGCAAGGCGGCGATCCTCGGGCCGGTCGGCAAAGATCATCTCGCGCATGGCGGGCAGGCGGCTTTCGTCAAAGAACATGTGTTCGGTGCGGCACAACCCGATGCCCTGTGCCTTGAACATACGGGCGGTGCGGGCGTCTTCGGGCGTGTCGGCATTGGCGCGCACACCGATACGGCGGGCGGCATCGGCCCAGTCCAGCAATTGGTTAAAGCTGTCGTCCAGCGCCGGTTCCAGCATTTCCGCCGCGCCGGCCAGCACCTCGCCCGAGGTGCCGTCGATGGTGATCTCGTCGCCTTCGCGCAGGGTGCGCCCCCCGGCGTGCAGCGTGCGGGCACGGGTGTCGATGCTTAACCCGGTCGCGCCGACGATACAGGGCAGGCCAAGGCCGCGCGCGATCACGGCGGCGTGGCTGGAGGTGCCGCCGCGTTCCGTCAGCACCGCGACCGAGGCGTGCATCCCGCGAATATCCTCGGGCACGGTTTCGCGGCGGACCAGAACGCAAGCCTCGCCCCGCGCGGCACTGGCCTGCGCGGCGGCGGCGGTAAAGACGATGCGCCCGGTGGCTGCACCGGGGCTGGCGTTGATGCCGCGGGTGATGGTGTCGCGGGGCGCGCGCGGGTCCACCTGATAGTGCAGCAGATCAGACAGGGCGCGTGGGTGCACGCGCATCACCGCCTCGTCCGGGGGGATGATGCCGTCGCGGGCTAGGGCCACGGCAATGCGGACCGATGCGCGCGAGGACCGTTCCACCCGCGTGGCGTCGATGATCGACAGGATGCCATCGGTGACGATGAATTCGATCTGCATTTCCTCGCGCAGACGCTCGCGCGCGGCGATGCCAAAGCGCACCAGTTCGGCAAACACCTGCGGTGCCGTTTCTTCGAGCGAGGGGCCGCGGTCGTCGCGGGTCAGATACAGCGTTTCGGCACCCGCCCCCCGCGCCGCCCCCAGTTCCTGACCGCGAAAGCGCCCGGTGATGCGGGGCGTGCCGGTCACGCTGTCGATGAACTGGATCGTGCCCGATCCGGTTACGCCGGGGCCAAGCGCCAGTGCCATTTCCTGCACCACCAGCCCCAGCGGTGCATCGGCGGGCGCGCCCTTGGCCTGACGCAGCAGCCGTGCCGTCGGCCCGTCCCATGCGCGGGCCATGGCGCGCAGCACCTCGGCCAGTTGCCGGGCGGGGTCTTGCGGAAAATCTTCGTCCATTTCGGCGCGCCATGCCCGCATCGCATCGTCCAGTGCGCCCGGCCCACCTTGGGCGAACATATCCGGGTCAAGCCGCGCGATCTGCACCGCATAGGTCTGGATGAAGGACAGATACAGCGCATCCGCCGCGTCTTTGCCAAGGCGCTTGGTCAGGTGGGCGTGGCAGGCGTCGTTCATGCCGACATGCAGCACCGTGCCCGGCCCGCCCCATTCGGGATGCATCGCCGATGGCCGCACACCGACCAGCCCGGCTGTGCGGGCAAACAGACCGGCCAGCGCCGGGGTCGGGGGGATCTGCCCCGAGGCAATGGCCCGCACCGATTCGCTGCTGATCGCCCAGCTTTGCGGCACCGGCAGGTCCATGCGGATCAGCCGTTGCAGGCATTTCGCCCGCCAGCCATGCCGCCCCCGGTCGATGGCGGCACCCGGTGTGATTTCGGTCAGGTCAAGGGGTTCGCGTCCGCTCATGCCGGGCAGAATTGCGCGCCCCGTCGCGTGCTGCAAGCGCGAAATGACGCCGTAGCCGCGATGTTTGCGTATGGGCCACACCGGCAAAGCGATGCGGCCCCAAGGTCATGTCAGCCGCAGGCCGCCGTCAGTGCCTGATCCAGATCGGCGATCAGGTCGGCGGCATCCTCGATCCCGATGGACAGGCGCACCACTTCGGGGGCGGCCCCTGCGGCGCGCTGTTGATCGGGGGTCAACTGGCTGTGGGTGGTGGATGCCGAATGGATCACAAGGCTGCGCGTATCGCCCAGATTGGCCACATGGCTGAACAGCTTGAGGTGATCGACCAGCCGCACGCAGGCGTCATAGCCGCCCTTGACCGCAAAGGTGAACAGCGCCCCCGCGCCCTTGGGATACAGCCGCTGCGCTGTTTGATGCCAGGGCGAGGATTCCAGCCCGGCATAGGTCACGCCGGTCACGCGCGGGTCGTTTTCCAGCCATTCCGCCACCTTCACCGCGTTTTCGACATGGCGCGGCATCCGCAGGCCAAGGGTTTCAATCCCCATCAGCGTATAATGCGCCGCCTGCGGGTTCATGGTCATGCCCAGATCGCGCAGCCCGATGGCGATGCCGTGAAAGGTAAAGGCCAGATTGCCAAAGGTCTCGTGGAACTTCAGCCCGTGATAGGCGGGTTCGGGCGCGGACAGGCTGGGGAATTTGTCACTGGCCGACCAGTCGAATGTGCCGCTGTCCACCACGACGCCGCCGGTCACGGTGCCATTGCCGGTCATGTATTTGGTCAGGCTGTGAACGACCAGCGTGGCGCCCATCTCGATCGGTTTGCACAGATACGGTGTGGCCAGCGTGTTATCCACGATCAGCGGGATGCCGGCCTTGTCGGCGATGGCGGCGACCGCCGGAATGTCGGTCACATAGCCGCCGGGATTGCTGATCGATTCGCAAAACACCGCGCGGGTGTCACCGTCGATGGCGGCGGCCAAAGCATCCGGATCGTCGAAATCGACGAACTTGCATGACCAGCCGAACCGTTTGATCGTCTGGCTGAACTGCGTGATCGTGCCACCATACAGCCGGGTCGAGGCGACGATGTTGCGCCCCGGTGCCATCAGCGGAAACAGCGCCATGATCTGTGCAGCATGGCCCGAAGAACAGCAGACCGCACCCGCACCGCCCTCTAGCGCAGCCACACGGTTTTGCAGCGCGGCGACAGTGGGATTGGTCAGGCGCGAATAGATATAGCCGACCTCTTGCAGCCCGAACAACTTGGCAGCGTGTTCGGCGTCGCGGAACACATAAGCCGTCGTCTGGTAAATCGGCACCTGCCGCGCGCCGGTGGCCGGGTCCGGCTCGGCTCCGGCATGAATGGCGGTGGTGTCAAAGCCTTGGGTCATCATCCTCTCCCCTTTTATGGCGGCAGACTAGGCGTCCGCGTGCGCTGCCGCAACGGGCAAGTATTGCTGCCCATTGACGCGCCTGTGCCGATGCGCCATGCCGCGCCCATGCTGCGCATCGACGATATATCCTTTTCCATTCAGGGCCGCCCGCTGCTGGAACATGCCTCGGCTACCATTCCCGCCGGTCACAAGGTCGGGCTGGTTGGCCCGAACGGGGCGGGCAAGACGACGCTGTTCCGCCTGATCCGGGGCGAGTTGACGCTGGACGGCGGGTCGATCGATCTGCCCCAACGCGCCCGCATTGGCGGCGTCGCGCAAGAGGCGCCGGGGACCGATGCGACCGTTCTGGCCACGGTTCTGGCCGCTGATACCGAACGCGCGGGCCTGCTGGTCGAGGCGGACACCGCGACCGACCCGCATCGCATCGCCGAAATCCAAACCCGGCTGACCGACATCGACGCCTGGTCGGCCGAGGCGCGGGCGGCCTCGATTCTGGACGGGCTGGGGTTCAGCACTACCGACCAGTCCCGCCCCAGCCGCGATTTCTCGGGAGGCTGGCGGATGCGGATTGCGCTGGCGGGGGTGCTGCTGGCGCAACCCGATCTGCTGCTGCTGGACGAGCCGACCAACTATCTGGACCTGGAAGGCGCGTTGTGGCTGGAGGGTTATCTGGCCCGCTATCCCCATACGGTCATCGTCATCAGCCATGACCGCGGCCTTTTGAACCGCGCCGTCGGCCATATTTTGCATTTGGAAAACAAGGTTCTGACGCTTTACACGGGCGGCTATGACAGCTTTGCCCGGCTGCGCGCACAGCGCCGCGCCTTGCAGGCAGCTGAGGCCAAGAAACAGGATCTGCGCCGCGCACATCTGCAATCCTTCGTGGACCGGTTCCGCGCCAAGGCCAGCAAGGCGCGGCAGGCGCAGGCCCGCGTCAAGATGCTGGAAAAGATGGAGCCGATCACCGCGCCAGAGGATGCAAAGCTGTTCCGATTCAGCTTTCCGCAGCCTGACCAGCTGTCGCCGCCGATTGTGGCGATGGACGGGGTTGCGGTCGGCTATGACGGGCACGCGGTGCTGCGGCGGCTGAACCTGCGCATTGATCAGGACGACCGTATCGCTTTGCTGGGGCGGAACGGGCAGGGCAAATCCACGCTGTCGAAACTGCTGGCCGGGCGGCTGCCAGCGATGGAGGGGCAGGTGACTGCCAGTCCCAAGCTGCGCATCGGCTATTTCGCCCAGCATCAGGTGGACGAGTTGCACTTGGATGAAACTCCGCTGGACCATATCCGCCGGTTGCGCCCGGACGAGGCCCCGGCGCGGCTGCGCGCCCGGCTGGCGGGCTTTGGTCTGATGGAGGCGCAGGCCGAAACGCCCGTCGGCCAGCTGTCCGGCGGGCAAAAGGCGCGGCTGTCGCTGCTGATCGCCACCATCGACGCCCCGCACCTGCTGATTTTAGACGAGCCGACCAACCACCTCGACATCGAATCGCGCGAGGCGCTGACCGAGGCGCTGAACGATTACACCGGCGCGGTGGTGCTGGTCAGCCACGATATGCACCTCTTGGGGCTGGTTGCCGACCGGCTGTGGCTGGTGAAAGACGGCGCGGTCAGCCCGTGGCAGGGCGATCTGGACGATTACCGGACCTTCCTTTTGAAAGGCGATGCCTCGCCGCCCCCTGCTGCTCCCGTGCCCGAACGCCCCAAACGCGCCCCCCGCGATGAACTGCTGGCCCTGCGCGCCGAAGTGCGCCGCGCCGAGGAACGCGTGGCCAAGCTGACCGAGATGCTGGACAAGCTGGATGCAAAACTGGCCGACCCGGCCATCTACGGCAACCCGACCGAGGCCGAGAAATGGGGCCGCAAACACAGCGAGGCGCGCGAGGCGATGGCCCGTGCCGAAGACCTCTGGATGACCGCGCTGGAAAATCTGGAACAAGCCGGGCAGGGCTAAACCCGCGCCCGGCATCTTCTGTCCAGAAATATCCCGGGGGTCCGGGGGCTGGCCCCCGGCTTCACCCCCGCCAGTTCGACAAACAGGGTATCTTGGATCGATCACAGCGATCCGCGTATTTGCGCGCGATTTCCGTCACTTCCGCCATCAGCCCATCTTCCAGCCGGATCGGGTTCAGCCCCAGATCCAGGAACTGGTCGTTCACCACATGCAGATCGTTCTCATCCGCCTCGATCCGCGGGTTCGGCAGATTGGCGATTTCCGCGCCGGTCTGGTTCGCGATCATCTGCGCCAGATCGCGGATGCGGTGGGTTTCGGTCATCTGGTTCAGGATGCTGACGCGATCCCCCTTGGCGGGCGGGTTCAGCAGCGCAAGTTCGATGCAACGGCAGGTATCCTGAATGTGGATAAAGGCGCGGGTCTGCCCGCCGGTGCCGTGCACGGTCAGCGGATGCCCCACCGCAGCCTGCATCAGAAAGCGGTTCAGCACCGTGCCATAATCGCCGTCATAATCGAAACGGTTAATCAGGCGTGGATCGCGGCGGGTCTGGTCGGTTTCCGTGCCCCAGACAATGCCCTGATGCAGATCGGTGATCCGCAGCTTGTCGTTCTTGTTGTAATAAAAGAAGAAAAGCTGATCTTGCGTCTTGGTCATGTGATAGATGCTGCCGGGGTTCGCCGGATACAGGATTTCCTGTTCGGCATCGCCATGCTCGGTTGCGACCCGCACTGTCAGATAGCCTTCGGGAATGCGCATCCCGGCGGTGCCGTAACCGTAAACCCCCATCGTGCCCAGATGCAGCAGGTGAATATCCTGCTTGCTTTCGACAATCGCCGCCAGCACGTTGTTGGTGGCGTTCAGGTTGTTGTTGACCGTGTAACGCTTGTGCCAGCTTGATTTCATCGAATAGGGCGCGGCGCGTTGTTCGGCAAAGTGGATCACCGCATCGGGCGCCTCGTCCCTCAGCAGGGCCAGCAGCCGGTCGTAATCCTGTGCCACATCCAGATTGACGAAGCGGATGGTTTTTCCTGACACCTCTTGCCACGCGGCCAGCCGTTGCCCCAGTGGACGGATCGGCGTCAGCGAGCCAGCCTCAAGCTCGACGTCGATCTTGCGGCGGGACAGGTTGTCCACGATCACCACCTCGTGCCCACCCGCCGAGAGATGCAGTGCACTGGGCCATCCGCAAAACCCGTCCCCGCCCAGAACCAAGACTTTCATCGCGCGGCTTCCTGTGTGTTGCCAAGGTCTTGGCGACACTAGCTGCACAAGAAACGGAAAGAAAGGGTCAAGGATGAGACATAAAATTGTTACACTTGACCGGTCACCTGCATATTGCTGCGGTGGTGTTCGATGGCGTCGGTCAGATCGTGGTAATAGGTCAGACGCCCGTTTTCCAGAACCGCCCCGGCCTCGCATATATCGCGCAGAGAACGCAGGTTATGCGACACCACGATAGCTCCGGCTTTTTCCATGCGTGCATTGAAAACACGGTTGGATTTTTCCCGGAACTGCGCGTCGCCCACGGCCGTCACCTCGTCCACCAGATAGGTGTCAAATGGCACGGCCATGGACACGCCGAAGGCCAGTCGCGATTTCATCCCCGATGAATAGGTGCGGATCGGCAGATAGAAATGCTGCCCGATTTCGGCGAAATCCCGCACAAAGGCGATCACCTCGTCCGTATCGACGCCATAGATACGGGCGACAAAGCGGCAGTTCTGTTCGCCGGTCAGATCGCCGTGGAACGACCCGGCGAATCCCACCGGCCAACTGATCGTGCCGGTGGACAGGATGCGCCCGGACGTTGGCAGCATGGTGCCCGCGATCATTCGCAGCAGCGACGATTTCCCGGCACCGTTCCGGCCCAGCAGGGCAACGGACACGCCGGTCGGGAAAACCGCGTTGATGTTTTGCGCCACGGTCTTGCGCTTGCCTTGCAGCACATAGGTCTTGGTCAGGTTTTCCAGCACGACCATGGCGGTTCAGCGGCGGTCGCGCAGACTGTAATAGATCAGCACCCCGATCAGCCAGCTCAGCAGCAAAAAGCCCGAGATGATGCCCAGCAGCTTGGCCCGTTCGGGGTATTCGGCCTGCTGCGCCAGCGTCGGGCGCACATAGGCCGCCAGATAGCGCGACTGCCGCCGCGCCTCGGCCTGCGCCACGTCCAGCGCGGCCAGCGTGGCGGTATAGGTCTGCTCGGCGAACTGGCGATCAACCAGCAGCCCCTCATACTGGCCGACCACATCCGACAGCACCTCGCCGCTGCTGGTGGATGAGCCAAGCTTGCGGCGTTCGTCCTCGATCTGCTCGCGGATGGTGGCGATGCGCAGTTCGGCCTGGCTGACGCGCGGATCGTTGGGCTGTGCGTTGGATTTCAGCATCGCCAGCGAGATCAGCGATTCCGCCAGCTGCCCTTGCAGGGATGCGACGATGCCCGACTGCATCTGCACATCCGCCGCCGGATCGACCATCTGATGCAGGTTGCGAAAGGCGTTCATATCCTGCCGGGCCTGTTTTACCCGCTCGACCGCCTGTTCGACCTCGGCGCGGGCATAGCGCAGGGTATCCTCGCGCGCGACGGCGTTCAGGTCGTTAATCATGTCGGTGCTTTCGTCCATGATCGCCTGCGATATGGCCTGCGCATCGGCGGGGTCAAAGGCCAGCACCCGCAGGTCGATCATGCCGTTATCGAAATAGACCCGCACCTTGCGTTCCCAGTTCCGGCGCAGATCCTCAAGCGAGGCGTCGCCGTGATAGCCGAATACCGGGTCGCCCGGCGCCTTGGACCAGATCGCCCGCAGGTCCAGCCGCTGATTGACGCGTGACACCAGATCGTGGCTGGTCATGAACTTGTACAGGATGTCGCTGTCGGTGGTGGAATTGCCCGAAACGCCCAGCATATTGCCCAGGCCCCCCAGCAATTCCCCCGGTGCGGCGGCGGATTCGCTGCGCACGGAAAAGCCGACATAGGATGCGTATTGATCGACGGCGCGGGCATACAGATACCATGCGCTAAGAAGGATCGGCAGCATCACCCCCAGCACAAAGCTGGCGGCGATCATGACATGCCGTGATCCCAGCCGGGCCGGGCTGGCTGTGGGGGCAACCGGCGGCAGGGGGGGCGCGGGTCGTGCCGGTGCGGCGGGTTTGACTGGATTGTTCTGACGGCTGGCCGCGCCGGGGGTCGCTTTTGCGCCGCCCTGAACCACGCCAAGACCGGCGGCATTGGCGCGGGCGGCCGTTGGTTTGGGCTTGGCGGTGGCCGGTGTGCCGGGCGCATCGTCCGGGGCCTGTTGCGGCGGGGTCAGCGGTGCCATCCCCTTGCCGGTCACAAAGCCGGGGCGCTGATCGGCGGCCGCGGGGGTTTCCGGTTTGCCGTCCGAGGGCGGAGGATGTGACGCGGCCATTTGGTGCCTGCCTGAATGTTGATCTCTGACTGCCTGTCATACATAAACTGCCATCGCAGTTCCAGCGCAGACGGGCCATATGTCTGTGAACGCTGCGCGCCCCGCAATCCTGTCCGGCAGTCACGCCCATGAAACCCGTTTCACCTCTGCCCGCCGCCGCCAAGCCCGAGTTGCGCGAGATCAACAGCCTGCGCCGCCGCTGGCCGACCTTGCGCGCGGTCGGTGCCCTGATGCTGCGCGAGATGTCCACCACCTATGGTCGCAGTGCGGGCGGCTATGTCTGGGCCGTGCTGGAGCCGGTGGCCGGGATCACCTTGTTGGTGACGATCTTTTCACTGGCGCTGCGCAGCCCGCCTATCGGAACGAATTTTGCCATTTTCTATGCCAGCGGCCTCGTGCCGTTCATGTTCTACATGCACATCTCGTCCACCACGGCAGATTCGATCCGTTATTCGCAGCGGTTGTTGGCCTATCCGGCGGTGACATTTGTCGATGCGCTGGTGGCGCGGCTGAGCTTGAACGTGATTACGCAACTGCTGGTGGCCTATGTGGTGCTGACAGGGATCGTGCTGACGATGGACACGCGGACCGACCCGCAGATCGCCCCCATCGCCCTTGGGTTCGCCATGGCGACGGTGCTGGCGGCGGGGGTGGGGACGCTGAACTGTTTTCTGGGCACGGCCTTTCCGACATGGAACAAGATCTGGGCGGTGCTGAACCGACCGATGTTCATTCTGGCCTGTATCCTGTTCCCGTTCGAATCCGTGCCGATGCCCTGGCGCGACTGGCTGTGGTGGAACCCGCTGATCCATATCGTCGGGCAGGTGCGGCACGGGTTCTATCCCAGCTATTCCGGCTGGTATGTCAGCCCGGCTTATGTGTTCGCCTTTGGCATCGTGACGATGACAGTGGGTCTGGTGCTGCTGACCCGCTATCACCGTGACTTGCTGAACAGCTAGGCGGCGTCTTCATTTAAGTGATCCATGCCATAGCGCATGCGAGATCGACG
>NZ_JAUNTO010000045.1 GCF_030538655.1 Paracoccus sp. (in: a-proteobacteria)
CGGCTTCCAGCGCGGCCTGACGGGCGGCTTCTTCCTCGGCAGCGGCGGCGGCAGCAGCTTCTTCGGCCAGACGCTTGGCTTCACGCTCAGCGGAACGCAGGGCCGCCGGGAAAATCGTGTTTTCCGGGGTCGGCTTTTTCACCGCATCCTTGATCGTGACCCAGCCGCCTTTGGAACCCGGCACCGAGCCTTTGACCATGATCAGGCCACGGTCGTTGTCGGTCTTGACGACTTGCAGGTTCTGGGTGGTGACACGCACCGCGCCCAGATGGCCAGCCATTTTCTTGCCTTTGAACACCTTGCCGGGGTCCTGGCACTGGCCGGTGGACCCGTGCGAACGGTGGCTGATCGACACACCATGCGAAGCGCGCAGACCGCCAAAGTTGTGCCGCTTCATCGCACCGGCAAAACCCTTACCGATCGAGGTGCCGGCGATGTCCACGAACTGACCGGCAAAGTAATGCGCGGCGATGATTTCTTCGCCGACATCCAGCAGGTTTTCGGGGGCCACGCGGAATTCCGCGATCTTGCGCTTGGGCGCGACATTCGCCTTGGCGAAATGCCCGCGCAGCGCGGCAGTCGTGCGCTTGGCCTTGGCTTCGCCCGCGCCCAGCTGAACGGCGGTGTAACCATCGCGTTCATCGGTGCGCTGCGCAACCACTTGCAGATTGTCCAGTTGCAGGACGGTGACGGGAACCTGACGGCCATCCTCAAGGAACAGCCGGGTCATGCCCAGTTTCTTGGCGATAACACCAGTTCTCAGCATGATCACCCCCTTAGACCTTGATCTCGACATCCACGCCAGCGGCGAGGTCGAGCTTCATCAGGGCGTCAACGGTCTGCGGCGTGGGGTCCACGATGTCCAGCAGACGCTTGTGCGTGCGGATTTCCCACTGGTCACGCGACTTCTTGTCGATGTGCGGACCGCGCAGGACAGTGAATTTCTCGATATTGTTCGGCAGCGGAATCGGGCCGCGAACGGTCGCGCCGGTGCGCTTGGCGGTGTTGACGATTTCCTGCGTGCTGGCGTCCAGCACACGATAGTCAAACGCCTTGAGCCGGATACGGATATTCTGGCTTTGCATAGTCATCCCTCGAACAGGGAGTTCCAGTCGAGAGGCTGACAAAGCACCACGCAGAGCCAGCATCGGACCGTATAAAAAACCGCAAGGCCGCCCCCATAGCGGGCGGCCCCTGCAAATGCAACCGATTCTTGAAGACCGGCAGCGATGCGGGCTTATCGCCGGTGGGGGCGCCTCTGTCAAGCCCGACCATGACAGATCGCCCACAATCAGATCGGCAAGCCTCCGCCAAAGCGGAGGCCATCAAACCGGCGAATTCAATTGCAAGGTGATCGACCTTTGGCAAAAATTCATCTGTCATCTGGCTGACAGCGCGCCGCACAACCATGGGGCAAACAAGTGAAAATCGCGCCTATCCGCCATCATCAGCAGGAGGAAGATCAATGCCGAAACCAACCGACGCCGACCTGACCCGCCTTTACGGTGCATCCGACCGAAAACGATATGACGCCATGCACGACACATCATTTTCCAACCCCGGTCCGCAAAATCAGGCTTTGATGCGGATGAACCCCAACTCCAACATGCCGCCGCCCACAGACAAGGGGGTGATTCAGCCCTTTTGGTATTCCTTCGATCTGACCCACCGCCGCGTGCAGGAAGGTGGCTGGACGCATCAGGTCACGACGCGCGAACTGCCGGCCTCGACCGATATGGCCGGGGTGAACATGCGCCTGACCAAAGGCAGCATCCGCGAATTGCATTGGCATCTGGCCGATGAATGGGCGATCATGCTGTCAGGCCGGGCGCGGGTAACGCTGTTCACCGGCGCGGGCGAGATGTTCATCGACGATGTGGGCGAAGGCGACCTGTGGCTGTTTCCAGCCGGAATGCCTCATTCCATTCAGGCACTTGGCGATGAAGGCTGCGAGTTTCTGCTGGTCTTCAATCAGGGCGATTTTTCCGAAGACAGCACGCTGCTGATTTCCGACTGGCTGATGCGCACGCCGCCGGAAATCCTGATGCAGAACTTCAACCTTGACGCCGACGCCATCGCCCGCCTGCCCAAAGGCGAGCCGCTGTATATCTTTCCCAGCGATGAGCCGGAAAAGACACTGGAGGAAGAAATCGCCCAAGCCGCGCAATTCGCCAAACGCCCCGCGATGTCCTATACGTTCAAGGCCAGCACAATGAAGCCGACGCGCGAAAGCGATGCAGGTCACGTCAAGATCATCGATTCACGTAATTTTCCGGCCTCGGAAAAAATCGCTTCGGCCATTGTGACGGTGAAGCCGGGGTGTATCCGTGAAATGCATTGGCACCCGAACGGGAACGAATGGCAATACTGGATCAAGGGCAAAGGCCGTATGACTGTCTTCCCTGGTCAGGAATCAGCGCGGACGATGGATTTCAGTGCCAATGATGTGGGCTTCGTCGCCAATATGGCCGGACATTATCTGGAAAACACCGGCGACGAGGATATGGTCTTTCTGGAAATGTTCGTCGCCCCCGAGTTTCAGGATATTTCCCTGAACCAATGGCTGCGTGCCCTGCCACCGCAACTGGTCACGGCGCATACCAACCTGACGCCGGATGACATCGACCGCATCCCATCCAAAGGCGATCCCTTGCTGCGCTGAGATGCGCGGCAAGGGGGCGCTGCCCCCTCGGTGCTATCGCACCTCACCCCCGGGATATTTGCTGACAAGAGATGCCATCTTCTGTCTTCAAATATCCCCGCCGGAGGCATAGTGCGCGCCGCCCGTGCGGCGGTTCCATGAGAAAGCCCGCCTTTTTCAAGACTGGCTGAACCTGATCCCCCTGTCTTGCGGCGCAGGGGTCGGGGATCATCTCGGGCTGATGATTTTGCG
>NZ_JAUNTO010000034.1 GCF_030538655.1 Paracoccus sp. (in: a-proteobacteria)
CAGATCATCCGAGAGGAAGCCGCGAATCTCGTGCAACTCCACATGGTCGTTGTCGTGGGCGTTCATCAAATGCCGAGCCAGTTTGGCGGCATTCTTGCGTTCCGAAGCCTTGAGGATCATGGCTCACCCCCCGGCATCTTGCCAAGCGCCCGCAGGAGCTCATCGCGCAATTCCGCCACCGCGCGGCACGCATCGCGCAGTTCCGCGTCGGTTTCCGGCGTGACGGGCAGCGCGCCGATATTCACTGCGCGGGCAAGCTGATTGAGGTTCTGCGACAGGCGAGACGCGCCCAGCAATGCCAGCACCTTCGCCAGCGCAGCCTGATCCTTCACCGGAAACTTGCCCCGCGTCCTGCGAGGCGGCACATCAGCCCCGAACAACTTTGAGCGGATATAAGCCCCAAGCGACATCCCCGCCGCATCCCGTTCCAGCCGCGCCCGTTCCTCGAAGGTCAGCCGCAGCGAGAACGGCGGGGGATATTTCGGCGCTTTGACCTTGGCGGCATCGTTGAAATCATGGTGCGGGCTGGTCATCGTCGCACCTCAGATCGGTTAGATCAAAGTGCGAAAGCTGGTCTTCCCAATCGGCGAAAACCTCGAAAAGTCGGTTCGACTCTTCTGTGGTTAGGTCCACCAGATTTCTTTCAGGGATGGTATTCCAGGCGGGTATAAAGTCTGTCTGCACATCGTTATCGTGGCGTGTGGGTGCCAGCCGTTGTGGCGATGAATAATCGGCTTTGCCAACTGCCCCCTGCAACCCATCCTCGCAGCATAAAACGCGGCGCAATCCAGTCGCCCGGATGGTTATCAGCCTTTCAGTCGTGCGTCTTTGCGCGGGTCGGGCTTCCGGGGAGATCGTTCACCCTGCATTTGCGTCCGGCACGGCGGGGGCATTGCGGCAATATGGCAGATGGTCCGGCGTTCCGGGGTGTGGTTCAATCTCGATAGTCTTGCCCCGCCCCAAAACGCAAAGAACCGCCGCAACCCTGCGGCGGTTCCTGTTTGTTGTCCGCTGATACGGAATCAGACGATGGTCGCCTCGGTCGAGGCGCGCAGTTCTTCCTCGGTGACGCCGGGGGCGAGTTCGACGATGTGCAGGCCCTTGTGCCCGACATCCAGAACGCCAAGGTTGGTGATGATGCGATCCACCACCGCCTTGCCGGTCAGCGGCAGGGTGCATTCCTTCAGCACCTTGGATTCGCCTGCCTTGTTGGTGTGGTCCATGACCACCACCACGCGCTTGACCCCGGCGACCAGATCCATGGCGCCGCCCATGCCCTTGACCAGCTTGCCGGGGATCATCCAGTTCGCCAGATCGCCGTTTTCGCTGACCTCCATCGCGCCCAGGATGGCCATGGCGATCTTGCCGCCGCGGATCATCGCAAAGGACTGCGCGCTGTCGAAATAGGCCGAATGCGGCAGTTCGGTGATGGTCTGCTTGCCCGCGTTAATCAGGTCGGGGTCCACCTTGTCTTCGGTCGGGAAGGGGCCGATGCCCAGCATCCCGTTTTCTGATTGCAGCGTGACATGCACGCCCTCGGGGATGAAGTTGGCGACCAGCGTCGGAATCCCGATGCCAAGGTTCACATACATCCCGTCTTGCAGTTCCTGCGCCGCCCGCGCGGCCATCTGGTCACGATCCCAAGCCATTCGCTTATCCCTTCCGAACGGTGCGCTGTTCGATGCGCTTTTCATGCTCGCCTTGAATCAGGCGGTGGACATAGATGCCGGGCAGGTGAATGTGATCGGGGTCCAGACTGCCGGTCGGGACGATTTCCTCGACCTCGGCCACGCAGATGCGACCACAGGTGGCGGCGGGCACGTTAAAGTTGCGCGCCGTCTTGCGGAAGATCAGGTTGCCGGTTTCATCGGCCTTCCACGCCTTGACGATGGCCAGGTCGGTGACGATGCCGCGTTCAAGGATATAGGTTTCGCCGTCGAAATCCTTGTGATCCTTGCCCTCGGCGATGACGGTGCCGACGCCGGTTTTCGTATAGAAACCGGGGATGCCCGCCCCGCCCGCGCGCATCCGTTCGGCCAGCGTGCCCTGCGGGTTGAACTCCAGCTCCAGCTCGCCGGACAGATACTGGCGCATGAATTCCGCGTTCTCGCCGACATAGGACGACTGCATCTTGCTGATTTGCTTGCTGTCCAGCAGGATGCCCAGACCGAACCCGTCCACGCCGCAGTTGTTACTGGCGATGGTCAGGTTTTTCGTGCCTGCCTTGTGAATCGCCGCGATCAGCAGTTCAGGGATGCCACACAGGCCAAATCCCCCCGCCGCGATGCTCATCCCGTCTTTCAGGATACCGGCCAATGCCTCATCGGCATTCGCATAAACCTTTTTCATCTGGCTCCCCTTATTCCCTTCGGGAACTGTTTTGGCGTGGGGCGGGGGCCAAGTCAATTGGCCGGGCAGATGCCCGGCCCATGTGATCGCCTCAATACCCGACCGTTGCGGCACCGGCCCGGCGCGGATCGGATGCGCCCAGCAGATAGCCGCTTTCGGGATCGCGCATCACCGATTGCGTCGAGCCCATGACCTCTTGCAGCGATACGTTATGACCTTTGCCTTGCAGCAGGCGAATGGTGTCGATGCTGATGCCTTCCTCGATACGCAGCTCATCAGGCAGCCATTGGTGATGGATGCGTGGGGCGGTGCTGGCCTCGGCCACGTTCATATCGTGGTCGATCATGTTCATCACCACCTGCAAGACCGTGGTGATGATCCGCGCCCCGCCGGGCGAGCCGGTCGCCAGCCAGATCTCACCATCCTTTTTGACCAGAGTCGGTGTCATCGAGGACAGCGGCCGCTTGCCCGGTTCGACCGCATTGGCATCGCCGCCGATCAGACCATAGGCATTCGGCACCCCCGGCTTGGCCGAGAAATCGTCCATTTCGTTGTTCATCAGAATGCCGGTGCCATCCGCCACCAGACCCGAGCCATAGGAAAAGTTGATCGTATAGGTGTTGGACACCGCATTTCCGTGCCGGTCGATGATCGAATAATGCGTGGTCTGATCCGAT
Organism: Paracoccus sp. (in: a-proteobacteria); assembly: GCF_030538655.1. Taxonomy (GTDB): domain Bacteria; phylum Pseudomonadota; class Alphaproteobacteria; order Rhodobacterales; family Rhodobacteraceae; genus Paracoccus. Next base: position 3,027 of record NZ_JAUNTO010000034.1, read on the forward strand.
TCATAGGGGGCAAGATCGGCTGGGGCGATCTGTTCGGATGGCGTGGCAAAGGCTTGCCGGATCTTGCCGCGCATATCGGCGGCATAATCCTTGGAGATCAGTTCCGCCACCGGCACGTCGATGAAATCAGGATCGCCAAGATATTCTGATCGGTCCGCATAGGCCAGCTTCATCGCTTCGGCCATCAGGTGCAGCGTCTCGGCGGAACCCGCCCCCAATGCGCCGATGGGATAGCCTTCGAGCGCGTTCAAAATCTGGATCAGATGCACCCCGCCCGATGATGGCGGCGGCATCGAGACGATCTCATAACCACGATATTCGCCGGTCACCGGCTCGCGCTTGATGGCGCGGTAATTCGCCATGTCCTCTGTGGTGATTTGCCCGCCCGCCGCTTGCACCGCATCCGCGATGCGCTGCGCCACCTCGCCGCGATAGAACCCGTCGGCGCCTTCATCGGCGATGATCCGCAGCGTGCGCGCCAGATCGGCCTGCACCAGAATGTCGCCAGGGCGGTAAAAGCTGCCGTCTTCCTTATAGAAAATCGCCGCCGCCGACGGGTATCGCGTCAGCCGCTGCTGCATCGCCTCAAGGCTGTCGGCAAGGTCGGGGGTGACGGTGATCCCCTCTTCGGCCAGCCGGATCGCGGGGGCGATGACCTCGGCCCAGGGCATGGTGCCGAATTCATCCAGCACCATTTTCATCCCTGCAACCGTGCCCGGCACGCCAGCCGCCGCCCCGCTATAACGTGACAGGTCCGCGTCGGCATTGCCCTCGGCATCCAGAAACATATCGCGTGTCGCCCCCGCAGGTGCCATTTCGCGATAGTCGATGGCATGGGTCTGGCCGCTTTCGGCATCATGGATCAGCATAAAGCCGCCGCCGCCGATATTGCCGGCGCGCGGCAGCGTCACGGCCAGCGCAAAGGCAACCGCCACACCGGCGTCTGCGGCATTCCCGCCTTTGGCCAGAATCTCGCGCCCGATCTCGGCCGCAACCCGTTCCTGAGCCGAAACCATACCGTTTTCCGCCCAGACCGGATGAATGCGATCCATGCCGGAATAGATCGCCGCCTCTTGCGCGAAGGTCGGTGCGCTTGCCAGCGTCACCGCCAGGCCCACAGCGCCAAGCCGCGCGGCCAGTTGCTTGTCCATCATCCCTTACTCTCCCGTGGTTCTCAACCAAGGGTAGCAAAGGGCTGCCGGTTTGGGAACCGCGCCGGATCACGTGAAAAGGGCGCGGGTTATCCCGCGCCCTTGGTCATCCCCCCTCTGCCATACGGTTTACTGTTGCGGCAGCATCGGCTGCGGGTTGGGGGTTTCCGCCGTCCGTTCGGGCAGGATCGGCAGCGTGACCTCTGGCCGCTCGCCGGTCAGTGTGTGCAGAAAGGCCACGATGTCTTCGGCCTGTTCCGGCGTCATTTCCGTGCCAAGCTGCGAGGTGGACATGATCTTGACCGCCTGTTGCAGATCCCAGACCTTGCCCGAATGGAAATAGGGCGCGGTCAGCGCGATGTTGCGCAAGGGTGCGGCGCGGAACACATATTCGTCGCTGGCGGTGTTGGTCACGTTAAAGCGGCCCGGATCGTTTTCCGGCAAAATCTCGGCCCCCGGATTTTCCATCACGCCAAACGGGAAATAATCCTGACCGCCCACGTTGATGCCGCTGTGGCAGGTGACGCAGCCGGTTTCGACAAACGCTTGCAGCCCCCGTTTTTGCTGTTCGTCCATGGCGCTGTCATCGCCGGTCATGAAACGGTCCAGCGCCGAATTGGGCGTAATCATCGTGGCTTCGAACTGCTCGATTGCATCGGCAAAGTTGTCGAAGGTGATCGGGTCGTCCTGATCGGGATAGGCCAGCGCGAACGCCTCGACATAGCCGGGCATGGATTTCAGCGTGGCGATGACGATATCGGGGGTGTTGTGCATTTCCACGCTGGCCTGAACCGGCCCCTTGGCCTGTTCGGCCAGGTCGGGCGCACGGCCATCCCAGAATTGTGCGATGTTGAACACGGCGTTGAAGACGGTTGGCGCGTTGCGCGGGCCTTTCTGCCAGCCATGGCCGATCGACACTTCCTGATCGTCGGTGCCGCCCAGGCCAAGCTGGTGGCAGGTCTGGCATGAAATCAGTTGCGACGAGGACATGCGCGGATCGAAATACAGCATTTTACCCAGCTCCACCTTTTCCGGGGTAAGGGGCCGGCCTTCGGGCGTTTCCTCGGACACGCGCAGCGGCTGCGGTTCCTGCGGGATCGGGTCGAAATTCGCGATGGCCAGATCGCGCAATGCGGCATCATCCATCGCAGCATCCTGCGCAAAGGCGGGGATTGCAGCGACGGCGGCAACGCTGGCCAGAAGCATGGCTTTGAAGGTTGTCATGGCTGTCTCCTGTAAGGCGGACGGCCCGGCGACTCTTGCCGCCAGACATTCCAATGGTGCAAGCTTAGCGCGCGTTTCCCCGATGAACCTTAAGCTGGATCAAACTCAATGGCACTGAACGACGCCAAAACGCAGACCGATCACGCCTTTACAAGAAATAACCTGCGCGGCCCAAGCTTTGAGAACGCCTTCGCCGGGGCGACCAGCTTTTTGCGCAGGCGATATAGCAAGGATTTGAACGAAGTTGATGTCGCCGTGACCGGCATTCCCTTCGATCAGGCGGTGACAAACCGGCCCGGCACAAGGTTCGGCCCCCGCGCGATCCGCGAGGCATCGACGCTGCAACCCTATGACCCGCCCTATGGCTGGGGCTTTGATCCGCTGTCGGTGCAAACGGTGGTGGATTATGGCGATATGGCCTTTGACTATGCCGACACGCGCGGGGTGCCGGGGCGGATCACCGATCATATCGCCGGTATTCTGGCGGCAGGCGTGGTGCCGATCACCTTGGGCGGCGATCACTCGATCACGCTGCCGATCCTGCGTGCGGTGGCGGCACAACACGGCCCGGTGGCGCTGATCCAGTTCGATGCCCATTCCGATTCATGGCCCGACGATGACCCCGACCGCATCGACCACGGCACATTTCTGTATAAGGCGATCCGTCAGGGCATCGTGGACCCGGCGGCATCGGTCAGCATCGGTATCCGCACCGATAACCCCGACACGATGGGGGTGACGATTCTGGATGCGCCCTTCGTCCACGAACACGGCATCCCCGCCACGCTGGATGCCATCCGTGCCGTCATCGGCAGCCGCCCGGCCTATATCACCTTCGACATCGACGCACTGGACCCCGCCTTTGCCCCCGGCACCGGCACCCCGGTCTGGGGCGGGCTGGCGTCGTGGCAGGCCGCGGCGATCCTGCGCGGGCTGGCGGGTATCACCCTGCTGGGCGGCGATGTGGTCGAGGTCTCGCCCCCCTATGACACCACTGGCGCAACCGCGATTGCAGGGGCGCATGTGGCGATGGAGCTGATCGCGCTGGCCGGCTGGGGACGGCGGGGATAGGGACGCGGCCCTTTGCTGCCCGCCTGTCTTGCACCACGCCCCGTTCCCCGTTTGCCCAAATCCGCATCTTGGGGCGCCCCGGCGGTAACAGGGATGGTCGCTGAACCCTGAACACCATCACCCAACAAAAAACCCGGCAATCGCCGGGTTTTTCGTTCACGCTGGCCGGGCAGGCGTCAGACCACGCCCAAGGCGCGCATCGCGTCGGCGACGCGGACAAAGCCCGCGATGTTGGCACCCAGAACGTAATCGCCCGGTGCGCCGTAATCTTCGGCGGTGGCGGCGCAGTCGTCGTGGATGGTCTTCATGATCTCGTCCAGACGACCGGCGGTCTTTTCAAAGGTCCAGCTGTCGCGGCTGGCGTTCTGCTGCATTTCCAGTGCCGAGGTTGCCACGCCGCCTGCATTGGCGGCCTTGCCGGGCGCGAACAGCACCTTGGATTCCTGAAACACCTCGATCGCCTCGGGGGTGCAGGGCATGTTGGCCCCCTCGGCCACGACCTTGACGCCGTTTTTGACCAGCTTTTTCGCGTCCTTGCCGTGCAGCTCGTTCTGCGTGGCGCAGGGCAGGGCGACCTCGCATTCGACATCCCAGACAGAACCGTCCTTGATGTATTGCACCCCCTTGCCGCGTTCTTCCTGATAGGCGGACAGGCGTTCGCGGCGCACCTCCTTGATTTCTTTCAGCAGGTCCAGATCGATGCCGTCCTTGTCCACGACATAGCCGCTGCTGTCGGAACAGGCGATGACCTTGGCGCCGTATTCCTGCAATTTCTCGATCGCATAGATGGCGACGTTGCCGGAACCGGACACGATGCATTTGCGCCCCTCCAGCCCGTCCTTGCGGGTTTCCATCATGTGCCGGGCAAAGGCGGCGGTGCCATAGCCGGTGGCCTCGGTCCGGGCGCGCGATCCGCCATAGGACAGGCCCTTGCCGGTCAGCACGCCAGCCTCGTATTTGTTGGTCAGCCGCTTGTAGGCCCCGAACATATAGCCGATTTCACGCCCGCCCACACCGATGTCACCCGCCGGAACGTCGGTATATTCGCCGATATGGCGGTGCAGTTCGGTCATGAAGCTTTGGCAGAACCGCATGATTTCCAGATCCGACTTGCCCTTGGGGTCAAAGTCGGAACCGCCCTTGCCGCCGCCAATGGGCATCCCGGTCAGGGCGTTCTTGAAGGTCTGTTCGAACCCCAGAAACTTGATGATCCCGACGTTCACCGAAGGGTGGAACCGGATGCCGCCCTTATAGGGGCCAAGCGCGCTGTTGAACTGCACGCGAAAGCCGCGGTTGATGTGGACATTGCCCTTGTCGTCGAGCCACGGCACGCGAAAGATGATCTGCCGTTCCGGTTCGCAGATCCGTTCAATCAGGGCCATGTCGGCGTATTCGGGATGCTTGGCGACCACGCGGTTCAGGCTGTGCAGCACCTCGTCCACGGCCTGATGAAATTCCGGCTCGCCGGCGTTGCGGCGATGAACCTCGGCCTGAATGGCGGCGAGACGTTCGGTAAGCTGTGGCATGACATCCCTCATCTGAATATTATTTGGGCATTCCTTACGGCGATTGTGCAGCCTTGTATAGCGACCGGGCATAACTTGTCTGGCTGTGCTCGGCTATTGACCGGCAGGGCGGGGCGGGGCAAACCCGCGCCATGTTGCCGCAGGACCGCCTTGACCAGATCGCCGCCCGTTTCGAATATCTCGAAGCGCGGCTGAACGATGGCCCACCGCCCGATCAGATCGCCGCGATCAGCCGCGAATATGCGGAACTGAAACCCGTGGTCACACAGATCGCCGCCTTTCGCGCCGCGCAGGACGATTTGACGCAGGCACAGCAGATGCTGGCCGACCCGGAAATGCGCGAACTGGCGCAGGATGAACTGGCGCGGCTGCATGTCGAACTGCCCGCGCTGGAACAGGCGCTGCGAATCGCGCTTTTGCCGCGCGATGCCGCCGACGCGCGCCCGGCCATTCTGGAAATCCGCCCCGGCACCGGCGGCGAAGAGGCGGCGCTGTTCGCGGGCGATCTGCTGGCCATGTATCGCCGCCACGCGGAATCGCAGGGCTGGACGTTTCAGATGCTGGATCTGACCGAAACCGAACTGGGCGGCGTGCGCGAGGCCGTGGCCCGGATCGAGGGCGAGGGCGTTTTTGCACGGCTGAAATACGAATCGGGCGTTCACCGGGTGCAGCGGGTGCCCGAAACCGAATCGGGCGGGCGCATCCACACCAGCGCGGCGACGGTGGCTGTTCTGCCCGAGGCGGCCGAGGTGGACATCGACATTCCTGCCAGCGACATCCGCATCGACACCATGCGTTCATCGGGGGCGGGCGGGCAGCATGTGAACACCACCGATTCGGCGGTGCGGATCACCCACCTTCCCACCGGCATCGTCGTTACCAGCAGCGAGAAATCGCAGCACCAGAACCGCGCCAATGCCATGGCGGTGCTGCGGGCGCGGCTGTATGACGCCGAACGTCAACGCGCCGATGCCGAGCGTGCCGCGGATCGCCGTTCTCAGGTCGGCAGCGGCGACCGCAGTGAACGCATCCGCACCTATAACTTTCCCCAGGGGCGGATGACCGATCACCGCATCAACCTGACACTGTATGCGCTGGACCGGGTGATGGCGGGCGACCTGGCCGAGATCATCGACGCCCTGACCGCCCACGATCAGGCCGCCCGTCTGGCCGCGCAGGAATGAGCGGGCCAACCCTCCGCCATGCGATGATCGGGGCCGTTCAGGCCCTGCGCGCGACGGGTCTGCCCGATCCGCAGGCCGATGTGCGGCGGCTGATGGCATATGTTCTGGGTGTGGACGCCGGGCGGCTGACGCTGATGGCGGGCGACCGGATGACAGCGCAGCAATGGGCTGATTTCGACGCCTGTGTTACCCGGCGCAGCCGTCATCAGCCGGTGGCGCAGATCACCGGCACCCGCGCCTTTTGGAAACATGATTTCCGCGTCACCCCCGCCACGCTGGACCCGCGCCCCGAAACCGAAACGCTGGTGACGGCGGCGCTGGACTTGCCCTGGCGCAGCCTGCTGGACCTTGGCACCGGCACCGGCGCGATCCTGATTTCCTTGCTGGCGGAACGGCCCGGCACGACCGGGCTGGGGGTGGATCTGTCCACCGCGGCGCTGGAGGTGGCGCGCGGCAACGCCGCCCGTATCGGGGTGACGGCGGATTTCGCGCCATCCGACTGGTTCAGTGCCGTGACCGGGTGCTTTGACCTGATCGTGTCCAACCCGCCCTATATCGCCGCCGCTGAAATGCCCGGCCTGTCGCCCGAGGTGCGCGACTGGGAACCGCATCTGGCGCTGACCGACGGGGCCGACGGGCTGGGTGCCTATCGCGCCATTGCGGCGGGGGCGGCGGCGCATCTGACGCCCGGCGGCGCGGTGCTGGTGGAAATCGGCCCGACGCAGGGGGCGGCTGTGTCGGCGCTGTTTGCCGATGCCGGGGCCGGGGCGCGCGTGCTGGCCGATCTGGATGGCCGTGACCGTGTTGTTTTGGCCCAATTCCCGGCGTAGCTGCGGCAAAATCGCGCCATTTGACGGCATTTTATCACTTTTGTGCTTGTCAGGGGCGCGGATGCGTGTTTATTCGCCCTTGTGACGGGGACCGCAGGGTGCCCGCACGGGTCAGCCGCACAAGCCGCAGATCAGCCGGGGGTTCACGCCCCGCCCAAGGGTTAAGGCAGGTTGCAACGTTGCTTGGCGCGATGATCCCCACCATCCAGCCATGATCTGGAACCATCGACAGACAGACTGATGAGATCATCGAAATCCCGTTCGCGTAACAAGTCGAACCGTCAGCGTTCACTGGGCAATATCGTCAACCGTGTGTTCGATTCGTCCGGCCCCGAAGGCAAGGTTCGCGGCACTCCGCAGCAGATCATTGACAAATATCTGGCGCTTGCGCGCGATGCGCAATTGTCCAACGACCGCGTGGCCGAACAAAGCTTTCTGCAACATGCGGAACATTACACCCGCATGCTGGGCGAGGCGCAGCGTGAAATGGCTGAACGCCAGCAGCACAACCAACAGCAGGGCCGCGACGGGCGTGATGACGACCGTGATGGCAATGGCAGCGGTTATCAGGGGCAGCACCAGAACCGCGATCACCGCGATGACCGCCGCGATGAGGCACGTGACGACCGCCGTGATGAGACGCGCGACGATCAAACCGAGGCGCAGCCGGTGCCGCCGCAGTCTCAGCCCCGGCCCGAAGCCGCTGGTCTGCCTGATGTCGTCGATGCCGGTGATGTGGATGATGCCGGTCCCGTCGCCACGCCCGAGGCAACACCCGAGGCGGCGACCCCGGCACCCGCACAGCCGGAACGCGCCCGCCGTCCGCGCGCTCCGCGCAGCACGACCCCGCGCCCGCGCCGCCGTCGTGACGATGATGGCGCCACAGAGGGGGGCAAAACCCCGGCTGAAGGCGGCGAAACCGCCTGAGCGGTGTTGCATCGCAAATAACATGGCCGCCCTGTGGGGCGGCCTTTTTCATTGGCAGGATGTATCGGCAAGGTTGGTGACGCCTAACCCGCCGCCTTCAACAGACGGGCCAGGGTGCAGAACGCCTCCAGCCCGATTTCCTCGGCCCGTGCGGTGGGCGGGATTGCGGCCTGTTCCAGCAGTGATTCGATGTCGGGGTGCAGCCCGCGCAGGCTGGCGCGCAGCATCTTGCGCCGCTGGCCAAAGGCGGCGGCGGTGATGCGTGACAGGGTGGCGGCATCCGCCGGGTATCGCGGCGCGGACAGGGCGGTCAGTTGGACGACTGCGGAATGCACCTTGGGCGCGGGGGTAAAGGCCTCGGGCGGCAGGGTCATGGCGATCCGCGCATCCGCCCGCCACTGCGCCAGCAGCGCCAGCCGGCCATAGGCCTTGCTGCCCGGCGTGGCGACGATGCGTTCGGCGACCTCTTTCTGGAACATCAGCGTCAGGCTTTCCCAGAACGGCGGCCAGTCGCGCGGGGTCAGCCAGCGGATCAACAGTTCGGTGCCGACGTTATAGGGCAGGTTCGCGGCAATGCGGATCGGCGGGGTCAGATGCTTGGCCGGGTCGATCTCCAGCGCGTCGCCGTTGATGACCGTCAGTCGGCCCGGATAGGCGTCGGCGATTTCCGCCAGCGCGGGCAGGGCGCGGGCGTCCTTTTCGATGGCCAGCACATGCCGCGCCCCCTGCATCAATAGCCCGCGCGTCAGCCCGCCGGGGCCGGGGCCGATTTCCAGCACGTCGCAGCCGGTCAGATCCCCCGCCTGCCGCGCGATCTTGGCCGTCAGGTTCAGGTCCAGCAGGAAATTCTGGCCCAGCTGTTTCTTGGCCCGCAGGTCGTGCCGGGCGATCACCTCGCGCAGAGGGGGAAGGTTGTCCAGCGTGCTCACGGTCGCCCCCCAGGATGCGTATTTGGGCAAACAGGAAACATCATGCGCGGTTGCGGGCCATATCCGCCGCCATCTTCAGCGCCGCGATGGTCGAGGCGGTGTCGGCGCGCCCCCGGCCCGCGATGTCAAAGGCGGTGCCATGGTCGGGCGAGGTGCGGATGAACGGCAGCCCCAGCGTAACGTTGACGCCGCCCGCGAAATCCAGCGTCTTGATCGGGATCAGGGCTTGGTCGTGATAGGCGCAGATCGCCGCGTCATATCGGCTGCGGGCCGGGGCGTGGAACATGGTATCGGCGGGCAGCGGCCCGGCAAGGTTCAGACCCTCGGCATGCAGGCGGGCGATCAGCGGGGCGATCATATCCTGTTCCTGACGGCCCATCGTGCCGCCTTCGCCCGCGTGGGGGTTCAGGCCCGCGACGGCGATTCGCGGGTTGGCGATGCCGAAATCGCGGATCAGGGCCGCATGAGTGATGCGGATGCTGCGTTCCAGCAGGTCGGATGTCAGCGCGGCGGGCACGTCTTGCAGCGGGATGTGGATCGTCGCGGGCACCACGCGGCAGGGCGGCGTGACGGTGGTCGAGGCCAGCATCATCGCCACATCCGCCCCACCCGCCAGATGGGCGAGGTATTCGGTATGGCCGGGAAAGCCAAAGCCCGCGCCCTGTTTCAGCGCCTGTTTGTTGATCGGCAGGGTGGTGATGGCGGCGGCCTGCCCGGTCATCACCAGGTCCACCGCGCGGGCGATCACGTCGATGACCCCTTGGGCATTGGCCGGATCGGGCTGGCCCGGCGCGGCGGGGGCGGCGAAATCGTGGCGCAGCACTGGCAACTGGCCGGGCGGGACGGGATCGTCCGGCGCTGTGATTTCCGTGATCGGCGTGCCCGGCGGCAGGTGGCGCGGATCGCCCATCCAGACGAAATCCACCCCGCAGCCCAGAACGCGGGCGGCGATCTCTGGCCCGATGCCGGCTGGTTCGCCGCAGGTCAGGATAACGCGGCCTGCCACCTTAAGGCCGCCGGATGACGGCATCGGCGCGCAGCTCGGCCAGATAGGCATCGGCCATGACGTTGATCTTTTGGTTGAACAACTGGTCACGCATCGCCGCGCGATCCGGCAGCGCCGCCGGATTTGCCCCGGCCACGCCCGCCTCGACCCCATCGGGGGGCAGGGCGGTGGTGGCGACCTGATCCTGCGCCAGCAGCGCGGGCTGACGCGAACACAGCATGATGATTTCGATTCCCAGGCCGGTGTTCACCGTCGCGGTTTCGCCCGGATCAAGCGCGGCCAGCTGCGCCGCGACCAGCCCCGGAATCGCCCCTTGCGAGGCGGTCTGCCGCTGAGTCGCCCCGGCCCCGCGCGCCTGAAGATCGTTGCAGGTATCCACGCGGGCGGTGATGTCGGCGGCGGTGGCCGCATCGGCGACGCGCAGAACGGCGTAATCCAGCACCTGTTCGCGCGCGCCCGGCCGCAACTGCCCCTGCGCATCGCGCAGCATCAGCAGCACCACCGCGCCCGGCACATTCAGCGGCTGGGTCATCTGGCCGGGCCGCAGCGCAGACACGATCTGGCGCAGCGCCGGGGGCAGGTTGTCCAGTTCGACCCACTCCAACCGCCCGCCCCGGCTGGAGGTGCCGGATGCGGAATATTGCCGCGCTGCCGCCGCAAAACCCGCCTCGTTGGATGACGAGGCCAGAATCTGCTGCGCCCGCGCCTGTGCCGCGCCCTCTTGTCCGTCGGGGGCGGGGATGACGATTTCCGACAACAGCACCCGGCTGATGACCGGAGTTTCAATTTCCCGTGTCAGCGCGCGCTCGACCTCGGCGTCCGATATGTTGACACCCGGCACGATGCGGCGGCGGATCACCTCGCGCCAGACGACGCCGGCGGTGACGAAATCGCGGTAAGCCTGCCGTTCCACCCCGGCGCGGCCAAGGGCGGTGATGAATTCGGCGCTGCTCATACCGGCGCGCCCGGCGAATTCATCCAGCCCGGCCTGAATATCGGCATCCGACGGGGCGATGCCCATCTGACGCGCGGCGAACATCTTGAGCCGGTCGTTGACCAGTTCCGCCTCGGCCCCCGCCGGGGTGGCGTTGGGCGCCTGAAGCAGCTGCATAAAGCGCAGGCGCTGATCCACCTCGTATCGGGTGACGGCCTGATCGTTGATATAGACCAGCGGCGAAAAGGCGTTCTGCGCCGCGACCGGCATGGCCACCGGCCCAAGACCAAGGGCCGCAGCAAGCGCGATGCCGGAAAGAAACTGCCGCATGATGTCTGTCTCCGAAGTGTTGTTTGCCGCGACCCTAGCGCATACAGGATCGCCGCGCCACTGTGCCCGGCGCGGCGGCCTGTTGCCCGAACCCGCCCAGACGGACGGACAGGTCGAAATCCGTTTCCGCCCGCACCGAATCGGACGAGGTAAAGCGCCGCCCGATGCCCATGTCCAGCGTGATACATTCGTTGCGATACTGCATCCCCAGCGAGGCCTTTTGCATCCGGTCCTCGGTGAAGTCATAGCGCGCCTCGGCGCTGCCCCACCAGCCGGGGGCGACCTGCCAGCCGGTGTTCAGCACCGCCTCTCGCGTGTCGGTCAGGCGGCTTTCGCCCCGGTCGCGGTTGATCCACAGATAACCGGCGCTCAGCTGCATGTCGGGGCGCAGCACGCCCATGCGCAATTCGCTGCGCGAAAAGCGGCCCTTGTCATCGAACAGGCCGCGCGCGGATGCGGCAATGCCGGTGCCGCTGTCATAATTCGCCGCCAGCAGCCAGTCGGACCGCCGCCCCGACAAGGGCGAATCCGGGCCGAATTCGTCGTCGCGCCGGTCGCGCAGCACCCGCCCCGCCGTGACGCCCAGCGACCAGCCCTCGGGGGCGATGCGGGTCCAGGTGATGCCCAGATTGGCGCGCAACCCCTGTTCGCGCGCGTCGGATCCGGGAAAGCGGTTCATCGAAAACAGGTTGCCTTCATCGAATTCGATCAGGCGGCTGTCCTCGTTCGGGATGTCATCCTCGCCGTCGTGGCGGGGCGACCACAGCAGTTGCACCACGGGTTCCACGATATGGGTGACGCCCGCGCCGCTGCCGACCAGCGGCCAGCGCAGTTCCACCCCGCCGGTCGGTGTCACCCGTGCCTTGGTGCTGTCATAATTGCTGTCTTGCGCGATGCGATAAAAATCGGCGTCCAGCGCCCCCAGCGCCGCCAGCACGAATCCGTTGCCCACGATCTCGCTGCGGCGCCAGTCGGCATACAGCGATCCGCGGGCCATGTCGCGCCCCAGAACATCGGCGGACGAGGGGCGGCGGTGCGCATGGGCCGACCAGCCCAGCAGCGCCTCTCCGCCCAGCCAGCGCGGTTGCACCCTCCGCTGCCAGATCACATCGGCGACCTGCGCGGGCGAATAGGAACCCTCTTCGTCGTCGCGCAGCGAATCATAGCTGCCAATCCGGGCCACGAACAACTTGTCGCGGCGCACCCGGTCCAGCGTTATGCCCGACCACAGCCGGTCGGCGTCGGTGACGTCGTAATCCAGCAGATAGGCGCGGTCGGATGCATGCTGCAATTGCAGCCCCAGCCGATAGCCGCGCGGCAGGTCGAATTCGGCCACGCCGAACAGATAGCCGCGGGTGGTGCCGGGTTCCAGATCGTCGCGGCTGATCGCCCCGTCCAGTTGCAGCGCGCCATTGCTGAAGGCCTGGCGGTATCGCGCCTCCAGCGTCCGCGTGCGCGAGGCTGACAGATAGGGCGTCAGCGTCACATCGGCGCTGCGGCCAAGGGTGATAAAATAGGGGATCTTGACCCCAAAGCCCAGCCCGGATGTCGTGCGCAAACTGGGGCGCAGCAGCCCGGTCTTGCGCTCGACCGTGGGATCAGGGGCGGAAATGGTAAACGGCACCGCTGCCACCGGCACGCCAAAGGCGCGCAACTGCGGGTGTTCCAGAATCAGTTCCTGCCGGTCGGCGTCATGGGTGATGCTGCGCGCGCGGATTTCCCACAGTGGCGTCGGATCGCTGGCGCAGACCTGGCAGGACGAGGTGACGACATTGGTCATCGTGGTATAGCGCCCGCCATCGCTGCGCCGCACCTCGGTTGCGGCCAGTTGCAATTCGCGGGCGATGACCAGCCGGGCACCGCGCAGGATGCCGTCCTGCAAGGTGCGGTCCAGTTGCGCGGCATCAGCGATCAGCACCATGTCATCGGTGCTGCCCTGCTGGCCGGGGCGCGACAGGTGGATCGGCCCCTCGATCGTCAGCGCGCCCGATGGCCCGTCCACCCGCAGGCGCGAGGCAACCAGCCGGTTGCCCTGATACCAGATCACCACCCCGCCCGAGGCGATCAGCGTGCGGTCGCCCTCCAGCGTGATGGCGTCGGCCAGCACGGTGGCGGCGTCGTCATCGGCCTGATCTGGCACCGGGCGCGGCAGGGTCACGTTATCGCGCCCCCGCGCGGTGGTCAGCCGTTCGGGCGTGGGGGTGCCGTCGGCGATGGTGCCGAACCCCAGCAAGGGCGCGGTCGGGGCAAGTGCCGGTCCGCCGCTGGCCCCTTCGGGCACGCCGATCACCACCTGCGCCATGGCGGGCTGTGGTGCCGTGGCCGTGGCGGTCATCAGGGTTGTGACGGCAAAGATGGCGGCGGCCCGTCTGTTGCGTGGTTTTGTCAGGCACGGCGCCATCAGCCATCCTCTCTTTGCAAGATCACGGCCAGGGCCAGCGCGGCACCGACGGCGGGCGGTGCCCAGCCGGCGATCCACGGCGCGACCTGACCGGAATCGCCCAGAACCTGCGCCAGATTGCGCAGAAAGAACAACCCGATCCCGGCACCAAAGGCCATCAGCACGGCGATGCCGGAATTGCGCCCGCGCACATGCTGCATGGTAAAGGCGGCGGCGATGGCCACCATCGCGGCCATCAGAAAGGGGCGGGCCAGCTCCATCTGCAACCAGACGCGGTGGCGCGCCGCGGAAAAGCCCGCACGCTCCAGCCCGGCGATGAAATCGGGCAGTTGCCAGATCCCCACCGCATCGGGCCGGCCAAACCCTTCGCGGATGCGCTGCGCCGTCAGGTCCGAGGGCAGCGACAGCGTTTCCTGTCTTTGCACATCGGCCTGCGGGTTCTGATTGCCCAGCCGGTAATCGCGCACGCCGGTCAGCTGCCATGCGCCGGGGACCAGAACGGCGGTCTGTGCCTCGATCCGGCGGGTGGGACCGCTGCCCGATCCGTAAATCAGAAAGGTCGCGTCATACAGTGTCGTCGCATCCGGGCTGGCGCGTCCGGCGCGAATCACGATCTGCCCCCTGTCCTGCCCGTTGTCGCTTAACCCCTGCCGCAGCCAGACCGCGCGATCCCCCACGGAAACCGTCTGCTGGCCGCCGCGCTCGATCTGGGCGGCGGCGGCGTCATACAGGCGGCTGGTGGCGGCGACGAACGGGTTCAGCACGGCCACGGCCAATGCGCCCACGATGATCGCCGTCGCCACCGGGGCGCGCAGCAGTCGCAGCGCGGATTGCCCGGCGGCCCGGATCGCCACCAGTTCCGAGGTGCTCGCCAGGCCCAGAAACAGCGCGATCCCCGCCAGCACCGTAATCAGCGGCAGGATCTGGTAAAACGCCCCGGCAATCGACAACAGCGACAGTTGCGCCGCACCGCCCAACCCCAGCCCCGCGCCGGAAAAGCGGCGGATCGTCTCGATCATCTCGATCAGGAACAGGATCAGCCCGAACACCCCCGCGATCAGCAGCAGGCTGCGCAAAAACCGGCGCGCGATGTAAAAAGGCAGAATCATGCCACCCCTCCGGCCCGTCTGGGCGGCGGAAAGGGCCGCGCCGCCAGCCACAACAGAAACAGACAGATGACAGCGCCCGCCACCATCGGCATATAGGGCAGCCACCACTGTGCCGGGTTTCGCCCGGCGGCGTTGGCGGCGGCATTAATCATGAACTGAACCGAGATCAGCCCGATGACCGCCCAGAACACCTGCCGCCACACGCCAAAGCGCGAATAGCCGCCAATCAGCAGCGTGGCAAAGCCGATCATCACCGCAATCGGGGCCTGAAGCGGCTGGCTGATCCGCTCATGCGCCTCAAGCCGGGCCTGAGCGGCGGATGCGCCGGTGCTTTCCAGAACCTGCGGATCGGCGCGCAGCAGGCTTGGGGTGTCATAATCACGCAGATCGCGCCCGCGCGCGGCCCGCCCGCCGATCAACGCCCCCAGATCATAGCTGAGTTCGTCAAACCGCGTGATCGACAGCAACCCGTCCTGCGTGCCCTGCATGTTCTGCACCATGCCGTTCAGCATCACCAGCACCGGCCCGTGCTCACCGCGCACCACCAAAGCCTCTTGCGCGGTATAGGTGGACTGGTCGGCGGGGTTACGCGCATCCTCCAGAAACAGGTCCAGCAGACGGCCATCGCTGGCAATATCGCGGATGAACAGCGTCAGCCCGGTCGCCGGATACTGAAAATCGCCCGCCCGCAGAAATTGCCCGACCACGTTTTCGGCCAGCTCGCTTTGCCGGTCGGCCAGCCTTTCGCGCGCCATCGGCACCAGCACATGCACCAGCACGGCCACGATCAGCGCCACGCCCAGCCCAAAGATCAGCACCGGACGCGCCATCCGCCAGGGCGACAGCCCGGCGGCGCGCATGGCGACCAGCTCTGATTCTCCGGCCAGACGGTTGGTGCCATAGGCGGTGGCGGCAAAGGCCGCGACCGGCAGCACGGTGGCAATCACGGTGGGCAGGGTCAGCGCGGTGAACTCCAACACCACCAGCGCGGTCTGGCCATCGCTTAACAATTGCTCGAACAGACGCACGGCACGGTTGATCCAATACACCGCGACCAGCACCAGCGCAAAAAAGCCGAACAGGCTCAGAAATCGGGTCAGCAGGTAACAGTCGATGCGCGGCATTGGGTCCGGTTTGGTTGGCCTGTCCCCCTGATAACCCGTGCGGCGGCTCTGGCAAAGGGGCCGTATGGGGGCTAGGCTGACGGCGGCGAACAATCTGAAAGGCCCGTTCCATGACCCATCCCGTCGAAATCAGCTTTGTCGAAACCGCAGCGGTTGATCCGGCGGCGCATCAGGGGCGGGTGGCGCTGATCGTGACACCGGGCGGGAAACTGCCCCCCGGCCTGCCGCGCGGGACGCGCGATGCGGCGATGCGGGCGCTGAACTCCAAGGCGGGGCAGGCGCTGAAACCCGGCGGGTCGCTGGAACTGGCCTTTCCCGCCGGCATGGCCGCCGATGCGCTGCACCTGATCGCGTTGCCGCCCAAATCCAGCGTGGCCGAGGCGCGTCGTGCGGGGGCCGCCATCGGCGCGAAACTGGGCAAGGGGCATACGCTGGTGCTGGCGGGCGGACATGCGCAGGGGGCCGAGATCGCGCTTGGCATCGCCCTGCGCGGCTATGACTTTTCCGTTTACCAGACGCAAAAACCCGATGATGACGGGGCTCCGGGTGATGTGAGTCCGGCGCGGCTGGTGACAACCCCCGGTGCGGGCGAAAACGCCCGTCTGACCGAAGGCGGCGACACGCCCTCGGATGCCACCCCGGCCAAGGGCACCCCGCCGCAGCCCGACAAGGCCCGCGTCACCTTTGCCGCCAAAGACCCGCAGGCGTTGGCGAAAGCCGCCAAAGACGGCGCAGCCGTGGCCGAGGGCGTGTTCTTTACCCGCGATCTGGTCAATGAACCCGCCAACGTGCTGACCACCAGCGATTTCGCCGACCGCCTGCTGGCGATGCGGGAAATCGGCCTCGATGTCGAGGTGCTGGACGAAGACGAACTGGCCCGCCTTGGAATGCGCGCGTTGTTGGCCGTGGGGCAGGGGTCGGAAAGCCCGTCCAAGGTCGTGGTGATGCGCTGGAACGGCGGCGGGGACGAGGCGCCGCTGGCATTGGTCGGCAAGGGCGTGGTCTTCGACACCGGCGGCATTTCCATCAAACCGGCGGCGGGGATGGAGGAGATGACCATGGACATGGGCGGCGCGGGTGTTGTCGCCGGGGTCATGCGCACGCTGGCCCTGCGCCGGGCGCGGGCCAATGTCGTCG